>JBEPZV010000049.1:0-17390 GCA_041640655.1 bacterium
TCAGCTACGGCGAGGGCGATCGGTTGTTTCCCCACGTTGAAGCGGCGTCCGACTGTAAACGTCCCATCTCCACGCCCTTTGAAAACTTGAACCTGCCCGGTGTCCCAGTAGGCCAGCACGAGGTCTAACCGCCCATCTTGATCCAGATCTCCTAACGCCAGGGCCCGAGGTCGCCCTGGCACCGGTGTCGTCCTCACAGGCTTAAAGGCTCCATCGCCCCGTCCTTGCAACACCGTCACGCTCCGTCCCATAAAATTCGCTGTCACCGCATCCGTCGCGCCATCTCCCGTCAGATCCCCAACCGCTATTGCGACGGGGCCGGGCCCGACAGTCACTGCCTGTCCTCGTACGAGCGTCCCATCTTCGCGGCTCAGGAAGACGCGAACTCGATTTCTGATCGGATCCAGCACAAGTAGCCCTTGTTTCGCTCGGTTATTGCTCAGCGTGATTGTTGCGAGGCGGAATGGGAGAGCCACCAACGCTGGACTCACAACGAGCGTTTCGACACTGCTGCTGTTGTTCCTGATTTGCGGATCCGGAGATGATGAGGACACGCGCGCGGAGTTCACAAGCACATCGGCCACAACGGGCGCTCGCACTTCAAGGTGAAGCGGGGGAGAAGATGTCCCAGCCGGGAGCGAGGGGAGGGTGCATACGACTTCGGTGCCGATCACTCCGCATCCCCATCCGGCACCAGAAATGCCGCTCAGGATTGCGCCTTCTGGGAGCGCGTCCCTCACTTCGATGAGTGTCGCGTCGGATGGGCCCACGTTGCGAACCTCAATCCTATAGGACAGGGTCTGCCCGATGATGACCGGATCCGAAGATGCGCTCTTTCTGATGCTGAGATCGGCCATGTTGCGCTCAAACCGCGCCGTGCACATTCTGTCGCTGCTCATCACGACTACCGTCGTTGGGCTTACGCCTGAACATGCTCCTCCCCATACGATGAAAGATGAACCTGGATTGGGTGTTGCTGTGAGGATTACCGCCGTCCCTTCGGGATAAGGTTCGCTGCAGTCGGGGTCGCAGGAGATTCCCGTCGGGGTACTCACGACTGTCCCTGTGCCCGTCCCAGTCTTCGATATTGTGAGGGTGAATCGCCTGGCCTCATATGCGCCGGCATCGCAGCCGCCTCCTGTGGGTTGAGGGCGCGGGATTCCTCGTTGATCTTCACTCACAGGCGCTCCGAACGCATCCGCACAGTCAACGGCTGCATCTAGGGCAGTGCTCCCGAATTGAAGAGCGTGCGTCCACGTCAGGCCTCCATTGTTCTGTAAGGGGCCGAGGTTTATGCTCGGGGTTCCGGTTCCCCCGAAGCAGGTCCCGTCGTCATCCAAGTTCCCACCGAGGGGGATGAGAGAGCCGGAGCAGTTTCCCCCAGGGGAGTTTCCAGCGACGATTGGGTTTTTGACTCGCGTGGTGCCGCCGGTTGATCTGATCCCTCCGCCTCCAGCGTTCGCTAAATTATAGGCCACCGTCACGAAGCTGAGGGTCAGTGTCCCTCCGTTCAAGATCCCGCCCCCTCCAGAGCCTCCTTGGGCTTCATTGCCGGAGATCGTGCTGTTGGCGATCACCATGGTGCCAAAGTTCGAGATCGCTCCCGCGTACCCACCCGAGCTTCGATTTCCTGCGAACGTACTGCGGATGACAGTCGCATTGCCTTGATCAACATGAAGGGCTCCCCCAAATGTGGCGAGATTCCTGGAAAACGTTGTATCGCTGATAGTGAGCCTTGCGAGGGGCCCTGTTTGAAAGATCGCCCCGCCGCCTTCGGCGAGATTCTCTGAGAACGTGCTCCTTTGGATCTCTACCTCTCCGCCAGAATTGAATACCGCCCCTCCTTCCCCACCAAATGGGAGGCGATTTCTCAGGAACGTGCTGTCGAGGATGGTGACTTGACCGTTCCGGTTGGCGATCGCTCCCCCGAAGCCATCCTCCACTTCGTTGTCGGAGAATGTCACGTTATTGACGGAGACGCTGCCACCCTCATTGAAGATCGCTCCCCCATCGCTTCCTGAGACATAGCCGTTGAGCAGTCGGAGGCCGTTCAACACCAGGTCTCCGCCGGAGACCACGTGGAAGATGCGCGATGAACGGTTCGCATCAATGGATATGCCTCCGCCATTGATCGTCAGACGTCCGGAGGGGAGGATCGAAGGGAGTTGGCCGGAATTGAGTAAGGATCGTCCCGCTGATGCTGAAGGTAAGCACATCGTCTGTGCCTGGACCTGTGCGGGAGCACTCATTGTAATTGGCGTTTGTGTTCGCGGCGATGATGGCTTCCCTGATTGAGCATCTTCCGTCGGTCCCGTCATCCGCATCGCTGAGCGTATCAACGGTGATTGTCGCCTGAGCCGCGGAGACGCGCAGCGGTGAGACTGGAACAATGACGATCAACGATACGGTGATCGCCAGCAGCTTCACGGGAACCCTGTCTCTCCGGGATGCTAGAAGATGCGTTTGAACGCTTTGCCCACGGCTTTGCCCGCCTTGCCGACGGCCTTGCCGGCGGCTTTACCGCCTTTGGTGGCCGCTTCGCCGGCTTCGCTCGCTCCTTTGGCCGTCGCTTGACCAGCTGCCGTCGCCCCTTTGGACGTGGCTTTAGCCGTCGTCTTTCCCGCCGACGCGCTGGCTTTGGCTGTCGCTTTCGCTCCCGTGCTCGCCGCCTTGGCCGTCGCTTCGCCTGCTTGGGCGGCCGCTTCGCCGGTCGCCTGAGCGCCCGTGCTCGTCCCTTTCGCGACGGGGTTGCGGTCTTTCTGTGGGCTCAGCCGACTCTCGGCCAGGCCGGTTGAGGAGAAGGGAAGCTCCAATCCCAGAGCGTGGATGCTGAAGACCAGACCCAAGATGGCGATCTGCCGTCTTCCTCGCATCGCTGTACCTCCTGCGCTCGTTGTGTCAGAATTGAAACCTCCACATGCCGTTTGGCGGCAGTGTATAGGATGCGACAGGGAATGTCAACGAGGCGTGCGAGAGATTCCGGGTGGCTTCGCCCCGCTACCCGGACGCGAGGGCTCTTGATCGGCGGGGTTCTGCTTGGCCTGGGGATTGCTCCGTCAAGCAGTGTGGCGCAAAAGCCGGAGGGGCCGGTCGTCGAGTTGCGCTCGGATCTGGTCTCCTTCACCGTCTCGGTCACAAGCCCGAGGGGGGAGAGCCTGCGCCATCTCACGCGCGAGGACTTCGTCGTCTATGAGAACGGCGAGCGACAGCAGATCTCTCACTTCGCGACGGTGGACGCGCCGGTGGATGTCGTCCTGCTCGTGGACACAAGCGGCAGCATGCGCGGCGAGTTGAAGACGATACAGCGCGCCGCCGCGCGTTTCATCGAGCGGATGCGACCGCAGGACCGCGTGGCCCTTGTCGAATTCAATCGCGAGGCGATCTTGCATGTGGACTTCACGCGGGAGCGAAAACGGGCGATCGGCGCTCTGCGAGACCTGAGGGCGGGTTCGGCGACGGCTTTTTACGATGCGCTCGCTGTCGTCGCCGATGAGCTGCTTCGTGTGGCGTCGGAGCGGAAAGCGATCGTCGGGCTCACCGATGGTGTGGACTCCGCGAGCTTCTACGATTTCCCGGAAGCAGCGAAACGGTTGGAGCGCGCGGCCGTCGCCGTGTACATCATCGAACTGGATACGGAATCGTTTGTGATCGAGGGGATACGGCGCGGAGACCTCACGCTCTCTCCGGCGCAATTGGAGCGGTATCGCCGCGTCTATCGGCCTCATGATCCTCCGTTTCGATACCGCCAGCCATTCTTCTTCACCCCGGAGGAACTGATCGAGATCACGCGCGGGTTGTATCGGCTGGCGCGGCGGGAGTTGCGGCACTTGGCCGAGCGGACGGGCGGGCGCGTCTATCCGTTGAAGCACCTGGCGCAGTTGGACGAGGTCTACGCGCAGATTCGCGCCGAGCTGGGAACGCTCTACAGCATCGGCTATTATCCAAGTCGCTCCGAGCGGGATGGGACCTGGCGCGCTATTCGCGTTGAGGTCGCTGTCCCCGGTGCTCGTGTCCATGCCCGATCCGGGTATTGGGCGCCCTCCAAGTGAGGTGTGATGCGAAACCGACGATGGACGTTCCTTGTGATCTTCGCGTTCCTCGCAGCGGGAGCGATCGCTCGAACGGTCGCTCCCGCGAAGACCGCGCGCGTCGCTCAAGAGTTGTCGGTGGTTGGGCCGATTGTCGGGGAGGTGACCGAAGACGGCGCGCTCCTGTGGGTGCGGGCGAATCGGGAGGCGATCGCGCACATCGAGTATGGGACGGATGCCGACCTGACGACGGCTCGCCTCACCGATGGGGTGCCGCTCGCCTCCGAACGGGATTTCACAGCGACGGTGCAGCTTGACGGGCTCATGCCGCATACGCGCTACTTCTACCGTCTCCACGTGCGCGATGCCCAGGACCCCTCGCGCGCCTTCATCGGTCCTGTGGGCCAATTCGTGACGGCGCCGGGAGAGGATGAGTGGGTGCCTGTGACCTTCGCCTATAGTGGAGATGCGGGCCAAGCGTATCAACCGTTCCGCCTGTTTGATGCCGTTCGTCTCGAGCAGCCCGATTTCTTCCTCTTCCTCGGCGACACGATCTACGCTGATCAGGGACCGGGGCCGGTGGCGAAGACGCTCGAGCAGTACCGTCGGAAGTATCTGGAGAACCGAAGGGACGCGGCTTTCGAACGATTGACACGGGAGACGTCGTTCTACGTCATCTGGGATGATCACGAGATCGCCAACAATGCCAACCGCACGCATCCGCGGCTTCCCACGGCGCGCCGGGCATTCCTCGACTATTGGCCGATTCGCGAGGATGAGGAGAGCGGCGCGCGCCTCTATCGTTCGTTTCGATGGGGGCGCGCCCTGGAGCTCTTTCTGCTCGACTGCCGCCAATATCGCAGCCCACAGGCGGAGAAAGACGGGCCTTCCAAGACCATGCTCGGTGCTGAGCAGAAGGCGTGGTTGAAGGCGGCGCTTCTGGCCTCTCCGGCGTTCTTCAAATTCATCGCCACGACCGTCCCCCTGAAGTATCACACGCGCGACTCCTGGGAGGGGTATCGAATCGAGCGCCAGGAGCTTCTGGAGTTCATCCGAGCCCATGGTCTCTCGAATGTGATCTTCCTCTCGGCCGATGTCCATTATGCGGCCGTGCTTCGGCACGTCGAGGGCGTTGTGGAGATCATTGCCGGACCGATCGCGCAACTCCCCTCGCCGGTGGCATTTGTCGGGCGTCGCCCCGAGGTCGAATTCACGGCGACGGGCGTGTACACCTATGCCCTCGTGCGGGTGTCGCGCGAGGGCGGCGTTCCCCGCGCCGAGATCTCGATCTTCAACGCGGCGGGGAAGCGCCTGCATACGACGCGCGTCCCATGAGCGGGAACTGCGCGAGCGCGCGAAGCCGCTGCGGGATTCGTCCTCGCGCGATCCTGTCACCGATGTGATCCGTCCCGTTCGTGGGGGAGAGATCAACGGCCTCGCGCTCTCTCCTTGGAGGCCTTCAGCGGATCTTTGAATCCGGTGTCCGGCTTCTTCCCATTGGCCGAGCAATCGTGTTCGGCGGCGCGTTGCCGATAGTAAGCTTCTTTGTCCACGCCTTTCGAGATATAGGCGACGACGGTGAACGCCGCGAAACACTTAGGACAGATGAGTCGGATCGGCTTGGCTGCCGTTCGCGCCATGACGATCTCCTCCTGCGATGGATTAGGCGACGACGCGCACGGACGTCGCCACAAAAGGCGAAAAGGTTGCCAGAAGACTTCGAGAAAGTCAACGTCTGATAGTGTACCCGCGCGATGAATTGACAAGACGGAGGCGCACCCCATACCCTTATTGCTCATGAGTCGGAGGCGATGAATGCGCGATGAGTGAAGAGCGCCATCCGATCATCGAGGCTTCCGTGGTTCCCGCGGAGACTGCGGCGTCTTCTCCATCAGGGGAGATGCCTCCGGTGCTCTCAGACGAGTGTGTGGGCGGTTCGCCCTCGGAGCCGGTCTTGTGGGGCGGGGGCGCGCCGGATGATGGAGCGCGCGCGACGGTCGCTCCGGAGGCGCGGGCGAAGCCGGATCGGGACCTGGTCGCTCTCGGGCGGGAGATTCGCGCCTTCTTGCGTGATCTCGCCCTCACGGTGCTCATCGCCATCGTGATCGTCGCCTTTGTGATCCAGCCGGTGCGCGTCGAGGGGACGAGCATGTTGCCGCGCTTGCACGATGGGGAGCGCATCTTCGTGAACAAGTTCATCTACAAGTTCGAGCCGATCCGACGTGGGGACATCGTCGTCTTCTGGTATCCGAATGATCCCTCGAAGTCGTTCATCAAGCGGGTGATCGGCTTACCTGGGGAGACGATCTCGATTCGCCGTGGCGTCGTCTACATCAATGGGGAGCCGCTGCTGGAGCCGTATTTGGATCCGCGCCTTCATACGCGCGAGGAGAATATGGCGCCCGTGTACGTGCGCGAGCACTACTACTTCGTCATGGGAGACAATCGCGATTCGAGTAATGACAGCCGACAGTGGGGGCTCGTGCCGGAGAAGTACATCTACGGCAAGGCCGTCTTCCGATATTGGCCGCTCAGCAATATCGGCCGATTGCACTGACCCGATGTGTCCTGGGTGATTCGCACCACAGGTAAGGAGGTATGCACCCTGCCGCGAGCGCTCGCGCGTCCGATCGGTTGGTCGGAAATTGGGGGCATGGCCCTTGTGGCCTTCGGGCTCACGGTGCTTTATGAGAGTCGGCTGACGGGCGTGTTCGAGCAGGTTCGGTATCTCCTGAGCCCGCGCGGGCATTGGGATGCCCTATCGGCGCGCTATCTCTGGGGGGCGCTGAGCGTCGCGGCGCGCGAGGGGATTGGATGGCTCGTTCTCGTTGGGGGGGTCTTCGTCCCTGCTGTTCTCCTCTTCGGGAATGCGTTCTCCGTGCGGGAGTCCTTGCTCGTGCTCTGGCGTCGGCGGTATCGTCAGGTCCTGGGCGCGGCGCTCTACGGATGGGCGATCGCTCACGGGGTGATGGTCGTTCCGGCACTCCTGGTGTTCTCTGCGGAGACGCCTCGGTATGAGGCCGCGTTGGGGATCGCCGTGCTTCCCCCCTTCGCCTTCCTCATGGGATGCGTGGTGCGACAGACCTTTTCGATGTCGCTCGGGCGGGTGCTGGCCGTCTTGCTTCCTGCGCTCGTCTCGCTTCTGGCCGCTCCAATTGTGGGCAAAAGGCTCGTCCTCGTGGCGGCCTCGCCGATGCTTGTGCTCATCGGCCATCAGCTGCTGACGCCGTACTTCCATCGCGCATGGCGCGCCGCGCGAGGCGAGGGGACGAGATTGGAGGGAGAGGCGGCAGACCGCCCTGAAGGGACGGGGCCGGTCGGTGAAGAGGCCGCGGTGGCGCGGGCCGCCATGGAGTCGGGTGTCGAGGCCGGATCGGTATCGGAGCCTCCATCGGCGACATCATGAGACGCCCGAGTGTCTGAGGGGGCCGTTATGGAAGCGATTCTCGCGCTCGAAGATGGGACGGTATATCGAGGGGAAGCCTTCGGGGCTGACGGTGAGCGCACGGGGGAGATCGTCTTCAACACCTCGATGACGGGGTATCAGGAGATCCTGACCGATCCCTCTTATGCCGGGCAGATCGTCGTCATGACCTATCCGCACATCGGCAACTATGGGATCAACAGCGCCGACATCGAGTCGCGGCGCCCGTTCGTCGAGGGGTTCGTCGTGCGCGAATATTCGCGGGTGTTCAGCAATTGGCGGGCCGAAGCCAGCCTCGACGATTACATGAAGCACTATGGCATCGTCGGCATCGCCGAGATTGATACGCGGGCGCTGGTTCGACATATTCGGGAACGGGGAGCGATGCGGGCGTGCCTCTCGACGCAGACGCTCGATGCCGAGGAAGCCGTGCGGCGGGCGCGGGCAGCGCCTTCGATGCTCGGCCTGGATTTAGCGAGCCGCGTCACGTGCGAGCATCCCTATGTGTGGAACGAGTGGGCGGCGCGCCTGGACCCGGCGAATGATTCAAGAGGCGCTCAGCCAGTGCGGTTTCACGTGGTGGCGTACGATTTCGGCGTGAAGTTCAACATCCTGCGGCAACTGGCCGCGCGCGGGTGTTGGGTGACGGTCGTGCCCGCGCATACATCGGCCGACGATGTGCTCGCGCTGAAGCCCGATGGAGTCTTCCTCTCCAACGGACCGGGCGATCCCGAACCCCTCACCGGCGTCGTCGCGAATATCCGACGGTTGATCGGACGCGTGCCGATCTTCGGCATCTGCCTGGGACATCAACTGCTCGGTCTCGCCTTCGGCGGGCGCACGTACAAGCTCAAGTTCGGTCATCGGGGTGGGAATCAGCCGGTGAAGAATTTGCGCACGGGGCGCGTGGAGATCACGGCGCACAATCACGGATTCGCCGTGGCTGCGGAGACGCTGCCGCCGGAGATCGAGCCGACGCATATCAATCTGAACGATGGGACGCTCGAAGGCATGCGCCATCGGACGTACCCCATCTTCTCCGTGCAGTACCATCCGGAGGCGTCGCCCGGTCCGCATGATGCCCTCTATCTCTTCGATGACTTCATCCGCGTGATGGAGCTCCATCGGCGCGAGCGGTGAGTCGAAGGCGGCGTTCTTCAGAAGAGCGGATCGGGCTCATCGTATCGCCAAGCGCAGGGCGAGAGAGAAGGCGTCCGATGAGCGTTCCCGACGCAGCGACGTGAACGTGAGCGTGAGCGCCATCGGGGGGTGGCGCGGACCCGGCTCCCCAGGAAGAGCGAGGAAGAGTATGCCGCGCCGCGTCTCTCCAGGGGCCAGTGCGGGCTTGAAGGCGAAGGCGAGCGCGCGGAACGCCTGCTCCAGCTCCTTGCGCGAGGCGATCCGATAGGCCGTCACGTCGTAGTAGTCGAAGAGCTGCCGGAGCGCGCGCTCGGGCGTGCGCACGATGAGGCGATCTCCTCGTTCATCCCGAATCTCCATACGCGCGCGGTGCAGGTGGATCGCCGCATCGCCGCGATTCGCCATCTCCAGATGGAGCGGGAGCAGACCGGCCAAGAGCAGATTCGCTCGAAAAAGTTCCAGCTGCGCTTCCTCGTCCACGATCGCGACGGCGCGAATCCTGAGGTCTGCTGTCTCCGCTTCTGCACTCGGACTCCCCGCTGGGAGGCGAATCGGCATGGGTGCGCGAAATGGCGGCGCACAGGCCGAGAGGAGGCCACAGAGGCCAAGCAGGATCCTGAAGACGCCGATCTTCAGCCTGCCGCGCGCGTCATGTTCCCCTCGCACGCTCATACGTTGCTCTCGGCCACTCGTTCCAGCTCCGCTCGATGGCGGATGAAGAGGCGTCTCCCCTCGAAGGCGATCAGGCGTTCGGCCAGGAGCCTCTCCAAGGCCTCGCGCACGGCTTCTTCCGAAAGGCATGTCAGATGCATCAGAGCGCGAGCGGTCAGCTTCACCGGGACGACCAACTGCTTGTCGAGCGTCGGCACCCCGTATTCCTCGGCCAGTTGCAGGAGCACGCGCGCGAGGCGAGGGCGCGGCGCCGTATACAGCAATCGTGCGGGTGGGAGGGCCAGGGCGAGCTCTCCCCCTTCGGAGGGGACCACCATTCGTATGGTGGGCGCCGCGTGTTCATCCAGAGCCTGACGTTCCACCGTCTTCACGGTGAGGTCATCCAGAGCTTCGAGCACGAACTCCCGCGGCCCTTCAGGAAGCTCGCCGAAGAGATCATCAGGGCCGAGTATGGCGACCGTTTTCTCCTGCCCCGTCGCTTCCAGGCGCGTGAGTCGCAGGCGCCCGGCGCTCACCAGATAGACATAATCGCGGGCCTCTTCGGGGAAGTAGATGTACAGCCCTCGCCGGACGAGGTCCACCGGCCAAGGATGCGCCGCGAGCGCGCGCACCAGGTCCGCGCTCCAGGCGCCGGCAGTCGCAAACCAAACGGCATTGAGCGCGAGCATGAGGAGAAGATCATACGCGAGACCTTCCCGAGAGGGAAGGCGTGGGGTAAGATAAAGTGGCTTTGGGAGACGTCGCGACGACTGTGCGACGCGTCCGCAAATTCGCAGAGGGAGCGGGAGGTCACCATGGAGAGACGGAGCGAGCGACCTCTGGTCGGCGTCATTATGGGGAGCCGATCGGACTGGGAAACGATGCGCGGCGCGGTGGACGTCTTGCGGGAGCTGGGAATCCCTTGCGAGGTGCGCATCGTCTCGGCCCATCGGACACCAGATCTGATGTTCGAGTACGCGGAGATGGCGCGCGCGCGCGGCTTGGAGGTCATCATTGCCGGAGCCGGCGGAGCGGCGCACTTGCCGGGGATGACGGCGGCCAAAACGATCCTGCCCGTCATCGGGGTCCCTGTCGAATCGAAGGCGCTCCGAGGGCTCGATTCCTTGCTCTCGATTGTGCAGATGCCGGCGGGCGTGCCCGTCGCCACCGTCGCCATCGGCAATGCGAGAAACGCGGGGCTGATGGCCGCGCGCATCCTGGCCCTCAAGTATCCGGAGATCGCCGACCGCCTCGCAGCCTATGTGGAGGCGATGAAGAACGAAGTCTTGCAGATGAGGATTGAGGAGGAATCAGCGTGACGCTCATCGGACCCGGGCGGACGATCGGTATCCTTGGAGGAGGACAACTCGGGCGCATGCTCGCGCTGGAGGCCAAGCGCATGGGATATCGCGTGATCACCTTGGACCCGGAGCCGGAATCCCCGTGCGGTCAAGTCGCTGATGCGCAGATCGTGGCCCCGTATGATGATCCGAAGGCCGTCCGGCAGCTTGGGCGAGCCACCGATGTCCTCACGTATGAGTTCGAGAACGTCTCGGCTGCATCGGTTCGAGCGCTGGAAGCAGATGGCCGGCGTGTTCATCCCTCAAGCGCTGTCCTCGCCATCACGCAAAATCGGCTGCGCGAGAAGACGTTCGTCGCCGGTCTGGGCATCGGCGTTCCGGCTTTTCGAGCCATCGCGTCTGTGGAGGACGTCGAGCGCGCAGCTGGTGAGGTCGGCTTCCCGGCTGTGCTCAAGACGGTCTCCGGAGGGTATGATGGGAAGGGACAAATCGTCGTCCGAACGCTGGAGGAGGCGCGGGAGGCCTTCTGGCGATTGCACGCGCGGGGGAGTCCGATCGAAGGTCCTCCGATGATCTGGGAGCAATGGGTGCCTTTCACGAAAGAGGTGAGCATGATCGGCGTTCGGGACGAGCGCGGAACCCTGGTGACCTATCCGCTCGTCGAGAACACGCACGTGAACAACATCCTGGACACATCGGTTGTCCCGGCCCGCGTGTCCCCACGGGTCGAAGAGGAAGCGCGCCAGATCGTTCGGGCGATCGGGGAGCATCTCCAGATGGTGGGCGTGTATTGCGTCGAGATGTTCTTGCTGGAGGATCGCCTGCTCGTCAACGAGATCGCTCCGCGACCTCATAATTCCGGGCATTACACGCTCGACGCGTGCATGGTCTCCCAATTTGAGAACCATGTGCGGGCGATCTGCGGGCTGCCGATCGTCGCGCCGCTGCTGCGCTCTCCGGCCGTGATGGTCAATCTGCTCGGGGATGGACGGGGCCATCGGTTGATGGGCGTGGAGCGCATCCTGGAGGATCCGCGCGTGCGGGTGCATCTGTATGGGAAGAAGGAGGCGCGTCCGGGTCGGAAGATGGGACACTTGACGGTTCTGGCCGAGAGCGTGGATGAAGCGCTCGATCTCGCCCGTCGGGCGCGAGGGCAGCTTCAGTGGGGGTAAGGGATCGAGACGCCGACAGCGGCGCGCTTGATCGCCACACCGACGATGTGGGGGGCGACCAGGGGGACGGGGAGCAGGAGCCGCTGCAGGAACACGCGCTCGAAGCCCACAGTGCTGATGATCCGATCCGTCTCGCGATCCGGATGGCATCCGGCGGTGAATCGCTTCCACAGAGGACGCGCTCGCTCCTGCCATCGGCGGAGGCGGGTGCCCGCCGGGGCCGCCACGTGTTCGATGAAGAGGAATCGCCCGCCAGGCACAAGCACGCGCAGGATCTCGCGCAATGCACGCTCCGGGTCCGACACTGTGCAGAGCACGTGGGTGCTCACGACCGCATCCACGCTCTCGTCTTCCAGGGCGAGCTGTTCGGCCCATCCCACGATGAGCGCTGCGTTCACCTCCTGTCGTTCGACTTCGGCTCGCAGATAGCGATGCATGAAGGGATTCGGCTCGACCCCGATCCATTGGACTTGCGCAGGATAGTACCGGAGGTTTGGCCCCGTGCCCGGCCCGATCTCCAAAACGCGCCCGCGAAGTCCGGCCAGAAGCTTTTCCTTGTACGGTCGTAGGTGCGCATCGGTATATGAACTCACCCGCGCCATCACCCACGCGTGCCAGCGTTGGCTGAGCCTCCCCTGTAGCTTCCTGTGGTTCATCGGGACAACAGTGTAGCACGTCTTCCCCTCGCCCCGCTGCGTCTATCAGCGAGTGCTGCCCGCCTTTCATCGGCCATCGCTGACGGGGTTCCTTCGCGGCGGGCTTTGTGATATAACCCTCCTCTGTGGAGGAAGAGGAAGTGTGGAATCGGCAATGAAGGCCGTGGCCTGCTTCGGCATGGGCAGAGGGACGATGAGTGAAGATGTGCCGACTCGATCTCCAGAGCTTCGCCTCCCCCTTGAGCGGGAGTGTCACGCGCGGGATCCCATCTCCCGACCGTTCCAGCGGCCGTCGCTGCAGCTCATGCCTCCTGAGGTGAGGTCACGCGGGGGATCTTATGAGGAGGGAGGGTGGTGATGCGGGCATTCAGGGCGAGCATGCTTGAGCTGATCACGAAGACTTCGACGACGCTGCCGGCCGATGTGCGGCGCGCGATCGCCGCGGCCTTAGAGCAAGAGGAGCCGGGGACGCGCGCGGCGCAGGCACTGGCGGTGATCGCGACCAACATTGACATGGCGTGTGAGGCCGAGGGACCGATCTGCCAGGACACGGGCATGCCGACGTTCGAGATCAAGGTTCCCGTCGGAGCGAATCAAATCGTCCTGAGGCGACAGATCGAGGAAGCCATCGCCGAAGCCACGCGCCTGGGGAAGCTGCGCCCGAACTCGGTGGATTCGCTCACCGGGAAGAATAGCGGCACGAATCTCGGGCCGGGCACGCCCATCATTCACTTCGAGCAATGGGAGAATGATGCGGAGATCGAAGTTCGCCTGATCCTCAAGGGCGGGGGGTGTGAGAATCAGAACGCGCAGTACTCGCTCCCGTGCGAGCTGCCGCATCTGGGGCGCGCCGATCGCAATTTGGACGGTGTGCGCAAGTGTATCCTGCACGCCATCTGGCAGGCACAGGGACAGGGCTGTAGCGCCGGAGCCGTCGGCGTGTGCATCGGTGGGGATCGCGCGTCGGGGTATCATCATGCGAAGCTCCAATTATTCCGCCCGCTCGACGATGTGAATCCGGATCCCGACCTCGCGCGGTTGGAGGAGTACATCCTCAAGGCGGCGAATACGCTCAACATTGGCACGATGGGATTCGGGGGGCGGGTGACGCTCATCGGATGCAAGATCGGAGCGCTCAATCGGCTGCCGGCCAGCTTCTTCGTCTCGGTCGCGTACGACTGTTGGGCCTTCCGCCGGTTGGGCGTCGTCCTGGATGCGCGGACCGGAGAGATCACGCGGTGGCTCTATCGTGACGAGCATCCGCAGCGATTGGCGCGTATTGAGGGCGTGCCGCTGACCGGGAAGGAGATCTCGATTCAGGCGCCGCTCTCGGAGGAAGCGGTGCGTCGGTTGAAGGTCGGCGATGTCGTGCTCGTCCAAGGTGAGGTCTTCACCGGGCGCGATGCCGTGCACGCGCACTTGATGAAGCATGAGCCGCCGGTGGACCTGCAGGGGGCCATCCTCTATCACTGCGGTCCGGTCGCCTTGCGCGAGGACGGGCGGTGGCGCATCACGGCGGCCGGGCCGACCACGAGCATGCGCGAGGAGCCTTATCAGGGTGAGATCATTCGCCGATACGGCGTGCGCGCCGTGATCGGCAAAGGCGGCATGGGGCCGAAGACGTTGGCCGCGATGAAGGAATATGGCGCCGTCTATCTGAATGCCATCGGCGGCGCCGCGCAGTATTACGCCCGATGCATCGAGGACGTGCTCGACGTCCATCTGCTGGAATTCGGGATCCCGGAGGCGATGTGGCATCTGCGGGTGAAGGATTTCCCGGCCATCGTCACCATGGACGCGCACGGGAACTCGCTCCACGAGGATGTGGAGCGCGCTTCGGCCGTCCTCCTGGAGAAGCTGGCCGAGCCCGTCTTCTGAGGGATGGGCGTTCGCTCAGGAGGGGAGAGGGATGAATGTGGTGAAAGCAGAACACGCGCTCGCTTCTGGGCGCGTGATTCGACTCGTTCACGGGGACATCACCGAGGAGCACGTGGATGCGATCGTCAATGCGGCGAATTCGCATCTGCAGCATGGCGGAGGCGTCGCGGCGGCGATCGTGCGCAAAGGCGGAGCGGTGATTCAGCGAGAGAGTGAGGCGTGGGTGCGCCAGCATGGCCCGGTTCCGACTGGACGCGCGGCGATCACCAGTGCGGGCGCGTTACCGTGTCGGGCCGTCATCCACGCTGTGGGGCCGATTTGGCGCGGCGGACAGGAGGGGGAAGAGGAGCAACTTCGCTCCGCCGCGCTCTCCAGTTTCGCACTCGCGAGTGACCGAGGATTCACGAGCCTCGCCCTTCCGGCCATCAGTGCGGGGATCTTCGGCTTCCCCGCCGCTCGCTGTGCGGAGATCCTTCTGACGGCCGCTCGGGATTTCTTGCGCGAGCACCCGGAGAGCTCGCTGCGGGAGATTCGATTCGTCCTTTTTGATCCCTCGACGCTCGACGCATTCCTGCA
The DNA here is from genome assembly GCA_041640655.1 of bacterium. Classification (GTDB taxonomy): domain Bacteria; phylum Acidobacteriota; class Blastocatellia; order HR10; family HR10; genus HR10. The sequence goes on from JBEPZV010000049.1 coordinate 14,827, forward strand.
CGCCTTTCATCGAGTCTTCGGGCCAGCGGCGGAGTCCTGAAGATGAGTCATCCGGCCCTTTTGACGCCAGAGGAAGTGCGCCTCCTCGCGCAGGTGGACCAGTTGGCCGAGGAGATGTTCGACTTCTTGGCGCATCTGATTCGCATCCCGACGGTGAATCCCCCTGGCGAGCATTATGCCGAGTGCGCGGCGTTCGTCGGCGAGCGACTGGTGGGCTTCGGATATGAAGTCACCCACCTGACGGTCATCGAATCCCCGGCTCACGGCGCGCGCACTCCGCGCGTGAACGTCGTAGGACGATTCGCGCGGTGTGGACCCGGGCGCACGGTTCATGTGAACGCGCATATGGACGTCGCCCCTGTTGGCGAGGGATGGACGGTGGAACCGTTCGCCGGGATCATCCGCGAGGGGAGGATCTTCGGGCGTGGAGCGGCCGACGCGAAAGCGGGGTTCGCGGCCGGCCTCTATGCCGTCGAAGCATTGCGGCGCGCGCACATCGCCTTCGATGGCGCGATCGAAGTGAGCGTGACGACCGATGGCGAGAGCGGGGGAGAGGGGGGGGTAGGGCATCTCGTGGATACGGGCATAGTACGGGCCGGACGAACCGATGCGGTGATCCTCGCCGCAGCTTCCGGTGTGGAGCGCCTGCGCTTTGATCCTCAAAGCGGACATCTGTCCGGAGACGTCGCGACCACGCGGGGCGGACTCGCACCCGTGACCTTCGCGGAGGTCCTCAAGAAGATGCGCATCGTGCGCGCGCTGGATCGCGCGATCCGCGTCGTGCTTGTTCGCGCTCCCGAGTATGTGGTGGGCCCCGCCGTTCCTGATTGCGCGCACATATGGCGGAGTGGGGTCGAGGAATGCCTCCTCTATGGTCCCGGACGCTTCGAATACGCTCGGCGGCCGGATGAGCAGTGCCGTTTGGATGATGTGGTGGCCGGATGTAAGGTGCTCGCTCTGGCATTGCTGTGGATGTTGAGGGAGGACGCGGAGGATTCTCCCGCGCGGATATTCCGAGTGGAGGGATCCCATTAGATGGGGCGACTCACGCGGCGGGCGTTTCATCAGCAAGCGCTCTCGCTGCTGGCCTGTGGCGCCTTAGGGAGGAACATGATGGCAGGACCCCCTGAATCGGAGAGGCACGAGCCGAGGGCGTCTCCGGGTGGGTTGACGGACGTCCCGGGGATCAAAGTCGGACATTTCACCCATTCGCAACGTCCCACGGGCTGCACGGTCGTCCTCGCTGAAGAGGGAGCCATCGCCGGCGTGGACGTCCGTGGCTCGGCTCCGGGAACGCGGGAGACGGATCTGCTCAATCCGATTCATACCGTGCAGAAGGTGCATGCGGTCGTCCTCGCGGGCGGGAGCGCGTTCGGATTAGATGCGGCCTCCGGCGTCATGCAGTACCTTGAAGAACGCGGCATCGGTTTTGAGACGCGTGTGGCGAAGGTCCCGATTGTGCCGGCGGCGATCCTGTTCGATCTGGCGGTGGGAGACCCGCGAATCCGTCCGGATCGTGAGGCGGGGTATCGCGCCTGTGTGCGTGCCTCCGCTGGACCGGTCGAAGAGGGAAATGTGGGCGCGGGAGCTGGCGCGACCGTCGGGAAGTTGTTCGGCCTGGATCGCGCGATGAAGGGGGGATTGGGAACGGCGAGCGTGCAGGTGGGCGAAGTGATTGTGGCGGCGCTGGTGGTCGTGAATGCGGTGGGGGATGTCGGTGATCCCCAGACGGGGCGCATCCTGGCCGGAGTCCGCACGCCGGATGGGAAGCACTTGGCGGATGCTCTGGCGCTTCTGCGAAGGGGGGAGAGGCCGGCTTCGCTTCGGCCTGGGGAGAACACGACCCTCGGTGTCATCGCGACCAATGCGGCGTTTGACAAAGCGGGGATGACCAAGATCGCTCAGATGGGGCATGATGGATTGGCTCGCGCCATTCGTCCCGTGCACATGCCGTTTGATGGCGATACGCTGTTCGCGCTCTCGACGGGGCGGGTGCGAGGTGCCGATCTCGGCCTTGTCGGAGCGCTGGCGGCCGAAGTCGTTGCCGAGGCCGTGGTCCGCGCCGTCCTGAAGGCCGAGAGTGTGCCCGGCTATCCGGCTGCTCGCGATCTGCTTCGCGCTTCCGACGCCAGATGAACGGCTACGTGCTCCTGCTGCTCATCTACTCCGGGGCGCTCATCCTCCTCGGTCTTCTCGCCTCGCGTTCGGTGCGCACGGCCGCCGATTTCTTCGTCGCGCGTCGAAGTCTGGGATCGGGCGTACTCCTGGCGACCCTCCTGGCGGCTAATATCGGGGCCGGATCCACGGTCGGAGCGGCTGGGCTCGGATACCGCTTCGGGCTCTCGGGATGGTGGTGGGTGGGATCAGCCGGATTAGGGAGCCTGATCCTGGCTTTCATCGTCGGCCCGAAGATCTGGGAGGTGGCCGCGCAACGGGGCCTCTACACCGTCGGTGATTATCTGGAATATCGCTACGGTCGCAAGGTGCGCGGCACGATCGCCGTCATCCTCTGGATCGGAGCGCTCGCGATTCTGGCCGGACAGTGGATCGCCGTCGCGTGGATT
>JBEPZV010000050.1:0-17253 GCA_041640655.1 bacterium
CGGGCTGAGACCGACGATGGGCTACAGGCCTTGTTGGAGGAGCGGAGAGCTTCGGCTGTTGTGAGCGAAATCATCAGCGCTCGGGAGATGGCGCGCGATGTGAGGTCGGATGCGGCTTCTGTGCTCTCGCGCTTGGTCGGACTCTCAGTCGTTCAGAACAAGTACATCTACGTGCGTGGATTGGGCGAGCGCTACAGCCAGACGACACTCGGCGATGCCGTGCTGCCGACGACCGAGCCGGATCGTCGGGTCGTCCCCATGGACCTGATCCCGGTCAATCTGCTGCAGGAAGTCCGCGTCGTGAAATCGTTCGCTCCGGATCAGCCGGGTGAATTCTCCGGAGGGGTCGTGCGGCTTCGGACGCTGGATTTCCCCTCCGCAGGGACGCTCAAGGTCTCCACCTCCGTGGGGTTCAACACGCAGACCAGTTTGAAGTCCTTCCTCACCTATCCGGGCGGACGATGGGATTGGCTGGGCTTTGGAAAGGGCGCTCGCGCGCTGCCGGCTCTCATCCCCGACGAGGCGGTAATCTCCGGGCGCTACGCTCCGTCTGAGTTGCAAACCTTCGGTCGCGCCTTTCGGCCCGTGTGGGAGCCGCGAACGCGCCAGGCGCTCCCCAACCAGAGTTACAGCATCTCGGGAGGGGGAAGTCGGGGGCGCTGGGGGCTTGTCGGCGCGCTTCATTTCGGCGCGACACTCCAGACGCAGCAGGAGAATCGCCTCTTTTACATCCTCGGCAGTGGCGGGCGTCCCGTCCCCCGAAGCATCTTCGCGACTCCCGAGTTCCTCCGCCAACATGGGATCTTGCCGCGCGTGCGGGAGGTCATCCCAGAGGGGGTGCTGAGCCTTTTGAGCGGGTACACATCCAGCGCTCGAACGGCGCGCTTGGGGGGATTGGCCTCGGTCTCGTACCGACTGACGCCGCAGCATAAGCTCTCCTGGAGGACGTTCTACGCTCATGACGGAACGGATCAGGTGCGGGTCTATCAGGGATGGTATGAGAGCCGCTTCACCGTCATTCGGAATCAGCGGCTGCGCTTCACAGAGGAGGAGATCACCTCCGAGCAGCTCTCCGGAGAGTACACCCTCCCTGCTCTGGCGAACAGCGTCGTGGCGTGGCGATGGACATACTCGCGCGCTCGTCTGGATGAGCCGGATGGGCGCGAGATCATCTACGAGTTCGATCCCGCGCGACAGCAGTTCCGCTTCTTCAGCCAATTGCAAAGTGGGCTCCGGTTATTCAACATCATGCGAGAGAACCTGCGCGAGCCCGCGCTGGACTGGAGCGCCTTCTTCTTCGGGCGAAGCCTCACGCTCTCGCTCAAGGCCGGCGCCTCCTACAGCAACCGCGATCGCGCGTTCCTCTCCCGCCGGTTCCGGTTCATTCCGCGCCGCCTGCGCGGGATCAATCTCTTCCTGCCTCCGGAGCAGCTCCTGGCTCCGGAGAATATTCGTCCCGATGGATTTGAACTCTTCGAGGAGACGCGCCCGACCGATGCCTACGTGGCGGCTCACGACATCGTGGCCGGATACGCGATGGCCGACCTGACGGCCAAAAGATGGCGCCTCATCGCCGGCGGGCGCGTGGAGGAATCCGATCAGCGTGTCCAGACCTTCACCCCCTTCAATCGCACCCTGAACGTCGTGGAGGCCGGGCAAAAGGTGCGAGACATCCTCCCCAGCATGGGAGTGGTGCTCGCACTCACCCCACAGATGCATCTGCGACTTGGATGGAGCCAGACGGTCGCGCGCCCACATTTCCGAGAGTTGAGCCCATACGAGTACACCGATGTGACGGGGGGACCATCGGCGCGCGGGAATCCCGATCTCCGGCGGACGCGGATCCGAAATCTCGATCTGCGGTGGGAGTGGTTTCGCCCCCCCGAGCTGCTCGCCGTGAGCTTCTTCCTCAAGCGGATGCGGGATCCGATCGAACCGGTGATCGAACCCTCCAATGAGACGACGATCGCCTCATGGCGTAACGCCTCAGGGGCCCGCAATGCGGGCGTGGAGATCGAGGTCCGCCAAAGCCTGGGACTGCTGGGGACATTCGGGCAGCGGATGCAGATCTCGGGCAATTACACGTTCGTTCGCTCTCAAGTGACTCTTGGTCCACAGCAGTTGAATGTGCTGACCTCGCTCCGACGCCCCTTGGTCGGACAATCCACGCATCTCTTTAACGTCGCCTTTGATTACGAGATCCCACGCTGGACCGCTCACGCGCGCCTGCTCGGTCAGTACATCGGGCGGCGCCTCACCGACGTCGGAGCCTATGGCCTGGCCGATATTGCTCAGCAGGGATACCCGAGCCTGGATCTCATCTTCTCCAAGCAGTTTCTGGGCGAGGCCAAGCGGATGGAGGTCAAGGTCTCGCTGGAGAATCTCCTCAATTACACGCTCCGATTCTCTCAGGGATCAGATCCCTATTGGTCTTACCGTCGAGGCCGGACGTTCCAGATCGGCCTCTCATATCGAATCTACTGAACGGAGGTCACGATGAAACGACGAGCATGGGTCCAGAGAGGACTGGGGATCCTCGTAACACTCTGTCTGGTTGGTACGTCTTTCGTCACGGCTCAGCAGAAGGAGCAAGTGATCGTGCAAGGAGACATCACCTCCGATCGCACGTGGACACCGGATAAGGAATACGTTCTCAGTGGAGCGGTCTTCGTGCGAGCCGGAGCGACGCTCACGATCCTCCCCGGCACGGTCATCAAGGGGCTGGATCGCAGCTTCCTCGTCATTGACCGAGGGGCGAAGATCATCGCTGAAGGAACGCCTAGTGCGCCAATCATCTTCACCAGTGCGCAGCCACCAGGGCAGCGCGGGCCGCGCGATTGGGGCGGGGTGTGGATCAATGGCCGCGCACCGATCAACGCGCCCGGCGGCGAGGAACAAGGAGAAGCGGGACTGACCGGGATCTACGGGGGTAACGATCCGAATGACAATAGCGGCATCATCCGCTACGTGCGGATCGAGTTCGCCGGATTCCCGGTCGCTCCCGATCGCGAGTTGAATAACTTCACGCTCGCGGGCGTCGGCGCCGGAACCATCGTGGACCACGTCCACGTCAATCGCGGCGCTGACGACGGGATCGAGCTCTTCGGTGGCACCGTGAACGTGAAGTACATCCTGGTCACCGGGCCGGGCGATGACGGATTCGATTGGCAGACGGGATGGACGGGAAAGGCACAGTTCGTCGTCGTCCAGCAGGATGGTGAGGTGGACCCCTCGGCTGATCGTGGGATCGAAGCCGATAACAACGAGAACGATCACAATCTCCTCCCCCGCTCGAACCCGGTGCTCTATAACTTCACTCTCGTGGGCGATCCGCGACCGGAGACCGGTGGCGGAGCCGGTATCGTGCTCCGACGAGGGACCGCCGGGACGCTCCGCAACTTCATCGTCATCGGTTTCAAGCGCGCAGGGCTCGATATTCAAGGAGCTGTCAGCCAAGCGCTCGCTCAAAATGGGGAGCTGGTGATCTCCCACTCGATCTTCTTCGAGAACGCTCCGAACTTCGCCTCCGGCGCGACCGCTTCGCTCGTCGAGCGCTTCACAAGGATCGCGATCGTGGATCCCCGTCTCCGTGATCCGTTCAACCTCGACGATCCCGATTTTCGACCTGCTGACGATTCTCCCGCGCTCGAACGCGCGCGCGTGGCATCGCCTCCAGATGACGGGTTCTTCGAGCCCGTGACTTTCTTGGGCGGCGTCCATCCCCAGAACGATTGGACCAAGGCCAAGTGGGTGCACATCGCTCGAGAGTAGTGACAGGGGGCGCGCGGACATGAACAAAGGTGGGCCGATTCCCGCGCAACCGCACCGACTCACAACCGCGCGCTCCCCTCTGCTGGATCTCCTCAAGCAGACGCGCGCATCTGCGGGAAAGATCATGTGGGCCATCGGGCTTGTGCTGAGTGTGCTCCCTCTGCTCCTCAGCTCACGTTCCTGGTTCTCACCGGACGCACGATCGAATATCTCACCGCGCGAGTCCATGGTCCTCTCCCCAGAAGCGCGCGCAGGTCTTCGAACACTCGCCGAGTCCATTCTGCGCGCGCTCCGCATCAGCGACCGCGCAGCCCTTGAGCAGCTCGTCCTCACCAAAAGCGCGTTCTGCGAGAAGCTGTGGCCCAAGCTGCCGCCCGTGCCCAACCTGACGTGCGAATGGGTGTGGTCGGCGTACGCGCCGCAAAATGCCGAAGGCCTTCATCGCCTCCTTCGAGAGCACGGCGGACGTCATTACACGCTCATTCGCGTTGAGCCACAACGGATCGTCTCATATGGCGAGGCGCGCGTTTACGAGCGCGTGCGTATGATCGTGATGGATGAGTCGGGACAGCAACGCGCGTTGCGACTCTCCGGGTCAATCTGCGAACTCGACGGAGCCTTCCGAATATGCAGCTTCATCCTCGACTAGGCCCCACCTCGCAATCCCGTACCCCGAGCCACCCTGGTAGGGGCCCCACTCTGAAGCGAGGGAAGGGAATCCCCATATCCCTCCCCCGCTTCATGCGCCGCAGCGGCCGTCGGAGCTCCCGGCTAAGGCGTAGGCTTCATCTCTTGACCGACGAGATTCTTCAACTCGCTGCGCAACCGCTCGATCTCGCGGATCTTCTCCTCAATCCGCTCAAATAATCCGGCCTGCGCCTTAATCCCCTCACTGATCAAAAACGCGGCGCTCTCGGAACGACTCTTGAAGATCCCCGCCTCCACCAGCTCGTCAATGCGTCGCAAAGCTTCACGATTCACACGGACCATCAGCGGAAAGTCCCGCCCCTGAAGCGCCTTCTCAATCGCCTTGGCGATCGAATCCGGAATCCGCTGCGCAAACTCCCTCACCGAGGACGCGATTTCTTCAAGCGGATCGGTTCGCTCGCCCTCCACAGGCACCCTCTTCTCAATGGGTCTCCCCTGCTCCTTACTCTCGATCGTGATTTCCGGCTCCTCGATCATAAGCCCTCCTCCGAAGACGAATTCATTGCTTACGCGACAATCGCGTAATTGCGTTACACCGTTGCAGTATAGCGCGTGATTGCGAACGTGGCAATAGCTACAAGTTCGGCCCGAGGTTCGCTTCGCTCGCCCAAAGCTAAAAATGCTCGGGCGTGCCGGCTTAGAGACGGAAGAGATGGTAATCGCACAATGGAGATCCGCTCGTATTCACCTGGAGTCCACCCGCGCGGGTTCATGGGCGGAGTGTGGAGGTTCGCCGTCCGGCGATTCATCCCGAAGGGGTGGAGCGATGGTGCTCAGAGCGCGGAGCATATCGCGCTCTTCCTCTGGCGAGACGGTGCGGAGATCGAGCACCACCTCTTCCTCCTCGATGCGCGCGATCACAGGGGGATCAGCGGCGCGCAGCCGGGCATCCAGCTCGTGCGCCGAGAGCTGTTGGTGGCGCAGGGCGATGAGTGTCGTCTGAAGCCCCACTCCCGGAGCGGAACCGCCGCCGGTGACCGAGACACCTTCCTTCAATCGAATGTGAAAGGCTGCGCCGCATGCGCGCCGGAGCCGACGGGCGAACGCTCGTGCACGACGTCGGAGATGTTCTGGCGTCAGAGCGATCATCCGCAGAACCGGGACTTCGTCGAAGCGCCCGGCCAGATACGCGCGCAGGGTTGCTTCGAGCGCGGCGAGGGTGAGCTTATCCGGCCGGACGACGCGCATCAGGGGATTTCGGGCCAGGCGCTCGATGATCGCCGCACGCCCGACGATGATCCCCGCCTGCGGCCCGCCCAGCAATTTATCTCCGCTGAAGGAGCACACGTCCACGCCGTCGGCCAGAGACTGAGCTACGGTCGGCTCATCGGAGATCCCCCATGGGCTCACATCCACCAGGCATCCGCTCCCCAAATCCTCGTAGCAGGGGAGGCCATACCGATGAGCCAGGGCGACGAGGTCTTTGAGAGAGGGCCGCTCAGTGAATCCGATGATGCGGAAATTACTCCAATGTGCGCGCAAGATGAGCCGCGTGCGTTCCGTAATGGCTCGCTCGTAATCGTCCAACCGCGTGCGATTCGTCGTCCCGACTTCGCGCAAAATGGCTCCGGATTTCGCCATGATCTCGGGAAGCCGGAAGGCGCCGCCGATCTCGATCAGCTCTCCACGCGAGACGAGGACTTCCCCGCCCTCGGCCAGGGTGTTGAGCACCAGCAGCACGGCGGCCGCGTTATTGTTGACGACGAGCGCGGCCTCTGCACCCAGCAGACGGCGCAGCACCTCCTGGCAATGCACCTCGCGCCGCCCGCGCTCACCCCGCACGAGATCGTATTCGAGGTTGGCGTATCCCGCGCCGATCTGTTCCAGGGCGCGGAGCGCTGTCGCTGAGAGGGGCGCGCGCCCGAGATTGGTGTGGAGGATGACGCCGGTCGCATTGATCACCCGCCGCAGCGAGGGGCGCTCCAGCGCCTCCAAGCGCGCGCGCAACCGGCGCTCAATCTCGCGCGGCACCTCATCGAGCGCCACGACGAGACGCCCCGCGCGGATCTCCTCACGCACCGTTTCCGTGACGGCGCGCACCTCGCGGACGACGAGGGCGCGCCCGAGCCGCTCGATCCACGGGGCCACCGAGGCCCATCGCAAGATGGACTCCACCGACGGAATCGCCCGCAAGCGTTCGACCGCCATCTCACGCTCCCACGCCATAGAGGCGAAGCGCAGGGTCCGCTATGGCTTCTTCGCTGCCTGCGGCGGCTCGCTCACCTGAATGCGGACGGTGAACTCACCACTGTTATCTTTGAGCTCGCCGTCGTTGACCATCAGATACAACTGACCGCCGCGATGGGCGACCAGCTCGGCCGCCGGCCCGATGAAGATGAAGTCATCGTTATCATCGCCGATGACCGCGATCAGGCCTCCACTTGGACGATCCGGCATCAACTTGCCGGGGTCGCTCAGCTCGATCCCCTCCGGCCCCACCTCGCGCGTCGGCGAGATGCGCACGCGTCCGCTGACGGCCAGCCGCAGCTTCTGTCCTCTGACGAGCGTGATCCCCGTATCGGTCCATTCCGCGTTGGCCGGGACCCTCACGGTGTACTCTCGATACTGCGGCAGCGTCACAGCCTCCGCTGGCAGGGAAGCTGCCGGCTCCGGCGTCGAACGCGCCTCCGCCGTCGCCTCCGGCGCGCGCGGCGCCTCCGCGTGGACCGGCGCGGCCTCCCCGAAATCTATGCGCTCCACGTCGGCGACGTGGATGATGGCTCGACTCTGCGTGCCGGCGAGGATCATCGTGAACTCCCCGTTCTCAAATCGAACGAGACGTCCGCGCAGGATGGACCCATTGCGCAACCGCACGGTGTGCAACTCCTCAGACGCGAAGCCACGCGCGCCGATGGCCGGCGTTGCGATCACGAGGCTCCCCAGCGCGATGCTCACAGCGGCGAATGCTCTGCCGTTCATCTTCTCCTCTCCCCTCATCGCGCGCATCGGTCCGTGGCGACGTCATGGCCTCGAACCGAGCCGAAGGCTCGCGCGCTCATGGGAGCGCGGCGAGCGTCTCCACATACTGACGCGCTCGTGCCGTGATGTCCGGCGCACTCAAGAGGTCGGCGATCACAGCGACGGCATCCGCGCCCGCTGCGATGACGCGCGGTGCCGTCTCCAGCGTGATGCCGCCGATGGCGACCAGAGGCTTGCGAATTCGCGCCCGCACGGCTCGAACCATCTCCACGCCGACGACCGGATCCGGATTCTCCTTCGTCCGCGTGGGGAAGATCGGACCGATGGCGAGATAATCCACGGGCCAGGTGTCGGCCACGAGCGCTTGCTCGAGCGAATGCGTCGAGAAGCCGATGAGGCGATCCGGTCCGAGCAACGCGCGCGCTTTCTCCGGCGGGAGATCCTCCTGTCCGAGATGCACCCCATCGGCGCCGACGGCCAACGCGATGTCCACGCGATCGTTGATGAGCAGCCGAACGCCCAGTTCCCGAGCGACGGCCACAGCCTCGCGCGCTTGCTCGTAGAAGGCTCGCGGCGAGGCTGCCTTCTCCCGAAGCTGGATGAGACGAATCCCTCCGGCGGCCAAGCGCCGCACCTGCTCGGCATGCGAGAGTCCGGTCAGCCGACAATCCGTGATCGCATACACGCGCGGCAGGTTCACCGCCATAGAGCGTTCAGGTCCCTTCGGCATGGAGCTGATGCGAGACGCTGCCCGTGATGATCTCCTCCTCCGCGTGTACGTGCACCGGGCATTCCTGGCGCAAGACGCGTCGAGCCCCCCGCCACGCCAGAAGATGCGCGATGAGCCGATACGCGTTCCAGGCGAAGAAGACGTTCGGCCCGGGCAAGATCGCCATCGCCGCCGTCACCGGCAACAGCAGCGCATTGAGGACGACCCCACGCGCATGCGCGCGCGCCCGGCGCCGGAGGAAGCGAAAGAACCGGCGCCGCACAAGCGGAGCCGAGAGCGAGTCCGGATGCAGGAGCACGATCTCCGCCGCCGTGCGCATGCGCCGCAAGAGCGATTCGCTCGGATCCACGCGCGCCTCCAGCTTCCGAAGCAACGCCCGAATCCACGCCATCCGCTCGGTCGTCTCGATCGCGCGGCGCGCATGGTGATATTCGGCCAGCAGCCGTTGCCAGAGCCGACCGATGAGTCCCTGCGAGAGGACGTGGGCTGGCGAACGCATCTCCTCCTCGCCTTCGGGCTCGGCCTGAAAGCTCCAGCGCTGTCGGGAATCCAGACGCAGCCAGATCCTCATTCGCCCCGGGCCACTTCCTCCTCCAGGAGTTGTTCTTCGTACAGCTCCGCATAGAGACCGCCGCGCGTGAGCAGCTCCTCGTGCGTGCCTTGCTCAACCACGCGCCCCCGCTCCAGGACGAAGATGCGATCGGCCTCGCGCACCGTCCACAACCGATGCGAGATGAAGAGCACCGTGCGCCGCGCCATGATCGCGCGCACATGCGCGAGGATGCGTTCTTCCGTCTGCGCGTCCACAGCCGAGAGCGCATCATCCAGAATCAGGATGCGCGGCCGACGCACGAGCGCGCGCGCGATCGCCACGCGCTGCTTCTGCCCACCGGAGAGCATGATCCCTCGCTCCCCCACGATCGTGCGAAAGCCCTCGGGGAACTCCCGAATCTCCTCCTCCAACCCGGCCCATCGTGCCGCCTCTTCGATCTCCCTCGGGCCGACGCCGTCCGCGCCGAAGGCGATGTTCTCGGCGATGCTCAGGCTGAAGAGGAACGGCTCCTGAGGGACCACACCGAGCGCCGCGCGCAAACGCTCGCGAGGGATGGTGCGAATGTCCCGCCCATCAATGAAGATCGTCCCAGGCGGTGGTTCGTAAAGCCGCGCGAGCAGATTCACCAAGGTCGTCTTCCCCGCCCCCGTTCGTCCGACGAGGGCCACCGTCTCCCCGGGCTCGATCACCAGGGAGAGATCGCGCAGCACCGGCAGGCGATCATCGTAGCCGAAGGTCAGATGTCGGATCTCGATCTTCCCCTGCGGAACCCACCCATCGTCGGACGTCAGCGGAAGCGGCGTCTGGACATCTCGGCTCTCCGGCTCGCGCTCCAGGATCTCCACGATGCGCTCCATGCTGGCCAAGCCGCGCTCGGCCAAATTCACCACCCATCCCATGGCGATCACCGGCCAGATGAGTCGCGCCAGATAGAGATTGAACTCCACGAACTGACCGACGCTGATCACCCCCTCCAGAGCGAGCCGCCCCCCGTACCAGAGCACAGCCGCCGATCCGAGCCCGATGAGGAACGCGAGCGTGGGGTAGAAGAGTCCGGTCAGGCGAATGAGGCGCAGGTTGCGCCGGACGTACTCGCGATTGAGCGCGCGAAAGGCGCGCCGTTCCGCCTCCTCCTGCCCGTAGGCGCGCACCAGGCGCACGCCGGCGAAATTCTCCTGCGCTTTCGTGCTCAAGCGCGCCAATTGCTCCTGAACCCGCTCGAAATGGTCGTGGATGCGCGTCCCGAAGAACCGGGTCGCCACCGAGACCAAGGGGAGCGAAACGAGCGCCAGCACCGTCAACCGCCCGCTCACCCGAATCATCAGCGGGAGCGCGAGCGCGAAGACGACCACCGCATGCGTCGAGTACATGAGCGCCGGTCCGACCAACATCCGCACGGCGTTCAGATCATTGGTCGCCCGCGACATCAAATCCCCCGTCCGATACTCGTGGAAGAACTTCGGCTCCAGTCGCTCCAGATGGACGAAGAATTCATTGCGCAGCTCGTACTCGATGTCGCGCGACATCCCCACCAGCAACCGCCGCTGCCAGAAGAGGAAGACCCCCTGCCCGAGCGCGATGAGGATCACCAGCAGCCCATAGCGGAAGAACTTCTCCGCCGTCGTCGCCCGCACCAGATCGTCCACGGCATAGCGGACGACCGTCGGCGCCGTGAGTCCGATGGCATCGCCCACGAGGATACAGCCCAGACCGGCGACGAGCGCGCGGCGATGGCGCATCCAGGCGGCCATGATCCGGCGCCATGCTGGCCGTCGGAATCGCCCACGGCTCCTCGAAGCTCCCCCAGCTCCCCACAAGGCGCGTCGCATCGTCAATAGGCTCGAAGCTGCTCCTGATAGGCGAGGAATTGGCGCTTCATCTCCTCGAGCGAATCGCCGCCGAACTTCTCGCGCAGGGCTTGAGCGAGCACCAGGGCCACCATCGCCTCCCCGATCACGCCAGCCGCGGTGATGGCCGTCACGTCCGAGCGCTCGAAGGCCGCTTCGGCCGGCTCTTTCGTGAGGATATTGACGCTTCGCAGGGGACGTCGCAGCGTCGAGAGCGGCTTCAGGTATCCGCGCACGCGAATCTCCTCGCCGTTACTGATCCCCCCTTCGATGCCGCCGGCGCGGTTCGTCCTGCGGTAGAATCGGCGCTCGGCGTGATCATAGAAGATCTCGTCGTGGACGCGCGAGCCGGGCCAGCGCGCGGCCGCCACGCCCAGACCGATCTCGACCGCCTTCACCCCCTGGATGGACATGAGGGCCTGCGCCAGCCGTCCATCCAAGCGCCGATCCCACTGCGTGTGCGTGCCCAATCCGGGCGGCACACCGTGCGCGACGACCTCGAAGAGACCGCCGAGCGTGTCCCCGGCGCGCATCGCCTCTTCAATGCGCGCGATCATGTGCGCCTCCAGCTCCCGATCGGCGCAGCGCAGGGGCGAATCCTCGGGGATGGCCCGAATCTCCTCCCAGGAGACGTCGTCGCGCGGCTGCTCGGGCACCCCCCCCACCATCAGGACGTGACTGCTCACCTCGATGCCGAACTCCCGAAGTAAGAGTTTGGCCAATGCCCCGACCGCCACGCGCGCGGCCGTCTCGCGGGCGCTCGCTCGTTCGAGAATGTCCCGCAGATCGTGCGTGTTGTACTTCAACCCTCCGGCCAGATCGGCATGCCCCGGACGCGGGCGCACGACGCGTCGCGCCTTCCGCTCATCCTCGAACGCGCGCGGCTCCAGCGCCATCACCTCCTGCCAATTCGCGAAATCGCGATTCTCGATGAGCAGCGCGATGGGCGAACCGAGCGTCCGCCCGTGCCGCACGCCGCTCAGGATCTCCGCGCGATCCCGCTCGATCTTCTGCCGCGCCCCCCGCCCGAACCCCTGCTGCCGCCGCTTGAGCTCGCGCGCGATGAACTCCACGTCCACGGGCATCCCCGCGGGAAGCCCCTCCACAAGAGCCACAAGCGCCCGTCCGTGCGATTCCCCGGCTGTGAGAAATCGAATCGTCATCGTCCCCCTCAACTCGGGACCTCCAGCAAGCGACGCTTCAACGCCTTGATCCGATCTCGCAGCGTGGCCGCGCGCTCGAACTGGAGCTGCCGCGCCGCCTCCCGCATCTCCGCCTCTAACTGTCGGATGCGCGCCTCGATGGCCGCCTCCGTCGTCAGCTCGTCATCTTCATCCTCGATTGGGACGGTCACGTAATCGGCCTCGATGATGTTGACGAGCGTCTCCTCGATGGGCTTGACGACCGACTGCGGCGTGATCCCGTGCCGCCGATTGTACTCCTGCTGCTTCGCCCGGCGCCGCTCGGTCTCGCGGATCGCCTGCGCCATGGATTCGGTGATGCGATCGGCATAGAGGATGGCCTTCGCGTTGACGTGCCGCGCGCAGCGCCCAATGGTCTGAATGAGCGCGCGCGTCGAGCGCAAGAACCCCTCCTTATCGGCATCGAGGATGGCGACGAGCGAGACCTCCGGCAGATCCAACCCCTCGCGCAGCAGATTCACGCCGATGAGCACATCGAAATCTCCGCGCCGGAGATCGCGCAGGATCTTGACCCGCTCCAACGTGTCGATCTCCGAGTGCAAATACCGAACCCGCACGCCGAGTTCCGCATAATAGGCGCAGAGGTCCTCGGCCATGCGCTTGGTCAACGTCGTCACCAGCACACGTTCGCCGCGCGCCACCCGCTGCCGAATCTCCTCCAGCAGATCATCCACCTGGCCGCGCACGGGGCGCACCTCGACCTCCGGATCGAGCAGCCCCGTCGGACGGACGACCTGCTCGACGACTTCCCCCCCCGCCTTCTCCAGCTCATAGTCGCCGGGCGTCGCCGAGACGAAGATGACCTGGCCGACGCGCGCCTCCCATTCCTCGAAGGTCAGGGGCCGATTGTCGAGCGCGCTCGGCAAGCGGAAGCCGTACTCCACGAGCGTCTCCTTCCGCGAGCGATCCCCGTGATACATGCCCCGAATCTGGGGGATCGTCTGATGACTCTCGTCCACGATAATGAGCGTGTCCTTGGGGAGATAATCGAGCAGCGTCGGAGGCGGCTCGCCCGGCCGCCGCCCCGTCAGATGCCGGGAATAATTCTCGATCCCACGACAGTAGCCGAATTGCTCCAGCATCTCCAGATCGTAGAGCGTCCGCTCCTGAATCCGCTGCGCTTCGATCAGCTTCCCCCTCGCTTCGAGCTGCGGCCGCCACCACGCCAACTCCTCGCGGATCGAACGGATGGCGCGACGCAGGACATCGCGGCGCGTGACGAAATGCGTCTTCGGATAGAACGCGATGCGCTCCAGGCGCTCGATCACCTCGCCGAAGAGCGGATCAATCGTCGCCAGGGCATCCACCTCATCCCCCCACAGCTCGATGCGCACGGCCAGGTCGCGATCCACCGGATAGACCTCCACGATGTCCCCCCGCACGCGGAACGTGCCGCGCCGCAACTCGTCCTCGGTGCGCTCATATTGCAGCTCCACCAACCGCCGCACCAGCTCCGCGCGCGTGAGCGCCTGTCCCCGATGCACCCAGAACAGCATCCCGTAGTATTCGCTCGGATCGCCGAGGCCGTAGATGCAGGAGACACTCGCCACGATGATGACATCCCGCCGCTCAAAGAGCGCGCGCGTGGCGGACATGCGCAGCCGGTCAATGTCCTCGTTGATGATGGCCTCCTTCTCAATGTACGTGTCGGTCGCCGGGATGTAGGCCTCCGGTTGATAGTAGTCGTAGTAGCTGACGAAGTATTCGACGGCGTTGTAGGGGAAGAACTTCTTGAACTCCTGGTAGAGCTGCGCGGCGAGCGTCTTATTGTGAGCCATCACGAGGACGGGCCGATTCACCTGCTCAATCACCTTCGAGATCGAGAACGTCTTCCCCGAGCCCGTGATGCCCATGAGGACCTGGAACCGCTTCCCCTGGCGCACGCCGCGCACAAGCGCTTCGATCGCCTCCGGCTGATCCCCCCGCGGTTGATATTCGGAGACCAAGGTGAACGCCATAGCGCCCTCTCACCGAACGCTGAATTATAGTCCGGGCGCGCGCGTCGGAGCAAAGACCCGCGCTTCACCCCTTTGAGCGCCTGCCTTCCCCCACCCGCTCGGTCTCCCGTATAATGTGCTCTCAACGGTGCGCCGGCGGTGCGTGCGCCACCCGTGCGGGATGGGGGAGAAGGCGATGTTCAAGATCCTCGTCGTGGATGACGAAGAGGCTGTGCGGACGTTCGTCGAGCGCGCTCTCGCGAGCCAGGAGTGCGAGATCGAGACGGCGGCCGACGCCTCGGAAGCCCTGGAGCGCGTGCGGCAGGAGTTCTTCGATCTGGTCATCACCGACCTCATGATGTCCCCCCTCTCGGGCATGGACCTGCTGCGCGCTATTAAGGAGACGTCCCCGGAGACGGAGGTCTTCATGATGACCGCCTACGGGACGATCGAAACGGCTGTCGAGGCTATGAAGCTCGGCGCATGCGACTACATCACCAAGCCCTTCCCGGTGGATGAACTGCGCCTGCGCGTGGCCCATGTCCTGGAGAAGAAGCGCCTGCAGCGCGAGAACCGATGGCTGCGCCAAGAGCTGTTTCACCATTTCGGGATCGAGAACCTCATCGGCCAAAGCCCCGCCTTCCTCGACGCGCTGGAGAAAGTGCGGCGCGTCGCTCCCACCGAAGCCACCGTGCTGCTCACGGGCGAGACCGGCACGGGCAAGGATGTGCTCGCCCGCGCCATTCACCTGCTGAGCCGACGCGCCTCGCGACCGTTCATCGCGGTCAACTGCGCGGCTCTGCCCGAATCGTTGCTGGAGAGCGAACTCTTCGGTCACGTCAAAGGCGCCTTCACCGGCGCCGTCGCGAATCGAAGAGGCTTGATCGAAGAAGCCTCGGGAGGGACCTTCTTCTTGGACGAGATCGGAACCGTCCCGCCCTCGATTCAGGCCAAGCTCCTGCGCGTGCTCGAAGAGAAGGTGATCCGTCGCCTCGGCGAGAATCGCGAGACCCCCGTTGATGTGCGCATCATCGCGGCGACCAATCGAGACTTGCAAGAAGCGGTGCAGCGTGGAGAATTCCGCGAGGATCTCTACTATCGGCTCAACGTCGTCACCATCCACCTCCCACCGCTTCGCGCGCGGCGTGAAGATATTCCCCTGTTGGCTCATCACTTCCTCCGCCAATTCACCCGGCGAGATCAGAAAGAGGTCCGGGGCTTCAGCGAAGCCGCGCTGGCCGCACTCCTGAAGTACGACTTCCCCGGCAACATTCGCGAGCTGCGCCATATTGTGGAACAGGCCGTCGCCCTCGCCTCTGGTCCTTGGATCACGCTCGCCGACCTGCCGGCCGCAGTTCGAGCCTCCGCTGAGGCCTCGAAAGAAGGCGGGCTCGAAACGGTCCTGAATCAGGTCGAGTGCGATCTCATCCTCCAGGCCATCCAACGTCACGAAGGTCACCTCGAGCGCGCAGCTCGGGATTTGGGCATGAGTCGCGTCACCCTCTGGCGAAAGATGAAGAAATACGGGCTGACCAAACGATTCTCCCCGCCCGCAGACCCGCGCCCGAGAACCCCATCATCCTGACGAAGCGCAGGACGGCGATCGGTCGCCGGCCCCTCCCGCCTGAGCCATCCTCGCGACTGACAGATGAGGGGAGCGAGCGTTTCAGCCGTGAAATGGGACAAGAGGAGATGAAACACGAGGGACTGGACCCGCATTCCCTCCCGCGAAGGCACGCTTCTCGAATAACTCGTTGAAGGCATGAGGCTTGGTCCCACTGTGGCTCGGCGAGCAGGAACCACCCGCGCCCACAGCTTCATCGGCATGTTGCTTGCTATACGCTTTCACGCGAGGCGTATGACGAAGGTCAGGACGATCGCCGCCAGTATCGGATGTATAGCGCTCGGCCTTCCCGGAGACGTTCACGCCCACGGAGAAGCTTCTGCCTCGGTGACCCACGGGCTGTGGTCGCAGTATGCACACGTCCGACTCCGTGAGAGCGAGGTTCGCCCGGGCGCGTTTGTCGGAGACGCCCTGGCAGTGCCAGAGCAAGGAGTTTTTCATTTCGCCGTGGAGTCGGAGCTGCGGGAAGTCCTCCTCACCGGTCGCTTCATCGTCTTTCCGGGCGACGGCCACCGCCCTTCGGGATCACACGCACTCACCGTCGTCGCCGAATCATCCCCTCCTCGTCCGCTGAAGTCCGGTCAGGATCCTCTCCGCTCGCAGGAGTTGGCGCTTCATGCATCGGCTGTGCAGCCCCCATCCCCCAGGGGCGATGTGGCCAGCGAGGAGCTTCGCCCCATCGCCCCTCTTTCGGTCTCACCGAGCCTGCCCGGGCGAAGACGCGTCTCCCGTCTGACGGTGATGACCTACTTCATGAATCAGGAGACGAACGTAATGCGGGTGCGGGAGACCGAAATACTCCTTCAACCGAATCCAGAGATCGGCCATCGCCCGGCATTCCTCGAGGCAATTGAAGAACCTCCGCCGATAGAGGCCATCGGCCAGGACGTGTCGTCGCACATCCGGAGGCCACCAGGACGCTTCGGCATCTAAGAAAGCGAGGTCTTCGAGGATCACACCGATCTCCACGCGTGCCGAGACGCGCGCAAGTTCCTCCAGCAATTCCTCTCTCATCGTCACCTCCGCGAGTGAGGTATAGCATGTTGGGCGCGCCGCGCACAACGAAACCCTCGACAGCGCTTCCCACAGGCGCGGTAACAAACGATTCCCCATGAAGCGCCCGCAGATGGCCCGTGAGAGGCGCGCGACGACAGGGCGTCAAATTGACGCGATCGGCCTCGTGGGCTACATTTCTTTGGCAAACCTTCGGCAAGGGGTTCCGCATGCGGGAGCGATCGTACGCGCTGGCGACCGATCTCTACGAGCTGACGATGGCGGCGGCCTATTTCGAGAATCGGATGAATCATCCCGCCACGTTCGAGG
This sequence comes from bacterium, assembly GCA_041640655.1. Lineage (GTDB taxonomy): Bacteria > Acidobacteriota > Blastocatellia > HR10 > HR10 > HR10. The sequence continues at coordinate 16,615 of JBEPZV010000050.1, forward strand.
TGTTCGTGCGATCGCTACCGCCGAACCGGAGCTATCTGGTCGCGGCCGGACTCGCGCAGGTGATCGAGTATCTGCTTGAGCTGCGCTTCACCTCTCGCGATCTCGAATTCTTGCGCCGATTGCCCGTCTTCCGACATGTCTCAGACGCATTCTTCGAGTACCTGAGCGAGTTTCGATTTCGCGGGGACGTCTGGGCCATGCCCGAGGGGACCGTCTTCTTCCCGAACGAGCCGATCCTGCGCATCAGGGCGCCGCTCATCGAGGCGCAAATCCTGGAGACCTACGTGCTCTCGTATCTCAACTTCGAGAGCGCGATCGCGAGCAAAGCGGCTCGCATCGTGGATGCCGCTCGGGGGCGCGCCATCATCGAGTTCGGCGCGCGCCGCGCCCACGGGATGGAGGCAGCGCTCTATGCCGCACGCGCCGCATATATTGGTGGCTGCATCGGGACGTCGAACGTCGAGGCCGGCTATCTGTTCGGCATCCCCATTTATGGGACGGCGGCCCATTCCTGGAACATGGCCTTCCCCGATGAACTGGAGGCCTTTCGCGCCTATCTCCGCGTCTTCCCCGAGACGACGATCCTTCTGATTGACACCTACGACACCCTGAGGGGCGCGCGAAAGGCGACCGAGCTCG
>JBEPZV010000051.1:0-16445 GCA_041640655.1 bacterium
TGTTCTCCCCCGGCGATGACCGGCCCCGGATGCTGCGTTCGCCAGAGTCGGATCGAGAGATAGACGATCGGCACATCCACGAAGGCGAAGATCCCGAAGGCCGCCGCCCACACCCGCTGGCCCGGATGCTCAGCCGCGAACTGTCGCAGGAGCAGATAGCTCACATACAACAGCCACATCACGAGCGTCGAGGTCAGCCGCGCATCCCACGTCCACCAGATCCCCCACACCGGCTTCGCCCAGATCGGTCCCGTGATGAGATTCACCGTGCCGAAGATCACGCCCACTTCTGCCGCGCTGACGGCCACCGCATCCCACTTCGGCCGCCGTGTCTTCACATACGCCAGACAGGCCAGGAAATTGATGAAGAACGCGACGAAGGCCGTCCAGGCCGAGCTGACGTGATAGTAGAAGATGCGCTGGACGGTTCCCATCGTCCGCTCCGTCGGCGCGAACCAGAGCGCGTGCAGCACGCCCAGGATCAGCGCGACGCCCGTGACGCCGACCAGACCGAACCACCATCGTGGGAGTCCCCCTTGAGCCTTCATGTCCCCTCCAGTACCGTCTCGAAGAGAAGCAGCGCGAGCGTCGTGTAGATGAGATCGAAGGCGATGAGCACCTGAATCCACACGCGCAGCGCCCCTTCGCCCGAGAGCGAAGCGGCCGTCGCTTCGACGACGGCGATCAAAGCCGGCACCGAGATCGGCAGCAGCAGCAGCGGCAGCAGCAGCTCGCGACTCCGCAGGTTCGTCGTCATCGCCGCGAAGAACGTCCCGTTCACGACGAGCGCCCACGTCCCCAGTACGAGCACCAGGAGCCAAATGCCTACATCCCCGCGAAACGAGAGGTCAAAGAAGACGAGGAAGAGCGGGACCAGGATGGCTTCCGCCAACAGGAGGAAAAGAGCGTTCGCCAAACACTTGCCCAGGAAGAGCGCGCTGGCCGAAGCGGGCGTCAGCCGCAGCGCCTCCAGGCACTCGTTCATCCGCTCGCGCCAGAACGAGCGGTCGAGCATGCTCACGCCCGCGAAGAGGAAGGCGATCCACAGGATGCCCGACGCCAGACGCCGCTCCTCGTCCGTGGCCGGTTGGAAGGAGAAGCTGAAGAGCACAAGCACCAGGAGCGCGAAAAAGAGCATGGCGTTAGTCATCTCGCGCGTCCGCGCTTCGCTCCGCAGATCCTTCACCACGATGTGCCTGGTCGCCGTCCAGTAGCTCATCCGTCCGCGGTGGGAGAGGGAGCGAGCGTCGCGATCTCCGTCGAGGGAGCGTGTGCCCATCGGCGCCAGGCAGCGACGCGCCCTCGATCCAGGACGATCTCGCCATCGGCGATCCCCTCTAGGAACTCCGCCTGATGCGTCGTCACCAGCAGCGCCTTCCCGCGCTCCCGCCACTGCCGCATCAGCGCGCGCACGCGCTCGATGCTCTCCCGATCCAGACCGGAGAACGGTTCATCGAGCAGAAGCAGATCCGGGTCCGCCAGCAACGCGCGCGCCAGCGAGGCCTTCTTCCGCATCCCGTGCGAGAGCGCGCGCACCGGACGATGGCGGAACTCTTCCGCGCCGACGTCCCCGAGCACGCGCGCGACGCGTTCCTCAGCCTCTCGACCCAGGGCATAGAGAGCGGCGTAGAACCTCAGATTCTCCTCGACCGAGAGGTCCTCATAGAGGAATGAGGCATGCCCCAGCAGGCCAATGCGCCGTCTCACCGCCGGCGTCGGGCGCACCTGTTCGAAGGCCGAGACCGTTCCCGAGCTGGGCTTGAGCAGGAAGGCGGCCACGCGCAGCAACGTGGATTTCCCCGACCCATTGCCGCCTGTGACGGCCACCAGCTCCCCTCGATGGAGCGTGAAACTCACCTGCCAGAGCGCGACCGTCTCGCCAAACAGCTTACAGACGCGCTCGAACGCGAGCACCCTGGGTTCGGACGTCCCGTTCATGCGAGCCCGTACAGGCAGAGCGGCCGCTTCTCGCGATCACGTCCCCGGAGAAGCAGAGGAGCTCCCCCCCTCTGCCGGTTCGTATTTGGACGCGCACTTGGCCTGGAGCTTCTGCGCGTGAAAGACGCCGTCCTCCCCCCATCGCCCTTCCACGAGGGCTTCCGCATGATCCACGAAGGTATCCGGCACGGGATCTCGCCCCACGTACACGACAGGCAGGGTCTCGTTGTTTTGCTCCAACAGGAACCGCACGCGCCGTCCCTCGCGTTGGATGCTGCCCGCCACGACGCGTCCACCGACGCGGAGTCGCTTCTGGCGAACGCTCTCACCCATCTGCTTCAGTTCGGCGACTGTGAGGTAATAGGTCTTGCTCTCCTGCATGCCGATCACGGCGAGCCAAGCCAAGGCGCCCAGCAGGATCCCAATCGCGACGGCGAATTTCACTTTCGGATTGCTCATCGTCCTTCACCTCCGAAAGACCCTCCGCGTGCGCGTCTCGCGCGCTCGGCCCCAGGATCCCTTGTCCCCCGATCGCGCGCGCCGCGCGGCCTCTCATGAGGGAGCTTCAGCGTCGGAGCGCAACGCCGCTTCCAGCGAGTGTTGCAGCGCGCGCCGCTTCGCTTCATAATCGGCTTCGGAGATCTCCCCGCGCTGCCGTCGCACTTCGAGCGCGAAGAGCTCGTCTTTCAATGCCGTCAGGTCACGGGTCGGCGTGCCCGAGGCAGGACGCGACGCCTCCGCTCCCTCGCTCACCGTGCGCCTGAGCGCGTGATTTCGACGCACGGCCATCACGCTGCTCACAGCGAAGGCCAGAGCGAGGGCCGCCAGAATGATCCATTGCCACTTGGCGATCGGACCGGCGACGGCTCGAACGGCTCCTCGCGCTTCCTCTGAAGGACCCTCCGCGAGGATATTCGGAGCCCGTCCGCTCACGCTCCAGGAGAGCTCCATCCCCGCGCGCGCATCGTCGAGCACATAGACCGAGAGCCCTTGCTCGGACCCCAGCGGTCGGAATCCGGCCGCTTCGACGCTCATGGGTTCGGGCACAAGAAGCCGCACGCGCCCGACATTCCACGGCAGCACCTCGCGAATGTGCGCGCGCTCCTCTGAATAGGGAAGTTGCGAGACGACGAAGAACTGCGTCGTCCCCGGTCGCAGCGGGTGTTCAATGCGCCAGGTGCCATCCCCGACCTCACGCGCGGCGATGGCGAGCGGCATGCCGCTGGCTCCCACCACGGAGACGCGCTCGGGGCGCACGCCCTCCGGCAAAGCGAAGGTGAAGATGCCCTCCGGGCGAAAGAGCGTCACCGGAGGCGTCGTCGCATTCCGAACGCTGTACTCCCGCCCGATGAGCAATCGGCCCTCCATCGGTTGCACGAGATACGTGAGCCGTTCGACCTCATATCGTCCCGCCGCGCGCGCTTCGTAGACGCGCAGCGTGAGGGACGAGCTGCCCGGGGAGACCATCTCATGGTAGTTGACGCCTTGATATGTCGCCCGTACCATCATGGGCTTCGTCGTCGCGGCCGAGAATGCGAACCGTCCCTGCGCGTCCGTGCGCGTCTTCTCAGCGACCTGCATCCCTTCGTCGAGGACGACCAAGTGCACTTCGACGCCGGCCGCCGGTCTCCCCGTCGTGCCGTTGATCACCGTGCCGCGCACGTCCGCGCGCACGAGCATGGGCACGCCAAGCAGGAGTACGAGCCCTCCCCACCGTCGAAGAGCCCGCGAGAGCATCTGTCGTGTCGAATGCTTCATGAACCGTCTCTCCCTCCCACGGCGCGAGCGATCGCCCTCCTCATGCGCGACGCTCGGCGGGCGACAGTCTCTCCAGCTCCGCCAGCACGACCGCGATCTCGGCCTCCAACGTCGCGCGCGCGCGTTCGTAGTCGGCCTCCGAGAGCTTACCCGCGCGATACTCGAAGCGCAGGTCACGAAGATTGTCGAGCAGTTGCTCCTTCTTCTCCGTCAAGACGGCGAGCCGATCCCTCACCCGCCCGACGTCCTGCGCCTCTTCGAAGAAGATGTACATGAGCGTCGCGAGCACCAGAACGCCACACAGGATCACAAGGAGGGCGGTCACGGGAGACCTCCCAGTTCACGTTCGATCTCCTGGCGCACGCGCTCGCGCCAGGCCGGGTCGTCCGGGATCGGCGCGCCCATCGTTGGAGTCGCAACCGACCGCCGAGACCATCGCCGCAGCACCAGGGCGATCACCACCAGCCCACCGGCCGCTGCCGCAAACGGCGCGATCCAGGCCGCCAGATTGAACCCCTGCGCCGGAGGAGCAGCCAGAACCGCCGTCCCGTACTGTTGGATCATCGCTTGGATGGCCAGATCATCGCTCTCGTAGCGTTGCACCGCCTGCCGCAACGTCGCTATCGCTGGCCCGGAGAACGGGCAGTTGCGATGATTGCATTCGACCAAGATTTGATTGCATCCGCAGAGACAGAGCAGTTTCTTCCCGATGCGCTTGACGCGCTCTTCGAGGGTCGCTTCGGACGCCTCCGCGCTCGAGGATGGCGCGCGCATCATATACGGAGCGGCGAGGAGAATCCCAAGAGCGAGGAGCAAGATCCATCGCCCCCTTCGGTCGAAGGGCTCGCGCGCATTCCCGGTGGTCATCCGCGCGCTCCCCCGAATGCCCCGATCCTCAATCCCCTTTGGCATACGCGACCTCTCGCTCCCGAGCGGCAGCGCGTTCGCTCACAGCGACCTTCATCGGCCGGCGTCCCGGATACAGGGCGATGAGCGTCCCCAGGATCACGATCCCGCCGCCGATCCACAGCCACCGCACAAGCGGATTCAGATAGGCGTGGATGATGGGGACTCCCGTCTCCGTCACGCCCGCGAAATAAATGTAGAGGTCCTCGCGCCATCCCGAATGGATCATCACTTTCGTGAGCGGCTGTTCGCTCGCCTTATACAGCCGCCGCTCCGGCATGAGCGTGGTGAGGACCTCGTCGCCCCGACGCACTTCGAGCGTGAGGCGATCGTAGATGTAATTCGGCGTCTCTCCCTGAGCCCGATCCTTCAAGGTCACGGCATAGCGGCCCAACTCCAGCGTCGCGCCCATGGGCATCTCCATCTCGCGCTCCTTATTGAAGGCCGCTCCGGCGATCCCCACGAAGACGACCACGATCCCGAAGTGCACGATGTATCCCCCATACCGCCGCGTGTTCCGAAGCACGAGCTGCGCGAGGGCTTGCCCCCAGGTCCGCCCCGTCTGTGAGCGGATGACCCGCGCTCCGCGCCAGAACTCGCTCACGATCGTGACGGTCACAAACGCTGCGAGCATGAAGGCGATCAGCGCATAAGGCTCCCTCACCCCGAAGGCGAGCAGGAGCACGCCCGTCGCCCCCCCGATGAGCGTCGGAGTGGTGAAGTTCCGCTTCAGGCTCTCCCACGACGTCCGCCGCCACGCCAGCAGCGGCCCCACGCCCGTCAAGAAAAGCAGAAAGAGGAAGATCGGGATGTTCACCCGATTGAAGAACGGCGGGCCAACGCTCACCTTATTCCCCGTGATCGCCTCCGAGATCACCGGAAAGAGCGTCCCCCACAGGACGGCGAAGCAAGCCGCCAGCAGCACCAGATTGTTGAAGAGAAAGGAAGCCTCGCGCGAGAGCACGGCCTCCAGCCGATGCTCACTCCGCAAATAGTCTCGACGGCGAGTGAAGAAGAAGAGGCAGACGGCGAACACCACCAGCAGGAACCCGGCGAACCAATGTCCGATCGGCGATTGCGCGAAGGCGTGCACCGAACTCACCACGCCCGAGCGCGTCAGGAACGTGCCGAAGACGCAGAGCAGAAAGGTGATGAAGACCAACCACACGTTCCACACCTTGAGCATGCCACGGCGTTCCTGCATCATCACCGAGTGGAGGAACGCCGTGCCCGTCAGCCACGGCATGAACGACGCGTTCTCCACCGGGTCCCACGCCCAATACCCCCCCCAGCCGAGAACGGCATACGCCCAATGCGCGCCCATCAGGATCCCCAGACTCAAAAAGCCCCAGGCGATCATCGTCCATCGGCGCGTGACATGAATCCATCGTTCCCCAGGCGAGCGCGTGATCAAGGCCGCGAGCGCAAAGGCGAAGGGGACGGAGAAGCCGACATAGCCGAGATAGAGCGTCGGAGGATGCAGGGCCATCTCCGGATACTGCAGCAGCGGATTCAATCCCCGCCCATCCGGTGGCGCGAACGGACGCATCGTCCCATCGGCGGCCACTTCCGCCAGAGGCCGAAACGGGCTCACGATGAAGGCGTTCAGGATGAGGAAGAAGAGCTGAACGCCCGCCAGGATCGCGCCGGCCAGCGGCCGCAGCTCTCCCTCTTCCCGATGCCTCACCAGCACGACGAACATGTAGCCGGAGAGGATCCAGCTCCAGAAGAGAAGTGATCCCTCCTGTCCCGCCCACAGCGCCGTGAGCTTATACAGAAGAGGGAGATCGCGATTGCTGTGATTCGCCACGTAAGCGATCGAGAACTCATTGGTGAGAAAGAGTCCCCACAGACAGGCGATCGCCACGCTCAGCGTGGGGAAGATCGTGACGCCCGCGCGCCGCGCCGTCTCCCGGAGAACAGGATGACCCGTCCGATGCGCCACGATCCCGGCGATGAAGGCATACGCACAGGCCGTCACAGCGAGCAGAACGGCGAAGGAGCCCAATGAGTCCATCATCCGCGCCCGTCTCCCAGAGAAGTCGAAGAGAAATGGTACTCGCGCCCCTCCGGGAGCGTCAAGCGGCCGGAAGATCGCTCCTTGGGAGGCCCCCACCACGAATCACACCCCGCGAGATCACGACCGACGCGGGTGAGGGGCTTGCGCGCTCAAAAGCCCACGCCCGCCTATGCCGAGAGCGTCGCCTTCCAGGTGGTCAATGGTCGGCCAGAGGCCGACGCTTCCAGGCCTCGCGCTCCCACTGTCCCACCCGGCGACGATGCGCTCTCGAACCGCGAGCCTCCGCACGCCGTATCGTTCTCTCATCCTCCGTCAGTTGACGGTGCGGAGGGCCCCCGGCGATACTCCTTCCGCATGTTCGTCGGAATCCCATGTCGAGGAGGGATGAGGATGAGAAAGCTCGGCTTCAGAGTGGGCTCGCTCGTCGCGTGCGTCCTTTTCGCCACCGCGCGCGGCAGTGCTCAGGACATCGCGTCCAAGATCGAGGCCTACATGAACGCTCACGTCCGCGTGAATCACTTCAGCGGAGCGATCCTCGTCGCTCGCGAAGGGCGGGTGATCCTGAGCAAAGGATACGGCTGGGCGAATATCGAGCACGAAGTGCCGAATACCCCGCAGACGAAGTTCCGCCTCGGCTCCATCACCAAGCAATTCACCGCGATGGCGATCCTGTTGCTCGAGGAACGCGGCCGGTTGAGCGTGCACGACCCGATTTGTACGTATGTGCCGAATTGCCCCGAGGCGTGGCGAGAGGTCACGATCCATCACTTGGTCACGCATACGTCGGGAATTCCGAATTTCACCAGCTTCCCCGATTACGTCAGGACGCAGTGTCTGGAAGAGCCGTCGCCGCCAGCGAGCACGCTCGAGCGATTCCGGAATAAGCCCCTTGATTTCCGGCCGGGGGAGCGGATGAGTTACAGCAACTCGGGCTATATCGTGCTCGGCTACATCATCGAGAAAGTGGCGGGCGAGTCCTATGAGGCGTTCCTTCGGAAGAACATCTTTGAGCCGTTGAAGATGGCGAACACGGGCTACGAAAGCCGCGGCGCGATCCTGAAACACCGCGCCGCGGGCTACAGTTGGCAGGGCGATCAGCTCATCAACGCGGCGTACATTGACATGACGATCCCTCACGCCGCCGGCGGATTGTACTCAACGGTGGAGGACCTCTTTCTCTGGGACCAAGCTCTCTACGCGGAACGGCTCGTCTCGAAGGCCTCGCTGGAGAGGATGTTCACGCCGTTCAAGGACAACTACGCATACGGCTGGATGGTGACGACCCACCTCAAGCGCAAGATGATCGGACATGGAGGGCGCATCAACGGCTTCAGCACGTTCATCGCGCGATACCCGGACGACAAGGTGCTGGTCGTCGTGCTCAGCAATATCGAGAGCGCGCCATCGGGTCGGATCGCGCGCGATCTCGCCGCCATCGTCTTCGGCGAGCCGTACGAGCTCCCCAGAGAGCGCGTGGCCGTTAAGCTCGATCCGAAGATCCTCGACGCGTATGTCGGGCAATACGAGCTGGCCCCGAATCTGCTTCTCACCATCATCCGAGAAGGCGATCGGTTGCTGGTGCGGGTGGGAGGGCAGCCGCCGATCGAATTGTTCCCTGAATCGGAGACGAGATTCTTCCTCCGCGTCGTGGACGCCGAGATCACGTTCGTGAAGAACGAGCGGGGAGAAATCACCCACCTCGTGCTTCACCAGGGGGGACAAGATCACTTGGCGAGGAGGATTCGATAAGCGCGCTCCCCTTTGGCTCAGGCCGACGCGGCAAGAGCATCATCTCCGGCGAATGGGGAGCGCGTCGGGAGACGGCGCCCTGGATCGCTCGCGACGTCTCCTGCCTTCGCGGCGAGGGGCTGACGCGCTGAACCGGCGCACGGTCCCTCACCCGCCCGTTTTCCTCACGTCTTCCACGAGCGCGCGCGCCAAGAGCAGGAGAAAGCGGGAACGCAACAGTGGGGATCGAATGCGCCAGGACACAAGCCGCACCATGTAGGGATCTTCTCGTGCCAGAAGGAGGAGTTCGGCGGGGAGTTCGATCTCCTCGATCTCAGGCCGGTAGGTGAGCGACAGCTTTCCCGGCGTGAAGAGGACGCCTCCGAAGACCTCATCGCGCACATGAACTTTCTCCTCCGGCCCCGCTTCGTTCGCCGCCTGGATCGCCTCCATCAGGATGTGAAAGGCGCGCGTCGCATCCAGAGGAGCCAGCAGACCGGCGACGTCGAAGAAGCACTCGGCGCGACGGGGCGTCCGGGCCGCGCGCATCGCTTCCTGAACGGCCCTCTCCAGGAGCGCCCGCCCCGGTTCTATCTGCCGATCGCTCAAAAGCGCTCGAGCGATCTCGATGAAGGCCCGGGCGCGCCGTCCGGCATCGCCGAGCGTCGCAGCCACCTGCTGCGCCTCCTCAAACTGCCGCCGCGCTGTTTGCTCCATCGTCTGCCGAATCTTCACTTCCTCCAAAGTCACTTCGCGCATCCGGATATCGGAGATTTTCTCCGCCGCTTTCCGAGCTTGCTCTGGGGGAACTCGCAGCGCCAGCTCTCGCAAGCGCTGATCCCGCACGCGAGCGCGAGGCTCCCGCTCGATGGCTTGCAGCTCTTCCTCAAGCGTCCCGCCAGCGACGCCCGGTGGGGAAACAGATCGCTGCTCATCCGGGAGCGCACCGAGAAGCGTCTGCGCGTAAACGGTCAGTTGCGCCGTCTGCACCGGATCGCCGAATTTCTGAAACAGCGGGAGGTAATCGTGGGTGAGCGACACGATGAACCTCCGCGTCTCTCGCGATCCGCTGAAAGCTCGACCGGCGCGCGCCTGTTGCCAGAGCATCTCCGCCCGTGCCAAGACATGCGCGAAAATCGCCTCCGCTTCTCGCTCCAAAGGCGCGAGCGAGTCGGCCGTGCGAAAGCGACGACTCAAATAGGCGCCGAGGACGGCCAGCGCCGAATCTTGGGAGAGCATCGGAAGCCGAGAGAAGACCACTCGAAACAGAGCGTCGCCCGCTTCGGGAGAACTCGCCGCCGACGTCAGCAGCACGCTCACGAGGGGAGGAATCTCACCGCTTGGTGAGAGCACGCGCCCGAGGACATCGGTGAGAAGCGAGACCTCTCGCGAGACATCCCCCGCCGACGCATCCCATAGCGCCGCCAGCATCTCTTGGTACAACGCCGCGCGCGTGAGCCCGCCGGTCGCGCGTTCGGCCTCTTCATCCGTGAGCCGCTCGATGAGGCGCGCGGCGAGTCTCGAATCCCGGCGAATCACCACGTGGAGAAGCTCTCGAAAGAGCACCCGCCGAAGTCCGACGTTCGCCGGCCGTTCCCTTCCTCCGCGTTCCTCCTTCACTTCCATGCGGACGATCTCATCCATCAGGTCCTCGCACAGCGAGCGTCCGGCCGGCTCATCGAGCGTCCACAGCAGGTCGGCCGCCTGAAGGCGAATGCGCCATCGCTGTGCGGGATCGGAGATCCGCTTGGCCTCTTCCAGAACCTCCTGCACGAGGAGGAAAGCGTCCCGCCGCTTCTCCGCAACCTCCTGCTCTTGCCCTCCAGGCTCCTGTCGGCCCTCGACTGCCGACACCGCCTGAGCGCGTTCGGACGGCCCATCGAGCTTTTCAAGCTGACGGGATCCCCACGTGATCTGGAAGTCAGGCGGGGTGCTCACGAGAAGGATTCCGCCGACGACCAGCGCTCCCCGGATTCTCCCTCGCGTTCCTCGGCAAGGCCATCGCCGAGTCCGCAGGTCCGGAAAGCGCTCCCCTTGATCTCGAAGCTCGCGGATCGTCTGCCGAACCAAGACATGGAACCTCTGCATCTTCCCCTCCTTCGGGGCACAAGGATACTCGCGGTCCGAAGCCAGTCAAGAGCCTTCGCCCGAGCGTTCGCCGACCGATCTTCAAGGGGATGACGACTCCACGCGCCGGAGGATCTCAGTGAGCATCTCCTGTTCGGATTCGGGCTTCACTGGCATTCCCGTCCACACGGCTCGACACACCCCACGCCCGTCGAGCACGTAGTGCACAATTCCGCCCCCGATCTTCAAGCGCTCCTCTACGTCTTCGCAGGTGCTGAAGAACAGATCCCCTTCCAACTTCGTCCGTTGCGCGAACGCCTGGAGCTCGTCAATCGAGCGCGCACAACCAATGATAACGTACCGCGCTCGGTCTGGGGGAAGGGCTTGTCTGATGCGATTCCAAAAAGGGACGCTCTCGACAGAGAAAGGACACGCCATGGAGAAGGCCGTCACGAAAAGGAGCTTTCCCTCGGCCTGTGGAAATGGCCCGCCTCGAATAGGCTGAAGCTTTGGAAGGACCACGCGCTCGCCCACACGGATCGTATCCTTCTCCTTCTCCGGGACTTCCAACGACCGACGTTGGATCGTCGTCCAGATCAAAGTTACCACCACATATGCGATGAGAAAGGCCACCAAAGCCAGAGTTACCCGCTTCGTTTTCACGGCAGTGGCCTCATGGGAGGATCGGTCCCGGACCTGAGCATCCCGCTCCGATACAAGCTGTGCAGCACTCGCAGTTTGAGTACCGGCACTCTCCGTTGACACAATCTACCATGGTGCACTCGCAGCCTCCGAATCCCCACCAGCAACTGTTCGTGCATGCTCCTCCGCTCACAGGGCACGGGCCGGAAGCTGTGGCAGGAGCATAAAAAGCGGTTGCGCCCCCGAAGAGCGCGAAGAAGAGAACCGTCGTGAGTTCTTTTCGGACCCTCTGGAGGATCTCCGTTGAAATTTGCATAACCCTCCTCCTTTGGAGCAGTGTTTCATGCGCCATGAGTATACTGTCTGTCTGTCTGTCAAGCCCGAATTTGCAGAAGCACGGGGAGCAGGCTGGAGAAGGAGACACCTCACTGAAGGCCACGTTGCCAGCACGTCATTCTGTCGAGACACGGCAGCGCCCCGCGTTCAGGCGTATCGGCTTCGTGAGCCGAGCAGACGCACGAACAGGGCTCGAGAGCCGGCGCAAACGGCGGGCGAATCGCGGGATGCTCTTGACGGGGTGGCTGGGAGGCCGTTAGAGTGTCGGCCATGACGGCGATGCGCTCGGCCCGGTGGCTCGCGTCGGTGGCGCTGGCCCTTGGACTCTTGGGCGATTACTTGCTTCGCGCTCCGACGTGGGGGATCAACGTCGCCTTGGGATTGACCGCGATGGCCATGGCAGCCCTCGTGGCTTCGATGCTCTCGGTTTCGGATCGAAGCGAACGCCAGCAGACGGTGCGATGGCCGTGGTTCGCGGCCGCATTTTTCGCCGCCATGTGGGCTGTGCGCGATGCGGAGCTGTTGCTCGCGGTCGATCTGCTGGCCGCTTTGAGCCTCGCCTGCCTGCCGTTGATCCCAGGCGGCACTGCTGGCTTGCGAAGAGTCAGCGTGCTCGATGTGGTGGCCGCTACGATCGGTACGGCTTGGCGTACGGCGACAGGTGCCGCCGACCTGGTGCGTCACCTTCGACCGCACGCGACGTCGGGGCCGATCCTCTGGCGACGTGTCGCGACAATGGGGATCGGCTTGTTGCTCGCGATCCCTACTGTTCTGATCTTCGGTGCGCTGTTCGCTTCCGCCGATCCGGTGTTCGACAAGATGGTGGATTCGCTGATCGGCGTCGCCCTGAAATCCCTCGCCTCGCACGTGATCCTCACGATGGGGCTGGCGTGGGCGGCAGCGGGGTACCTGTGGACGCATGCAGCGGCCCGTCGGGTGACGCCGCCGGCACTGTCGCCGGTGACGTTAGGCTACACCCCGATGGTGACGGTCCTCGGCGCGACGGCACTGGTCTTCGCGCTCTTCATCCTCGTGCAAGCGCAGAGCCTCTTCGGGGGTGAGGCCTTCGTTCAAGCTCAAACGGGCCTCACGTATGCGGAGTATGCGCGGCGTGGATTCTTCCAGATGGTGTTCGCGGCGGCACTGGCGCTGCCGCTTGTGTACGTCGCCTGGTTCGCGGCTGGCTCGCCCGCGGATGCGCGGGGTGCCGCAGGGCTTCGCCTCATCATGGCGCTGCAGCTCGGCCTCACGACGCTGGTGCTCGTCTCGGCGCTTTGGAGGCTTGGCCTCTACATGCGCGCATATGGGCTCACCGAGGATCGCCTCTATGGGGTGGCCGTGCTGCTGTGGATCGCTACGGTGATCGCCCTCTTTGTGCCGACCGTGCTGCGCGGTCGGCCGACGGGTGTCGTCCACGGGACGATCGTCGCGGCCGTAGTCATATTGGCTGCGCTCAACCTCGCCGATCCGGCGGCTCTGGTCGCGCGCTACAACCTCGCTCATCAAGAGCGCCGGACAGTGGACGTGAACTACTTGGCGCGGCTCAGCGCCGGTGCTGTGCCGGTGATCGTGGCTCGACTACGGGATGTGCCCTCGGCGGATCAGTGTGCGTTGGTCAACGCGCTCATGCGTCGGCATGGGGCGTCGCCTCCCGATTGGCGCGGATGGAACCTGGCGCGCGCTCGAGCGAAGCGCGCGCTCGCGGAGCTGGAGCTGCCGGCCTGCGCGCCTCATCGCGCGCGGTGATCTTCGCCTATTGCTCATTTGCCGTCTGCAGGACAGTGTTCTGTCGAGCCCGAGGTGGGCGATCTTCAGTCGTAATACTCCAGGCCGAGGTGGGTGATCAGCTCCTCGCCGCGCAGATACCGGAGCGTGTTCTTGAGCTTCATGAGCTGAATGAAGAGATCGTGCTCCGGGTAGAGGCCGGGGGCTGTCATCGGGCTCTTGAAGTAGAAGCTCAGCCACTCTTGGATTCCACGCATGCCGCACCGCTGCGCCAGATCCAGAAAGAGTACGAGATCCAACACCAGCGGTGCCGCCAGGATCGAATCCCGACAGAGGAAATTGATCTTGATCTGCATCGGGTAGCCGAGCCAGCCGAAGATGTCAATGTTGTCCCATCCCTCTTTGTTGTCGCCGCGCGGAGGATAGTAGTTGATGCGCACCAGATGAACGAAATCCCCGTAGAGATCCGGGTACAGCTCCGGCTGGAGGATGTAGTCGAGGACGGAGCGTTTGGATTCCTCCTTCGTGCGAAAGCTCTCGGGATCGTCAAGCACTTCCCCATCGCGATTACCGAGGATGTTCGTCGAATACCAGCCGCTCAACCCGAGCAGGCGCGCTTTGAGGCCCGGCGCGATGATCGTCTTCAGGAGCGTCTGCCCGGTCTTCAGGTCTTTCCCGGCGATCGGCACGTGGTTTCGTTGAGCCAATTCGATAAGCGCTGGGATGTCCACGGTGAGGTTGGGCGCGGCGTTGGCGAAGGGGACGCGACAGCGCAGCGCCGCGTAGGCGTAGATCATCGAGGGCGCGATATACGGGGAGTTCTCCATGAGCCCGCGCTCGAAGGCGTCCAGCGACCCATGCACCTCCGGTCTCGGCTCCATGTAAATTTCGGTCGAGCCGCACCAGATCATGACCAGCCGCGCGCACCGATGCCGCGCGCGAAACGCCTCGATGTCCTCGATGAGCTGCTCGGCCAATTCGTACTTGGTCCGTCCGGTCTTCACGTTCGTCCCATTCAGCCGCTTCACGTAGGCGCGATCGAAGACGGCCCTCATGGGCTTGATCTCGCGCAGCTCCGGTTCGAGCACGGCGAGCAGCTCTTTCTCCAGGACTCCGGCGTGCAGAGCCGCTTCATACGCATCGTCCTCGAAGATGTCCCAGGCGCCGAAGACGAGGTCTTCCAATCGAGCCAGTGGCACGAAGTCCTTGATCTTCGGCACGCGTCCTTCGGTGCGTTTCCCCAACCGAATCGTCCCCATCTGCGTCAGACTGCCGATGGGCTTGCCGATGCCGCGGCGAATGGCTTGAACGCCCGCGATGAACGTCGTGCTCACAGCCCCTAAGCCGACCAGCAGGACGCCCAGCGTCCCCGTCGGCTCTGCGATCCTCACGCCCTTTTCGATCATCGCTTGCTCCTTCTCGAAGAGTTCTGTCCCCGGCCATCCCGAGGATCACGCCGGGGACGTTCGCCGAAGATTCAGTGTACGAGGCCGAGGCGTTCACGTCTCGCGCTCACTTGCTCGGATTTCGCGCTCAATTGCGCTCTCGCCGCCATGTGCGCACTCCGGGCGGAATGTGAGCTGCTCGCGTGAGGGGGATCCGTGCCCGCACGATCTGACTCAGGTTCGGAGGCCCGCGAAACAAACTGTCCGGTGACGTGGAGGACTCGCGAAGACGTGCCGCTCCCAGGTGTCCTTGAGGGGGCGATCAAGAGAGTCGGCCGCGCAACTGGCTGTAGTATTCGATCTCCTCGGGATCCTCGATCTTGTACTTCTCCCAGATCGTCGCGTGGCCGCGAACGGCGCGCAGGATGTCCGCGACGGACGCGATGTCATGAGGGAAGATCAGGTTGAAATTCACCCCCGGAGCTCCATCGCTGAGGAGGCGTTCCACGATCTCGATGGTGACCTCCAGACCGATCCGCGCGGCTTCCTCTTTGCTCCGCGCCTGCTCCAGGCGCTCCACAATCTCGCGCGGGACGGGGATATGAAGGCTCGTGTGCAAAAACAGGCACCGGCGCACGCTCGTGAGCGGGATCACGGAGGGGAGGATCGGGACGGTGATCCCGTGAGCGAGCGCCGCTTCCGCGTAGCGCGCATAGTTGGTCGGATCCGTGATGATGTTGGCGATGATGCCTTGCGCGCCAGCTTCGATCTTCCGCCGTTGATAGGCCATGTGTTTGGCGAGCGCGTGCGATGGGTATTCCGGATGCCCGGCGACGAAGATGTCAATCGCGTAGCCCTGTGCGTCGCGGTATTCTCGAAGGAGCTGAACCAGCTCGACCGTCGAGAATTTGAAGGCGTCCACCTCGCGCGAGCGATGGGGCGTCGGATCCCCGCGCAGGACGAGGACGTCGGAGACAGCTCTTCGATTCATCTCATCGGCGCGACTGTAGACGCTACGCACCGATCCCTCGTCGCGCGCCGTCAGGTGAATGACGATCGGCGTCTCCGGTCGCCAGGCCCGGATCGTCTCGACGACCGCGAGCGGGTTCATGCGAAAGCTGCCGCCGGTGCTGTTGGTCACGGCGATGCCCGCGATGTCGAAATCCTTCAACGCCTGCACCATCTCGCCCGTCTTCACCATGGTCGTGTAGTTGACGGGCGGACTGATCTCGACGGTGAAGGTCCGCTCACCGGCCTCCGCTTTCGCGCGCAGTGTGCCGAGTAGCGCCATCGTTCTCTCCTCGCCGGCCGTGTGTTGGTTATAACAGAAGTCGCGCGGAGGGCTCAAGGGCGCAGAGTCAGCATCGCTCATGCGCTCGATGCTCGCGCCGGGGGAGGAACGTCGCGACGAATCGTCACCTGTCGCGTCGTCTCATCCATCCATAGGATCTCGACACGGTAGACGAGCAGAATCGCGCGGGCATCGAGCGACTCGGCGGGAATCTTCTCCCCCCATTCGATGGCCACGACGGCCGGAGCGGCGAGGATCTCCCGGAGGCCGAGATGTTCGAAGATGGCGCGCGGATCGTCGAGGCGATATAGGTCAATGTGGTAGAACGGCCATCGTCCGTAGTGGATGTTGATGAGCGTGAATGAAGGGCTGGTGACTTCGTCGGGATCAATGCCCAGGCCCGCGGCCAGGCCTTTCGCGAAGACGGTCTTTCCGGTGCCCAGTTCTCCGATGAGCAAGAAGAGCGCCGGGGCGTCGAGATCACAAGTGAGGCGTTCGGCGAGCGCGCGCGTCTCCTCAGGCGAGCGCGTGAGGAACGTTCCCTGAACGTCGCTCATCTTCTCCTCCGATCGAGGCGATGGCGTCGCCCAAATGGGCCGTCACGTCCGAAGCGAGCATGACGCGCGCACCCAGGCGACGCGCGGCCAGA
>JBEPZV010000052.1:0-15926 GCA_041640655.1 bacterium
TGCTCTATCTCTCCTTGCACGATGCGATCTTGAAGGCGCTCGAGAACAACAATCAGATCCAGATCGAGCGCATGGCCGTTCAGGCCAATGAGCGGAGCCTGCTGGCCGCGCGTGGCGCTTACGATATTCTCTTCGGCTTCGACACCAATGGGACGACGGCCACGCGGCCGAGCACCAGCTCCTTCACCACCGGGGCCGACAATCCGGCCTTCACGAATCGGCAGCTCACCTACAATCTGACGGTGCAGCAATTGCTGCCGACCGGGGGGAACTGGCGCTTCCAGATCCTGAACACGCGACAGACGACCGATCAGGTCTTCGTCTCCCGCTTCTTGGGCATCGAGAGTCGCGATTCGGCCGTCGCCTTCAATCCCTCCTTCGTGAGCACCGTGCAATTCGAGTTGCGCCAGCCGCTGCTGCGAAACCTGCGCATGGATCAAACGCGGCGGCAGATCGAGATCGCGAAGAAGGCGCTCGATCTCTCCGACAGTCAATTCCGCCAGCGCGTGATCGAGATCATCACGCAGGTGCAGAATGCGTATTGGGATCTCGTCTTCGCCATTCGCAACGTGGAGATCGCGCAGCAATCGCTCGAATTGGCGAAGGCGAATTTGGAGAACAATCGGCGGCAAGTGCAAGCGGGGACGCTCGCCCCCATTGAGCTGGCGCAATCGGAGGCCGAGGTCCAGCGTCGGACGCAGGAGGTGACCGCGGCCATCGGGCAGGTCACCATCGCCGAGAACAACCTCAAGAATCTGATCCTCGGCGACCCGAATTCGCCCGAATGGTCGGCCAATATCGTCCCGACCGAGAGTATTGAGTTCCTCCCGCCGCCGATTGATTTTGAGAGCGCTATTCGGATCGCCTTGATGAATCGGCCGGAGCTGGAGCAACTCCGCTTCCGGAAGGCGCAGAATGAGATTGACCTGAAGTACTTCCGCAACCAGATGCGGCCGCAGATTGACCTGGTGGCCACGTATGGGAGTTCCGGCTTGGCGGGGACACCGACCTTGGTGACGCGCATCAAGCTGGATGAGGATGGGAATCCCGTCACGGACCCGGAGACGGGAGAACCGGTCTTGGAGCGCGTGCCGCGCGATGTGCCGCCGCGCTTCATTGGCGGAGCGGCCAAGGCGCTGCGCACGGCGTTCTCCAACGACTTCCGTTCTTACAGCTTCGGCCTCTCCTTCAGCTTCCCCCTGCGGAATCGGACGGCCGAGGGGAATTTCGGGGCGGCGCTGGCGCAACGGCGCAGCCTCGATTTCCAGGAGCGGCAGGTGATCCAGCAGATCAGCGTCGAGGTCCGAAACGCCTTGCAGCAGGTGGAAGTCGCTCGCCAGAACATCGAAGCTGCGCGCGCCGAACGCATCGCGCGTGAACGTCAGTTGGAAGGAGAGCAGAGGAAGTTTGAGGCCGGACTCTCGACGACCTACTTCGTCCTGCAATTCCAGAACTTCCTGGCCGCCGCGCGCGCCCAGGAGCTGCAAGCGCTGGTCAACTACAACAAGGCGATCGCCAATCTCCAGCGCGTGATGTCCACGACGCTGGATGTGTACAACATCAAGATCTCCGCGCAGTCTGGAAGGTGAGGCTATTGCCGAGGCCTCGGTCCTCACTGCGTGACGCCGAGGCCTTCGGCGCGATGGACATTCGTGCGCTTTCCATCTGCCTATGAGGATCTCGGCCACGCTCATCGCCTGCAATGAGGAAGACCGCATCGGTGAGGCGCTGGCATCGGTCGCCTGGGCCGATGAGATCATCGTCGTCGTGGATGCACGGAGCACGGATCGCACGGCGGAGATCGCCCGACAGTACACGGAGCGCGTCTTCGTGCGCCCCTGGTCCGGCTATGCCGAGCAGAAGAATTTCGCCGATCAGCAGGCCACGTGCGAGTGGATCTTCTCCCTCGATGCTGACGAGCGCGTCTCCCCGCAGTTGCGGCGCTCGATCGAGCGGTTGAAACGCGAGGGGCCACGCCATGATGGATATCGCGTGGCGCGGCGCGCGTGGTATCTCGGGCGGTGGATTCACCATGGCGGGTGGTATCCCGATTATCAGCTTCGGCTCTATCGCCGCGATCGCGCGCGGTGGGTCGGCGCCTTCGTCCATGAATCCGTGCGCGTCGAGGGGAGCGTGGGGACGCTGGAGGGGGATCTCTGGCATCTGACGCGGCGGAGCTTGAGTGAGCATCATGAGGTGTTGAATCGCTACACGACGCTGGCGGCCGAAGAAGCCTTCGTTCACGGGAAGCGCGCCGGATGGTTCGCCTTATGCGTCCGTCCGTTTCTGGCGTTCTTGCGGAGCTACGTGCTGCGGCAAGGGTTTCGCGACGGGATCCCCGGGCTCGTGATCTCCGGCTTCGCCGCTTACTATGTCTTCCTCAAGTACGCGAAGCTCTGGGAGCGCACGCATCTTCCCGGGGGGTGGGGCGTCCCTTCCGCCCCCTCGTAGGCTCACCTCGTCTCACTCAAGAAGTCGAGGATGAGCCGGTTGAACGCTTCGGCTTGCTCGATGAAGACCGCGTGTCCGGCGCCCTCGATGATCGCCAAACGCGCACCGGGGATTCGCGCGGCGAGGTTCCGTGAATTCTCCGGGGGAATCAGCCTATCCTCGTCTCCGGTGAGGATGAGGGTGGGCGCGCGGATGGCGGAGACACGATCGGCAGCGTCAAACGCCATCACCGCCTGAATCTGCGCCAGGAACGTCCGCTCGGAAACGGGATGCGCGAGTCGGCGCCGGACGAGGTCTTCCACGTCATCCGGGTGTTCGGCCAGAAAGCGCGCGGTGAAGGCGATGGGCAGACCGGCGCGCACGCGCTCCTCGGTGTTCAGTCCTTCCGGCGAGAGAAAGGCTCGGATGATCTCCGGTGCCGCGGGAACATGTTGGGGCCCGCCGAAACTCGTGCAGACGAGAACGAGCCGATGGATGAGCTCCGGATGAGCCAGGGCGAGCTCTTGCGCGATGAATCCCCCCATGGAGGCGCCCAGGACGTGAGCTCGTTCGATCCCCAGCTCCTTGAGCAGAGCAGCGGCATCTTCGGCGAGCGTGCGGATCGTCAGTGGAGCCTCCCCCAGCTCGGAGGCTCCAATCCCACGATGGTCGAAGACGATCGTGCGAAAATGGCGTGAGAAGGCCGGGATCTGTTTGTACCAGATCCAGCCCCCCACGCCGAGTCCAGCAATCAGCAACAGCGGAGTCCCTGCGCCGTGAGCTTCGTGGTAGAGCCGGACGCCGTTGGCGCGAACCGTCGGCACCGCTACATCAACTCTTCGATCAACTCCTCGAAGACAGCGCGCTCCGGCCGGAGCGGATGGCGCACCAGAGGGCCTCGGCGCAAGGCCGGTTCGCTGTCCTCGTAGATCGGGTGCTCGTCCCGGTAGAAGAGGCCGATGGGAATGCGATCCCCCCACTCGAAGGACTTGTGGAGTGCCGCCATGACGTCGGCGGGGTCGTAGCCGGCCTCCTCCTCCAACTTGTAGACGCGCTGCTTGAACCAGGGATAGGTGTTGACCTTGTTGTAGGTCACGCACGGACTGAAGACGTCAATGAGCGCGAACCCTCGATGCGCGATCCCTCCGGCGATCAACTGCGCGAGATGATCGGGATCACCGGAGAAGCCGCGCGCGACGTAGGTCGCTCCGGAGACGAGCGCCAGGGCGATCGGATTGATCGGCGGCTCCGGATTCCCTCGAGGCGTGGATTTCGTGCGCACCTCTTTCATCGTCGTGGGCGAGGCCTGCCCCGTGGTGAGGCCGTAGATTTGGTTGTTCATCACGACGTAGGTGATGTCAATGTTCCGGCGCATGGCGTGGATGAAATGGCCGACGCCGATGCCATACCCATCTCCATCGCCCCCGGTGACGACGACGTGCAACGCATGGTTGGCCAGCTTGATCCCTTCCGCCACGGCGACCGCTCGCCCGTGCAGGCTGTGCACGCCATAGGCGTGGATGAAGCCCGGCAGGTTCGAGGAGCAACCGATGCCGGACACGATCACCAGATCCTTCGGTTGGATGCCGAGCCTGCCGGCCGCCATCTTCACAGCCTTCAGGACGCCGAAATCGCCGCAGCCTGGACACCAATCGGGGTCCACCGGGCCGGCGTACGTTTCGATCGGAAGTTCAATGACGGTTGCCATACCCCCCCTCTCCTTCGCTCAAGACGCGGATTCCTCCGGCTCCCACCGATAGGTCGAGCCGGTTTCGATGCCGATGAGCACGCGCCCCCGCTTCCGCCCCGTCTCGCGGGAGACGATCTCCACGTTCCAGATGGGCTCTTCGAATCCATCGCGTTCGAGGCGGGAGATGCGTCCGGGGCGCGCATCCTCATCCAAATGGGTACGAATGTAGTGATACGCGATCTCGCGCGCTTCCTCTTCCGTGACCTCCAGACTGAGCGGCCGCCCGTCGAGGATCGCCTTCACCCGTTCGACGATGTAGCGCGGCTCAAAGGGTTCTCCGTCATATTTGCGGATGTGCGCGTCCACGGAGATGCCCGTCTCCGCTCGGAGGTAGCGGGCGAACTGTCCGCTGTAGTTGGCCTCGACGCAGATCGTCTTCCGGCAGCGGCGTAAGATCTCGGCCACCTCATGAGCGTGGAAGGGGAAGAGATACGTGATGTGCAAGCGATTGGCGCGAATCCCCTCCTCGGCGAGCTTCTCCACGGCCTCTCGAATCACGCCTTTGGTTGAGCCCCACCCGATCAGCGTGACCTCGGCGTCCTCGGGGCCTTCGAGCACCGGGGGGGGCAGCTCGCGCAGGACGGCCTCGAGCTTGCGCATCCGCTTCTCGTGAATCTTGCGCCGCACAGGCGGAGAGGTGAAGACGTCGCTGATCAGAATCCCCTCCTCATCGTGATCATCGGTCGCCGCCGTGTGAATGGCCCCTTCCGTCCCCGGCAGCGCTCGCGGAGAGACGCCCGAGCGGGTGAAGGCATAGCGCTTGTATCTCCCTTTGGACTCGTCCCATTCGGTCACCAGCTCGCCGCGCTCGATGGGGACATCATAGCGCAGATCCTCGGGCTCGATCGTCTCCGGGTGCTCGCTGAGCAACAAGTCGCTCATGATGATCACCGGGAGTTGGTACTTCTCGGCGAGATTGAAGGCCGTGATGACTGCCGAGAAGCACTCGGCCACGTCCCCCGGCGCGATGATGACTCGGGGATAGTCGCCTTGCGAAGCGCCGAAGACCTGATTGAGATCGCCTTGTTCGGTCTTCGTGGGGAGACCCGTCGAGGGGCCTCCGCGCTGCACTTCGATGACGACCACGGGGGCTTCGATCATCCCCGCCTGTCCGATCGCCTCGGTCATCAGGGCGAAGCCGCCGCCAGAGGTCCCGCACATGGCGCGAACACCCGCGTATCCCGCGCCGATGGCCATATTCACGACGGCCAACTCATCCTCGCACTGTTTGACGACGATGCCGCATCGGTCGGCATGTGCGGCCATCCAGTGCAGAATCGAGGAGGCGGGCGTCATCGGATACGCCGAGTAGAACTTGCATCCGGCCGTCACCGCGCCGATGGCGAAGGCCTCATTGCCGGTGATGAACGGCCGACGAACATGAGTGAACGTCCATCTGTAGCCGAGCGGGACGAAGTGCTCCTTGGCATACTCGTATCCCGCGCGCAAGATGGCGACGTTCTGGTCAATGACGGCTTGCCCCTTATGCTTGAAGGTGTCGGTGAGCACACCCGCTGCTGTCTCGAAGTCCAGGCCGATCAGAAAGAGCAGGGCGCCCAGCGCCACCGTGTTCTGCATGACCGGAGGGACCTTCCCGAGTGGCTTCGTGAGCGTGGAGACCGGCAGCGGAACCGGCAACACATGATCCCGCAGCAGCGTCGGATCGAGCTTCAACCGATCGGAGTTGTAGAGGACAGCCCCACCCGGTTCGACCTCGCGCGCATGTCGCTCGATCGAATCTTGGTTCAGGGCGATGAGGACGTTCAGGTGATCCCCATGAGACGTCAGTTTCCGTTCCCCGATCCGAACCCGCAGCCAGATGTGCCCGCCGCGGATGACGGATTGGTAGCTGTTGTACGCGTAGACGTACAGCCCCAATCGAGCGGCCGTCTTGGCGAGGGTGTCCCCCGTCTTATCCAGACCATCGCCCGCCGCTCCGCCAATGCCGACGGTGACTTCTCGCATGGCGTCTTCTCCTTTATTCCAAGATGTGGAATCCCGGGGAGAACTCGCGAAGTGGGTGGATCGCGCCTCGCCCAAGAGGAACGTACCGGGGATGATGTGCGAGAGAATCCCCGGACCATCGCGATCGCACTGTGTTCACCTCACCTCGCTTCACGATCAAGCCACAATGATAGGCCCTCTCTCACCGGGCGTCAAGCGGGAAGGCCGGAGGATCGCCCGCCGTCGTCTGCGCTCCTTCTGCTGACCCGATCCTGACCCGCCCGTGCTATACTGTGGGGTATGGTGCCGTGGGGGATCTACGTGCACATCCCGTTTTGTCCGTACAAGTGCGCCTATTGTGATTTCGATTCCGGGGTCCACCCGCAGGAGATGGTGGCGGCTTACGTCGCGGCTCTGCGGAAGGAGATCGTGCGGGCGGGTGCCGACCCCCTCTCGGTAGACACGATCTATTTCGGCGGGGGGACGCCGTCGCTTCTGGACCCGGATGTGCTTGGGGGGCTTCTCCAAACCGTGCGTCGGACGTTCGCGGTGTGTCCGGAGGCGGAGATCACCCTCGAGGCGAATCCGGGGACGATCACGGCGGAGAAGGCCCGCGCGTTTCGCGCGCTCGGGGTGAATCGCGTGAGCCTCGGAGCGCAGACCTTTGAGGCAGGTGAACTTCGCGCGCTCGGGCGTCGGCATACGGTGGAGCAGATCGGCGAGTCGGTGGCCCTACTGCGCGCGGCTGGCATAGAGAACCTGAACCTGGACCTGATCATTGGGATCCCCGGACAGACCCTGACAAGCTGGGAGCGGACGATGGATCGCGCGTTCTCGTTGCGACCGACCCATCTCTCGGTCTACATGCTGGAGGTTCATGAGGGGACGCCGTTGGCGACACAGTTAGCCCAGGGGCGCGTGGTGGAGCCGGACGAGGCGCTCACGGTCGCGATGTACCATCGGTTCCTGGAGCGCGCGGAGGAAGAGGGGTATGAGCAGTATGAGATCTCCAATTTCTGTCGGCCGGGGTTCGCCTCTCGGCACAATCTGAAATATTGGTCTGACGAGCCCTATCTCGGGTTCGGGTGCAGCGCGCACTCCTACGATTTCCGAGAGCGGCGGTGGAATCTCGCGACGCCGCAGGCGTACATCGCCGCCATGCGCGAGCGGGGGGAGGCGGTGGCCGGGCGCATCGCCATGACCGAGCGCCGACGGATCGAGGAGGCCCTCATGCTTGGGCTGCGCCGGCGTTCGGGGGTGAATCTGAGCGCCTTTCGAGAGCGCTATGGCCTGGAGGTCCTCGATCTCTATGGCGATCAGCTCGCGCCGCTGAGCGAAGCCGGACTGATCGAGATCAGCGGAGAATGGCTGCGCCTCACGCGGCGAGGTTTGGTCCTGGCCAATGAGGTGTTTGCCGTCTTTGTGTGAGGTCGGGTACATTTATCCCCCTCTATTGGCGGGAGGATGGGATGCGACTCATTGATCTGCGCAGCGATACGGTGACGCGGCCGACGCCGGAGATGCGCGAGGCGATGGCGCGCGCCGAGGTCGGCGACGATGTCTACGGGGAAGATCCGACGGTGAATCGGTTGCAGGAGCGCGCGGCCGAGATTTTTCAGAAAGAGGCGGCGCTCTTTGTCCCCTCGGGCACAATGGGGAACCAGATCTGCGTGAAGGTGCACACGCGGCCAGGGCAGGAAGTGATCCTGGAGGAGAAGAGCCACATCTACAACTTCGAGATGGCGGCCATGGCTGTGATCTCCGGGACGCTGCCCCGCGTCGTGCGCGGGCGGGATGGGATCGTGGATTGGCCGACGATCGAGGCGGCCTTGAGTCCGAACGTCTACTATCGTGCGCCGACGGGATTGATCTGTCTGGAGAACACGCACAATCTGGCGGGAGGGACAGTCCTGCCCGTGGAGACGGCGCGCCAGATTTGCGCGCGCGCGCATGCGCGGGGCGTGCCCGTGCATTTGGATGGAGCGCGCGTGTTCAATGCCGCCGTCGCGTGCGCGCGCTCGGTCGCCGAATTGGCCGAGCCGTTCGATTCGGTGATGGTCTGCCTCTCGAAAGGGCTCGGGGCTCCGGTGGGGTCGCTGATTCTCGGATCTCGCGCCTTCATCGAGGAGGCGCGCGCCGTGCGGAAGATGCTCGGCGGTGGGATGCGGCAAGTGGGCGTGCTCGCCGCTGCGGGGCTGATCGCTCTGGAGAAGATGCCCGCGCGGCTTGTTGAGGATCACGAGAAAGCGCGCCTCCTGGCCTTCGGCCTGGCCGAGCTTCCGGGGCTGGCGCTCGATCCCGAGAAGGTCCAGACGAACATCGTCATCGTGGATGTCACGGCGACCGGATGGACGGCGGAGGAGTTCGCCGGACGGCTCAAAGCGCGAGGCGTTCTGGTCGGAAGCCTCGGGCCGACGACCGTCCGCCTGGTGACGCATTACGACGTCAGCCGCGAGGATTGCGCCGAGGCGCTCCGCCGCATTCGTGAAATCCTTCGAGAGGCGCCCCGACTCCACGCCACGCGAGCGTGAAGGCTTCGACCGGTGGATGAGATGTCCCAGCGGGGGATCATCGCCATAGATGGACCGGCCGGGTCGGGCAAAAGCACGGTGGGCAAGCTCCTGGCCAAGCGGCTCGGTTATCTCTACATGGACACAGGCGCCATGTACCGCGCGCTCGCGTGGAAAGCGTTGAGTCTGGGGATCCCCCTCGATGATGAGGCGGCGCTGACGCGTCTGGCCGAGCGCGTGCGCATCACCCTCTCCGGAGATCCCGACGCCATGCGCGTCGCGATTGACGGTCAGGATGTGACCGATGCCATTCGCGCTCCGGAGATCAGCCGCGCAGCTTCCATCATCGCGGCGATCCTTGGCGTGCGCCGCGCCATCGTGGCCAAGCAGCGAGAGATGGGGCGGCGCGGGCGCGTCGTGCTTGAAGGACGAGATACGGGGACCGTGGTCTTCCCCGATGCCGATGTGAAATTCTTCCTCGATGCGCGTCTTGAGGTGCGCGCCCGACGGCGTTTCGAGCAAGAGCGCGCGCGAGGGAGGGAGATCTCCTTCGAGGAGACACTTCGCGAGACCGAAGAGCGTGATCGCCGGGATGCCGAGCGCTCCGCCTCACCGCTCCGCCAAGCGGAGGATGCCGTCTACCTCGATTCCTCCGATCTGAGCGTAGAGCAGGTCGTCGAGCGCATGCTGGAGATCATCCGACAGCGGATGCCCTCGGCATCCTCCCGCGAGCGGGAATCGACGTGAACCCTGCAGGCGTCAGATGCCGTTCCACGGCTCGCGCGGGGCGCGCTCCGTGACCGATGGCCTTCGCCCCTGATGCGTTCACGTCCCTCGTCCGCCCGATCTCCTGAACACTCGAGGGAAGAACCGCCCCGTGAAGCGGGCATATGCCTGATACGTATCGCCATAGCGCGCGCTGAGGGCGCATTCCTCGGCGCGCGCCCGCTGCATGTTCCCGATGAGCGCGACGATGAGGCTGAGGAGAAAGAGTCCGCAGGGGACGAGCAAGAAGGTCCCCAGATAAAGGGCGTGCAGCCCCGTGTACAGAGGATGTCGCATGAAGCGATACGGGCCGTGTTGAATCAACCGATGCTCGGCGATGATGTGGGGACGAAGGCCGAAGGAGGGTCCCAAGGAGAGGGTCGCCCATAGGATCAATCCGTGACCGAACAGGAGCAACCCGAGTCCCGCGCGCGGGAAGCAGAGCGCCGGGGAGAGCGTGCGGAAGGGGAACGCCGTGGGGCTCGCCGCATACCCTGCGGAGCCGAGCCACCACCCGGCGTATCCGAGAAGCGAGAGCGCGAGCCCCATCGTCGGCGTGTCAGCCCCTGCGATGACCGCCTTCGTCCATCCGCGTTGAGCGCGCCGGAGGAAGCTCCATGTGGCGATCCAGAGGATGCCGTGCGCGCTCGCACTGGCGGCGAGGATCATGCCGATTGCGTTCGCCTTCATCTTGAGGTGGGGTTCACGAGCATCCGGTCGTCCCCCCGCAATTGAAGCAACGGTAGCAAGAGCCGTTCCGCACCATGATGGCGCCGCAGTCCGGACATGCCGGGGCGTCCGCTTGATTGATGTAGGTATCGCGCGCGCCGAAGGTCTCCTTTCGATCCTCCGGCGGGGGCGCTTCGGCGGCGAGCCGCGCGCGCGCTTGGGGCGTCAACACGCCCAGTTGCGCCTGCGTCTCCGCGTCCAGGAACTGCGAGGCGAGCCAGCGGAAGATGTAGTCCACGAGCGACTTCGCCACGCGGATCTCCGGATTCGTCGTCACGCCCGAGGGCTCGAACCGCATGTGGCTGAACTTCCGCACGAGCACTTCGAGCGGAACGCCGTACTGCAACGCGATGGAGATCGCCGTCGCGAACGCGTCCATCAGACCGGAGATCGTGCTCCCCTCCTTGGCGACAGTGACGAAGATCTCGCCGGGGCTCCCGTCTTCGTACATGCCGACGGTGATGTATCCATCGTGGACCGATCCATCTTGCGTCATGATCGTGAAGTGGTGCGTGATCGCTCGACGCGTGTCCGGCAGCCGACGTCGAATCGGGCGGCGAGACGCTTCGATGGCGGATTCGATGCGCGCCTCCCCCGATGGAGAGGCGGCCTCTTTGGAGCTCTCCTTCTCGCCCGCGCCTGTCGAGAGCGGTTGCGTGCGTTTGGAGCCGTCGCGGTAAATGGCGATGGCTTTGAGTCCCATCTTCCACGCGTCAATGAAGAGCTGTTCGATCTCCTCCACGGTGATGTCATGCGGGAGATTGCACGTCTTGCTGATGGCGCCGCTCAAGAACGGTTGCACGGCGGCCATCATCTTCACGTGGCCCATGTAGTGGATCGAGCGCTGACCGTTAGCCGGGCGGAACGCGCAGTCGAAGACCGGCAGGTGCTCTTCCCGCAGGTGCGGGGCGCCCTCGATCGTCCCGCGCTCTTCGAGATAGGCCATGATCTCGCGGATCTGCCCCTCCTCGTACCCCAATCGGCGAAGCGCTCGCGGGACCGTTTGATTGACGATCTTGATGACGCCGCCGCCGACGAGCTTCTTGTACTTGACCAGTGCGATGTCGGGCTCGATCCCCGTCGTGTCGCAATCCATCATGAAGGAGATCGTCCCCGTCGGAGCAAGCACCGTCACCTGCGCGTTGC
The DNA here is from genome assembly GCA_041640655.1 of bacterium. Taxonomy (GTDB): domain Bacteria; phylum Acidobacteriota; class Blastocatellia; order HR10; family HR10; genus HR10. The sequence goes on from JBEPZV010000052.1 coordinate 11,275, forward strand.
GGTATCCGTAAATTTGCCCCAGACGCAGGGCTTCCTCCCACACCTCGTGCGCGGCCTCCAGGAGATCCTGCGGGACCAGCCGCGCGTCAATGCGGGCGAGGCTGTCGCGATGCTTGCGAATGATGCGCAGCATGGGCTCGCGGTTGAGCGCGAATCCGGCGAAGGGCCCCATACGCTCGGCGATGCGCGCCGAGGTCAGATACGCCTGCCCGGTCATGAGCGCCGTGATCGCCGCCGCATAGGCCCTCCCCTCCTCGGAATCGTAGGGGAGACCCCGCGACATGAGCAGGGCGCCGAGATTGGCGTAGCCCAAGCCCAATTGGCGAAATGCGGTGGCGGTGTGGGCGATCTTCGGGGTCGGATAGCTCGAATTCCCGACGATGATCTCCTGCGCCAAGATCATGACCGAGACCGCATGCCGGAAGGCCTCGATATCGAATTCCCCGTCGGGGGTGAGGAATTTGAGGAGGTTGAGGCTCGCCAAGTTGCACGCGCTGTCGTCCAGATGCATGTACTCAGAGCAGGGATTGCTCGCGTTGATCCGTCCGCTATTGGGACACGTATGCCAGTCGTTGATCGTCGTGTCGAACTGCAGGCCCGGATCGCCGCACTCCCAGGCCGCTTGCGCGATCTGCCGCAAGATGTCCCGCGCGCGATGCACCTCCAGGACCTCCCCCGTGGTGACGGCGCGCAGCGGCCACTCGCGATCCTCGAGCACCGCCCGCATGAACTCATCCGTCACGCGCACGGAGTTATTGGCGTTCTGGTACTGGATGGAGATCCAACCTTCGGAATCGAGTGAGGACATGTCATATCCGGCTTCGGCCAGAGCGTAGGCCTTGCGCTCCTCCTTCGCCTTGCACCAGATGAATTCGAGGATGTCCGGATGATCCACATTGAGCACGACCATCTTGGCCGCCCGCCGCGTCTTTCCCCCGCTTTTGATCGTCCCCGCGATCGCGTCCGCTCCGCGCATGAAGGAGACGGGGCCCGACGCTCGTCCCCCCTTCGAGAGGTATTCCTTCGAGGAACGCAGGGGCGAGAGATTGATCCCCGATCCCGATCCCCCCTGGAAGATCTTGCCCTCGGTCTTGTACCACTCCAAGATCGACTCCATGTTGTCCTCAATGGAGAGGATGAAGCACGCCGAGCATTGCGGCTGCGGCTCCACCCCGACATTGAACCACACGGGGCTATTGAACGAAGCCATCTGATGCAGCACGAGATAGGTCAGTTCCGCGCGAAAGGTCTCCGCGGCCTCGACGGACGCGAAGTACCCGTCCTTGATCCCCCACTCGGTGAGCGTGTTGACGACGCGGCCGATCAATTGGCGCACGCTGGATTCGCGTTCGGGAGAGCCGAGTCGCCCGCGGAAATACTTCTGCGCGACGATGTCCGTGGCCAGTTGCGACCAGAATGCCGGGAACTCGACGTTCGTCTGCTCGAAGACGACTGCGCCGTCGCTGCCCAGGATCCGCGCGGTTCGGCGCTCCCAGGCGACTTCGTCGAAAGGATGAACACCCGGGCGCGTGAAGAACCGTCGAAGCCACACCTCACCAGCATATCCGAGAGACACACCGCCGATCTCCTCTCGCCTCTGCATAGGTCGCGTCCTCCTTTCCTCGTCGTTCCTCGCGCACAGCTTTGACGGATCGGTCCTCGCCTCGGCCGGGACACAGCCCCGCCCGAGGGCCTCTGGGGGAAAAATCCCCCCATCATCTTGAACGTCCCTCCTTTGATCGCGGCGCCGGTCGAACCGCTTCTGTCCGGCGCGACGGCCCCTAGTGTAAGCACAATATCCTGGCTTGTCAAGAGAAAAGATCACAAGATGTTGTGGTCTCTCTAACCGGCGCCGCCTCAAGGGGATGCCGTCTCGCCGGGGCGAGGCCCTTGAGGTGTCCCCTCCCGAGAGACTCGGGCGCTCCGATCAGCTTTGCCAGAATCGGGCGAATCTGCCACACTAAGGATTCGCCGCCATATGGCGCTCGCCCGGAGCCTCGGCATGACGTGGCGTGTGTACGCGGAACTGTTGGACGTGCTGGAGCGGACATCGCCCGGACGGAGCAGGCGCCCTCGACGGTCGCCGCGAGGATGGACGCTACAGGAGTTGGCCCGTCAGCTCTCGACGAGCTTTCCGAGAATCCCCAGGCGCGAAGTGGCCCGTCTGGTGCGAGAGCTTGTGGCGCTTGGCGCGCTCATCCGACGTGGGCGGCGCTATCTCCGTTCTCCACGCGCGATCTTCGTCGTGGGGACATTGAAGCGACATCGGCGAGGGTTCCTCCTGGTGACGCCTGAGGGAGAGAGCGCTCGTCAGAAGTATGGGGATATCCACGTGCGCGAATCGCACGCCGGGATGGCTCTTGACGGAGATCGCGTGCTCGTGCGCGTGCTCGGGCGATTGCCGGCGGATGCTCCGGCGCGCGCTCACTGCACGTGGGAGGGGCGCGTTGAGAGAATCCTGGAGCGCGCTCAAGCGATCGTGGTCGGGCGTTTCATGCGCACGCCATATGCGGGGTATGTGCTCCCGCTCGATGAGCGCTTCTTGTACGAGATCGAGATCGCGCCGGGGGAGGCCCTGGAGGCGGAGGACGGACAGATCGTCGCGGTCGAGCTCCTTCGCTCTCCCACGGCGCACCATCCACCGGTCGGGCGCATCGTCGAGATCCTCGGGAGAGACGGCGATCCCGGCTTGGATGAAGCGATCGTCATTCGTAAGTATCGGCTTCCGTACCGCTTCTCCGAGAGCGCGCTCCGAGAGGCGGCGGCGCTCCCCGATTCGGTCCACGATCGCGCTCTGTGGCGAGAGCGCCTCGCGCGGGATGAGCTGAAGCGGCGCGATTTCCGCGGATGGGTGACGGTGACCATTGATGGGGAATCCGCTCGGGATTTCGATGACGCCGTGAGCGTCGAGCGCTTGCCGGATGGATCGTTCCTGTTGGGCGTCCACATCGCCGACGTGAGCGCTTACGTGCCAGAGGGAAGCGCGCTCGACGTCGAAGCCCGCGAGCGCGGCACGTCGGTCTATTTCCCGGATCGCGTCCTGCCCATGCTGCCGGAGAGGCTCTCGGAAGACCTCTGCTCGCTCAAACCCGGAGTGGATCGCGCGGCGCTCTCCGTCCTCATGAAGATCAATCGGCGTGGGGATCTGCTGGCGTACGAGCTGTGTCCGAGCGTGATTCGGAGCCAGGCGCGATTGACCTATACCTTCGTCAACGAGCTGCTCAGTGGGCGCATCGTGCCTTCGGCGCGGGAGGCGTGGTGTCCGAGCGGCAGGCTCGAATTGAGCGCCGAAGCTTCCTTCGCGCGCATCGCCGACGCCCTGAGGACGATGGCCGAGTTGGGACAGATCTTGATCGAGCGGCGGCACAAGCGCGGCGCCATCGCCTTCGATCTTCCGGAGCCGGTCGTGCTCTTCGACGATGAGGGGCGGATCGGTGGGATCATCCGCGCGGAGCGGAACCTCGCGCATCGCCTGATCGAAGAGTTCATGATTCTGGCCAATGAGACGGTCGCTCGACATCTCGCGCGAGGGCCGATGCCCATGATTTATCGCGTCCACGAGCCGCCGGAGGCGGAACGCGTGCGGGAGTTCCTCGCCCTTGTGAAGGCGCTCGGCTTCTCGGTCCCGCGCCAGGGCCTTCGCACGCCGCGCGATTTCCAACATCTCGTGCGTCAGTTCGCCGAGCGGCGCGAGGGCCGCGTCCTCTCGCTGATGATGTTGCGCTCGTTCCGACCGGCCATCTACTCGACGGAGAATCGGGGCCATTTCGGCCTCGCTCTGGAGCACTACACGCACTTCACCTCGCCCATCCGTCGCTATCCCGACCTGGTCGTTCATCGGTTGCTCCGGCGAGCCCTGACGCGACCGACGGCGCCCGTGCGTCCGAAGGAGCGGGAGGCTCTGGAACGGATCGCCGAACATTGCACCGAGCGCGAGCGCCTCGCGGATGAGGCCGAGCGCGAGATCCTCGCCTGGAAGCGAGCGCGCTTCATGGCCGAGCGGATCGGCCAGGAATATGAGGGGATCATCGTCAGTGTGAAGGAGTATGGGTTCTACGTGGAGTTGGAGGAGGTCTTCATCGAGGGCTTGGTGCATATCTCGACGCTCACGGACGATCGGTACGACTTCGATCCGCGGCGGTACGCTCTTGTGGGGAGGCGGGGGAAACGGCGATTCCGCTTGGGCGATGTCGTGCGCGTGCGCGTCGCGCGCGTGGATGTGGATCATCATCTGGTGGATTTCGTCCTGGTGGGGATGCCGGAATCCAGAAGGAGGGCTTCGTGACAGAGAGGCGCACCGCGCTCCCTCACGGAACATCGGCGGAAGGTGCGTCGCGTCTGCGGGCGCTTGTCCGGCGATGGCTTCCGGCCGTGATCTGGACGGGCGTGGTCTTGGGCTTCTCTTCGGATGCGTTGGCGGCGGCGCAGACCTCTCGCGTGCTCCTGCCACTGCTTCGCATCGTCTTCCCTTCGGCCGATCCGGAGACGCTCGAGGCGCTGCATCGGGGATTGCGCAAGCTCGCCCATGCCGTCGAGTATGCCATCCTGGCGGCGCTCTACGCGCGCGCCGTGAGCGGGCGGTTCCGTCTGGAGGGAGGCGCTCGAGAGGTGCTCCTTCGTCAGGGGGGGCGCATCTTGCTCGGAGTCGCCCT
>JBEPZV010000053.1:0-15491 GCA_041640655.1 bacterium
GTCCACCCGACCTTCGTCCATCGCGCGACGGACGGCAGGAGATCGAGGGAGGAGCGGGGGCGTCATGATTCTCCTCACTCGACCCTTCCCTACCGTCCGTGCTCTCCCCACCTTCCCGACTGATGGGTATTTGCAATTTGCGTGCCGCAGGAGCCCCGGCGTCGCCCGTGCTTCGCACAAAGACGCAGAGCCCTCACGCACGAAGAATTACGCGACAATGGCGTGGACGGTCGGGCGCTCATCCCTTCCCCGCTGCTGTGGCGTTCTGGCGCAGGGCGGCAAAACTGCCTCACTTGGATCCGTCGAAAGATGATTCGACTCCCGCCTGCTCCGAGGATGCGTCAAGTGATATGCCCTTGAGCATGAGCGCGAGCCTGCGATATGATTACAACCCGCCGTATGGGCATGGAATATGTCGCATGGCTGTGCCTCGGATTGGTCCTTGGCCTCATGTCCTCGATGCCCATTGGGCCGATTAACCTGGCCTTCGCGATGATGATGACTCGTGGACAGGGGCGAGAAAGCTCGGTCCTTGCTGCCACCGTCGCTCTCCTGGATGGCGGCTGCGCTTTCGCCGCCCTCTCGATGATGGCTTCGAGTCGCCTTCCCCTCGCCTCATCTCTCCCCCTCCCCGTAGAGATCGTCGCCTGCGCGCTCGTGATCGGATACGGGGTTTCCCTGCTCATCCCCCGTTCGGCGCTACCATCTCCACCCGCAGTCGCCTGGCGCATGCGAAAGGCGGTGGCCGCAGCGGCCCTCGGCGCTGCTCTCTACGTGCTGAATCCGGCATTCGTCGCCTTCTGGTTCAGCACGGCGCTCACCCTGCGAGCGACAGCTCCGACGATCGCATTGCTGACCCACCGGATATGCTTCGCCATCGGCGCGAGCATGGGGGTCGGAATGTGGTTTGCTGCACTTCGCGAACTGCTCCGTCATCATCCATTCCCGCTGCCCATCGCACACCGTATGGCGCAAGGGATGGGAATCGTGCTCATCGGATTGGGGGCGTATCTCATGGTGAAACGCTTGTGAGCATGGGACGTAAGTGGCGGAACGCCTCCTCGGGATCCTCTGCGGATTCCTCCGATTTATCGAGACGGGGTGGAAGCGCTTTGACTGCAGCGCCTTCTCCGGCGACGGTCTCGCATCTGCGTCAGTCCCTTCGTTTCGCAGACGAACCAGAGCGCGCTCGCGTGGAGGCCGCGCTCGAACGAGCCAAGCGCTGGGCGCGAAGGCTGGGCCTGCACTGCGTATTTCATGAAATTCGGACGTTCGTGGAGACGGAGAACGAAGCGCTCCTGGAAGCGCTCTTCACTCAAGGGGAGACCTTCCTCCAGCGGCCTGAGGAAGAAGCACCCCCATCGGCGTCTGAGGCGCTGCAGGTGGTCGCCTCGCTGCAGAAGCGCTTGCGCGTGAAGTCGCACGCGTTGCATCAGCTCCCGTGCACGCCCGCCACGACCGTGAAACGCGCCGAGTTGATCCGCTCGTACGCAACGACAGGGAGTCGCATCCTCTGCCTCGGCGACGACGACTTCGTGAGCGTCGCGTTGGCTCTGCTGCTTCCGAACGAGATCACCGCCCTTGATCTCGATCCCGAAGTCCTCGAATTGATCACAGCAGCGGCGCACGAGCGACAGCTTCGCATCACCTGTCGGCGCGTGGACCTTCGAGGCCCTCTCCCGGAGGACTTAAAAGAAGCCTATGATATCGTGATCACCGACCCGATCTACGCCGTGCCGGACATGGTGCTCTTCCTCTCGGCCGCCGAAGCGTGCCTTCGCAAGGCGCCGACCTCATACCTCTTCACGGGATGCTCGCGCGCGCTGGCGGGTCGCTCGTGGGCGAAGATCGAGGAGTGGGCGGCGGCCCACGGACTCACCCTCACGGCTTTTTTCCCGGGTTTCAACGCGTACCCGAAGACCAGGCGCCTCCGCTTCTTCCTGAATCTGGCCGAGCGCCTTCTCCTGCGCTCGCCTCTTTCGCGCGCGTGCGTTGACCTGCCGTATCTGTATTCCGATTACGCCGTCTTTCGCTTCCACGGGGAACCCTTCACACCGAGCCCGTGATCCGTTGAGACCATCAGGAGGAGATCCGCGATGCCCACGATCCCTCATATGGAGCGACACTTCCGCGGAGCACAGACGATTCGCGACATCGTCATCGGCATGTCCGACGGACTCACAGTCCCCTTCGCCCTGGCGGCTGGGCTCTCGGGCGTCGGCACCTCGACGAGCATCATCGTCACGGCCGGTCTGGCCGAGATCGCCGCCGGCGCCATCGCCATGGGACTTGGCGGGTATCTGGCCGCGAAGACGGAGCTCGAACACTACGTGGCCGAACGCATGCGCGAGCAGCGGGAGACCGAGAGAATCCCCGAAGAGGAAGCCGAAGAGGTCGCTCAGATCTTCCGCCACTACGGGCTCGCCGAGGAGCAGATCGCGCCGCTGGTCGCCGCGATCCGCTCCGACCCTGAACGCTGGGTGGACTTCATGATGCGCTTCGAGCTGGGACTGGAAGCGCCCGACCCTGTGCGCGCGCGAAGGAGTGCATTCACGATCGGGTTCTCCTATATCGCCGGCGGGCTCATTCCTCTCTTTCCGTATATGCTTCTTGAACACGTCCTCACGGCGCTCGGCCTCTCGGTTCTCATCACGCCGCTGGCGCTCTTTCTCTTCGGATATATCAAGGGGCGGCTGACGGGAATCCGACCGTGGCGCAGCGCCCTTCAGACTCTGTCCATCGGTGGACTCGCCGCGACGGCCGCCTTCCTGATCGCGCGCGCGATCGGATAACAGGGCGCGATCCGTCACTCACGGCGGCGCTCGATGATTCGCTCCAAATGCTCGATCAAGACCAGGAGTGCCTCGATCTCCGGATCCAACGTCTGCTTCAATTGAGGAGCGACCTCCCCATATCCCCTCAGCTTGCTCGCGCGACAATCCGAGAGCGTGGCCCAGAAGTGCGAGAAGTATCCGCGCAAGAGACTCCGCACATCCCTCCGATGCGGTTCCAGATGAAAGGCCTCGCGAAGACGGCGCAGCCGATGCCGAATCTGCACGATCGTCGCCCGAATTCGGGATTCCTCCTCAGGCGTGAGATCACTCGTCAGCTCGAACATCTCGCCCCGCGGGAGATCGGCGGAGAGATAATTCCGCTCCACCTCCAAGAGGGCGCGATCGAGAAGCCCGAGGCTCACTTCCAGGCGCCGTCGCTGGTGCTCATTGAGGGCCATGGGCGTTTCCCTCCTCTTGCGGAAACTGCGCGAGCGCTCGTTCCGCCGCCCGCCTCACGCGCAACGCCCCCTGCGTCACACAGCGGGTCAGAAACGGCCGCGCGCGCGTGTCCCCGATCTCTCCGAGGGCTTCCACCACCGATTCGATCACGTATGGGTCTGCAGTCCGCTCTCCCAGGTCCAGCAGCGCGGGAACAGCCTCACGAGCTTTCAATCGGCCCAAAATCCAGGCGGCGCGCCTCACCGTCTGAGATTCCGGATGGCGCAACGCCGAAATGAGCTTCTCCACATAGCGCGCCGAGCGCGAGTACCGCGCGATATCCATCCCACAGCTCGGACAGACGCGAAGCCGCGCGTCTACCTCCCGCCAGCACCCCGGGCAGAAGAAGACCATCTCTTCCTCCTCCCCCAGCCTCGCCAGGACACTAAAACAGAAGACTCCCACTTGGAACGGCCCAGGTAGGAGTCATCAGCCCCGAATCCCTTCGAGGCGGTTCCCGGCGGACTCCATCGCCAAAGCGGAAATTATACTCTGTGTCTCTCTGGGGGAGAAACCGTCTTTTGAGCACCAGGCCGAGCTCGTCGCATGACAGAAGGCGACGGCTGGCGAACTTGCTCGTGGTAGAGGAGTGTGATACATTATCGTACGTGCTGAATCTGCGGATCGGTCGAAGGCTCGTCCTTCTCGCGGCGATCAGCGCGACCCTGTATTGTGCTCGCTCTTTCCTCTCGCCAAATGGGGTACTCATCGCGCCCCCGGCGATAGGACCTGCCTTCGCTGATCGAACGAGCGAACATGCGTTCTCCCCATGGTCGCCCTTTGAGGGGGATCAGCTCGGCCCTCTTCCTAAGGCGAACGATCTCGCCACTGGCCCCCACCGAACAGCGGCCATCCACGGTACAGCGCATCTTGCGTTCGTCACTCCTTTTCTGAAGCTTCGGGCTGGGAAAGAGAGTCCCCGAAGTTCGTGCTGGCGCCTACTCACTCAAGACCTCAGTGAGAGAAGCCCTCCCATGGTTCTTCTTTGACCCCGGTCACATACTCCCAGTGCATCGGTGACACTTCAGAGCGGGAGGGGAAGATCTCTCCTCCTGTCACGATCGGAGTGGGAGGGCATGTATGGAAGGCGCTCGACTCTTTGAGCCGCTGGAATCGGAATCACTGGCGATCCGACTCCTCCGAGCGATCGGAGAGAGTTGGCGAGAGATTCGAGAAGATCCCACGGGCTTTCTCAAGACCCTCTTCGGCATCGAAGAAGAACCGCTCTGGAAGAGACTTCGGCGCGGCGCGCGCGACCACTGGAGGGAATTCCGCGCGGACCCGAGAGGTTACTTCCGCTTCCTGCTCAGTATGGGCGAGCCACGGGAGAGAAGGTGGCGCGTCCTCCTCGTGAGCAGCCTCCTGTATGTGGTGGTGATCCTCGCTCTCCTCGCCTTCGAGCGAGCGAGATTCGCCACCCCCCCACCGGCAGCTTCGATCATCGCCAAGGAATCCATCACACTGATCGAACCGTTGCCTCCGCCGCCCCTCTATGCGCCACAGCGAAAGGAACGAGCGGGAGGTGGAGGGGGAGGGGGAAGAAAGGAGCCTCATCCGCCTTCATTCGGGAGGCTTCCAAAAGCCGAATTACGTCCCCCCATTGTGGCCCCGAGTCCCCATCTCCCTGAGATCAGACAGCCCTCTCTCCCCGTCCTCCCCACCATCATGGCGCAGCCCGAGCTTCTCCCGAAACTCGACCTCAGTCTCCCCTTAGGAGACCCAACGAGCCGCTCCTCTATCCCCTCATCGGGGCCGGGGACCGGAGGCGGTATAGGGACAGGTTCTGGAGGCGGCGTTGGTCCTGGCCAAGGGGTTGGCTATGGCCCCGGAGAAGGTTGGAATACGGGCGGTGGAGCACCCCGGATCGGGGGAGGAGACCTTGCCAGTCGTCCCGTCATCACGTTCAAACCCCGACCAGAATGGACGGAAGAAGCGCGTCGCAATCGAATCGAAGGGACCGTGGTCCTGAGCGCCACCTTCGGGGCGGATGGGAGGATCAAGCATGTCCGCATCCTCCGCGGCTTAGGATATGGCTTGGATGAGAAGGCCATCGAGGCCGCTTTGAAAATTCGATTCATCCCAGCGCGGGATGCCCGCGGGAATCCGATCGATTGGCGAGGCGTGATCTACGTCGAATTCCATCTCCTGTGAGGAATCTATGTCTGAAATGGGGTCTCGACAACGCATGAGTTTTTGGGGCGTCCTCTCCATATTCACCTTGGGCGGGGTCATCTATGTCCTCATCGAACGGGGGTATTTCCTTCTCCTCTATGCTCTGGCGACCGGCGCCCTCTGCCTCTTCCTGATCGTCGTCGCCTTCGACATCGGCTTGGACCGTGCGGGACGCGAGGAGTGAGCAAGAGAAGCATTCCTTCAGGAGTAGGATGCCATGAGCGAAATCTCCACAGCACCTCAACGCCCGCGGCTTCGACGCGAAGTCACGATTTGGGGCTCCTTCTGCTGGGGATATGCCGATGTCGGAGCGGACGTCTACGTCGCGCTCGGATTGGTGATGGCCGCTGCTCACGGCGGTACCCCACTGGCATTCGCAATCGCCGGGGTCGTCTATGTCCTGGTGGGATTGACGTACACGGAGCTGGCTTCGACTTACCCATCGGCGGGCGGAGGCCAGTACTTCACGTTGCGAGGATTGGGAGATTTCTGGGGTCTCATCGCCGGCGCCGCCCTGATGCTCGATTACACCGTTGATGTCGCCCTCTTCGCCATGGCTTCGGCCGGTTACATCAACTTCTTCTTCCCCCCGGTTCGCGAATTCGCGATGACCCTAGGGCCCTTCCACAACGTCAACCTCATCTGGCTCATAGAGACGCTCGGTCTGATCATCTTTCTGACCATCCTCAATATCAAGGGGATCCGCGAGTCTGCTCTCTTCAACGAGATCCTCGGAGCTCTGGACCTGGTCATGGAGACCACCATCATCGTGATCGGCTTCGCTTTCGCCTGGAAGCCCGAACACTTCCTGCATCAGTGGAGGACCGAGTTCCCAGGGTGGCATGATCTGCTCTACGGCACTTCGATCGCGGTGATCTCTTACGTCGGCCTCGAATCCGTCTCCCAGGCGGCTCAGGAAACGGTCCGTCCAGGTACGGTGATTCCGCGGACGTCGCTCACTCTGGTCGGAGTGGTCTTGCTCTTCGCCTTGGCCTTCCCCACAGTCTCGCTGGGGATCGTCTCATGGCAAGAGATCGCGGCCCGCGAGGGGGATCCGGTCGCCCTGCTGGCGAGCAAACTCCCCCTCGTCGGGTTCCTCGCTGGTCCGATCGCTGCCGTGTTGGCGGCAACCATCGTGCTTATCTCCGCCAACACGGGCGTCATGGGAGCCAGTCGCTTGGCGTTCAATATGGCGGAGCTCGGTCTGGTGAGCGAGCGACTCGCCCACGTACATCCCCGGTTTCATACCCCCGTTCGCGCCATCGTCCTGTTCTCGGGAATTGCCGCCGTGGAAGCGATCTTCGCTTTCCTCAGCGGCCACCGGGCGATGGAGACGATGGCGAATATGTATGCCTTCGGTGCTATGCTGGCTTACTTGCTGAGTGTCATCGCCTTGCTCGCTTTACGGATCAAAGAGCCCCACGTGCCCCGCCCGTATTTCGTTCCCCTCAACGTGCGCTTCCGAGATCGTAGCATCCCAATCCTGGGAGTAGTGGGCATCCTGGGCACAGCACTGATGGTCGTCCTCGTGCTGTGGACGCACGAGCTCGCGCGCGTCGCCGGCCCACTTTGGGTGATGGGGTGGATCTGCTACTACGCAATCTACAGACGCCGGATGGGGAGACCGATTTGGCGGAGCCTCCCCCGGGATTGGGAGACACAGCATCTCCTCCTCCTAGAGGAGGCCGAGGAGTGGGACTCTCTGGAATCGTTCAGGAATGAACTGAAGCGGAGGGCGAAGAGGAGATGAACGCCTCCCCCTTCAGGAATGTCCTCCGCCTCACGCGCGCCGTTGGCCCGATAAAGCGGCCGGCGCCTCCTGCTGCAACATCTCCGCCAGCGATCCGCGCTTGCTGAAGAGAATGGCCAGGCTGAGCAACAGCGCGCACACGAGCACGATCCCTCCGCGCACCGTCCACGAGAGTGGGCGCGTGGCGAACGGCGCCACCAGAATGCTCACCAGATTCATGACCTTGATCAATGGATTGAGCGAAGGCCCGGCTGTATCCTTAAACGGATCGCCGACCGTATCGCCGATCACCGCCGCCTTATGCTCCTCGCTCCCCTTCCCACCGAGGAATCCATCCTCGATCTTCTTCTTCGCGTTATCCCACGTCGCTCCCGTGTTCGCCATGAAGACGGCCAGCAGTTGCCCGGTCAGGATCGCTCCGGCCAGAAATCCCCCGAGCGCTCCCGGCCCTAACGCGAAAGCGACAAGCAGTGGAGAGAAGATACCGAGGATGCCCGGTCCGAGCAATTCCTTTTGCGCCGTCGCCGTCACGATCTCCACGCAGCGACCGTAGTCGGGTCGCTCCTTCCCCTCCAGGATGCCCGGCTTCTCGCGAAATTGACGGCGCACTTCCTCGACGACCTGATGCGCCGCTCGCCCGACCGCCTTCAGCGCGAACGCGGAGAAGAGGAAGGGCACCGCGCCGCCGATCAGGAGGCCGGCGAAGACCTCTGGCAGATTCACCTGAATCCCTCGCTCGAAGAGGCGCGCCTCATCAATGAACGACCGGAACAGAGAGACCGCAGCGATCACTGCCGTCGCGATGGCCAAGCCCTTGGTGAGCGCCTTCGTCGTATTGCCGATGGCATCCAGCCAAGCCAGGTTCCGTCCCACCTCCGGAGCGGCCTTGATGCCGGACATTTCAAAGATGCCCTGCGCATTATCGGTGATCGGCCCGTACGTATCCATCGCCAGGACGAATCCCGTCGTCGTCAGCAACCCCAATCCCGCGAGCGCGATCCCATAGGCAGCCAGCGCCGGACTCCCGGCGAAGATCACCAGCGAGGCCACGATCGTGCCGACGATCGCCAGAATCGCCCAGACCGTGCTCTCCAATCCCGCTCCCATGCCCGTCAGGAGCATCGTCGCCGCACCCGTTCGCGTGGAGATCGCCGTCTCCGTCGCTGCCGGCTTATCCGGATGCGTGAACAAATTGGTGATCCACAGCGTCACAAGCGCCAACCCGATCCCCATGCTCGTAGCCAAGAAGAAGCGGAAATCCGGCCGCCCCGTCACCGGATCCACGAGATAGAAGGCATTCAAGAGCGCGAATCCGAGGACCGAGCTGAGCCCCGCGACCCAATACCCCACCGTGATGGGACGCATCGGATCTTTCACCTGCTCGCTCCGCATCCGCACGCTCCAAATGCCGAGTATGGACGAGAAGACCCCCAGGGCGCGCACCAACAAAGGAAACAGGATCAGCTTCAGCGCGAAGGCCGAGGCGTGCGCTCCGTAATACCGCGTGAACGCCGGATCCAGCAGCGTGGCCGCGGCCAGGATGATAGCGGCCACCAGCGTCACCTCGTAGCTCTCAAAGACATCGGCGGCCATCCCCGCGCAATCCCCCACGTTGTCACCGACATTATCCGCGATGACGGCCGCATTGCGAGGATCATCCTCAGGGATCCCCTTCTCGACCTTCCCAATCAGGTCCGCCCCGACGTCCGCCGCCTTCGTGTAGATGCCACCGCCGATGCGCATGAAGAGCGCTGCCAGACTCCCCCCGAAGCCAAATCCCACCAGCACCTTCATCGCGTCTTCCTGAAAGAGCAGGAAGATGAGCGTCGCGCCCAGCAGTCCGAAGCCCACCGTGAACATGCCCGAGACCGCGCCTGCGCGAAACGCCAGCTCAAACGCCCGAGGGAAGCTCGACCGCGCTAGATTCGCCGTGCGCACGTTGCCCTTGACGGCCAACCACATCCCCACATATCCGGCGCCATAGGAGGCCATCACCCCCATCAGAAAGGCGACGGCGATGCCCGCCGGGAATCTCCAGTCCGGATAAACCCGCTGGTAGACGATGAAGAGCAAGAGGGTGATCGCCAGCACGAACCAGATCATCGTGCGAAATTGCCGCCCCAAATACGCCATCGCGCCTTCCTCAATCGCCCGCGCGACGCGAACCATCGCCTCCGGCCCCGCCTCCTGTCGCGTCACCCGCCGAACCAACAGCGCGCCATAGAGGAGCGCGAGCAGGGCGGATGCCAGAACCGCCCACAGGATCATCCACTCCGTGCGCCCCAGCGTCGGCAACGTGATCTCACGTTCGGACTGCGCCCATACATCCCCGCTCACGAAACACGCCAGGAGAAGAGAAAGCGCCAAGTGCCTCACCCTCATATTACCCTCCATGCCGTTTGCGGTTCTCGTCTCCTCCACCTCCCGGAGAGGTCGAGGCGTGACGCCCCCCCTTCACGCCCGTTCCCGATCTCAATTCGCATATGGGATCGGATCCTCGATCCCCGCTTCGGCGAAACCGCGCCGTCGAATCTGACAGCTATCACACCGCCCGCAGGCGAGCATCTCCCCCTCTCGCGCTACGGGATCATAGCAACTCCATGTGAGGCGATAGTCCACACCCAATTCTCGCCCCCGCCGAATGATCTCGGCCTTGGTCATCGAGAGGAGCGGCGCGTGAATGCGAAATCGCGACTGTCCCGAGACGCCCGCGCGCGTCGCCAGATTGGCCATCTGCTCGAACGCCCGCAAATATTCGGGCCGACAATCCGGATAGCCGCTGTAATCGAGGACGTTCGCCCCGAAGAAAATGTCCTCGGCGCCGAGCACCTCGGCCCACGCGAGCGCGAAGGCGAGGAAGATCGTGTTCCGCCCCGGGACGTAGGTGATCGGAATCTCGGCGCCGATCTCCTCCGGTGTTCGATCCTTCGGCACGGCGATGCTCTCGTCGGTGAGCGCCGAACCGCCGATCTCCCGCAGGTCAATGGCGATCACCAGATGTCGGGCGACACCGAAAGCCGCGGCGATGGCCCGCGCGCGCTCGAGCTCGATCTCATGCCGCTGACCGTACCGGAAGGAGAGGGCGTAGACCTCGTACCCCTCGGCGCGAGCGATCGCGAGCGTCGTCGTCGAATCTATCCCTCCACTCAACAGGACGACGGCTCTCTCGGCCATACCCCCTCACGCGAATTCGCGGGCTCCGAGAAGGGACGAGGAGGCCTCCGATCGCGCCACCTCCGGGGGGAGGGCGAACTGCACGCCCTCCTCCTCGGCGGGCATCTCTTCGATGCTCTCGGCTCCGAGCGCGCGAAGATACGCGATCACGCGCGCGACCAGCTCCTCAGGCGCCGACGCGCCAGCCGTCACGCCCACGGATGTCACCCCCTCCAGCCACGCCGGCTCGATCTCCGCCTCATCGTTGATCACATACGCGGGAACGCCCGCCGCTTGAGCGACCTCCCGCAACCGCTGCGAATTCGAGCTGTTCTGCGAGCCGATCACGAGGATGAGATCCACGTCGCGCGCCAACGCCTTCACCGCATTCTGCCGATTCTGCGTGGCGTAGCAGATGTCCTCCTTGGGCGGCGATTCCAACCGCGGGAACCGACGTCGCAACGCCTCGACGATATGCGCCGTATCGTCCACGCTGAGCGTCGTCTGCGTGAGATAGACGACCCGATCGGGGTGCTCCACCTGCAACCGCTCCACATCGGCGACGGAGCTGACCAGATGCATGGGCGCCTCGCCCATCGTCCCCTCGACCTCCTCATGCCCGGGATGCCCGATGAGCACGATCGAATACCCCTCGCGGGCGAATCGCACAGCTTCCACATGCACCTTCGTCACCAGCGGGCACGTCGCGTCAATGACTCGCAGCCGACGCTGCGCCGCCTCCGCCCGAACGTGAGGGGAGACGCCGTGCGCGCTGAAGATGCACGTCGCGCCCTCGGGCACATCGGCGATCCGATCCACGAAGATAACCCCGCGACGGCGCAAGCGTTCGACGATATGTCGGTTGTGCACGATCTCGTGGAAGACGTAGATGGGCGGAGGAAAGAGCGCGAGCGCGCGCTCGACAATATCAATGGCGCGCACGACGCCGGCGCAGAACCCCCGCGGTTTCGCCAGAACGACTCGACGAATCGCCATACCCATTCCCTCCTCGCTGGGGGAGGCCTTTAAGCGTATCGCTCACAGGGCGAGACGTCAACACGGAGCAGAGCGCGAACGCGCGGATGCGTGAAGTACCGGCGCGCGCGCGCGATGTCCTGCTCGATCTGAGCGCGCAAGGCATCCACCGTCTCGAATCGGCGCTCCGACCGCAACCGCCGCAGGAATCGCAGCGCCACCGACGCGCCGAGCGCATCCCCGCGCCAATCCAACAAATGCGTCTCAACGCTCATTGCCCCTCCCTCGTCGAAGGTCGGTCGGTGTCCGACGTTGGTCACTCCTGGATGCCACTGCTCCCCAAGACGCACGAGGGTGACATAGACGCCGGTCGCCGGAAGAATCGGGTTCTCTGACTGGAGATTCGCCGTCGGGACGAGCCGTTCGCGACCGCGACCGGATCCCGCGATGATGCGCCCGCGAACCTCATACGGACGCCCCAGCAGACGCCGCGCCAGATTCACACACCCCGTCCGCAACAGGCGCCGAATCGTCGTCGCGCGCACACGATGGCCGCGCAGCGTCACCTCCTCGATCTCCACCGCCCGCCGTCCCAATCGCGCGGCGACCTCCACGGCCAGATCAATCCGCCCTTGCCGATCGCGCCCGAAGGCCGCCCCCTTCCCCAGGTACAGCTCGCGCGCGTCCAAGCGCCCGAACACGTACGTGAGCAGAAAATCCTCGGCCGAGACGGCCGCCAGCTCGCGAGTGAAGCACATGAGAATGACCTGCTCCACCCCCAGTTCGGCGAACGCTTCCAAACGTTGCTCCAGTGTCTGAAGCAGCGGAGGCGCCGTCTCCGGATGCAAGACCTGTCGCGGATGCGGATCGAAAGTGATGACCGTCGGCGTCGCCCCCAACGCTCGCGCCCGCTCGACGACCGTGCGCAGAATGCGCTGATGGCCGAGGTGAACCCCATCGAAGACGCCGAACGTCACCACCGTGGGGCACCGAATGGTCTCCTGCCACAGATCGCGAACGATCTTCATCGAACCCTGACGCCGCCTCGCCACCGAAGGGAGAAGAACGCCCGTTCCACATGTGCTCCAATGGGACGTGAGATCTTCATCGGCGAGGGATCACCCCCCGTCCCCACCGGCAGCCGCCCAGTGCTCAAGAGGAGCGCGCACGTCCCCCTCCTCAAGCCCCCGCCTCCCGCTCCCTCGGCTGCCGATTCGCTAACTGAACGAAGCGCATGCGCAACTGCGTGAGCGCTCCATCGAACAGTTCCTCCTCCTCGCGGGAGAGGTTGCCGCGCGTCTTCTCCCGCAACGCCCCCAGCCAATCAATCATCTGCTTGGCGGCCGATAAATCCACCACCCGCTTCCCCAAAGCCGGGTGTTCCATCATCCCCAGATTGACTTCCGCCGAGGAGATGAGATTCACGAGCAGCTCGACAAAGAGCGGCGACGTCTCGATCGAAGGGGGCGTCGGTGCGGGCTCTTCGACCTTCGGCATCTCCGCGGGTGCGCTCACCTGCTCCCGCTCCACAATCTCCACCCGCAATGTCCCATCAGGGTTGAAGAGCCGGCGATCCGTCACCTTGAACGTGACCTCACCCTCCTTGTTGCTCATGCGCCCTCACTCCTCACCGTTTCCTCATCCTGCGCACTGCGCGCGATGTCGAGGCATTCATCTTATCACTCCCCCTTTTCGACAGCAAGAGAGGCCCGCCCCACCCTGCAGGAGAATGCCGGGGACCGCCCCCCAACGCGCATCTCCGCCGCTGCAATTGACCGCTTCGGCAACAAGATCGCACGCGACAATCGCTCGACTTCCCGCAGACCGGATGGGATCCGCTCCCCACCGGCACGCCGATCGCAAAAATGAGCCGGGAACGCCTGAGGTCTCCGATGCGACGCCTATCGAGGAAGACGATCCGGATGGGAACACCCCGGCGCCACGTCAGTGAAACGACTCCGCCGACTCCTGATACACGGCTTCGTCATCACTGGCGGCGTCGGAAGGTGCCGGTTTCGCTATTGAGCCAGACCTGAAGCGCACTTCCGGTCACGTCGAGGACGACGAGGTCCAATCGTCCATCGTCATCCAGATCCACGGCGACGACCCCCGTCGGTACAGCGTTGATGTTCATCCGCTGTCGAGAGCCCCACCGCCCGCTGTCTTCTCGCACATGCACCCAGACCTGTTGCGCCAGAGAACCGGCGCTGGCGATGCCCACCCCATCGCTGAAAAATCGCCCGATCACCACGGCCACCGGTTGTTCGGCCGTTGGCACCGTCGCAACGACCCGCAGGCGCAGGCGGGACCCAGCCATCCCCTCGTTGCGCACAATCGAGAGCGTGGAGGCGCGAACATTGGCGGTGACCACATCCACCCGCCCATCTTCATCCAGGTCAGCGGCCGCAATCGTGACCGGTTCGCGATCTACCGTGACCTCGCCACCCATGACGAACGTCCCATCTCCGCGTCCGAGAAGCACGGCCACGCTGTCAGAAGCCGCATCGGCGATCGCCACATCCACGATGCCCTCGCCGCTCAAATCGGCCACGGCCAGCGCGACAGGCCGCCTCCCGACATGAACGCGTTGCCCGGCGACGAACGTCAGGTCACCTCGCCCGCGAAAGATCTGCAGCTCACTCTCGTCCGGATAAATGACCACGATGTCCGCTCGCCCATCCCGGTCGAAATCGCCCACAGCTACAGCCACAGGCTTGGCCGGAACCAAAAGGGCGCGCCCGCGTCGAAACGTGCCATCCCCCACCCCCTCCAGGATCGTCAACGTTTGCGACTGAAAATCAGCCGTGACGACGTCCGTCGCCCCATCGCCGTTGAGATCGCCAGCGGCAGCCGCCACCGGCTCCCTCCCGACGAGAACCCTCTGCCCCGGCCGCAACGTCCCATCCCCGGAATTCAAGAACACGCGCATCTGATCCTGAACCGCGTCCACCACGATCACTCCCCGTGTACCCTCCGCAGCAGCATGGGCGGCTACTCCACGAGCCGCTTCAGATTGAATGCGGAAGGTGATCCCCACAAGACTCGCCCGCTTGAGCCGGTTCGTGAATGTGCAGGTGACGGTCTCTCCCGGATCCACACGGAATGTCGCCCTCGCCTGAGAGACATCGCCAGAACTCGGCTGAGGACTCGCACCATCATCGCACGAGATCGAGACCAGCTCGAACTGACTCGGAACGGCCTCCGTCACCACGTACGTGCCCGGCACGAGATTATCCCTCGTGAGCGTCTCACCATTCCGAAGACTGCCGGTCACCGCTCCCGTGAACGAGAACTGCGTGTTTGTCGGATCGGGATTCGGTTCGGTGACCTTCCTCACCACAATCCGCCCCCGCTTCACATTCCGAAACGTACAGGTCACCGTATCCCCAGCCCCCAACGCGCTCACTGTCGCCGTCGCCCCACTCACCACAACCGTGGACGTCCCTAACGCACTCCCACACGATACACTCACCAAATCCCACCCCGACGGGATCCCCGACTCCGTCACCGACCGCGACCCCCCAGCCCCCCCAGGCACCAAATTGTCAAACGTCTGCACCCCACTCCCCCCACTGGTCACAATCGTGAAATTGCTCATCCCATCCCCCGACCCCGTGAACCCAAACGCCCCATCCCCTCCCACCGCCTCCTTCCTCACCACAATCCGCCCAAACCTCCGATTCGTGAACGCGCAGGTGATCGTCTCCCCAGGATCCACCGTGACCGTGATGCTCGTCCCCACTCCACTCCCCTCAGCCCCACAATTCACCTCACTCGCATACCCCGATGGCCCACTCTCGCTCACCGTGTACACCCCAGGCACCAAATCCGAAAACGTCGCACTCCCCCCATCCCCAATCGTCTGCGCCGGCTGCCCCGTCACACTCATCACCCACGACGACCCGTCATCCGGCACCACATCCTTGCTCACCACAATCCGCCCCCGCTTCACATTCCGAAACGTGCACGTGATCACCTCCCCAGCCCCCGCCACAAACGTCGCCGTCCGCGTCCCCACATTCCCCGTGCTGTCGTTGCTGGGGTCGCTGCAACTGATGCTCACCAAATCCCACCCGCTCACCGCACCCTCCGTGCTCGCGTACGTCCCCGGCACCACCTCCGCCGTCAACGTCCCCCCATCCACACTGATCGTCCCACTGGGCGTCCCC
>JBEPZV010000054.1:0-15486 GCA_041640655.1 bacterium
CGGAGCACGAGGCGAACCTCCGACGACGCGCTCGGTTGCCACCCGAAATTCCCCACGTAGGTGCCGTTGTGGTACGCGTGGTTGGGCAGGTGGTTGTCCGTGTCATACCGGCTGAAGCTCGAGGAATAATCGAACGCGCGCACGGCGCCCAGCAGAGACGCCTCCTGGCGCACACTGTGATAGCTCCCTCCCTCGATCGCATATCGAACGGTTGGGATTCGCGCGTATTCTCGCCCTCGGCGGGTGAAGATCTGGATGACGCCACTTACGGCATCCGAGCCGTAGAGGACGCTGTTGGGATTGCGCATGACTTCGACGCGCTCAATGTGCGTCCCCAGGAGCGTGGAGAGATCGAAGAAGCCGCCGATCTGATTAATGGGCGCCCCATCGAGGAGCACCTTGGTGAAGCTGCTGTTCCCCCCCCGCAGGAAGAGACTGGTCAATCCCCCACGTCCTCCCGTCTGCGTGATCTGGAGACCAGGAAGGGTCCGCAGCAGCTCGAGCAGGTGCACCTTCGCCTGCGCGCGAAGATCGCTCTCATCGAGCACAGCGATGGCGGCGCCCAGTTGCGCCTGAGGGACTTCGGTCGCCGTCGCCGTCACGACGATCTCCTCTCGAAGCGGGCCGACCGAGAGCATGACGTCCAGGACACGCACAGCGCCCGCCGGCAGGAAGATGTCTCGAATCTCGCGTGGGGCGAACCCCTGGCGCTCCACACGGAGCTGATAGAGGCCGCTCGCCAAGTCCGCGAATCGGTACCGTCCCTGCTCGTCCGAGCGCACCTGCGCCAGGATCCGCCCGTCGCGCGAGAGCGTGACGGACGCGCCCGGAATGACGGCACCGAGCGGATCGGTGATCCGCCCTTCGAGGACGCCGCGCGAGGAAGCGGCGAACACCAGACGATCCCCAGAGAGCGGCCATCGCGGGAGTGCTCCAAAGAGCGAGGGGACGCTCCCGATGAAGATGCCGAGTGCGACGATCTCAAGAAGGCGCGATTTCAACACATCCCCTCTCCGCATCGTCTGCTCCTCCAGAATGGAATTGGGCCAGCCCCTGTCGCGGCGGCCGCACTTCCCCCCTCGAGATCGTGATGCGCGGCGATCCGCTCAAGGGATGGCGATCCACAAGAAACCGCGCCCCGAAGGCGTGCCGAAGCCGCTCTTCGGTCAGCACCTCCTCGGGCGAACCGAAAGCGAGCGAACGCCCATCCCTCAGCATGAGGACGCGATCGGCGAATTCGGCGACCAGATTCAGATCGTGCGCGACGAAGACCGAGCTGAGGGCGCGACATCGGGTGAGCTCTCGAATGAGGGTGAGCATCTCGACTTGAAATCGGAGATCGAGGTTCGACGTCGGCTCGTCCAGCAGAAGCACGCGCGGCTCCACGGCGAGCGCGCGCGCCAGGATGACGCGCTGCCGCTCGCCCCCAGAGAGTTCGGTGATCCAGCGATCCCGGAATTCCACCGCGCGCGTCAGGCGAAGGGCCGAGAGCGCACAGCGAATATCCGCCTCGCTCTCGAAGCCGAATCCGTTCGAGTACGGGAACCGCGCCTGCAGGACATATTCGAGCACGGTCATCCGAAAGCCGATCTTTGGATCTTGCGGGACGACACCGAAGATCCGGGCCAGCTCGCGGGGAGAGAAGCAGGTGAGCGGCTTCCCTTGCCATCGGACCTCACCGCGCTGCGGAAGGACGAGACCGCGCAACAGGCGCAAGAGCGTCGTCTTCCCCGAGCCGTTGGGACCGACCACGGCGACCAGCTCTCCCGGAACGACCGCGAGCGAGACCTCAGACAGCACGGGCCGAGCCCCATAGGCGACCGTGACGTCGCGAGCCTCCAGCACGGCCTCACACCCTCCGCAACAACGCGATGAAGATCGGCACACCGAGCATCGCCGTCACCGCTCCGACAGGCAACTCGCGCGGCGCCAGCGCCGTTCGCGCCAGCGTATCGGCGAGCGTCACCAAAATCGCCCCCGAGAGTGCGGCAGCCGGGACGACCAAGCGGTTATCGGCCCCCCAGAGCAAGCGCACCAGATGCGGCACCACAAGCCCGACGAAGCCGATGGCCCCAGAGACCGAGACGATCACGCCCGCCAGTAGCGAGGCCACGACATAAGCGAGCGTCTTCACCCGCTCCACCTCCACCCCGAGCAAGCGCGCCTCCTCCTCCCCCACCATGAGGAGATTCAGTGTGCGCGCTTGTGTGTAGGCCACAGCGGAGGCGATGACGACGATCCCGACCACGAGCGGGAGCACCCCATCCCCGCCCCCGCTCAGATCGCCCATCATCCAGAAGACGAGTCCTCGCAGATGCGGATTCGGCACCAGAGCGAGCACCAGCGCGATCCCCGACCACAGGAGCGTGGCGATGATCACGCCGGCCAGCACCAGGCGCTCGGTGACCATCCCCGTCCGACCGCGACTCATCGCGTAAACGAGCGCCGTCGTGAGCGCTGCCCCTACGAAAGCCAGCAGCGGGCGCGCCCACAGGACGTCCCCCCATCCCACGATCGCGACGATCGCACCCAAGGCGGCCCCGCCGGAAATGCCGAGCACGTACGGCTCCGCCAGCGGGTTTCGAAGGAGCGCTTGAAGCAACGCCCCGGCGATGGCCAGCGCCGCTCCCGCTGTGAGCCCGAGCACGACGCGGGGCGCGCGGATCCGCCAGATGATGACATCCGCGGCGGTCAACTCCTCAACGCGGCCGAACAGATGCGCCCATAGGACGCGACCGATGATCGCGTGTGGAACCGGCTCGCTCCCGAGATGCAGGGCCAAGAAGGCCACGCCGAGCGCGAGCGCACCAAGGAACGCGCACACCAGACCGACCTTGCGCGGCGTGGCCGGGCCGCGCTCGAGGAGAACGCGAAGGAAGGAGCGATGCGATCCCCCCTCGATGCGCGTTGGAGAATCCGCCACGAGGGCCTGCGGATGCTCAAGCGAGGGCGCCGGGTGTTGGCGTATCATCGGAATACCTCCGGATGCAGCACGCGCGCCAGCGCCTCCACCCCATCAATGAGGCGCGGGCCGGGACGCATGAGCACGTCGTTGTGGATCGCATACACGCGCCCCTGCCGGAACGCGGGCGTCGCCTCCAGCTCCGGCCAGCGCACGTTCGTGAGCCGACGCGTGACCGGCTCACGCGAGGGGAGAATGATCACGTCCGGGGCGCGAGCGACCACAGTCTCCAGGCTGTAGGGCGTCCATTCCCGCTCGGCATCCGCGGTGATGGACTGCCCCCCAGCTTCCTGGACGAGATCGGTCATGAAGGCGCCGCGCCCGGGGACGATGAGGGGATCACGCTGAACGACGAGGAGAACGCGGGGACGCGGTCGTCCCCGCACGCGCGCGCGCACGCGCTCCAGGCGCGCCCGCAGCGCGCGCACCACGCGTTCCGCCTCCGTGCGACAGCCCATGATCGCCCCCACATTTTCCAGCGAGCGGAAGACGTCCTCGACGCGCTCGACATCCACGACATACAGCGGGATGCCCGCGGCCTCCAGTCGCTGCGCGAAGCGCTCCAGTTGCGTCGCGGTCGAGAGAATCACCAGATCCGGCTGCAAGGCGAGGATGCGTTCCAAACTGGGATTGAGGACGTCGCCCACGCGTTCCTTCCCGCGCGCCGCTGGCGGGTAATCGCAGTAGCTGGTCACGCCCACGATGCGCTCTTCCACGCCGAGCGCGAAGAGCATCTCGGTGACGCTCGGGGCCAGCGAGATCACGCGCCGCGGATATCGTGGGATGGCCACCTGCCGACCGATCTCATCGGTGACGATCTGAAGATCCGTCGAGCGAGGAGCAGACGAGGGTGAGGACGAAGACCGGCAGGCCCATGGGGAGAGACTCAAAAGGGAGAGGAGAAAGAGCAGAAGAACTCGCGTTGTCCCTGGCATCCCAGCGTCACCTCGCGCCAGTTTCTGCCACACGCGAGCGGGCAGGTCTCCTGACTGAGTCCCTGGCTCATCCGCATGATGAGCAGGTCGAGCGCCTTCCCAGCCGTCGCCGGCCAGTGGCCTGAGTGCCGACCATGCGGGACATCACAGTGGCGAGGGCCGTGCCGGACTTTCACCGGACTTCCCTATTCTCCCGAAGCGCCCTCACGCCTGCAGGCCCTTCGGGCACCCGCCGCGCTGTGAAAGAACCTCTCGATCGAAGGAGGAGAATAGCACCCCACGAGCGCAGGCGTCAAGCCATCTCTCTCACGAATGGGGGAAGAGCTATCGCAGGCGAAACACGACGAAGCCGGACCGGTGTCACCTCAGCCGTGGAGGGGCGCAGGAGGTTTCGGCCCCTTTAATCCAGCACACCACCGTTGTCCGCAGACGCTCCCTGTCGCGAAACCGATTGAGAAAATCGAAGGACCAGTTCGCAACCCGACGCACGACATCTTCGGCGATCTCCGGTGATCCGATGAGCGGTTCGACACGGAGTACCCGTCCATCCCGCCCAATCCGTATGTCGAGGGCGATCCAAGGACCGCCTGATTCACCCTCTGACCACGAGAGCGCTTGCGGAGCGATCAACTCTCCGCCGGGCACAAACGCGCCGGGTTCATTCATCAGATAATGCCGGAGCATCGCGTGCGCGACGACATATCGAAGCCTTGGATGGGGCGGCCAGAGCATCCGGTTGGCGACACACGCTCCTTTGAAACTCTGCCCCTGGAGAATCACCCGCTGATCCGTCACAAGCTTCACCCGCGCGCCTGTTGGCACTTCAATGTCGGCGAAGAGACGAATGCGCGGATCCACGGGACGCTCGACGACCAACTTCCCGACGTCCCTGGTGATTAACGTGGGATCGAGACCGGCGATGTGCTCGACCTTCGCACGATGTTCGGGATGCGCGTATCGGAGGAACCCGAACGCATAACGACCGAGGTAGGCTCCACGAGCCGGAACTGCCCGGATGTTGACGACATCATCCGGTAGCAACGTTGTGAATACTACGTCCAGCTCATTGCCGGAGAGCCAAACTTCACCTCGCGTCGTCGAATATCGGAACTCCCGCTGCCAGACCTCCTGTCGCTGGAGCGACGGCTCGGCCTGCCGTTCGCTCTGCGCCAGGGTTCCAAATCGGAAAGCCGTCAGGCTTTCGATCGCAATAGACAGAGCGATCAGTGAGGTGAACGTCACACGACGCATCGTCCCCTCCTCATTCGCAACATGGGATGAGTCCTTCGTCGGTCCCCCACGTGTTGCACGTCACACGCATGTACTCGCTGTACGGGACCAGATCTGGATCACACACATGGATCTCACAACTCCCGGCGGCGTCCGGGCAATAAATGGCGGCGAAAATCACCATACATGGCGAGTCAACCGCATCAATGTGCTGTGCATTGACCACGAAACGCCCCTCGGATTGGCCGCGCGAGAACTCCACCGGATCGCAGATGAGCGATGCCCCGTGAGGCCTGGCGAGGCTCCACTCCGCGATGAACGCGAGATCCTGAGCCGATACGTGAAGAGACAACAAGAGCGCCAGAGCGAAGAACAGAAGCCGCTTCCCTCCGCCGGGGGTCGAATGCCGAGGCCGAAGGCTCATCATTGTCTGCCCTCCTCATCGCCTGAATTATACTGTCTGTCTGTCAAGCCCCCGTATGAATTCCCCACATCCAGCCTTCGGATTGGGATTGCCGGAGGAAGGGGCGTGGAGAGGATCGGCCAAGAGAATGGCGAGGGCACCCTCGCGTTGGAGAAGAGGAGCCTGTTGGCGAATTTCCGCACAGGGGGTCGCGCCTCAGCGTAAGATTTCCGCTCCCATGCAGTCCAGGCACCTCGCCCTCCCGTATGATTCGGCGAAAGGAGAGGACATCCCGCTGCGCGAGTCCGCCTTCGGGCCTTCAGATCGCGCGGGCGAGCTGGGCCGTTCGCGTCCGCGCCCTTTGGAGGTGAGCGCGGAGAAAAAGCGGGTTTACAAATTTCCCGAAACGGAAGGCGTCGCGCGGGCATCTAAGCGGGTGGCAGTGAAGAGGTGCGAGATGATGAAACGAGGAGGCGAACGATGCTCTGGGAACGAGTCGCTCATGTACTGGCACCGCATGTGGCGGTGGATTTGGGGACGGTCAATACGCTCATCTATGTGCGGAATCAGGGGATCGTGCTCGCCGAGCCGACGGCCATTGCCGTGGA
This sequence comes from bacterium, assembly GCA_041640655.1. GTDB lineage: Bacteria > Acidobacteriota > Blastocatellia > HR10 > HR10 > HR10. The sequence continues at coordinate 6,139 of JBEPZV010000054.1, forward strand.
TCGCACCGATGGAAGCATCGTGGCCGTCGGACGCGAAGCCTTGAGCATGCTCGGGCGCGAGCCGCGCGAGATCGTCGTGCATCGTCCGGTTCGATCTGGTGTCGTGGCCGATTACGAGCTGACGGAGAAGCTGCTGCGGTGTTTGCTGGAGCGCGCCTTGGGCTACCGATTGCGCCCGTGGGTCTTCCCGCGCCTGGTGATGGGCACATCGAGTGTCTCCACGTCCATCGAGCGGCGCGCGCTTCTGGAGGCTGCCCGTCGCGCCGGAGGGTTTCACACGATCCTCATCGAGGACGGGATCGCCGCGGCGTTGGGCGCGGGGGCGTTAGCGCACAACGGTCAGGCGAGTCTCATCGTGGACATCGGCGGCGGGACGACCGACATCAGCCTCGTCACGGCCTCTGGCTTGATCGCGGCGTACTCCTTGAATGTGGCGGGCATCGCGATGGATCGCGCCATCGGCGACTACGTGCTGAAGCGCTACGGGATGATGGTGAGCGAGCAGATGGCCGAAGCGATCAAGATCACGATTGGCGCGGCACTTCCCCGAACGCCCGCTCGGCACATGGTGGTCGCGGGGAAGAACGCCCATACGGGTGCCCCGTGTGAGATCACGCTGACCAGCGACGAAGTCTTCTCCATCCTGAACGGCTTGGTGGAGACGATCCTTCAGGGTGTGCGCTTCATGCTCGAGCGGATGTCGCCGGAGACGGCGGCCGATCTCTGCGCGACGGGCATCACACTGACGGGCGGAGGATCGCTGCTGGGCGATCTGGATGTGCGATTCCAGCAGGAGTTCGGCATCCCCGTCTTCCGGGCGGAGCATCCCCTGGAGTCGGTCGCGCTCGGCCTCGGATCCCTGCTCGAAGAGCCCCTGTGGTTGGAGCACTTCCGCTCTGAAGAGGAAGAGGTCGAATGGATGACCGAGATGGAGCCCTTCCCCGGCGCCGCCCTCGCCCAAGGGGGAGGAAGATGAACGTGACTTACGGAGTGATCTCCAGATGGGGAGAGATGCGCTGGCGGGTGATGAGCAGATCCTCCTTGTGTTTGATCATGTCCTCACGCGTATACCACGCCAGTTCGAAATTCGGCCCCATGGTGATGGCATCCTTGGGGCATGCTTCTTCGCAGAAGCCGCAGAAGATGCATTTCCCGTAGTCAATGTCGTAGACCTTCGCGTAGCGAATATCCACGCCGATGCGCTCGGGATATGGGCGCAAGTCTTCCGCCGCCTCGATGTAGATCGCATCGGCCGGACAGGCGATGGCGCAGAGGAAGCAGGCGACGCACTTCTCGCGCCCGTTCTCATCCACGTGCAGAATATGCTGGCCGCGAAATCTTCGCTCCAATCGGACCGGCTCGTCCGGATATTGGATCGTCACGCGGTCCGGCAGATGCCGGAATGTCGTCGCCAACCCTTGCGCGATCGCCTTGACGACGTCGAGAACCTTCATGATCCCTCCTCTCGCCTCAGCTGAAGGGGAAAGTATACCACGGAGCTCATGGCGTGTCATCGAACGCGGTGGGCGTTCAAGAGGAGGTCCGGCGCGATTTCGAAGAGCGCCAGAGGAGTCCGAGATGGTGCGCGTGACAGATGGCAACAGCCAGGGCATCGGCGACATCATGCGGCTCTGGAGGCTCAGGGAGATCGAGCAAGAGGGCGACCATGCGCTGCACCTGCTGCTTCTCGGCGCGGCCATATCCGACGGTCGCGCTCTTCACCTCCAGCGGCGAATATTCGTAGACGGGCGCTCCAGCCCGCGCGGCCAACAGCAGCACCACACCGCGCACATGCCCGAGCTTGAGCGCGCTCTTGGGATTGATCGCTGCGAACGCCTCTTCCAGAGCGACGGCCTCCGGACGCACGCGATCCAGGACGTCTTGAAGGCGCTCGGCGATGTAGAGCAATTTTTGAGCGAAGGGACGATTGCGTGGTGGGCGAATGGCACCGCTCTCGACGAGCCGATGCTTGTGGCCATCGGTTTCGATGACGCCATAGCCGGTCGTCTCGCTACCCGGATCAACGCCCAGAATCCGCATACCCCCCTCGGCCAGGGGAGGATTCTACGCGAGGGGGGAACAGATGAGCAAGTGACGGAAGGGCGCCGCCGATCCACCGTGCTTCCGGGTGATCTCGCCATGCACTTGACCATTTGAGTCGCCCTCGGGCTATACTTCATCTTCGTGTCTTCAGAGACTCGATGGGAGGAACGGCGGATGAATCCGGCGCACGTGCATCTTCTCCTCAATCACATTCCAGTTGTCGGCATCTGGTTAGGCATCGCGCTGTATCTGGTGGCGCTCGCGCGGAAGCCGGAGTGGCGTTCGCTCAGCTTGGGCGTCTTCGCGCTGATGGCTGTTCTGACGATCCCCGCCTACTTGAGCGGCGAACCGGCTGAGGAAATGATCCACGGGTTACCCGGCGTCTCCGAGGCGACCGTTGAAGCGCATGAGGAGGCCGCCGTGCCCGCGCTCATCGCCATGCTCGTCCTGGGCGCGGTCGCCGCGGGAGGGCTCATGCGCTTTCGCGCGGCGGCGTCGTGGTCACGCGGCTACGGATGGATCGTCCTCATCCTCGCGCTCATCGCCGGGGGGCTGATCGGTCGGACGGCGAATCTCGGGGCGCACATTCGGCATCCGGAGATTCGCTCGGCCACACCGGCAGGAGCTGTGGAATCGGGCGAGACTCACGAGTCCGAGGGACAGGAGTCCCGATGACGTGCGCCGTGAGGTGCGCCCGTCCTCACACGTGCAGCTCCACGATATCCCCCTCCTCGAGGACGTGATCGCGGTGGACGAGCTGGCCATCGAATTTCCCCGCTCCCCAGATGCGCGCGTACTTCAGGCGCTGGACGAAGTCCCGATGAATCGCACGCGCGATGTCGGCGACCGTGCTCCCGCGTTTGAGCACAAAGGGGGTCGTCAGATCGGGTTTCTTCCCCGGCTCCTTCGTGTAGACACGGATGATGCCCAGCAAGTCGTAGACCTCGCGACGAAGCAGCTCCAGATTCTCCCCCGTTCGGGCGGAGACGGGCAGCACGCGAAAGCGCGCGCCGAGCCATTCGCGCACAAGCTCCAGCGCCTCCCGCGCGCCGGGGAGGTCCGACTTCGTGCCGATCACCAGAGCGCGCTTGACAGGGGATGCGCGCCCACCTTCGGATGCCGAGAGCGGCTCCAAAGCCGAGGGTGTGCGCAGATGCAGATTCGCGCGATCGAGCAGCAGCAACGTCTCCTCGGCTCTCGTGAGCACATCATCATCAGCCAGATCGAATACCAGCAGCGCGGCATCGGCCTGGCGCACGAGCGCCAACATCCACGGCTCGGTGTAAGAGGGAGCCAGGGGTGGCATGTCCACGAGTTGAATCTGCACGTTCTCGAACTCCATCATCCCGGGCAGGGGCACGCGCGTCGTGAAGGGATAGTCAGCGATCTCGGGCGTCGCGTGCGTCAGGCGGGCCAGAAGCGACGATTTCCCCGAGTTGGGTGGGCCGACGAGCACAACCTGCCCCACCCCTTCTCTCTCGATGTGATAAAAGGGCTTGCGCCGAGCCGTGCTGGGTCGTCGCTCCGCTTCTTGTCGGAGCCGCGCGATCCGCCGACGGATGTCGGCCTGCATCTTCTCGGTCCCCTTGTGCTTGGGGATGGTGGCGAGCATCTCCTCGAGGGCGGCGAGTTTCTCCTCGCGCGTGGTCGCCGCGCGAAACTTGCGTTCGGCCTCCAGATATTCGGGCGTCAGATTGGCCGGCATCCTGACCTCCGCGACAGGCATCGGCCCCATGAAAAGCCGGATCTTCCATGGGGCGCTCTCGCCGCATATTATACCAAGGGGCCGGGGCGACTTTCGCCAGCGGCCCCGATGGGAAGCGCGCACGTCAGAGGGAGGAGCCGATGAATGCGCTCATCTCGAAGGCGCTACGAGAGACGATCCGGGAGAAGTTCTGGTATGTGGCGGAAGACAGCCGGGGCGTCCCTCGAATCTTCTTCGATAGCGGAGCGGGAAGCCTGGTGCTCAAGTCCGCGCATGCGGCCATCGAACGCGCGTCGCGCCTCAGCTCCTACGGCGGTGGTGGCTTCCCGGATTCGCAATGGGTGGACGATGTCGTGGCTCAGGCGCGCGCCGCTGTCGCCGACCTCCTCAACGCGCCCTCGCCCGAGCAGCTCTTCACCGGGGAATCGGCGACGGCCGTCCTGCGGCGCCTCGCCGAAGCGATTCTTCCCGCGCTGCCGGATCGCAGCCGAATTCTCATCTCGGCGACCGATCACAACGCCAACGTGGACCCATGGCGACAGACGGCCGCGGCGCTCTCCTCGAAACAGCTCGACGTTCAGCTCGTGCGCTTCGATCCGAAGACGGGGACGGTGGACCTCAACCACCTGGAATCGCTCGCCGATCCGCGCGTGCGCGTCGTCGCCGTCTCTCACGCCTCGAATGTCCTCGGTGCGGAGAATCCGATTCGGGAGATTCGCCAACTCCTGCAGCGCGCGGCTCCTGACGCCTGGCTCATTGTGGACGGCGTGCACTTCATCCCTCATGGCCCAGTGGATGTGCAGGCGATCGGGGCTGATGCCTACGTCTTCTCCAGCTACAAGATCTTCGCCCAGCGCGGATTGAGCTGGGCATATGCGAACGAAGCGATCCTGCGGCTCCCGCATTACAAGCTGACGCCGGCTCCGGATCGGCCGCCGGAGAGCTGGGAGTGGGGCTTCCGGAATCCGGCGGATTTCGCCCCGATCATCGAGGTCGTGGACTACCTCGCCTGGCTGGGGCGCGAATGCTTCCCGATCGCCGCTTCAGAGATGGGGGACCGACGACGTTGGGTTCGACTCGGTCAGCAGGCCATTCGCCAATACGAACATGAGCTCGTGCGCGCGATGCTCGACGGCGTGGAGGGAACACCGGGCCTGCGCGCGCTGGAGGGCGTGACGCTTCATGGGATCAGCGACCCCGAGCATTATCACCTGAAGGAGCCGACCTTCAGCTTCACCGTCGCCGGATGGTCGAGCGAAGACGTCGTCGCCTGGCTTTGGAAACGTCATCGGATCGCCGCGCGCGGTGGGGATCACTATGCCCTGGAGACCCATCGGCAGCTCGGCGTGAGGGAGAGCGTGCGCGCCTCGCTCGCACACTACAACACGGTCGAAGAGGTTCGCCGCTTCCTTCAAGCGCTCGCCGAACTCCTCGCCGATCAGGCGAGAGCATAAGGGGCTTCGCCAAGGCGCGATCCTCAAGGTGTTCGAGCTCGCGCGGAAGATCGCCTTGACTTTCCCATGCGGCTCGTAATACCATGCCGAGGACGTGACGCGGAGCGACGGATTGAGCGAGAACGTCGCGCGCACGATGCGATCGGGCGCGAGGCCTTCCACATCAGGCCTCATGCGGTATGGGCCTTTGGCAGAAGGGCGGAAACGCGAAGACGGGAAGCGAGGACGAGACGAGCGGACGCGGTGGAGGCGAGGGGGTATGGCGCGAAAGCCGATGGCGCTCGGGCTCCTGGTGATGTGCATCGTCCAGGCTCCGTTCGTGAGAGCGAATGTTCCCCATGGGTCGGCGAGAGGCCGCGCGGTCCCGGCGGGCGAAGTCGTCGCTCACGGGCACGTCTTCGTGAACGGAGTGCGGGTGACCTCGGGGAGCACCGTCTTCGAGGGGGGGAGGGTGCGCACGTCCGCCGGAGCGAACGCGATCCTCGTGCTCCGAGCCGGGGCGGGCGTGATCGCCGTGCTGCCCGAGAGCGAAGCGGGCGTGAGCACGGCCGACGGCGTCTGGGCGATCGAGCTGGCGCGCGGGACGATCCTCATTCGCGCGCGCCAGGCGACGGAGGTGCTCTCCGGGCGCGCCCGCGTGCGCGCGCCGCAAGGGAATCTCTACCGTGTCACCCGAAGTGAGGAAGGTGTTCGCGTGGAGGCTCTGGAGCGACCTGCGGCGGTTCGGGTGGGCGGTCAGAGGTTTCCGCTTGCAGCCGGCCAGTCCCTGCTCCTTCGAGAGGATGGTGCTGTGGTCGCTGCAGCGACACCGTCACCGCAGCCGCCACGCGCGCGTCGCCGCGTCGTGATTCCCGCTCTGGTGATCGGCGCCCTCGCCGTGACGCTGGCACTGACCGTCGCGCGGGGCGAGCGATCGAAGGTCGTCAGCCCCGTCGCGCCGCAACGATGAGCGCAACGGCCCCGGATGCGCACCATGCGCTTTCCCCCGCCGAGACGCTCACAATCGAGAGCGCGCTGGATGAAGCCAGAGGCTTCTGGCGATCCTCCCGTTGACCATCCGGAGGGGATATGCGTGGTCCTCGCTCTCTCCTCGTGGCGCGCGCGCGTCCTTTTTCTGCTGATGTGGCTGGGGGCTCTCGGCTACGGGTTCCACGTGCTCGTGCGAGAATTTCGCGGGCACGCGCGCGCGATGCTCTTTCAGGACGTCGAGGGCTTGGAGGAAGCGCTGCGGTTCATCCCCGATGCGCCGGAGGTGCACGAACGGTTGGGGACGATCTATCTCCTGGACCCGGCGCATTTCGATCCCGCTCGGGCAGTCTCGCATTTCCGTCGCGCTCTGGAACTCTCGCCTCGGGACGCGCGCCTGTGGATGGGGCTGGGGCGCGCCTGCGAAGCCCAGGGTGATGCGGATCACGCTGCATGGGCATATCGGCGAGCGATGGCCTTGGCTCCGCATCATTTTCGTCCGCGATGGCTGTACGCCAACTTCCTCCTGCGCAGCGAGCAGACGGAAGCGGCCATCGCGCAACTTGGCCTGTTGGTCGAGGCCACGCCGGACGTGGTGGAGAACATCTGCGACCTGATCTGGCACACGCGCGAGGGAGATGCGGCGCTGCTCGTCCGTCTGGCCGCGGGGCGTCCCGCGTGGATCGTGGCCAAAGTGAGCGACTATCTCCTGGCCCAGGGGCGAGCTGAAGACGCCGTCGCGCTCTGGCGCGCCCTGCCGACGTGGGACGAAACGACGCGAGAATGGGGGCGCCGCCTGATCCGAGGGCTCGCGCGCGCGCGCCATTGGGAGATGGCTGATGCCGTCTGGCGCGAGTGGCTGCGTCGGGAGTACGGGCGAGAGCCCGCATCGGGGATATGGAACGGCGGCTTCGAGCACGCGATCGTCGAGGGTGGACTCGATTGGCGCATCGCGCCGGCGCCAGGGGTCGAGGTCGGCATTGATGAGACGACGGGCTATGGGGATTCGCGCTCGCTGCGGCTCGATTTCCGCGCGCACGAGGGGGTTCGTTATGCGGGCGTCACGCGCGAGATCGTGGTCGAGCCCTCCAGGCGCTATGTGCTTCGATTCGCCTATATGACACAGGGGATGGTGTCAACGGGCGGCCTCTACGTTGAGATCGCGGACGCGGACGATGCTCGGCGAATGCGCGTGCGGCTCGATTCGCTTCCGGCACGCGAGGCGTGGACGTCGGTCCGACTCGAATTTCGCACCGCAGCGGCGACGCGCGCCGTGCGTCTGGTGCTGGGGCGCGAGCCCACGCATCCGCTCCACGATTACATTCGCGGGCGCGTATGGCTGGATGCGTTCGCACTGGAGCGAGCGCCTGATGGTCCGAACGCTTGAGCGTCTGGTGCTCATGGGACTGCTGGCGGCCGTTTTCCTCGCGCCGTGGATGTTCGGCGCGGTGGAGCGCTGGGCTGTTCACGCGCTCACGGCGATGTTGCTCATGTTGCTCGGGCTCTGGGGCGCGAAGGCCGTCCTGGAGCGCGCCGTGCGCGTGCATCTGACGCCGATTCACGCCGTGTTGTTGGGCATGCTGCTGGTGGCGGCGATACAACTGACCGGGACATCCTCATCGGCGGCGCGCGACGAGCGCGCGCAGGCTTCCGAAGCGATGGAGGTCCTCAACGGCCGCGAGCCGGACGTCCCGCCGAACACGCGCCTGTCGCAGGATCCCTCCGGCACGCGCCAAGCCATGTGGCGGCTCGCGATGCTGATCGGATATTTCAGCTTGGCCACGGAGCTGCTTCGCGGAGCGCGCCGACGGGCGGGGGTATTCGTGGTGCTCATGATCTTGGGCTTTCTGCTCGCGCTTGTTGGACTCCTCCAGAAGTTCGCCGGGAACGGACGACTGTTGTGGATCCGCGAGGTGGAGGCGGGGGAGCTGGCGTTCGGCCCGTTCGTGAATCGCAATCACGCGGCCGGATTCCTGGAGCTGCTCTTCCCTCTGCCCGTGGCGATGATCCTGGCGCAGGGGGTGGCGCGCGAGCGATGGGGCGTGTGTGGGCTCCTGGCATGCGTCATGGGAACGGCGCTCGCGCTCACCGGTTCGCGCGGGGGCGTGCTCGTGCTCGGCGCGGAGTTGCTGCTGCTGCCGCTTCTGTGGTGGGCGATGAACGCGACGGCGCGCCCGAGCCTGCGCTTCGGCGTACTGCTTATGGCGATCGTGGGTGCGGGGATCGCGCTCGGCGTGCTCTGGATCGGCGCCGAGCCGATCGTGAGCCGATGGGCGGCGATCGAAGGGGTCACGAACACGCTGAATGATCCCCTGAATCGTCCGATGATCTGGAGAGCGACGTGGGAGATGATCCAAGATCACCCGTGGTGGGGCGTCGGACTGGGCGCGTATTCGATCGCCTACACGCGCTATGACCGGTCACCCGGCCTCTGGCGCGTCGAGCAGGCCCATAACGATTATCTCCAGCTCGTCGCGGAGCTGGGCGTGTGGGGGCTGCTGCTGCTCCTCGGAGGGGTGACTGCCCTCGGCCGAGCCGCGCGGCGCGCGCTTCGGTCAACAGCGGTGCATCCGGCGGCGCGATTTGACCGCGCGCTCGCCCTGGGGGTGACCGTCGCCCTGCTGGGGATCGGCATCCACAGCGCGTTCGATTTCGCACTCCAGGTGACAGCAAATGCCCTGCTGTTTCTGTTGCTGATCGCACTGTTGGAGACCTCGGGCGCTCACCACGTGGAGCGCGAGGTCATCGGGGAGAAGGGCATATGAAGCGAGCGCTCATCACGGGCATCACGGGACAGGATGGATCGTATCTGGCGGAGTTCCTTCTGGAGAAGGGGTACAAGGTCTACGGGATCGTGCGGCGCACGAGCACGACCAATCTGGAGCGGATCGCGCATCTGGAGGGGGAGATCGAGCTGATCTATGCCGATCTGCTCGATGAGAATTCGCTGATTCACGCCCTCAAGGTGGCCGAGCCGGATGAGGTCTACAACCTGGCGTCGCAATCGTTCGTACCCGCGTCCTGGAGTCAGCCGGTGCTGACGGGGGAGTTCACGGCGCTCGGCGTCACGCGACTGCTGGATGCGATCCGCGTGGTGAATCCGCGCATCCGCTTCTACCAAGCCTCCAGCAGCGAGATGTTCGGCGAGGCGCGCGAAGTGCCGCAGAACGAGCAGACGCC
>JBEPZV010000055.1:0-15350 GCA_041640655.1 bacterium
CGGCGCTCGGCGTCACGCGACTGCTGGATGCGATCCGCGTGGTGAATCCGCGCATCCGCTTCTACCAAGCCTCCAGCAGCGAGATGTTCGGCGAGGCGCGCGAAGTGCCGCAGAACGAGCAGACGCCGTTTCATCCTCGCAGCCCCTACGGCGTGGCCAAGGTCTACGGGCATTGGATCACGGTCAACTATCGCGAGTCCTACGGGATGTTCGCCTGCTCGGGCATCCTGTTCAACCATGAGAGTCCGCGTCGCGGCCTGGAGTTCGTGACGCGGAAGGTGACGCACGCCGTCGCCCGCATCAAGTACGGGGTGCAACAAGAGCTGCGCTTGGGGAACCTGGAGGCACGACGCGATTGGGGATATGCGAGGGATTATGTGGAGGCGATGTGGCTCATGCTGCAGCAGGACGAGCCCGATGATTACGTGATCGCGACAGGCGAGACCCATTCGGTGCGCGAATTGTGCGAGCTGGCCTTTGGCTGCGTCGGATTGGACTATCGTGATTACGTCGTCGTGGATCCGAGCCTGTTCCGACCGGCTGAGGTCAATCTCCTCGTGGGCGACGCCTCGAAGGCGCGACGCCGGTTGGGATGGGAACCGAAGGTGCGATTCGAGGAGCTGATCAAGATGATGGTGGAGGCCGATCTGGCGCTGGTCGCCGAGCAGCTCGCCAAGCGCGAGGCGATCGAGGGCGCGGAGTCCCCAAAGTCGCCTCTGCCACGGTGACGGGATGGCGCATGCGCGCGTTGATCACGGGGATCGGGGGATTCGTGGGCTCGCATCTGGCGGAGTTCCTCCTGGCGCAGGGGTATGAGGTCATCGGCATCGTGCGCGATCTCGATCGCGTGGCGAACCTCCAAACGGTGCGCGCGCAGGTGACGCTCTTTGAGGCCGACGTGTGCGATCGAGCGCGACTGGAGGCGATCGTGGCAGAGGTGCGGCCCGAGCAGGTGTATCATCTCGCAGCGCGCGCCTTCGTCCCCGATGGGGAGGTGAACCCGCAGCCGATGCAGGACGTGAACGTGGGAGGCACGCGCGCGCTGCTGGACGCCGTGCACCGACGCGCCCCGCATGCGCGCGTGCTTCTGGCCAGCACGGCGCGGGTCTACGGGAGCGTCACCGCCGACGCGCGGCCGATCCCGGAGACGTCCCCACTTCGCCCCATCGGACCGTACGCCGTGAGCAAGGCGCATGCTGAGGCCCTCTGGCGCGCGTATCATCGCCGAGGGCTGGCCGGCGTCATCGTGCGTTCGTTCAATCATATTGGGCCCAGACAATCACCGGCCTTCGTGTGCGCGGACTTCGCGCGACAGATCGCCGAAGCCGAAGCCGGGCGGCGCGATCCCATCGTGCGCGTCGGGAATCTCGACCTCTGGCGGGATTTCCTCGATGTGCGCGATGCCGTGCGCGCCTATTGGTTGGCGCTCATCTCGGACGCCGGCTTCTCAGTAGTGAACGTCTGCTCCGGACGAGCACGCTCCATCGGAGAACTGCTCCAAGGGCTGCTGCAGTTGAGTCGGATCTCGCTCTCCATCGTCGTGGACGAGCGAAAGTGGCGCCGGAGCGATGCGCCCGTGCTCGTGGGGGACCCCCGACGGCTTCAGCGGCTCGGATGGGCGCCGCGCATCCCCTGGGAGCGCACGCTCGCCGACGTGCTCGCCGAATGGCGAGAGCGCTTCCGCGAAGGAGGCCGATAGCGCGACCGCAAGAGCGATGCCAGTGATGCGCCAGAGGAAGGCGGAGCCTGAGATCAGCATGAAGGTGCTCGATCCGGCCCCTCCGGAATTGTGGGATCGCGTGTGCGCGCGCTGTCCTTACGCCACGCCTTTTCACACCCGCTGGTGGGCGGAGGTGATGGCGGCGACGTTCCCGAATCTCCGCATCGCCACGCGCGCCTATCTCTTCGCGGACGGCACGGTGGCCATCCTCCCGCTCGTGCAGTATCGCGCTGGCGCGGGCGGCCTCTTTCGCGGCTACGAGTCCATGTTCCCCGGCGTCTACGGAGGGATCATTGCCGAGGGCGATCTCTCCGAGGCGCAGGTGCGGAGGATTTACGCCAGCCTGTGCGGGCGACGCACAGCATGGGTGCGCCTCTTCGGTAACCCGTACGCGCCCTGGGGCGTTCCCGAAGCGTTTCGCTCGACGCTGTCCTTCACGCAAGCGCTGCGCCTGTCGGGAGAATTCAAGGATGTCTGGCGTCAATTCTCCCGAGGGAATCGCAGCAATATCCGGAAAGCCCTGCGCAGTGGACTGCAGGTCGCCCTCGCCCAGAGCGAGGACGACTGCGCGCAGTACTACGCGGCGTATCAAGACGCGCTGCACCGCTGGGGCGAGCGCGCGACCAACCGGTATCCTTTCGCCCTCTTTCGCCTCCTGTGCCGACAGGATCCGCAACGCGTGCGCCTGTGGCTCGTGCGGAAGTCCGAGGTGGTCGTCGGCGGGATCCTCGTCCTCTATCATCATCGTCACGCCGTCTATTGGCACGGGGCGTTCGTCGGAGCCTTCTTCGAGTACCGACCGAGCAATCTCGTGCATGCCGAGGCCATCCGCGATGCGTGCGAGCGCGGCTACCAGTGGTACGATTTCAACCCAAGTGGCGGACACGCGGGCGTGGTGCGCTTCAAGCACTCGTTCCATCCACAGGTGCTCTATTTCCACACCGCGGAGATCGCGGGCGACCCTCTCTATCGGCTCTACGCGCGCGGGCGCGAGCGCCTGCGAATGCTCGTCCGCGCGCCGTCGCGGGAGGCTGCGCGCGGATGGTGGGGGCCGAGCGTATGACCTGGAAAGGACTTCTCCGCTTGTGGCGTCGTCTGAGGGCGGATCTGGAGCGCGCGTATTACGAGGAGGTGGTCCGCGAGGAGCTGCGCGCCCGCGCGCCCGGCCTTCAACTCGGACGTCAGGTCACGATCATTCGACCGGATCGGTTGATCCTGGGGGAGAACGTCATCATTCACGATCACTGCGTGCTCTACTGCGCGGGACAGGCGCCGGAGTATCGCCAAGGGGGACGCATCGTCATCGGGAACCATGTTGAGCTGGCGTGGGGATGCATCCTGCACGGGGGTGGGGCGCAGATCATCTTGCGCGATTTCGCCATCATCGGGGCGGGCGCCGTGCTCCTCTCGGAGATGTACAGCTATCGAGACGCGAACCTCCCGGCCCGGTTCCAGACGAAGATCATGGGCGACATCGTCGTGGAGGAGAATGCGACCGTCGGAGCGCGCGCCGTCGTGCTGCCCGGCGTCACCATCGGTCGTAGCGCGATCGTCGGAGCCGGAGCCGTCGTCACGCGCGATGTCCCGCCGTTCTCGGTCGCCGTCGGTGTTCCCGCGCGCGTCCTCAAGCGGGTGGACGAGCTGTCGACGCGCGATCGCTCCGGCTCCGCATAAGGAGTGAGCACACGAGCATGAGGCGCGACGGTGGGGTCGAGGCCATGACATCTCCAGAAGCGCCTGCTCTTCTGGTGCGCGCGGCGCGAGGCGCGCTCTGGTCCTGGGGCGGACAAACGCTCAAGCACGTGGTGCAACTGGGGCTTGTGGCGATCCTGGCGCGATGGCTCGCTCCCGCGGATTTCGGGCGCGTGGCGATGATTGGCGTCGTGACGGGGTTCTTGAGCCTCTTCAGCGAATGGGGGATCGGCCCCGCACTGATTCAAAGGCGCGAGCTGAAGCGCGCGCATCTCTCGGCGGCCTTTTGGGGGAGCCTGACGGCCGGTCTCGCGCTCGGATTTCTGCTTGCGCTGGGCGCACCGCTTGTGGCAGCGATGTACGCCGACGCCACGCTTCGGCCTCTGACGATGGCCCTCGCCCTCAACTTCCCCCTGGTCGCGCTGGCCACGGTGCCGATCAACCTCTTGCAGCGGGAGCTTCACCTGGAGCGACTCGCGCTGGTGGAGCTGCTCTCGCTCGTCGTCGGCGGCGCGGTCGCCGTGAGTCTGGCGCTTCGCGATGGGGGAGCCTGGAGTCTGGTCGCTCAAACGCTCGCCACTTCGGGCGCGACGGCCGTCGTGGCGTGGGCGCTCGCGCCCGTTCGCCTTCACGACGCCTGGGAAGCTCCCACGCACGCCGTTCGCGAAGTGCTTCGAGACTTGTTCCGATTCGGACGACCGCTTGTGGGGGTCAACGTCTTGACCTACATCACCCGCAATGCGGACAACGCGCTCATCGGGCGGTTCCTGGGCGCGCAGGCGCTCGGGTACTACGCGCTCGCGTATCGGCTGCTGCTCTTCCCGCTCCAGAATATCTCGTGGACGCTCGGGCGCGTGCTCTTTCCGGCCCTGTCGCGAATCTCGGATCCGGAACACCTGCGCGCGACGTATCGGCGCGTGGTCGAAGGGATCGCCCTGTTGGCCTTCCCGATGATGACCGGCATGGCCATTGTCGCGCCCGAACTGATTCACCTTCTGTACGGGCCGCAGTGGGAGCGCGCCGTCTTCCCCGCGCGCATCTTCTGCGTCCTCGGCGCCCTGCAAGCGATCGGGACGACGATCGGACCGCTCTGCCTCTCGCAGGGGCGACCGGATGTCCTGCTCCGATGGAACCTCATGTTCACACCCGCCGTCGTGGGGGGCATCGCTCTCGGGGTGCGCTGGGGACTTGAAGGGGTCGCGCTCGCCTACGCCGGCGTGAGCGGCGCGGCCTGGTACTTCTCGCATGCGCTCGCGAATCGCATCATGGCGCTGCCCATGCGCGCCTTCCTGCGCGCGCTGATTCCGGCGGCGGTGAGCACGCTCGTCATGGCCGTCGGCGTGATCCTCGCGCGCGCGCATCTCTTCCCCCCTCGAACCTCGCCCCCTGCCCTCACTCTTCTGGGACACACCGCCATCGGCGTGAGCCTCTACGCCCTCACGCTGCGCGTTCTTCAGCCGAGCGCGCTTCGCGACCTGCGCGAGCTGGCGCGCGCGATCAAAGGGGGGCGTTCAGCTTCGCTCGAATGAGGGCGGCTCAGATGAAGGCCGCGCTTCGCCCTGAGAATGCCGGCCGAAGTGCCGTCGGCGCGACCCGCGCCCTTGCCCGTCTCCGGCGCGAGGCGATATGATGTCGGCTCTGCACGCGCACGGATGGCGCACGCGGATGATTCGGAGGCGCTCAGTCGGTCTATGGAGATCGTCACGACAGCGAAATCCGCGCCCAGAGCTCCCTCTCTTCGCTTCGATCGCAATGAATGGGCGGGCGCCTTCGGGGACCTGGGCACGGATTTCCCCCTCGTCGTCGGCGTCACGCTGGCGGCCGGACTCGATAGCACGAGCGTGCTCACGATGTTCGGCCTCCTGCAGATTCTGACCGGACTCTGGTATCGCCTCCCCATGCCGGTGCAGCCGCTCAAGGCGATGGCTGCGCTGGTGATCACCCAGAAGATTGGTGGCTCCCTCCTCTACGGCGCCGGATTGGCCATCGGCGTCGTGATGCTGCTGCTCTCCATATCGGGCGTGGTGGATTGGCTGGCGCGAGTCATTCCCAAGAGCGTCGTGCGGGGGATTCAATTCGGGCTCGGCTTGCAACTGGCGATCCTCGCCCTGCGGGAATATGTGCAGGCCGATGGTCCATCGGGGCTCACGCTCGCCGTCGTGGGGTTTCTCTTGACTGTCGCCCTCTTGGGGAACCGCAAGTATCCGGCCGCCCTCTTCCTCGTGTTGATCGGCCTCGCGTATAGCCTCACCGTCAAAGTCCCCACTTCGGCTCTCGTCGAGGGGTTGGGCGTGGGGCTGCCGAAATTTCACGTCCCGCAATGGTCGGACATTGTGACGGGCTTTCTGATCCTGGCGCTGCCGCAAATCCCCCTCTCGCTCGGGAACTCGATCCTGGCCACGCGGCAGATCCTCGAGGACCTCTTCCCCGAGCGTCGGGTCACAGTGCGGCAGATCGGCACGACCTACGCGCTCATGAATCTGGTGAACCCCTTTTTCGGGGGCATCCCGACATGTCATGGTTCCGGGGGAGTCGCGGGGCACTACACCTTCGGCGCGCGCACGGGCGGCTCGGTGATCATTGAAGGAGCGTTTTACGTGCTCCTGGGCCTCTTCTTCGGACGGGGATTCGATACGATCGTGAAGGTCTTCCCGCTGCCCATTCTGGGGGTCATCTTGTTCTTCGAGGGCTTGGCGCTCATGCGCCTGATTCGCGATGGCGCGGCATCGGCGGGTGATCTGACGATCATCCTGCTTGTCGGACTCTTCGCCATCGGGCTCCCCTATGGATTCCTCATCGGGATGCTCGCGGGTGTCGCCCTCGCGTCCTTGATGAAGCGGGGGATCCTCACCCTCGGGACTCGCGAGCCATAGAGCGCACCGGTCCCACGTCGGTCATGACCAAGCGCGCGATGTTCACATGGGTGCGCCGGAGCGACCGCTGGAGTATTGCGGAAGCGCGTCCGCGCGTCGCGGAGGTGAAACCGGAATATCTGCCGCTGACGGAGACCTTCATCTACGAGTACGTGCGCGCGCTGCAGCGCGTGCGCCCGATCGTGGTGGCCGAGCAGGTGCACCATCTCGACCTCTTTCCCGTCGAAGACCTCATCTGTGTGCGGACGCACGATCTCTCCCTCTGGGAGCGGATGAGGGGACGGGTGCTCGGCGAGCTGCGGGGGATGACGAGCGGGCTCGCCTATCGGTACTATGTCGCCCTGCACAACGTGCGCCCGCATCTGGTGCACGCGCACTTCGGCCCGACGGGGATTCTCGTCCTGGCGGCCGCGCGCCGTCTCGGCGTTCCGCTCATCACATCCTTCTACGGCTACGACATCTCAGCGCTCGGTCGCGATCCCCTCTGGTGCGCGCGCTATCGCCATCTCTTCGTCCGCGGCGACCTGTTTCTGGTCGAAGGCCCCTACATGCGCGAGCGGCTCCTGCGGCTGGGATGTCCGCCGGAGAAGGTGCGCATCCAGCGCATCGCGATTGATCCTGAGGGCTTTCCCTTCCGCCCGCGTGTCTGGCGCCAGGGACCGGTGCGCTTGCTGCAGGTCGGACGTCTGGTGGAGAAGAAGGGGCACGAATATACGCTGCGCGCGTTCGCGCGAGTGCGCGCGCGGGTGCGTGCGAGCGAGGTGTACGTCATCGGCGATGGGCCGCTTGGTCCGCGATTGCGGCGATTGGCCGAGGAGCTGGGCATCGCCGAAGCCGTGCGATGGATGGGTGCCCTCCCCCGCGCGGCGTATCGCGAGGTGGCCGAACGCTGTCACATTCTCGTGCAGCCGAGCGTCGTCGCTACAGATGGCGACGATGAGGGAGGAGCCCCCACCGTCCTTCTGGAGATGCAAGCCTCGGGCATGCCGATCGTAGCGACACGCCATGCTGACATCCCCGCCGTCGTGCGCGAGGGGGAGAGCGCTCGACTCGTCCCCGAACGCGACGTCGCGGCCCTGGCCGACGCGCTTCTTGAGCTGATCGAGAACGCTCACCGATGGCGGGCGATGGCCGAAGCCGGTCGCGCCTTCGTCCTCGAGCGCCACGACATCCGGCGCGAGGCGCCGCGACTGGAAGCCCTCTATGAATCGTTGATCGGGGCGTCTTGGGGAGCCACACGCCGGGCGAGCGCATCGTGAGCGCCTATGCCGCGCCGAGTCCTCTTCATCGCCCTGGCTTTCCCCCCGCATAACAGCAGCGGCACGTTTCGCTCGACGAAGTTCGCGAAGTACCTCGGGGCGTTCGGATGGGAACCCATCGTCGTCACGCTCGATTGGGCGCGCGTGCTCGCTCCACACGAACGGGATGAGACGTTGCTGGCCGATCTGCCGCCTGGACTGCCCATCTATCGACTCGCGCCTTTCAATCCGGTGCACGCATGCGGCCAGCGCCTGCGGCGATTGTGCTCCGCCTCGCGGCTTGCGATCGAGCGAGAGCCCGTCACCTATTCTGAGCCGATGCGCGAGGACGTCCCGCGCTCGTGGGGGTATCGCGCGCTGCGCGCGCTCTATCACTTCAGCCTGGCGCCCGTGGGCGACGAGCATTTCTACTGGATCTGGCGTGCGCTCCCCACGTGCGTGCGAATCGCCCGCCGACACGACGTGGAAGCGATCTTGGTCTCCGTGAGTCCGTGGACCTCGGCGTTGCTCGGCGTCCTGCTGAAGCGATGGCTCGATCGGCCGCTGATTGTGGACTTTCGCGACTACTGGACCTTGTGGCCGATCAAAGTGCGACGTCCCGTCCGCGATCGCCTCGATGCGTGGGCGGAACGATGGATTCTTCGGTCGGCCGACCGGCTCATTTGCGTGCACGAGGCCATGGCGGAAGATTTCGCCCGCCTCGCTCCCGAAGCGGCCGCGCGCTGCGTGATCATCCCCAACGGATACGATATGGACGACTTCCGCGCGATCGCGCGCGAATCCGGCGCCCGGCATCCGCTGACGATGCTCGTGCACACGGGCATGGTCTGGGGAGACGCCGCCGCCTCTTTTCTGGAGGCGATCGCGTGGCTCAAAGAGCAGTCGCCCACGCCACCGCCGTGGCGCG
Source organism: bacterium (assembly GCA_041640655.1). Classification (GTDB taxonomy): domain Bacteria; phylum Acidobacteriota; class Blastocatellia; order HR10; family HR10; genus HR10. The sequence goes on from JBEPZV010000055.1 coordinate 8,452, forward strand.
CGCGATTCGTCGGCGGGCTCCCGCCCTCCAATCTCCGCTTCATCCGTGAGCGGGCGCTGCAGGATGTCGTGAAGGTCGAGCCACGCACGACGCATCGCGAAGCCCTCGCGGCGATGGTCGCGGCCGATGTCCTGCTGCTGCTGCTGACGAGTCATGAGGGGGGGAAGAAATGGTATCCGGGGAAACTCTTCGAGTATATGGCCGCCGGGCGTCCGGTCCTCGCCGTGGCGCCTCCGGGCTTGGCCGCGACCTTGATCGAAGAGGCGGGGATCGGCGTGAGCGTAGATCATCGGGAGCGGGAGCGACTGCGCGCGCTGCTGCGAAGGGCTGCCCTTGACCCCGAAGGATTCGCGCGCCAGTTTTATCATCCGCAGGCGACGGTCATTCGCCGATACGAGCGTCGCGCATTGACGCGCCGCCTGGCCGAGACGCTGGAGGATGTCGTTGAACGCCATCGCGCGCGGTCACGCTGACGGCCCCGCGCCGGGGGGATGCGGCGCGGGGATTCGCGTCGTCCATGTCTCGCCCGCGTATTTCGGCGAGGATGCGGTCATCGGCGGAGGAGAGCGCTATGCGACCGAGTTGGCGCGGGCGATGGCTCGGTTGACCCCCACGCGCCTGGTGAGCTTCGCGCGCGGCGGCGATACGACCTCGCTCGCGGATGCGGCGACGCCTCTTGAGGTGCGCGTCTTTCGCCCGCTCTGGTATCCGCGCGGTCAGCGGACGAATCCCGTCAGCTTTCGCTTTCTCACCGCGCTGGCCGACGCCGATGTGATTCACTGCCATCAGTTCCATGTCGTCGCGACGACGCTCTCGATCGCGTACGCGAGAGCAACAGGCAAGTGCGTTTTCGTCACGGATCTGGGTGGAGGCGGATGGGACCTCTCGTATCGCTTCGATACGGGGCGATGGGTGGATGGGTTCTTGCACCTCTCGCGCTTCTCCGCGCAGCGATTCGCGAGATACGAGGGGAAGAATCATGTGGTCTTCGCCGGCGTGGATGTGGAGCGCTTTCGCCCCTTGCCCGATCGCGCGTATGAGACGGTGCTCTACGTCGGGCGGTTGCTCCCGCACAAGGGGATCAACTATCTCATCGAGGCGGTGGACGGGACGATCGAGCTGCGCATCATCGGCCGATTGTGGGAACCGCACCTGGAGATGGCGCGCAGCCGGGACTTCTTGGACCGTTTGCACGAGCTGGCGCGCAGCAAGTGCGTGCGCTTCATCCTCGACGCCGATGATCAGCGGCTCGTGCACGAATACAATCGAGCGCTCGTGCTGGTCCTCCCCTCCGTCTCCACGGATCTGTTCGGCGCATATCATCCGGCTCCCGAGCTCTTCGGCTTGACGCTCTTGGAAGCGATGGCGTGCGCGACGCCGGTGATCGCGACCACGGTGGGCGCGCTGCCGGAGGTCGTCGAGGATGGCGTGACGGGATTCCTCGTCCCGCCCAATGACGCGCGCGCGCTGGCGGATCGCCTCCGCTGGTTGCGCGCGCATCCAGAAGAGGCGCGGCGCATGGGTGAACGGGGACGCGCGTGCGTCCTGGAACGATTCACGTGGGAGGCCGTCGCCCGCCGCTGCCTGCGGGTGTATCGAGAAGTCCTCGGATCGGACAGGATGCGGCGTGAAGAGAAGCGCCATCGTTCCTGAAGACCGGGCGCGCGAGACAGGATGAGAATCGTGCACGTCACTCAGCACGGCTCGATCATCGGTGGCGTGGAGACCTACGCCGCCGATCTCCACCGTCTCTTGCAGCGAGATGGGCACACCGTCATCCTCCTGCATGGGATCGCCGTCGGAGAGCCGCGCCGAGCGATCGCGTCCGAGAGGCTTCAGGTCCCCGCCTTGCGACCGGGAGTCGGGAATTGGGCCGAACGGGAGAGCGCGCTGCGCCAGGTGGTGGAGCAGGTCGCGCCCGACGTCATCCTCACGCATGATGTGGAGGAGGCCGATGTGCTTCGCCTCTTCTCTCGCCTCCGCCCCACCATTCCGTTCGTTCACGTGCACAGTCGCTATGTCTGTCCGGGGCGCGGGAAGTTCTACGCGCGTGAGCAGCAGACGTGCACCCGACCGTTCGGCGCGTATTGCGCCATCGCGCCTTATCTGCATGCCTGCGGAACGCGGCGACCGTGGCGCCTCCTCGCCAACATGCGCGTGACGAAACGATGGATCGAAGTGGCGCGGGAGATGCCGCGCCTCTTGGTGGCGAGCGAATACATGAAGCATGAGCTGATGGCCGTCGGCCTCTCCGAAGAGCGGATCGTCGTGAATCCTCCTTTTGTGGAGGCTCCGCGCGATGAAGAGGCCTCCCCGAGGGAATCCCGATGGACGACTTCGGAGGCGCTGCCTCTTGTCCTCTTCTGCGGGCGCTTCTATGACTACAAAGGTGCAGACCTGTTGCTTCGCGCGCTCGAATTCGTCACGCCGCCGGTTCGCGCCGTCCTCATCGGAGAAGGGCCTGAACAACCGAAGTTGAAGCGCTTGGCCGCGCGCGTTCCCTCGCGGCACCTCGTCTCCTTCCCCGGATGGCTCAGCCGCACCGCCGTCTTCGGCTTCTATCGTCGAGCGCGCGTCGTCGTCATCCCCTCGGTATGGCCGGAGCCATTCTGTCGCGTGGGGCCGGAAGCGATGCGGCAAGGCGCGCCCATTGTCGCCTTTCGCGTGGGCGCGATCCTGGAATGGGTGCGCGAGGGGGAGACAGGATTGCTGGTCGAACCCGCGAACATACACGCGCTCGCCGCAGCCATCGAGCGCGTGGTGACCGATGAAGCGCTGGCGGCGGCGCTCTCCGCTCGCGCGGCGCAGGTCGCTGCCGAACAGTTCGACGCGCAACGCCATTTGGAGCGCCTGATGCGCACATTCGCGGCGGTCAGATGCGCCGTCGGATGATCCTCATCGCGCGACCATGAGCGCCGTCCGTCTCATGTCGGCCTGAGGGGAGTGATGCGGCTCGTTCTGCTCTCCCCGGACTATCCGCCGCGACGAAGCGGCCTGGCGGATCACACGCAGCGTTTGGCCGAATCGCTCCATCGGCTCGGCCACTGCGAGGTCCTCGTGCTCACGACGCGCCATCCGACCCCCGGCGCGGGAGAGCTTGAGGCGAGCGCCCGGACGTCCGCGACGACCGAAGGCGTCCGCGTACATCGGGTCATCGAGCACTGGGGATGGCGCGGCATCGCCACCCTCGCGCGAGAGATCGCGCGCGCTGCCCCCGATTGGGTGCTCGTGCAATATGTGCCCCACGCCTATGGTCGAGGGGGGGTGAATGTGGCCTTCCCGCTCGCGCTCATTCGAGAACGGCTCGCGGGCCGACGCCTCTTGCTCTTGGTTCACGAACTGTACGTGGATTTTCCCCGTTCGCTCGACCCCATCAGATCCCTCACGCCCGCGACCCTGGCCCTGATCCAGCGCGCGATGTTCGGACTCGCCGCCAGCGCCGCGCGCGGCATCGCCGTCTCCATCGAACCCTGGATGCAGCGACTTCACCGGACCCGGCTCTTGAGGCGATCGCACGCGCGCGTGTTTCACCTGCCCAGCCCCTCCAACATCGAGCCGGTGCCGACCGATCGCGAGCGCGTGCGGCGACAGCTCGGGATTCGAGAAGGGGAGATCGTCCTCGCCTTCTTCGGCACGTTCCACGTCTCGAAGAAGCGCGCCTGGCTCCTGCAGAGCCTCCGTGCGCTTCTGGAGCGTGGACTGCCGGCGCGACTGCTTCTGATCGGCGCGGAGTCGGAGCACCTCTTGGCGCTCGCCGAGGAGCCGGTGCGGGAGCGGATCCTCGCCGTCGGATATGTGGATGCGGTGACGGTCTCACACTATTTGCAGGCGAGCGACCTCTTCCTCCTCCCCACGAGCGACGGCGTCTCGACGCGCCGGTCTTCGCTCATGGCGGCACTCAGTCACGGCCTTCCGGTCGTCGGGACCTGCGGGCATCTGACCGATGAGCTGTTGCGCCGCGCGGATGCACTCCGGCTCTCACCTGCGGATGACCCGGAGGCCTTCCTCACGCACGTCCTCACCCTGGCCGAAGATGCCGAGCAGCGTCGTCACCTCGCCGAACGCGCACGCGCCTTGTACGAGAAACACTTCTGCTGGTCCGTCACCGTCAGGCGCCTACTCGCCGTCCTGCGGGAGATACAGGAAGGCGATGCTGCTTGACGCTCGCGGTCACGGGGCTTACAATCTCCCCTTCGCGCGGCGAGGAGAAGACGCGTATGGCGGAGACGCTCCTGGATAAGGTCTGGCGCTTGCATACGGTTCGGGAGTTGCCGTCCGGACAGACGCAATTGTTCATCGGGTTGCACCTCATTCATGAAGTGACGAGCCCGCAGGCCTTCCTGATGCTGCGGGAATTGGGACTGAAGGTGCGCTTCCCGAATCGGACGTTCGCGACGATTGACCACATCGTCCCCACGGATTCGCAGGCGCGCCCCTTCGCCGACTGGCTGGCCGAGCAGATGACCGTCGCCCTGGTGAAGAACTGCCAGGATTTCGGCATCACCCTGTTCGATCTCGGGAGCGGGCGGCAGGGGATCGTGCACGTCATTGGGCCCGAGCTGGGGTTGACGCAGCCGGGGATGACGATCGCCTGCGGCGACAGCCACACTTCGACGCACGGGGCCTTCGGCGCGCTCGCTTTCGGCATCGGCACGAGCCAGGTGCGAGATGTCCTGGCGACACAATGTCTGGCCATGAGCAAGCCGAAGCTGCGGCGCATCCTCGTCGAAGGGACACTGCCGCGCGGCGTCTACGCGAAGGACGTCATCCTGGCCATCATCCGACGGCTCGGCGTGAAAGGGGGCGTGGGGTACGCGTACGAATACGCGGGCTCGACCATCGCGGCGATGACGATGGAAGAGCGCATGACTCTCTGCAATATGACCATCGAGGGAGGGGCGCGCATCGGCTACGTCAATCCAGACCGCACGACGTTCGAATACTTGCGCGGGCGTCCGTTCGCGCCGCAGGGCGAGGCCTTCGAACGCGCCGTCCGATGGTGGCAGCAGATCGCCTCCGATCCGGGCGCGACCTATGATGATGAAGTGCGCTTCGATGCGGCGACCCTACAGCCGATGGTGACTTGGGGGATCACGCCCGGACAATCCGTGGGTGTGACCGAGCCCATTCCTGAGCCCGAGGAGGTTCCAGAAGCCGAACGCGCGGCCTATTGGGAGGCGCTCGAATTCATGTCCTTCCGCCCCGGACAGCGCCTGATCGGAACGCCGATTGATGTCGCCTTCATCGGCTCGTGCACGAACGCGCGGCTGTCGGATTTGCGCGCGGCGGCCGAGGTCGTGCGCGGACGGAAGGTCGCGCGGGGCGTGCGCGCTCTGGTCGTGCCTGGATCCGAAGCCGTCGCGCGCGCGGCCGAGGCTGAAGGCTTGCACGAGATCTTCCAGGACGCGGGATTCGAGTGGCGAAAGCCCGGATGTTCCATGTGCCTGGGGATGAATCCGGATCGGCTGCGCGGGCGCGAGATCTGCGCCTCATCGAGCAACCGGAATTTCAAAGGGCGTCAGGGCAGCCCGACCGGGCGAACCCTGCTCATGAGCCCGGCGATGGTCGCAGCCGCGGCCATCGCGGGTCACGTCGTGGATGTTCGGGAGGTGCTCGGATGACGTCGGCGATCATTCGCGAGATCACCGGACGCGGGATTCCGCTGCCCGGCGATGACATGGATACGGATCGGATCATCCCGGGACGATTCTTGCGATGTGTGACCTTCGAGGGACTGGAGGCGCACGTCTTCGCGGACGATCGGCAGCAGAACCCGGACCATCCGTTCAATCAGGAGAGCTATCGGGGCGCGTCCCTGCTCATTGTGGGGCGCAATTTCGGCTGTGGCTCCTCGCGCGAGCATGCGCCACAGGCCCTCATGCGGTGGGGCATTCGCGGCATCATCGGCGAATCGTTCGCCGAGATCTTCTTCGCCAACTGCACGGCCATCGGCGTCCCCTGCGTGACCGTCTCCGCCGAGGATGCGCGCTGGCTGCGCGAGGTCATCGCCGCGCATCCTGAGATGGAACTTCGGTTGAACTTGGAGACCATGACCGTAGACGCCGGCGATCGTCGGCTCGTGGCGCACATGCCCGAAGGCGCGCGGCGACAGTTCCTGGAAGGAACCTGGAACTCGACCTTCGTCCTCCTGGAAGCCGGAGCGGCGATCGAGCGCACAGCCGCACAGCTCCCTTATGTGACCGGATTCTGATGACATCTTCTCTCGCCCGTGCAGCGTGAAACGCACGGGGCGAGCAGGGCAGCCTGGATGCTGTGAGCTCCACCAGCGATTCGATGTCCTGGACAAATCAGAAACCACCGGGTTATCATTTCGCCCTTTGGCGATGGGCGTGAGCGGCACGGTTCTATCCGGCGAGGAGCGCGAGCTTCGGCAGATGTGGCACCGGCTGGAGCGCATGACGGGGCTCGTGCTCGCGATGATGCTGCTGGCGGCCGCTTGGACGGGAGAGCCGAAGATCATCGCCGGCGTCGCTCTGGGGGGGATCCTGGGATGGGCGAACTACCGGTGGCTCTCCACAAGCACGCGAGCGCTCCTGACTTCGGTCGGCGCATCTGGGCAGGCCTCACGACGGGCCATCCTGCTCTTCAGTGGTCGGGCGCTCGTCATCTGGGGGGCGATCGGACTCGCCTTCTGGAGCCGAGCGGTGGATGTCCTCGCTCTTGTTGCCGGATTCTGCGCTTTCGTCGTCGCCGTCATGGTGGAGGTCGGACGCCGCATCGGTCTCATCATCCTGGGGAGAGAGGACTAAGATGTCGGTCACCGAACCCGTGCTCTTAGCCGCGGGAGCAGAGGCGGCGCATCATGTCCCGGCCATCGTCGAATGGGTGAATCACGTCTTCGGCCCCACCGTCTATCGGTGGCAGCAAGCGCTCATGCC
>JBEPZV010000056.1:0-15317 GCA_041640655.1 bacterium
CGGCGCATCCTCGTTCGCCTCGCGCGTCGCGGGCGCGCGCCTGCGGTTGGCGGCGAGTATCGGCGAGTCGTTCTCCAATGGGCTGCTGCACATCCACCTGGTGATCAAAGACCTGTCGGAGGCGCCCTTCGGAGGAGGCGATGAGATGGCGTGAGCCCACCTGGCCTCGGGTGACTCGCGCCCTGGCCGTCGCGCTCTTCGTCGCGGTCGGCGCCACGCTCATTCTCTCCTCTCGCCAGCACCACGGCCTGCTTCGGCGGCGGAGCGAGGAAGCAGTGGGGGTGCGTCTCAATGCGCGTCTGCTCTCGGTGAGTGAGAACATTCGTCACCTCCAAACTCAGGAAGGCCGTCCCATCTTTCTCCTCACGGCGGCGCGCGATGAGGCGTACGATGACGGGCATCACGAATTGAGCGATGTGAGCCTGACGCTTTATGCCCCTGACGGGGCGGAACGCGCGCGCATCACGGCTCGCCGCGCTGTCTATTATCAAACGACCGGGCTCGTCATCTTCGCCACGGATGTCGTGGCGCGAACGCGCGAGGGCGTCTGCGTGCGCACCGATGAGGCGCGGTACGATCACGCGGCGGAGGTCTTGCGCACGGAGCGACCGGTCACTTTCGAACACGCCAGAGGATGGGGGGAGAGTCAGGGAGCGGAGATTCGCTTCGGGCGCGACCGGCGAGATCTCGTCCGGCTGCGCGCGGTTCGCCTGACGGTCGCGCCGGAGACACCCGAACGGGCGTGGACCGCTCGGGCAGATTCGGCCTCTTTCGAGACCGCCACGCTCATGTTTCGACTCGTCGGAACAGTCGTGATGACGCGCGGTGTGGAGGAGTTGCGCGCCGAGCGGCTCGAGGGCTCCCTCGATAGGGAACATCGGATCCGAGAGATCATGGCCGAAGGGGACGTCCGTCTCCGCTCCCGCGATAATGCGGCGAGCAGCGAGATCACGAGCCATCGTCTTGCGCTCTCCTTCACGAGACGACGCGATCTGGCGCGCGCGATCGCGCTCGGATCGGTCGTCGCGCGTATGTGGAATCGGGCCGAGGAACACGAGGTGCACAGCCCTCGCCTGGAGATCGTCTTCGCGGAACAGCGGGGGAGGCTCATCCCTCGATCGGCATGGGCCGAGGGCGGGCGCGTGAACATCGTCATGCGGAGCACAGGACCTGAGCGGGCGCTCGCGGAGCGGCGCCTAGAGGCGAACCGCGTGGAGGCGATCTTCCGAACGAGGACCCGAGCGCTGCACCGCCTGCGCGCTTCGGGCGACGTTCGCCTGGAGATGCTCCCGACCGCTTCCGCGAGGGCCGCTGAGCGGAAGACGATCCTCGCGCACCAGATCGAGGTGGGGTTCGCGGCCGAACGCCTCCGGGCGACGGAGGCTCGCGCCGAAGGAGACGTTCGCGTGGAGATCGAGCCGATGGCAGCACGCCCGAAGCGCGTGATGATGAGTCCCTCGTTGCTCGCCCAATTCGATCCGGAGACGCAGGAGATCACGCGCCTCCTTCACTCGGGGGGATTTCGCTACCTGGAGGGAGAGCGGGGCGCGCGGAGCGAGCGGGCGATCTACGAGGCCGATTCCGGATGGATTCGCCTGCGTGGAGGCGATCCGACTGTGTGGGATGCGCGCGGACGGACGCGCGCGGACGAGGTGGACGTGAACCCGCGAGAGGAACGGAGCGCGGCTCGCGGCCGCGTGCTGACGACCGCTCTCCCCCGCGAGGCGGGGGCCAGTGCGCTCCCCTTCGCCGCGCGCGACGCGCCCATCTTCATCGCGGCCGATCGCCTGGACGTTGATCATCGCCAACGCCGCGCGCGCTACACAGGCGCGGTGCGCGCCTGGCAACAGGACACCTACCTCACGGCGGACGAACTGGAAGTGCGCGAGGCCGAGCGCGCGCTCACGGCGCGCGGGCAGGTCCGCTCGTTCCTCTTCCGCGCGCGCGCGGCGGAGACGCCTCAAGGAGAGACGATTCCCGTCGTCGTCTCGGCCGCGCGCCTGACGTATCGCGAAGCCGAGCGGAAGATCCTCTACGAGGGCGGCGCGCATCTGCGGCGCGGCGCGCAAGACCTCAGGGCCGAGTCGCTCGCGATCGTCCTCAAACCGGGTGTCGCGGAGATCGAGCGCGCTATCGCCGAGCGAAGCGTCACGCTCATGGATCCCGATCGCCGCGCGTACGCCGATCGCGCCGTGTACGAAGCCGGTGGAGAGCGAATCCTTCTTGAGGGCGCGCCCGCGCGCGTGGAGGATGATCGCCATCGCGTGCGTCAAGAGGGGGCTCGATTGACTTTCCTCGGGGGGAGTGATACAGTTGTGGTCGAGGATGGTGAAGGGGCGCGCCGGGTGAGGACCGTGAGGACGATTCCGAGGGGGCAACCGTGAGCATGCTGATCACAGAGGCGAACGAGGCGGCACTCGGCCATGAGCCCTTGACCCGTCGCGCTCGGCTCCCTGTGGATGGAGCGGTCTTGCGCGCCTCCGGATTGACGAAATACTATCGGGGGCGCTGTGTCCTCACCAACGTCTCCCTCGATGTGCATCCGGGAGAGATCGTCGGCCTGCTCGGTCCCAACGGAGCGGGAAAGACGACGACCTTCCATCTGATCGTTGGGCTGGAGCGGCCCGATCGTGGCGCCGTCTTCCTCGATGGGCGCGAGATCACCGCCTTGCCCATGTATCTTCGAGCGCGGTGCGGCTTGGTCTACCTCCCGCAGGAGCCCTCGATCTTCCGTCGCTTGACAGTGGAGGAGAACATCCTCGCCATTTTGGAGCGGCGGAAGATGAGCCGCGCCGAGCGTCGGCGCCGACTCGAAGAGATTTTGGAGGAACTGGGGCTGGCCGCCGTGCGCCACGTCAAAGGCTACGCCCTCTCGGGGGGAGAGCGCCGGCGGACGGAGATCGCGCGCGCGCTCGTCATGGAGCCGCGTTTCCTGCTTCTGGATGAACCGCTGACGGGGATTGATCCGCTGGCGGTCTTCGATCTGCAGCGTATCATCCTCGGGTTGAAGGCGCGAGGGATTGGGATCCTCATCACGGATCACAATGTGCGCGAGATGCTGCGCATCACCGATCGCGCCTATCTCCTCAGCGAGGGGCGGATCTTCCGCGCCGGCACGCCGGAGACGCTGACGGCGGATCCGGAGGTGCGGCGTGTCTATTTGGGCGAACACTTCCAGCTTTGAGCTATGCCGTCGGTCAAGATCGCGCCGGGACTGACGCAGCGTCTGACGCTGACGCCGCAGCTCAAGCAGCGCATTGATCTGCTGGCCATGACCAAGCTGGAGTTGCTCACCCTCATTCGGCAAGAGCTGCGGGAGAATCCCGTGCTGGAGGAAGCGGTCGAGGTGGTTCCCTCGGCGGAGGCCGCGCTGCGCAACACTGAGCGCGAAGCGCGTGAGGAAGCCCATAGATCGTCCGAACCGGCGGAGCTGGAACCCAAGCCGCGAGATCCCTTCGAGGAAGTGGATTTCGAGGACTTCTTCCAGAACTATCTCGATCCGGCTCCGCGCACGACGTGGGCGGAGCCTCCGCCGGAGGAGGAGGTCTCGCTCCTGGAGAAGCTGACGCCGAGCCGTCCGTCCCTGTACGAGGCGCTGCTGGAGCAACTCCGCGTCATGGCCCCATCGGAGGATGAGGTGCGGCAAGCGGCAGAGGCGATCATCGGGTGTCTGAACAGCGACGGATATTTGGAGGCGACGCTGGAGGAGATCAAAGCCCTCGGGGGATGGTCCGACGAGGTCGTCGAGCGCGCGCTGGCGCTCGTGCAGAGCCTGGATCCGCCGGGCATCGGCGCGCGCGATCTGCGCGAGTGTCTGCTGTTGCAGCTTCGCGCGCGGGGATGGGAGGATCGGCTGGCGGCGCGTCTGGTGCGCGATCATCTGTGGGATTTGCACCCGCATCGGCTCCCGGAACTGGCCGAACGCCTCGGCCTCCCGCTGCAGACGGTGCGCGAGGAGGTGGAGGTGATCCGGCAATTGGACCCGCGTCCGGGACGGAATCTCGGAGCCGCGCCGCCGATGTACATCGTGCCCGAGGCGAGCATCGTGAAGGTGGACGATCGCTACGTCATCCTCTTCAACGACGAGGGCCTGCCGCACCTGCGGATCAACCCCTACTATCGGCGCCTCCTCAAGAGCGGGCAGCTCCCGAAAGAGGCGCGGGATTTCGTGCGGGAGCGATTCCGCTCGGCCGTCGAGCTGCTGAAGAACATCGAGCATCGCCGCCGGGCGATCTACCGCGTCTGCGAGGCCATCGTCCGGCGACAGCGCGACTTCCTCGACTATGGCCCCGAATATCTGAAGCCGATGCTGCTCAAAGACATCGCGGCCGAGCTGGGCCTCTCGCTCTCGACCGTCAGCCGCATCGTGAGCAACAAGTACATTGACACCCCTCAGGGGCTCATCGAACTGCGCCGTTTCTTCACCGAAGGGGTGAGGAAGGAGAACGGCGAGCAGATCTCCACGCGCGTCCTCAAGCTGCGCCTTCAAAAGCTCATCGAGCAGGAGGATCCCCGAGCGCCGCTGACGGACGATGATCTGGTGCGCTTGCTGGAGCGCGAGGGCATCCGGCTCTCGCGCCGCACGGTGACGAAGTATCGGAAGCAGCTGGGGATTCCCAGCTCGCGGGATCGCGCGCTACTTCATGCGGGGAGGGGAGGATGAATCTGGAATTCACGACGCGAAATGTGGCGCTGACGCCCACGATCGAGAAGCGCCTTCGGCGGGCCCTGGAGAAGATCGGCCGCGTCCTCGATGACGCGGCCAAGGTGCACGTCATCCTCGCTGCTGAGAAGCATCGGTTCCTGACGGAGATCCTCGTCACCTGGCGGGATCATCAGTTCACAGGGACGGCCGAGACGGACGACCTCTACAGCTCGGTCACCGAGGCCATTGATCGCCTCCTGCGACAGACACTCAAGCAGAAGGAGAAGTTCGCGGCCCGCCGGCGGGCGACGCGCAAGCTCGTGAAGACGCTGCCCGCGGAATCTCCGGCGCCGGAGGTGCGCATCGTGCGCACGCCCCGATATTCGGTGAAGCCCTTGACGCCGGATGAGGCGGCCGAGCTGCTCTTGAAATCGAATGATCACTTCCTCGTCTTCCGCAATGCGGAGACCGATCGGGTGGCCGTCCTCTACAAGCGCACCGATGGTCACCTCGGACTCATCGAACCCTGAGGGCGCGATGACCGCTCCCCTCACGCCCGAGATCACCGTCGCCGAGCTGCTCACCGGCGCGCCGGCCGATCTGGACTTGCGCGTGATCGTCGGCGCTGAGGGGGTGACCAGGACGATCCGCTCGCCGCGCATTCAAAAGCTCGGGCTGGCGCTGGCGGGATTCACGCATTATGTGCACGCGGGGCGCATCCAAATCGTGGGGCAGAGCGAGGTGACTTTCCTGCACCATCTCTCGCCGCCGGAGCGACACCGCGCCATCGAGCGCCTCCCCTGGGAGGCGATCACGTGCGTCCTCGTGACCAAGGGGCTCACTCCCCCGCCGGAATTCCTTCACGCGGCCGAGCAGCATCGCGTTCCGGTCCTGGTCTCCTCGCGCCTCAGCTCGACAGCGATCCTGAAGCTCACGGAGTTTCTGCAGCGGATTCTCGCCCCTCGCCGCTGGATTCACGGCGTCCTGGTCGAAGTCTTCGGCATCGGCGTGCTGTTGCTCGGCGAATCCGGACTGGGCAAGAGCGAATGCGCGCTCGATCTCATTCAGCGCGGGCATCGGCTCGTCGCCGATGATGTCGTCGAGGTGCGCGCCATCGGATCGGATCGGTTGATCGGCCTGGCCCCGGAACGCGCGCGGGGGCACATGGAGATCCGGGGGCTCGGCATCTTGGACATTCGAGAATTGTTCGGCGTCGCGGCGCTCGCCGAAGAAGCCTCAGTGGATCTGGCCATCGCGTTTGAGCGCTGGGATCCGCAGCGAGAATACGACCATCTGGGTCTGCAGGAGGAGACGCTCCGTCTGCTGGACATCTCGATCCCCCTGATTCGCCTTCCCGTCACGTTCTGGCGCAATCTCACGACGCTCGTCGAGGTGGCCGTGCGCAATCATCTCCTGAAACGCCGGGGCATTGATGCGATGCGGCAGTTCGTGCGCGCGCACGATGCGCTGGTCGCCGGGGACGCGCTCGAATCCTCGTGACGCATGGCTTCCGCTTCCCCTCACATCCTCATCCTCACGGGCCTGAGCGGTTCGGGGAAGACCTCGGCGGTCAAGGCCTTCGAGGACCTCGGGTATTTCTGCGTGGACAATCTGCCGATTCACCTGATCCCCCCCTTCGTGGAATTGTGTCGCGCCAGTGCGGAGACGCTCCGTCGCGCCGTCATCGTCATTGACATTCGCGAGCGCCAGTTCCTCCCCGATTTCCCGCGCCTCTACGACGAGTTGCGGCGGCAAGGGACCAACGTGCGGATCATCTTCTTCGAGGCGAGTCCCGAGGTCCTGTTGCGCCGTTTCTCCGAGACGCGACGTCCGCATCCGTTGGCCGACGCCGAGACGGACCTGCCCACGGCCATCGCGCGCGAACGGGAGGCGCTGCAAGAGATCCGCGCTCGCGCCGACCTCATCATTGACACGTCCGAGCACACGGTACACACGCTGCGCCGCTACGTGATCGAGCGCTTCGGCACCGCTGATGCGCTGCTGGAGATGACGGTCACGCTCCTCAGCTTCGGGTTCAAGCATGGCGTTCCTCCAGGATTGGATCTGCTCTTTGATGTCCGCTTCCTGCCGAACCCGCACTTTGTCCCTGAGCTGCGCCCGCTCTCGGGACAAGATGCGCGCGTCATTGACTTCATGCGCGCGCACCCGGATACGATGGAGACCATCGCGCACTTGGAGAACCTCCTTCGATTCCTCCTGCCGCGCTACCAGCGCGAGGGACGAAGCTATGTGACGATCGGGATCGGCTGCACGGGAGGACGCCATCGTTCGGTGATGATCGTCGAGGAGCTGGCGCGCGTGCTGCGACGCGAGGGCTATAAGCTTCGCGTCACGCATCGGGATATAGACAAACTCTGAGCACACGGCAACTCTCGATGAGGACACGAGCCGACGCCCTGGGGTACAATAAAAGAGCATGGAAGGCACCTGAGATCGAGCGCACGCGTCGGGGAGGCGAGCGGTTCGCCGCTTCGCCGACGCCGGAGGAAGAGGGATGGGACTCATCGGAGGCGTCGTCATCACGCACGGACAACTGGCCACGGAGCTGGTGAACGCCGCTGAGATGATCGTCGGTCAGATCGACCACATCACGGCCGTCTCCATCGGCTGGCACGATGATGTGGAGGTCGCGCGCGAGACGATCCGTCGGGCCATCGAGCGGGTCAATAGCGGGCGCGGCGTGCTGTTGCTGACGGATATGTTCGGGGGAACGCCGACCAACATCGCGGCCACCTTCCTGGGCGTCGAGCCGGTGGAGATCGTCACCGGCGTCAATCTGCCCATGATTCTCAAGCTCGCCAATCAAGACCCGAACGACGATCTGCTCACCGTCGCGCGCAAGGTCAAAGAACAAGGGCAGAAGAACATCTATTTGGCCAGCGAGATCCTCACGCCCACGAAGCGATAGCCGGCGATGCAGCGACGAACGGTGCAGGTGACCAACCGTCTGGGATTGCACGCGCGCGCCGCCGCCAAGCTCGTGCAGGCGGCCAATCGGTTTCGCAGCGCGATCACGCTCGCCCGCTCCGATACGGGACAGACGGCGGACGCCAAGAGCATCCTCGGCGTCCTGCTGCTGGCGGCATCGGCGGGGACGCATCTGGACATCACCACATCCGGAGAGGACGAGGTGGAAGCGATCGAGGCCATCTGCCGGTTGATCGAGTCGAAATTTGGTGAAGAGGAGGAGCGATTGGGATCGTGACGGCGAATTCGGAGATCGTGCTCCGCGGACTGGGCATCTCGCCGGGGATCGGGTGGGGACCGGCCGTGCACTCGCCTTGGCGCGGGCGAGTGATCTTCCGCCGGCGACTCGCTCCTCAGGAGATCGAGCCCGAGGTGGCCCGGTTCCACAGGGCCGTGGGCATCGCGCGCGAGCAACTGCGCGTCCTGCGGCAGCGCATGGAGCACGCCCTGGGGAAAGAGCACGCCTATATCCTGGATGCGCACGTGCTGATGCTGGAGGACGCGGGGATTCTCGGGGAGATTGAGACCCTCATCCGCACCAACGCCGTCAACGCCGAATGGGCGGTGAAGCTGGTCACCGATCGCATCCTGGCCATCTATGCGGAGATCAAGGACGATGATCTGCGCGAGCGTGGCAGCGACATCGAGGATGTGGCGAACCGATTGCTCAGGGTGCTCTCGGGAGATCGCTCCACCTGCGCCCTTCCGGAGGGCGCAGTTCTGGTGAGCGAGACGCTCCCGCCAAGCCTGCTTGGGGAACTCGATCCGCAGCGCATCGCGGGCTTGATCCTCGGCACAGGGGGATGGACGTCGCATGTGGCCATTCTCGCCCGTGGGCTGGGCATCCCGGCCGTATCGGGTCTTCGTGGGGCGCTCGCGCAGATCGAAGATCAAGCACTCGTCCTCGTGGATGGGACGCGAGGGCTCGTCCTCGTCCGTCCTTCCCCGGACACCCTTCAGCGTTACGAACGGCAGCGCCAGGAGCGCGAACGGCATTGGATCCGTTGGCAGGCGCGCGCCCCTCTCCCCACGACGACGCGCGACGGCGTCCCGATCACCATCCGCGCGAACATCGAACGCCTCTCCGAATTGGAGGACCTGCGCCGTTTCGGTGCATGCGGGATTGGCTTGCTCCGCACGGAATTCCTCTTCCTGCAGGCGGCTCCGGAGCTGCCCTCGGAAGAGATGCAACTGGAGGCGTACCGTCAGGCCGCGGAGGTGGCCGGGCACGAGGGGGCCGCCATTCGCACGGTGGATTGGGACGAAAATCAGATGGCCGCGCTCGGCACCCTTCACGCGCTGCGTGACCGGCAGACGGAACCCGCGTCTTCGGAGCCGTGGTCCCCCGAGCGGAATCCGGCGCTCGGGCTCCGCGCCATTCGTTTCTCGCTGCGCGCGCCGGAAGTCCTCAAAACCCAATTGCGCGCCCTCGTGCGGGCCGCCGCCTTCGGGAATCTGCGCATCGTCCTCCCCCTGATCACGAGTTTGGAGGAAGTCGAGCAAGTCCGGTGCCTGCTTCAGACCGCGTGCCATGAACTGCGCGCAGAAGGGATCGCCATACCGGATCGTCTTCCCGTGGGCGTGATGATCGAGACACCTGCTGCCGTCTGGCTCGCCGATGAGCTGGCTGCCGTGGCGGATTTCCTCAGCCTGGGGACCAACGATCTCATCCAGTACCTCCTGGCGGTGGATCGGGATAACGATCGCGTGGCCTCGCTCTATGATCCACTGCATCCGGCCGTGCTGCGCGCTCTGCAGCACGTGATCCAGGCGGCCGAGCGCGCGGGCCGTCCCCTTGAAGTCTGCGGCGAGATGGCCGCGCATCCCCTGCATGCGCTGGTCCTGCTGGGTTTGGGAGCCCGTATCCTGAGCATGCGCCCGCGCGCGATCCCACTCATCAAGGACTTCGTGCGCGCGTGCGAGCTGACGCGCGTGCGCGAGATCGTTCGCACGGCGCTCGCCGCCTCACGTTCTGCCGAAGTACGTGAGCTTTTGCTCGGAAGCCTCCACGAGCTCCGACTGGAGCTCCCCGACGACGTGCTCCTGAACGGGAGCGCGCCTCCTGTCCGAGAAGTCTCGTAAAGCCTCCGCAGGCTCAAGGCGAATCGCCCCGTGGAGGTTCGTCCGTGGTCTGACGCGAGAACCGTGCGGATCGGCGACGCGCCGATCCGCACGCGCGCCCTCTCGCGATTGAATAATCGGTCCTCCTCTCACGTCCCCCCCGCTGATGGCTGGCCTCAGCGGCGGAAGGTTCTGCTGTCGACGTCAAGCGCGAGACCCCACGTCCGGCGTCCTCACGGATGCGGCGCGTGGCACTGCGTGCAGTTCATCTTGGCCTTCACGTTGTCCAGCCCCTTATCCCCGTGACACCCGAGGCAGGTCGCGATGGACTCCGGTGGGACGTAGATGCTCTGGAATTGGCCATCAGCCCATTGATTCAATAGCTCCACGGCGCGAGCGGCGACATCACCTGTGAGCCTGCCGCAGCGTTCTTTGCGTTCAAGCGAAGAGGCCCTGAATCCCGAATGCTCGCACCACAAGGTCACCGAGATATGACACAGGGGTGAGCCCGCGGCATTTTGTGGGAGCGGTCGCGTGTACTTCT
This sequence comes from bacterium, assembly GCA_041640655.1. GTDB lineage: Bacteria > Acidobacteriota > Blastocatellia > HR10 > HR10 > HR10. Next base: position 10,239 of record JBEPZV010000056.1, read on the forward strand.
GGACGAAGAACTGCCCCGTCTGCGCGTACTCGTTGCTGATGTCCGTCGGCAGGAGCGCTTGCGTGTACCACCCCTGCAATTCATGGATGAGCCGATCGGCCGTCGGCTTATCGCATACGAGCTGAATCGCGGCGCAGGCTCCAAGGAGCGCCCCACACGTCCCGCCCCATCCGACGACTCCCCCGTGCCCCCAGATCATGAGCTCAGGGGGGATCATCGTGTAGGGATACCCGACCGCCTCGCGCAATGGGATGATGATGGCCCTGAAAGCGCCATAGGCGCAGCCGTATCCTTTCTCCCAATACCCCTCGTGCCCGAGCTTGCGCACGTACTCAGGATCAAGCTTTCGGTAAGGCCACGGCCACGGCGGAAGCTCCATCTGGGCGATCCCTTCCCTTCCGATGAGGCTCAGCCCAGCTGCACCGACGGCGGCGCATGTGGCGCATTTGGTCGTCAACGTGAGGAACTCTTTTCGCGTCAGCTTCTTCCTCATTGCTCATCCCTCCGTGATGAGATCGGTATTTCCGCCTTCTACTTCGTGCAAGCGGCATGCCACAAGCAGGGACATTGATTCTCCTGAAGTTAGATCGGGAGGGAGTGCCCCGTGCGTTGAAGAATTCAACGATAGGTGCTGAATTCCTCAACAGGACTAAGCGCGCGATGCGCTGAGACTTGCCCCACATGCTCTCCGGCTCGCGTTGAAGAATTCAACGGACGCAGCGCGAGAGGGCCGCTCCACAGATCAGAGCGTGCGCATGTTCTTCGGATCGAACGACTTCCCCGCCGTCGGAGAGGACATCGTGCGGCACGCCGATTGCCCTAAAGGAAGAACTGAGGGAGGGACGATGAACGAGGTGCGGTCGAGAGAACCGATCGAGGTCACCGGCCCTGGAGCTGGTCCGCGCTCCATCGAGCGTGAGGGTGCCGCTCCTGCGCTCCGGTGCGTGTGGATGTTGGCAGGGATTGTGGACTACAAGCTGTGCGACCGCGACTACGAATGTGACCGTTGCCCTTTTGACCGTGCCCTTCGGGAGCGGACGAGGGAGATCGCCGGTGAGGAGGGAAACTCACGATCTCACGGTGAGCGCACGGCGCCTCACCACCTCTTCGCCCGATGGGGCTTCCACATGGCGGAGGCGCTCTTCTACCATCCGACGCATTTATGGGCGCGCATCGAGCGGCGGGGGGACGTGCGAATCGGACTGGACGATTTCGGACAGAGGCTCCTCGGGCGGATCTATCAGGTGAGCTTTCCGGAAGTGGGCGCGCGCGTGATCGCCGGACACCCGCTGGGCAAGCTGGTGCATCAGGCCGGGGAGATCGTTCTGTCCGCCCCCCTGACGGGGATCATCCTTCAGCTCAACGAGCGGCTCACGCGATACCCCTCCCTCATCAATCACGATCCGTATGGAGAGGGATGGTTGCTGCTGTTGCGACCGGAACGCTTGCGGGAGAGCTTGAAGCACCTGCTCTATGGGGAGCAGGCACGTTCCTGGTATGAGCGGGAGATTTTGAAGCTGCACCGAGCGGTTCGCGCGGCCATGCGCGCTTTGGGGACGCCCCCGGAAGTCCCGGCAGCAGGCCGCACGCTCCAAGATGGGGGCGTTCCCCTTGAAGGGGAGCGTACAGCGCACGAGATGCTGCCGCTGGCCGCGATGGGACCGCTCATGGAATTCCTCGGTCCCGCGCGATGGGAACAGGTGATCGCGCGGTTCTTACAGCCACGGATCGGGCGCACGGCGAGTGCGCCCCGAAGGAAATCTTCGAAAGGGAGGTGAACAATGGTCGCTCTCTTTGTCATTCTCACGATCATCGGATTCATCCTCGTGGATTCCGTCGTCCAATGGGCTGAGGCCCGACGCGGACGCCCTGTGAGGCGACCGGCGCTGCGTCCGACGCTCGCCTTCGAGACCGTCTCCATCCCTGCCGGCCTCTTCCTGGACGAAGGACACACGTGGGTGCGCCTGGAACCGAGCGGACGGACATTCATCGGCATGGATGAGTTCGTGCGTCGAGCCATCGGGCGCGTGGACGCCGTGGAATTGCCGAAAGTCGGCGCCATGGTGCGACGGGGCGATCCGCTCTTCGCCATCACGCAGGGGGGCCGACGGGCCGTCTTCCGCGCCCCGCTCGATGGGGTGGTGAGTGCGGTCAATGAGAACCTCATGCGCCATCCGGAGACGGGGCGAATGGATCCGTATGAGGATGGATGGATCTGCACGCTGACGCCGAAGAACCTGGCGGCGCACTTACGCCATCTGCTGGTCGCCGAGGAAGCGCGGGCGTGGCTCCAGGGCGAGATCGAACGCTTCAAGGAGTTCCTCACGTGGCGGCCGATGCCGCAGGCAGCTCTCGGACACGTCCTGCAGGACGGCGGGCAGTGGACCGATGGCGTCCTGGAGGCTCTGGATGAAACCCGTTGGGAGGAGTTCACCCGAACATTCCTGCGCAGCCCGCATCCAGCCGAGGGATGAGGCGAGCGAAGGAAGGCGCGTTTCCGCCGGCTCTCGCTCTGCGGGGATCGAAGCCTCATCGGATGCGCGAATCGCGCCTCCGGAAGCGAGTGATTTGCCCCACCCCTCTCTCGCGCGCGTAGCGGCGAGGGGTGAGGCGGGGAAAGCCCCCACCGTAAGTGCTTGACCTGACGGCTCTCGGCAGCCGACTGCTGGAGGCGACCTCACGATCTCTGTGTGGAATGGGAATTGCATCACTTCATAATGGAGGACGCGTATGGGCAGCAAAAAGGGCCTCCTCTTTGACGCGACCCTGTGCATCGGCTGCGGCGCCTGCTACCAGGCGTGCAAGGAGCGCAATCGGCTCCCCCCGACGGCGACGCACTTTTTGGAGGATCGGCTGTCGGACCAAACCTACACGGTCGTGAAGAAACGTGGGGGACGATTCGTCCGCCAGCTCTGCATGCACTGCGAGGTCCCGACGTGCGCGTCCGTCTGTCCGGTCGGCGCGTTGGAGAAGACGGTTGCCGGCCCGGTCATCTATCACGAAGAGCGGTGCATCGGATGCCGCTACTGCATGTTGGCATGTCCCTTCGGGATCCCGAAGTATGAGTGGCGGAAGATCCTGCCGCGCGTCCGAAAGTGCGATCTGTGTGCCGATCGCCTCGCGGTAGGGCGACCGACGGCTTGCGCCGAAGTCTGCCCCACGGGAGCGACGAAGTTCGGGGATCGTCAGGAGCTGATCGAGGAAGCCCGCGCGCGACTCCGCGCTCACCCGCAGAAGTACGTGCCGAGAATTTACGGCCTGGAGGAAGTCGGCGGAACGTCGGTCCTGTTGCTCTCGGATGTCCCGTTCGAGCGCCTGGGCTACCGAACGGATCTGCTTCGGGAGCCGCTCCCCCTGCTGACGTGGCAGGTCCTGCAGAAGATCCCCAACTTCGTCATCGTCGGGGGCGTTCTGCTCGGGGGCATCTGGTGGATCACCAATCGGCGCCAGGAGGTGCAACGCCGAGAGCGCCAGGAGCGAAACCGACGACGAGACATCGAAGAACCGTTGCGCGATCTCCCGGAGCCATCAGGATCACCCCCGACGCCTGACTCGACGGATTCGTCATGACGGCTCAACCCAAAAGAAGATCCGGCTTCCTCGCGCACGTCAACCGCTCGACAGATACGGTCCGGCGAAGGAGGGATGTATGAGGTGGAGCATTCGGCGGCCCGGTTTTTGGCAACTTGTGTTTCTGGTCATCTTGGGCTCCGGCCTCTACAGCACGGTCGTCCGGTTCACTGGAGGATTGGGGGCGAGCACGGCCTTGAGCGATGCCTTCCCATGGGGCTTGTGGGTGGGCTTTGACGTCCTCTGTGGGGTCGCGCTGGCCGCCGGAGGATTCACCATCAGCGCCGTCGTCTACATCTTCAACATCGAGCGATTTCGACCGATCATTCGCCCGACGATCCTCACGGCCTTCCTCGGATACCTACTGGTTATCGTGGCCCTGCTCTTCGATCTGGGGCGCCCCTATCGCATCTGGCATCCGCTGGTCATGTGGAACCCCCATTCGGTGATGTTCGAGGTGGCCTGGTGCGTCATGCTCTACACCACAGTGCTCGCGCTGGAATTCAGCCCGATGGTCTTCGAACGCTTGAGGCTCCACAGACCGCTTCGGATCCTGCACGCGCTGACGGTGCCGTTGGTCATTCTCGGCGTCATCCTCTCGACGCTCCATCAATCCTCGCTCGGCTCGCTCTATCTGATCGTGCCGGAGAAGCTGCATCCGCTCTGGTACTCGCCGCTTCTGCCCGTCCTCTTCTTCATCTCGGCCATCGCGCTCGGGTGCGCGATGACCATCTTCGAGTCGTTCCTGAGCTACCGGGCGTTCCGGAAACGACTGGAGATTGATCTGCTCACCGATCTGGGCAAGGTGATCGTCGTCGCGCTGGCCGTGTATCTGGTGCTGAAGGTTCAGGATTTGGCCGGGCGCAATGCGCTCACTCGCGTCTTCGAGCCGACATACGAGGCGCGGATGTTCCTGGCCGAGATGATGCTCGGCGTGATCGGTCCCATGCTGTTGCTGAGCGTGCGCCGCATTCGGACGGATCATTTCGGTTTGTTCGTCTCCGCCCTTCTGGTCGTCCTGGGCTTCATCATGAACCGGTTGAATGTGAGCATCACGGGGATGGAGGCCTCCTCCGGCGTCTCGTACTTTCCGAGCTGGACCGAGCTTTCGGTGACCTTCATGATCGTAGCACTGGGATTCGCCCTGTTCGGGTTGGCGGTGAAATATCTGCCCGTCTTTCCGGAGATGGAGCGGGAGGTCGCAGTCCCACCGGCCGTCGCCGTTCTCCGAAGACCGTGGATCGGGACGACACCTCTGATCCTGATCCTCGGCGGAATCGTCTTCTTCGGCGCCCTCGGCGTGGCCTACAGCGGCCTGTCCTATCGCGAGCGGGCTCTCGCCGCCCCGCCTCGCCTCGAAGAAGAAGAGCCGGACATTGCCGAAGGACTGGAGCGCTTGAACATCCCACCGGACGTCACGTTCCCGCAGGGGGAGGGGAGCCCGGGGCCGGTCACGTTCCGACATGCTTCGCACATCAACTGGGAGCGACCGGACTGCACCGTGTGTCA
>JBEPZV010000057.1:0-14675 GCA_041640655.1 bacterium
CGCGCCCGCACACGGCTTCGATCCGCCGGACGCCGGCTCCAATGGATTCCTCCCGCACGATCTTGAAGAGCCCGATGTCGCCGGTTCGCGCGACGTGCGTCCCCCCGCACAGCTCTTTGGAGAAGCCGGGGACTTCGACGACGCGCACCCGGGAGCCATACTTCTCGCCGAAGAAGGCGAGCGCCCCTGACTGCAGCGCGCGCTCGAGCTCCATCTCGACCTTGGTGACCTCGACGTTTCGGAGAATCTGCTCGTTGACCACATCCTCGATGGCCTTGATCTCCTCGGGCGTGAGCGGCGCAAAATGCGTGAAGTCGAAGCGCAACCGATCCGGCGCCACCAAACTCCCCGCCTGCTTGACGTGCGGGCCGAGCACCTCGCGCAGCGCAGCGTGCAGCAGATGCGTCGCCGTATGATGCGGACGGATGCGCTCCCGTCGCTCGACGTCAATGCGCGCGCGGACGCGATCGCCGACGCGGAGCACCCCGGCTTCGATGTGCGCCACATGCGCGTGCTTGACCACGGTCGCCGTCCCGTCGTTCACGAACGTCTTGGACACCGTATCCGCGACCAGCGCGCGCGCGCCTTCGCTCTCGATCACTCCCGTATCTCCCACCTGTCCCCCCGATTCGGCGTAGAACGGCGTCTGATCGAGCACGATGTCCACCTGCTGTCCGGCGCTCACCTGGTCCACCGGCTGTCCGCTCACGAAGAGGGCGATCACGTGGGCCTCGCACTCGGTCTGTTCGTAGCCGAGGAAGCGTGTCTCCAGCTCGCGCGTGGTCATCACAGCTTCCAGGCCCGCGACCTTCTCCTGCACTGTCTTCTTCCACGCCGCGAGCGCGCGCTGCCGCTGTTCCTCAAGCGCTGCCTGGAATCCCTCCCAATCCACCGCGTACCCGCGCTGCGCGGCGATGTACTCGATCAGATCCTCGCGCAGCCCATAGGTATCGTAGAGCACGAACGCATCCGTTCCGGCGATCCGGCGGCCCGGCGTGCGCTCCAGAATCTCATCGAATTTCCGCAGGCCGGCCGAGAGCGTGGAGATGAACAAATGCTCCTCCCGCCGCACGACGCGCTCAATGGTCGCCCGCGCGTCCAGGAGTTCGGGATATGCAGAGGCCATCATCTCGACCACCGCATCGGTCACCCTATGGAAGAACGGCGATGGGAGACCGAGTTTCCGCCCGTGCCAGAGCGCGCGCCGCATGATCTTGCGTAGCACATAAGCCCGCTGCTCATTGCCGGGGAAGACGCCATCGGCTACCAGAAAAGCCGTCGCGCGCGCGTGATCGGCGATGACGCGCATGGACATCCCCTCGTCGCTCTCACTCACATACGGGCGACCGGCCAGCTCCGCGATACGCTCCAGCAGGGGGCGAATCAGGTCCGTGTCGTAGTTCGATTTCACCCCCTGCAGCACAGCGGCGATGCGCTCCAACCCCATGCCCGTGTCCACCGAGGGCTTCGGCAGCGGCGTCAGCGCTCCGCTCTCGTCCCGATTGAATTGCATGAAGACGAGATTCCAGATCTCGATGATGTGATCGCCGGGGCCGTTCACGTACTCGGCGCGATTGAAGGCCTGATCGTCCCCGATGAAGACGTGCACTTCGCTGCAGGGGCCGCAGGGGCCGGTCTCTCCCATCGCCCAGAAGTTCTCCTCGACCCCGAAACGCAAGATGCGCTCGGGCGCTGCACCCATCTTCCGCCACAGCGCCGCCGCCTCATCGTCCTCCTCATAGACGGTGAACCAGAGGCGTTCGATCGGAAGCTGCCACTGGTTCACCAGGAGGTCCCAGGCGAACCAAATGGCCTCCTCTTTGAAGTAATCGCCGAAGCTGAAGTTCCCCAGCATCTCGAAGAACGTGTGATGACGGGCCGTCTTCCCCACCTGTTCGAGATCGTTGTGCTTGCCTCCGGCCCGCACACACTTTTGCGCCGAAGCCGCGCGCTTGTACTCTCGCTCCTCGAGGCCGAGGAAGACGTTCTTGAACTGGTTCATCCCGGCATTGGCGAAAAGCAGCGTCGGGTCCTGCGGCAAAACAAGCGGCGAGCTTTTCACGATCCGGTGGCCCTGCCGCTCAAAGTATTCCAAAAACGCGCGACGGATCTCGTGTCCGCTGGCTCTCCACATGACGGCTCCCCCGGCGTGAACGGCTCGTTCACGCCTCGTGGTTTGAGACCACAAAGGATACCGCAAAATCCATCCCCCGACAACGCGAGGGGCGCGCCTTGTGGTGGAGCGCGGTCGGCACAAGGGGCGGAGGCCCAGGGACTGGCCTTCCAACGGATTCCATCCCGCATGTAACCAGCGGGGCGAGGTGGGCGTCTTATGGGAACGAGCACACCCGGAGAGGGGATTATGGGGATTTCGCGACGAGAATTTCTGCACTACTGCGGGAGGACGACGGTCACCTTGATGGCCGTCGAGGGAGCATCAGTGCTGCGGGATTGGCCGCTCAGCTCGGTGGCCGAGGTGTCGGCGCGCGCGCTGCTGGTGACGGATTGGAAGGAGCTGGCGGACATCGCCCTGGAGACGGCGCGGCGGCTCGGAGCCAGCTACGCCGACATCCGCATCATTCGCTCGCGACGCGAGACGGTCGCCGTCGGCCCCGGTGGGGGCGGTGGATTCGGCCTGGGGCCGGCTCTCGAAGAAGAAGGGCGCGACCGGCGACCGGCGCGCGTCACCCGGTCGGAGAGCTTCGGCTTCGGCGTGCGCGTCCTCTACAATGGGACCTGGGGGTTTTCGGCCAGTCCCCTGGTGACTCCCGATGAGATCCGGCGCATCGCCACCGAAGCCGTGGCGATCGCCCGCGCCAATGCCGCGATCAATACAGCGCGCGTGCGCCTGGCTCCGGTGAAGGCCTATCGCGATACCTGGCAGACGCCGATGGCGAAGAACCCCTTCGAGGTCAGTCTGCAAGAGAAGGTCGCCCTCCTGACGAGAGTGGAGGAGCTCGGACGCAAGGTCAGGGGCGTCGCCCGTGTGAACGCCTCACTCGCCTTCGTCCACGAGCACAAGCGCTTCGCTTCCACCGAGGGCTCCTACATTGAGCAGCACATCTATCACACCCTGCCCAATCTCACGGTCACGGCCCTGCGGCGTGAGGCGAGTGCGCGTCCTGAGATCGCCACCCGCAATGCGTTCATCCCCCCGCAGAGCATCGGATATGAGTACGTGGAGCACTTGAAGTGGGCGGAGATCGTCGAACAGATCGCCCATGAGGCTGTCGAGATGCTCTCAGCTCGGGAGGTAGAGCCCGGACGGTATACGTTGCTCATCGCGCCCTCGAATCTCTATCTCACGATCCACGAGACGATCGGACACTCGACGGAGCTGGATCGCGTGCTCGGCTACGAGGCGAACTTCGCTGGGACGAGCTTCCTCACGCTGGACAAGCTGGGGAAGTATCGGGTCGGATCGAAGATCGTCAACTTCGTCGCCGATCGCACGACACCGGGCGGATTGGCGACGGTCGGCTATGACGATGATGGCGTGCCCGCGCAGCGTTGGCACCTGATCCGCGAGGGGATTCTGGTGGGTTACCAGACGACGCGCGAGCTGGCGCACGCCGTTCGCGAGACCTTCTCGCGGGGATGCAGCCACGCCGATAGCTGGAGCTCCATACCGATCCCGCGCATGCCGAACGTCTGGCTGGAACCAGGAAAGGAACGGCTCAGTCCCGAAGATCTCATCGCCGATACGAAAGCGGGCATCCTCATCGAGGGGCGCGGCAGTTACTCGATTGATCAGCAGCGACTCAACTTCCAGTTCGGCGGCAACGCCTTCTGGGAGATCAGGAACGGCAAGAAGGTCGGCATGCTCCGCAATGTCATCTATCAATCGTACACGCCGGAATTCTGGAGCTCCTGCGACGCCATCTGCAGCCAGGAGTATTGGGTCAATCAAGGCACGCCCGGAGACGGCAAGGGCGAGCCGCAGCAAACCAACAGCGTCAGCCATGGTTGCGCCATGGCCCGATTCCGCAATATCACCGTCTTGAATTCGGGGAGCGTGTGATGGCCAGCAAGAGACTGACACGACGCGCCGTTCTCGGTGTGGGAGGACCTTCTGTTCAGGATCGCGGGCCGTCCCCAGGGGCAGCGCCCTCGCGCGGGCTCTCGGACTTCCTGCTCGATCAGGAGCAGGTTCGTCGCCTGACCGAGATGCTCCTCTCGCTCTCCTCGTCGAAGGAGACGGTCGTCCTGCTTCGCCGGACGTATGCGACGCACCTGCGGGCGGCCTTCAACGCGATCACCACAAGTGGTTCCACGTACACGACCTCGGTGACCGTGGGACTGGTCTTGGGGAATCGGCTCGGCGTCGCGACGGCCGACGATGTGAGCGAGGCGGCCTTACGTCAGGTCGTGAGAGAAGCCGAGGAGAATGCTCGCTCCGAATGGTTCGGGATGCCGCTGGGCGAAGAGCGCGACCCGCTTCCGGGACCGCAGGAGTATCTCCCGATCCGCGCCTTTTTCGAGCGCACAGCCCGAGCCACGCCCGAAGCGCGCGCCGACGCTATGCGACGCGTCCTGGCGGTCGCGCAGGCGAAGAATCTCGTGGCTGCCGCTTTCATGACGACCAGCGCCGGCATCGTCGCCGTCGCCAACAGCGCAGGCCTCTTCGCCTATCATGCATCAACCGATGCGCAAATCTCCATGACCTTTCGGACCCGAGACGGGGGCGGCTCCGGTTGGGCAGCCACCAGTGCGCGCGACTTCGAGGAGCTGGATGTCGAGGAGGCCGCTCGGACCGCGGCCGAGAAGGCGATTCGCTCGGTGAATCCCCGCGAGTTGCCCCCGGGCGATTACACGGTCATTCTGGAGCCGGATGCCTTCGCCGACATGGGGCCGAACGTGACCGCGCTGTTGACGGGACGGCGGGGAGGAGGCGGGGGCATCTTCGGGCCGGATCTGTCACTCCTGCCGGCCGAACGCGTCGAAGTGGGCACGCCCATCACGAATCCCCTCTACACGCTGCGCAGTGATCCGACTCATCCCAAGTTGCTCGGCATGCCCTTCACGCTCGCCGGCGGTGGATTCGGCTTCGGCAGCGGGGGATTGGGCGGCGGCGGAGCGGCTCTGCTTCAGGCTGGGCGTCCCACGCGGAAGATCACCTGGATCGAAAAGGGGATCGTTCGAAATCTCCTCCTCTCGCCGGCACAAGCCCGGCGCTCCGGCGGTGAGCCGACGCCTGCCCCGACGAGCCTCATCATCGAGGGCGGCGAGGGGAGCCTCGAGGATCTGATCCGGAAGACCGACCGGGCGCTTCTGGTCACGCGCTTTTGGTACATCCGCGCCCTCAATCCGATCTTGGGGACGAGCACGGGGCTGACGCGCGACGGCCTGTTCCTGGTCGAGAACGGGGAGATCAAATATCCGGTCAAGAACTTCCGATTCAACGAGAGCTGGCGCACGGTGGTGGAGAACACCGAGGCCATGACGGCGCCTTACAAGCGCGTTCGGGATGCCCTCTATCCGGCCGTGCGCACGCGCGCCTTCACGTTCAGCAGCGGCTCCGACGCCATCGAGTAGGCGGAACCCCGCGCCCCCATTGAGCCGTCATCAGGCCCGTGGGGATCGGGGCGGAGCTGAGGAAGACAGGGAGAAGGGAACGATGCGACATCGTCTATCGAGTGTATCGTCTCGAAAGGGGCATCACCGCTCCCCCTTTCAATCCTGGAGCCGCCCTCTGGCCGCGCTCTTAATGATCGGCGCTTTGAGCTGGCCGGGCTTCGCTCAGGGCGTCTCGTCGCGCCCTGTGGAGCTGCGTGGAATCGTCGTGGATCCGAGCGGGGCGATCATCATCGGTGCCGAAGTCGTGCTACGGGATCCACAGGGACAAGAACATCGGCATGTCACGGATGCGAGCGGAGAATTTCGCTTCGGCCCGTTGGTGCCGGGGACCTATCATCTGCGCGTCACGGCCGAAGGGTTCGCGCCTTATGAAGAACCTGCCCTCGTGGTGGAGCCCGGTCCAGCCGGGACGACGCGCGTCATGCGCGAGGGGGCGCCGCTTTCGCATCCGCTCACGATCACGCTGGAGATCTTGATCACCGAGCGCATGGAGGTGACCGAGGAGACGCGCGTCTCGGTCGAACCGGATACGAATCTCTCGGCCGTGGTGATCCGTGGTGAGGACCTGGAAGCGCTGCCGGAGGATCCGGAGGAGTTGCTGGAGGTTCTGCGCCAGATGGCCGGGCCTTCGGTCGGCGCCGGCGATGTGCAGGTCTTCGTGGATGGATTTCGCGAGCGCGGACGCATCCCTCCGCGCAGCGCCATCCGTGAGATTCGGATCAACAGTAACCCCTTCTCCGCCGAATTCCGCGAGCCCGGGCGTGGGCGCATTGAGATCCTCACGCGGCCGGGCACGGATCTGTTCCGCGTGAACGGGTTCTTCGATTTCAATGACGAAGCGCTCAATGCGCGCAATGCCTTCGCGCCCGTGCGCGCGCCCTTGCAAGTCCGGCGCTATGGGGGCTTTCTGAGCGGCCCGATCCTGCGCAACCGAGCGTCGTTCTTCGCCGAGTTACAACGTCGCGAGCTGGATGAGAACGAGACGGTCCGGGCGACAATCCTGGATCCGATGACCCTTCAGCCCATGCCGTTTGCGACCGTCGTCCTGACGCCGCAGCGGGGGACGGAGTTCTCCCTGCGCAGCGAATGGCAGCCGGGGCGAGATCACACGCTCGGCTTCGGGTATCGCCTCTTTGAGAGCAGCAGCCGCAATCAGGGCGTCGGGGGCTTCAATCTCCCCGAGCGCGCGGCGACCAGCGAGAGTCGGCAGCAGACGCTGCGCTTCTCCCTCACCTCGCTCATTCAGCGGCGGATGACCAACGAACTGCGCCTGCAGCTTGATCGCCGCGAATCCGGCAGCGAGGCCCTCTCGGATCGGCCTGCCCTCATCGTCTTGGATGCCTTCAGTGCCGGAGGCAATCAGAATGCGCTCTTCAGTCGGCGGACCAGCGACGAGCTGGAGTTCACCAACACCTTCTCGCTCCCTTGGCAGCGCCATCTGCTGAAGATGGGTGTGCGGGCGGAGGCTGAACGCCTGGAAGATGTGAACCGATCGAATTTCGGCGGCACGTTCACCTTCTCCAGTCTCGAGCAATATCGCGATGTGCTGCTCGGCGTCCCGGGCGCGCGACCGACGCAGTTCACGATCAATCGCGGGGATCCGCGGGCGGCCGTCACCCTCTGGGAGTTCGCCTGGTTCGTCCAGGACGATTGGCGCGTGCGCCCGAATCTCACGCTCTCCTTCGGACTGCGCCATGAGTTTCAAACACATCTCCGAGATCGGATCAACTTCGCGCCAAGGTTTGGTGTGGCCTGGTCGCCGCGCGGGAGCCGACAGACGGTCATTCGAGGCGGCGCCGGCCTCTTCTACGATGCGCTGGAGACCACTCTCGTGCTCAATACGATTCGGTTCGATGGGCGGCGTCAACAGCAGATCATCATCCGCGCGCCGGGCTTCCCCGATCCGTTCTCTGAGGGCGAGGTGAGCGTTCGTCCGACGAGCGTGCGCGTTCTGGCACCCGATTTGGTCGCGCCCTATACCTTCCAGGCGACCGTGGAGATGGAGCGACAGTTGCCGCGCGGCTTCTTCGTGAGTGTGGGATATTCGCGCATTCGCGGCGTGCATCTCTTCCGCTCGCGGAACATCAATGCGCCGCTGCCCGGCATGCTGCTGCCGCCGCGACCGGAACAGGGACCGATCTTCCAGGTCGAGTCCACGGCCTACTCACTTCGGAACGAGTTGCGACTGGGCGTTCGTCGTCAGTTCAACCGCACATTCACCCTCTTTGGCACCTACGTCCTCTCCTCGACCAAGAACGATTCCGATGGGGCCTTCTCCACGCCGGTCAACCAGTACGACGCCCGCAGCGAGTGGGGGCGAGCCGGCTTCGATGCCCGACATCAGGTCTTCGTGGGCGGGATGATCAATCTGCCATGGAAGATCCGGCTGGCGCCATTTGTGAATGTTCGTTCGAGTCGCCCCTTCAACATCACGACGGGGCGGGACAACAATCTCGATACGGTCATCAACGATCGGCCTTCATTCGCCGATCCTTCCCTGCCGGGCGCCGTTCGGACGCCCTTTGGGACGTTCAATCCCAATCCGCGTCCCGACGAGCCGATCATCCCGCGTAACTTCGGCATCGGCCCCGCTTACCGGAGCGTGGACCTGACGCTCACGCGCACCTTCGGATTCGGGCAGCCTCGAACGCGCGGCGGTTGGCCTCAACTCGGACAGCAGGAGGGAGGGCCTGAGGGTGCGGCGATGCCCGGACCGCGCGGAAGCAGGGGGGTTGGAGGGGGACCCGGCGGGGGTGGAGGACGTGGCCCCGGCGGTGGGGGCTTCGGCCCAGGAAGAGGTGGTGGGTTCCCGGGATTGGGCGCCGGGGAATATCGCTACAGCTTCACGCTCGTGGTGCGCGCGACGAATCTCTTGAACACGGTCAACTTCACCAACTATAGCGGCGTACTCACTTCGCCCTTCTTCGGGCGCGCGAATTCGGCCCTGCCCGCCCGTCGCGTCGAGCTGCAATTGCGCTTCACCTTCTGAATGAAGGCACAGTCGGATCGGTGGGACGTCCCGCGGGATGTAGCTCTCACGGTCCTTTCACAAAGGGCCGGTAGCTGTGAGTGGCGCGAAGGGTGACATCTGCGCGGGAGACGCGCACCTGAATCGTATGCCCTCGCTTCGGGTTCGGCGGATGCGAAGACACGTATCCCAGGACGTAATGCGAGCGGAGAGAGCGGGCCAACTCGACCAGGTTTCGATCGAGATCCGCACCGGTGCGATAGAGCTCGCCGCCGGTTGTCGCCGCCAGCCATTCGAGGTACTCGCTCTTGGCCGAAGCACGCGGGGTGACGTGAATGGGATAGATGGTGACGAAACTGCGGCGAGCTAGCTGGAGCGTCTCATCGCGTCGCGCCTCCGTACTGCCGCGATCCCGGCCATCGCTCACAAGAAGCAAAGCCGTGCGCGCCTCCGTTTGTTCTTGGAGGCGTTCGAGCGCAATGACCACAGCGTCGTAGAGCTTGGTCGTGTCCGTTGGATCGCGCATCGGCTCCAGACGTCGAAGCACTTCGCGCAGTCGGTCCACGTTGAACGTGAAATCGGATTCAAGCGCCACGCGGCTGCTGAAGGAGATCACCGAGACCTCATCATAGGGTCCGAGGTGAAGGAGGAATTCCAGCACGGCATCGAGCGCTTGTGCGAGCCCGAAGGCAACGCTCGGGCTTCGATCCACGAGCAGGATGATCCGCAGCGGGGCGCGCGGTGGGAGAAATCGTTCGATGCGTTGCTCTTCTCCAAGCTCGAGGATGGTGAACTCCTCCTGGCGCATGTCGGTGACCGGTCGCCCGGCGCGATCGAAGACGGCGACGTTGACGCGGACCATGGGCTCTCGCCCCTGCGGGGGAGATGTGGGGGAAAGCGCCTGGCTCCAGGCGAGTCCCAACAGAAGTGTTGCCCCGAGGACCGACCCGCGCATAGATTCAGTGGAGGCTGAGGGTCATCAGAAGCGGCTCGCGCTCCCGGACGATGCGGAGCGTCACAGCGTCGCCCGAGAGTGCGCGAAGCGCGCGGAGTAGGTCCGATCGGGTGCGGACGGGCGACGAGCCGACCCCCACAATCACGTCTCCGGCGCGCGCGCCCGCTCGAGCGGCTGGCCCATTGGGCATCACCTCCAAAATGAGGACGCCTCTCTGCACGCCGAAGAAGTCCGCCAGTTGCTCGGTCAAATCCATCACACGTAGCCCCCATCGGGTCAATGCCCCTTGTGCCGTCAGCTCGTGCCAGTTCTCCGGCGAGAGCGCCGAGGATGGGGGAGGCGGCGGGGGCTCCGAGATCACGCCGCTTGGGCGCACCTCGATGGGAATGAGCAGTTGCCGCACCTCACCCTCGCGCCAAATCTTCACCGGGACCGAGGCGCCAACAGGGGTTTGGGCGATCATGTCTGCCAGTGCCTCGACCGACGTGACGGCTTGATCGCGATATTGAAGGACGACGTCACCTGCGCGCATCCCGGCGCGTTCAGCCGGCCCTCCGGCGATCACTTCGGTCGCGATCACGGCCGCCCCTGGCACTGAGGGGAACGCCGCGCGCTCGGCGTCTCCCAGATCCGCGAGATTCGCCGCGCGGATGCCGATCCATCCGCGCGTGGGGGCAGCGCGCGTCGCTCGGGCCGTGGCTCGCAGGGCCTCAGCCGATGCCCTCTCCTGGGCCTTCGCCGCCAGGGCACGCGCTCTGGTGAGAAGCCGCAAGGTCAGGGCGCGCAGACTCTCGGTCGAGCGCACAATGTAAGCTCCAGGCGCTTGCTCTTCCGCCACTCCGAGTACTTCGCCCTTCTCCGTGACAATGACGCCTCCGTCCGCCGACCAATTCGCTTGGGGTAACTCCAGAAGGAACGTCGGTCGGCTCGAAGCCGGCTCCGCGTCCTCAGTGCGATCGCGAGGGGCGGCCGAGAGCGCGGCTGCGATCTTCAAGCGCGCGGCCTCCAGCTTGAATTTCATCGGCAACAGGTGGCGCCACGAGAGTGGTTCGCTGCTGCCCGTCGGAGTCGCATCGGTGCGTTCGGCAGGTCGAAGCCTACGGGCACCACCCGCAGGGGCGATCTCGGGGACCTGCGCGAGGACCTTCACCGGAGCGTCCGGCGACCAGCTCGTCCCCTCGCGCACGAAAGGCGGGGGAGCGATACCCAGCGCGGGGACCTCTAAGACGGCGTATCCGGTGACCTCATCACATTCCACGAGCGTCGGTCGCAAAGCCCGGCCATCGCGCGTCAACACGGTCACGTCGGCTTCTCCTGAGCCCGCCGGGATCGCGCTCATCAAACGCACCAGGACGCGGCCGCGCTCATCCACGACCAGACCTGTCGTGATGTTTGTGATCTGCTGCGATCGGGTCAAGCCGTCGAGCGCCGAAGCTTGAATCCCCTGGCGCCGCAGACTCTCCAGCAGATCACGCACGCTGATCCGATGAATGACCGTCACCAGCCAGGGGGGCGGCAGCGACTCTGGGCCTTCACGGAGAGCGGGTTCCCCTCGCTGCGTCACGGTCGCCAAAGGCTCACTTTTGAGAGCGTGGGGGGAGAGTGCCTGAGCGAACGTGAGGCTCCCGCTGAGGGCGAGCCCCACGACGATTCTCAGGCTGAGTCTTGAGCCCTTCGGTCGCCTCCGAAGAGCGCCCTGTCGGTGCGTCATCGCCTTTCCCATCTTTCGGACCATTCGCGTGCGTTCAGAGGATCCTCCGCCGCTCCCCCGGTGCGAAGGATGCGGGCCGCAGCGGGAGCAGTCGCGAGCCAAAGACGACCGGCGGAATCGCCAGGATGCTCTCCTCTTGCGTCTCCTCATTTCGCAGGAGGAGGATCACCCCATCGTGAGAGAGAGGCGCGTCGGAGGGATCGGCCTCGCGACTCGCGAGGGCTTCGCTCACGATCGCCTCATCGCCATGACCCGACGTGTGATGAGGGGCGACTGAGGCGGGAACAGTCATCCGAGACATTCGGTTCCCCTCGGAGCGCGCAGGCGGAGCCACGCGAAGGCGCTTTTCAATAGCCACAGCCTCCTGGGCTTCGCGCGACGTCGCATTCGACGCCACCTCACGCGGCGCGGTTTCGGCGGATGAAGGGCTGGAGACGAAGGCGCGCGGTCCCTCCGGCCGTGATGAGCGTTCTCGCTCCAGGGTGAAGAGCAGCGCGATGGCGATCGCGCCTAGCGCCGCCACGGCGAGCGCGCGCGGCCAGAGCGCCGGCGGACGCGCGGCCGAAGCGCGCACTCGCGCGCGCACGCGATGGGCGAAATCTTCGGGCACCGCCACTTCCGCGAGCGCCGCCAACGCGCGCCGCAATCGGCTCAGCTCCTCCATGTAGGCGCGACAAGTCGCGCACTCGGCCACATGCGCGCGCGCCCAGCTCGGGATCGGCCGATCCGGCTCCCACTCTCGTCGCAGACGTCCGCACGTCATCGCCATTTGCTCCTCACTCCGAGAGATACCCCCGCAACTTCTCGCGCAGGAAATTCCGCGCGCGATTGATGCGGGATTTCACCGTGCCCAGGGGAAGACCCAAGACCTCCGCGATCTGCTCATACTCCAGTCCCTGGATGTCGCGAAGGATGATCGCCGCGCGATATTTCTCCGGCAACGAGGCGACGGCTCGCGCGATGATCCGCCGCTGCTCCTCGTGCAGGATCTGTGCGTCCGGCAGCGGCCGCGGATCCGGGAGGTCGAACGGGCGTTCATCCCCCTCGCCATCTCTCGCGGCGAAGAAGGAGACGAGCGAGAGCATATTCCACCGCTTCCGACGCCGCAGCTCGCTGATGGCGAGGTTTGTCGCGATCTTGTAGAGGTAAGTCGAGAAGTTGTGATTCGCGCGATACCGATGGGCGTTCCGGTACAGACGCACGAACGTCTCCTGCGCCAGGTCCAGGGCCGTCTCGTAATCGTTCAGCAGGCGATAGAGATAACCGGTCATCGGCGATTGGTATCGTCGGACCAGCTCATCGAAGGCTCCGTCATCCCCATCCCGCACCGCCGCCATCAGGTCATGATCGCTCCAGCACGCATATCCCGACATCGGCCACGTCGGCTCTTGAGAAGGAGCGTGAGAGGGCCTATCCCCTTCGGCCCTGTGGGCGATCACCTCCACCTGCGCGATTGTCGGCCCCATAATGTGCTCGTCACCAGCATCCATTGACACGATCCGCCGTCCCGAAGAGTTCCAAAAAAAGCGCCTCCTGGTCGCCCTCAGTGAACCCGACCTCCGATGGGCGGCACAAGAGGGAATCGCCGCGCTTCCTCCTCCGAGAGGAGGCCGACGGGCAGGGGCTGCTCGTGAAAGAGCGCCGAGTTCACCAGTGTTTGGACGATGTAGGTCCCTGTGGCGGGGAACGTCACATTAGCGAAGATGGTCACATTGTCCGCATAGCCGCCGGACGGGATGGAGAAACTGGCCGGATGCGACGCGGCGATGGCTTGTTTTCGATCCGGGGAGAGAATACGGACTTCCGAGAGATATGTCCCCTCGCCGCGCCAGTGATGAACAATGGCGAACTTCAGGATCGTCGCCGGGAGGTGAGGAACGAAGATCGCCGAGAAGACGCCGATGAAGGTCAACTTGTTCCCCACCTCCAGGCGGACATCGTCGCACAGGATCGAATAGACCAGCTCGATCGGCAGTACGGACGGAGTCTGTGTCATGCCATTGAACTCCCCGGCGGGCGCGACCGACTCAGCGCCAGAGCCGTCGGGCCTTGAATTCGCGCTCCTCGCGCGTCCCATCGGCTCGGGCGATCGTCATCCTCCCGACCAGCTCCTGTTCGGTCATGCGCCCGGTGAAGCGCAGGGTCATCCCCTTGGCGCCGACGGTGAAGGAGACGCGCCCATCGTGGGCCGTCCCTCTGAGGCGGTATGCCGTCCCCTCCATATTCCCATCGAAGAGGACATACGTGCCGCTCAACTGATCCCCTCGCCGCGTGATGACGATATTGGCGCCCACGAGCGTCTGTCGTTCGGCGCTCCACTTCACGTTCGAGTAGCGGCGCGTGACCGCCGGCTCCTGAGCGCCTTCGGGCGCGGTCGGCGCCTGGGCTGAGATCATGAGGCCGTTCAGAACGAAGATCCCTCCCACCACGCCTGAGACAAGATACCGTCCCTTCATCCTGTGTTCCTCCTTACTCATCGTTCTCAACCCCCCTGATGGAAAGCCTTTTTATCATAGCACACAACAGCGCGGTTCGCAGCCGACTGCGCGCGATCCCCGAAGGGGCCGGGGCTTTCGGAAAATTTTCGACAAGGCTGTGGGACGACTTGCGTTTGCCGGAAATTTTGTTATTATTTTGGTTTTGTCCGAGGCCAGATGGGGGGTCCGTCGCTGATGAGGTCGGGATCGCTCCATCGGGGAAGCCGGTGTAGCTCAGTTGGTAGAGCGGCTGACTTGTAATCAGCAGGTCGTGGGTTCGAATCCCGCCACCGGCTCCACGGGTCTTTGAAAAGGCGAAGCGGTGCAGGGGTGGCAGAGTGGCCAAATGCACCGGGCTGTAAACCCGGCGGGCTCCGTGCCCTTCGGAGGTTCGAATCCTTCCCCCTGCACCAGCTCATTGTTCGTGGGCCACGTGGAGACATCGAGCGGGCGTGGCGCAAACGGTAGCGCACGAGCCTTCCAAGCTCGGTGTTGCGGGTTCGAGTCCCGTCGCCCGCTCCAGACTTTTTCTTTATGGCCGAACCGGGTAAGATTAGTCAGAGCCCACGTGGCGCAGTCGGTAGCGCACGTCCTTGGTAAGGACGGGGTCGCCGGTTCGAGTCCGGTCGTGGGCTCCAGATCGAGACCACTTCGGGAAGGAGATTTCTATGGCCAAGGAGCGGTTTGAGCGGACGAAGCCGCATGTGAATGTGGGGACGATCGGGCACATTGATCATGGGAAGACGACGTTGACGAGTGCGATCACGCGGGTGTTGCACAGTCGGAATCCGCGGGTGGTGTATCGGGATTTTTGGTCGATCGACAATGCGCCGGAGGAGCGGGCGCGGGGGATTACGATTGCGATTGCGCATGTGGAGTATGAGACGGAGCGGCGGCATTATGCGCATGTGGATTGTCCGGGGCATGCGGATTACATCAAGAACATGATCACGGGGGCGGCGCAGATGGATGGGGCGATTTTGGTGG
>JBEPZV010000058.1:0-14609 GCA_041640655.1 bacterium
GAGATCGCCGAGACCGTTGAGGTGACCGCCGGAGCCGGCGTGGAGTTGCAGACCGTGGATGCGACGGTCGGAAACGTCCTCAAAGGAGAAACGCTCCTGCGCTTGCCCAACATCAATCGCAGCGCCGTCTCGATCTACCTGCTGCAACCGCTGACGATGCCGTATCGAGGCGTGGGCGTCAATGACAACGTGGGCGGGCAGGTCGCCGGCGCGCGCAGCGATCAGAACACGTTCATCCTCGATGGCGTGGACATCACCGATAACACGGTGGGCACGCACCCGGTGAAACCCTTGAGCAGCGGGCCAGAGCCGATCATCCCCGTCCCGGTCGAGAGCATTGAGGAGTTCCGCGTGGGCACGACCAATCCCAATGCGACGTTCGGCCGCAGCTCGGGTGGGCAGATCGCTTTCGTCACCAAGCGCGGGACGAATGACTTCCACGGCTCGGCCTACTGGTATCATCAGAACGACAACTTGAACGCGAACACGTGGACGCGGAACCGAACGGGGCAGAAGGATCCCGAGTTGAAGGATAACCGCTTCGGCTTCTCCGCCGGAGGGCCGATTGTGAGGAATCGAACGTTCTTCTTCGCCAACTACGAAGGGCGGCGATTCCCGCGATCCGAGGACATCGTGCGCGTCGTGCCGACGGAGACCTTGCGTGCCGGGATCCTGCGCTTCCGCGATGCGAGCGGCCAGATCATCAGCTACGATCTGAAGACCTCGCGATTGTGTGGGCCGGCGAATTCCGATCCCTGCGATCCGCGCGGCATCGGTCTGAATCCGGTGGTCAAGGCGTTGTGGGACCTGCTCCCGCCCGGGAACGATCCCTCCGTGGGCGATGGGTTGAATACGATCGGTTTTCGAGGCGTGGCCGATGCCTCGATCACCAACGACTTCGCCGTCCTGCGCCTGGATCATCACCTGACGGATCGCTGGCGCCTGGAGGCGAGCTATCGGTACTTCCGGCAGATCGCAGCCTCACCGACGCAATTGGATATCGGGGGGCTCTTGCAGGGGAACACCAAGGGCGTTCCGGCCTCACTGGCCAAGGTCCCGGTGCAGCCGCGGTTGGTCACGGCTGGACTGATCGGACAGATCACCCCGCATGTGACCAACGAGTTCCGTTTCTCCTTCCAGCGCAACTTCTGGTGGCTGCAACGCGTCTCTCCGTTCCCGCAGGTGTCCGGCACAAACGTGGCGCTTCAGGTCGCCGGTCACCCTGCTTTCGGCGGGTTGGTCTCCGAGCCCATTGATGTGCACACGCAGGTCGCGCGCACGCAAGGGGTCAACGATCACGTGACGCAGTTTGTGGACAACGTGACCTGGATCAAGGGGCGGCACACGATGCAGATGGGGACTTCGATCCGGCGACTCAAGCTCTATCACCTGCGCGATGATAAAGTCGTGGGGTCGCTGGCCGCGCTCGTGGCCGAGCTGGACGTAGCCGGAGCCGTCACGATCCCGCCCGCCCATCGCCCGCCGAGCTGTTCGGAGACGGTGCGAACAAACTGCCTGCAGCCGGGCGATGTGACCCGGTGGAATCGCCTCTACGCTGGTGCGCTCGGGATCATTGACAACGTCGGCGTCATGATCGTGCGCGATGGGAGGTTGAATCCGCGCCCGATCGGAACGCCTCTGGAGGTGGATGCCCGCATCAACGCCTATGAGTTTTACTTCAATGACGTCTGGCGCCTTCGCCCCTCGCTGACGCTCACGCTCGGCGCGAGTTACCAGTGGCAAACGCCACCGGTGGAGAAGGACGGACGACAGACCTTCTTGATCGAGCAAGCGACAGGGCGAATCCTGACCTCGAGCCAATACTTCGCCGAGCGACGGCAGGCGGCGCTGCGCGGGGAGATCTACAATCCGGCGCTCGCCTTCCAACCCATTCGCAATTCCGGACGAGATCGCATCTTCGATATTGATCGAACGAACTTCGGCCCACGCGTGGCCGTGGCGTGGAACCCCTCGTTCGAACGCGGCCTCGGGGGAGCCCTCTTCGGGAATCGCAAGGGGGTGATCCGCGCCGGATACGGGATCGTCTTCGATCGGTTGAACACGGTCCAGACGATCGTCATTCCGCTGCTGGGCGTCGGATTCGCCCAGACGATCAACTGTCGGGGCCCGCGGATCGGAGGCATCTGCGCGGGGAACAATGATCCCTCCAACGCCTTCCGCATCGGCGTGGATGGACCGGCCCCGATCCCCACGATCCCCGCGGTGAGACCACCGGTCGTGCCGAGCATCCCCTTCGGGGAGATCCTCTCCTTCCAAGTTGATCCCGACATCAAGGTCGGACGCTCGCACAGCCTCGATCTCACGATCCAGAGAGAGCTGCCCGGCAACTTCCTCGTCGAATTCGGATACGCCGGACGACTGGGACGAAATCTGAACCAGAACGTGCAGTTGAGCGCCGTGCCATTCTTCATGCGCGATCGTGCGACGCGGCAGACCTTCGCACAAGCCTTCGACGCCGTGGCCGAACAACTGCGGGCGGGTGTGGCTCCGGATCGCGTGACTCCGCAGCCCTGGTTCGAGAACCTCTTGGGTCCTGGAGGGACGGTCCGCGTCGCGACAGCGCGGACGGCCGCCTTCCGCGACGGTTTGCTGAACGATCTGTGGACGTTCATCCAAACCTCGCTCCTGGTCGCCGGACAGCCGACGATCACCAATATGCAGGTGCTTGATCTCTGGATGCGCACCGATGGCGGACGATCGAACTACCACTCGTTCTTCCTCACCGTGCGAAAGGCCTTCTCGCGCAATCTCACCTTTGATGTGAACTACACACTCTCGAAAGCCCTGGATCAGGCTGGGCTCATTCAAAACTTCATCGGCACGTTCTCCTCATCCTATGACCCCGACATCGACTACGGTCCGGCTTTCTTCGACCGCCGTCACGTGGTGAATGCGCTGGGATTCTACGAACTCCCCTTCGGGCGGGGGCAACGCTGGGTGACCAACACCTGGTTCGACAAAGTCATCGGTGGATGGCACGTATCCGGGATCTTCACGGCCAATAGCGGACTGCCGCTCACCGTCGTGCAGAGCAATCAGGTCTGGGGCGGTGATCCGCTGAACTTCTCCGTGGGCGCCGGCGCGATCCCACTTCGTAAGCCCGACTTTCCGAACACCGTGCATAAGGGCGTAGCCGGCTCCGGTGGTGTCGGCACAGCTGGCGATCCCAAGCGGGGTGGCACGGGCCTGAATCTCTTCGCCAATCCTGAAGCCGTGCTCAACAGCTTCCGAAAGATCCGCATCAGTGAGGATGGACGGCAGGGTCGTGGCGTGCTCCGCGGCTTGCCCCGATGGAACCTGGACCTCTCCATCGGGAAGAAGACGGCGATCACCGAGAGCGTGCGCCTGGTCTTCACCTGTGACCTGCTGAACGTCTTCAACCGCTTGGAGCTGGCCGATCCCACGCTCAGCCTGCTCGACCCGGCCTCGTTCGGTGTCTTGACCACGCAGTTCAATACGCCTCGATTCATTCAGCTCGGCTTTCGTATCGAGTGGTAGCGGAACAAGGGGCGGAGAGGCGTTTCCTCCCGCCCCTGCCAAAGGGCCGATACCCGGCTGAGGGGAGAACACAGATGTTCGCCCTTGGGCGTTCACGGTGGGACGAACTTGTAAAAAAGCTGGAAATTCGCAACAATATTGACCCTATGTCATGGCTATTCGGATGGCAAAAGTGGTGCGGCCCGTCGAGAAAGCGCTGCAGGATCTTCCGAGAAATTCTGAAGGGGCGGGGCGGCCTGAAGGGGAAGCTTTTGAGGCCCAAAATCGTCTTTCGATCGGCTGAACGATACGACATTGTGTCAATTGCTGACAAAAGCGCAATCCGATCGGGAGGTGAGAGAAGCCTTACGGTTTCAATGGATTAGGGCGATCGCGCCGCTCGCTCTTCTCCGGCACGTCGTTTGCATAACTTGTTCAGGTTGAGCTCTTTCTGGGAGAGGAGCGACCGATGAGAGATGAATATGGGGAGATCATGCGGTTCCTCCTCCATTTTCGGGAGCGTTTCCCCACGGAGGAGGAGTTCCGGGCATTCTTGGCGGAGGAGGTTCGGCGGTTCGTCAAGGATGTCCGGGACTATGACATTGTGATCTCGATCTTACCTGAGTGCCTCAGGCCGAGATCGGTGTTTGTGAGGGAAGGGCATCATCGCTTCTGAGGTCTCTCGCTATCAGAGGGGGGCTTCGGGAGAGCGTCTCGGGTCTTCGGGCGCACGTGTGATATTTTCGATGAGGTGAGGAGGGAGATTATGACGCCACAGAAAGTTCTCGAATATGCGCGCGAGCATGGGGCGAAGTATGTGGACATTCGCTTCACGGATCTGGTGGGGCAATGGCAGCATATGACGTTCCCGATCGAGCAGTTGAAGGAGGAGAGCTTCGAAGAGGGCTTCGGCTTCGATGGGTCGAGCATTCGGGGATGGGCGGCGATTCATGAGAGCGACATGTTGCTTGTCCCGGATGCGCGATGGTATTGGATGGATCCGTTCTACGAGGAGCCGACGCTCTGTTTGATCGGGGATGCCGTGGATCCGATCACGCGGCAGGGGTATGAGTACGATCCGCGGGGAGTCGCCAAGCGGGCGGAGGCGTACATGCGGTTCACGGGGATTGCGGATGAGGCGTATTTCGGACCGGAGGTGGAATTCTTCATCTTCGATGAGGTGCGATACGAGGTGGACGGTGTGCGCAGCGGCTATGAGGTGCGAAGCGAGGAGTGGGGCGAGGGCGGTTATCGCATGCGCGGGAAGGAGGGGTATGTGCCGATCCCGCCGGTGGATCGGTTGCAGGACGTGCGGACGGAGATCGCTGGGCGGCTGCAGCAGATCGGGATCAAGGTGGAGTGTCATCACCATGAGGTGGCCAGTGGGGGGCAGGGCGAAGTGGACTTCCGCTACGGGGGGCTGGTGGAGACGGCCGATCACGTGATGGCCTTCAAGTACATCGTGCGACAGGTCGCCTGGCGGCGAGGGAAAGTGGCCACGTTCATGCCGAAGCCGGTGTTCGGGGATAATGGCAGCGGCATGCACTGCCATCAATCGCTGTGGAAGGGCGGGCGTCCGCTCTTCGCTGGCGAGGGCTATGCGGGACTCTCACAGGAAGCGCTCTGGTACATTGGGGGATTGCTGCGACATGGGCCGGCGTTGGCGGCGTTCGTGGCGCCGACGACCAACAGTTATCGCCGATTGGTGCCTGGGTTCGAAGCACCGGTGAACCTCGCCTACTCGCGGCGGAATCGAAGTGCCGCGGTTCGCATCCCTATGTATTCGGCCAATCCCGCGGCGAAGCGCTTGGAGTTCCGGCCGCCGGATCCGAGCTGCAATCCCTATCTCGCCTTCGCGGCGATGCTGATGGCGGGCTTGGATGGCATTCAGCAGCGGATCGAGCCGGGCGAACCGCTGGATCGAGACATCTACGACATGAGTCCGGAAGAGTTGAAGGATGTGCCGAAACTCCCGGGTTCGCTCGAGGAGGCTCTGGAAGCGCTCGAGCGCGATCACGAATTCCTGCTCAAAGGCGATGTCTTCACCCCAGCGCTGATCGAACGGTGGATCCGATACAAGCGCGAGCGCGAAGTGGATGCCGTGCGCTTGCGCCCGCATCCGATGGAGTTCTACCTCTATCTGGACGTGTGACCTCGGTGGCCATGGGCGTTCCGGTGGAATGGAGGATCTCCGGCTCGCTCCGATGAGGGGCGGGCCGGAGCCGCCGGTCGTCCGTGAGTCCTCCTCAGACGAATCTGCAGCGACATCTCCACGGCCCGCTCATTGCTCGCGCTGAAGCGAGCCGATACAATGTATGGTCTGCTCGCGCAGCGAGGGGCACCGTTATGGCGCGCATTACCATTCAGGATCTGAAGGCCATGAAGGGGCGGGGTGAGAAGATCGTCATGCTCACCGCCTACGATTACTCCATGGCCCGATTGTTGGACGAGGTGGGGATTCCGGTTCTCCTGGTCGGCGACAGTGTGGGCATGGTGGTGCTCGGTTACGAGACGACGCTTCCCGTCACGGTGGAGGAGATGCTTCACCACGTGAAGGCGGTCGTGCGCGGCAGCCGCCGCGCTCATGTCGTCGCCGATATGCCGTTTCTCAGTTACCAAACGGGTCCTGAGGAGGCCGTGCGCCAGGCCGGGCGCTTTCTGAAAGAGGGCGGCGCGCAATCGGTGAAGCTGGAGGGCGGTCGTGAGATCGTCCCCATCGTCCGTCGTCTCGTGCAGGCGGGCATTCCGGTCATGGGGCATGTGGGGCTCACCCCTCAGGCGATCCATCAGTTGGGCGGCTATCGCGTTCAGGGGCGGGACCGCGAGGCGGCGCTTCGGCTCCTTCAGGACGCGATGGCTCTGGAAGAAGCCGGCGCGTATGCGCTCATCTTGGAAGCGATCCCGGCTCCTCTGGCGCGCGCGATCACCGAGCGGGTGAAGATTCCGACCATCGGCATCGGTGCCGGTCCCTGGTGCGATGGTCAGGTGCAGGTGATTCACGACCTCCTCGGCCTCTATCCCGACCTGGCGCCCAAGCATACGAAGCTCTACGCGCGCTTGGGGGAAGCGATTCGTGAGGCGGTCATGGCCTATGTGCGCGAGGTCCAGGAGGGGGTCTTCCCCGGGCCAGAGCAGAGTCACGCTATGGACGAGACGGTTTTGGCCGAGGTGCTCGCTCTGGCCGATGCCTCGTGAGGCGTCGCCATGCGCGTCGTGCGCACGCTGAGTGAGATGCGGGAGGCGCGAGCCGCGCTGCGCGGCCGCGTGGGATTCGTCCCCACGATGGGATACCTCCACGAAGGCCATCTCTCATTGATTCGTCGCGCTCGCGCCGAGTGCGAGGCCGTCGTCGTGAGCATCTTCGTCAATCCCACGCAGTTCGGCCCGGGGGAGGATTATGAGCGTTATCCCCGCGATGAGGCGCGCGATCTCGCTCTGTTGGAGCGGGAGGCCGTAGATGTGGTCTTCGTTCCCACGGTCGAGGAGATGTATCCCCCGGGGTTCAGCACGTGGGTCGAGGTGACCGGTCCTTTGGCGGAACGGCTGGAAGGGGCGAGTCGTCCGGGGCATTTCCGCGGCGTCGCGACGGTCGTCCTCAAGCTCTTTCATCTGGTGCAGCCCCATCGCGCGTACTTCGGTGAGAAGGACGCCCAGCAGCTTCGCATCATTCGACGCATGACGACCGATCTCAATCTGCCGATTGAGATCGTCGCCTGT
Organism: bacterium; assembly: GCA_041640655.1. Taxonomy (GTDB): domain Bacteria; phylum Acidobacteriota; class Blastocatellia; order HR10; family HR10; genus HR10. The sequence goes on from JBEPZV010000058.1 coordinate 7,216, forward strand.
CCCATCGTGCGCGAACCGGATGGGGTGGCGCTGTCCAGTCGCAATGTCTACCTCTCACCCATGGAGCGGGAGCACGCGCGGGCGCTCTCGCGCTCGTTGGCCCTGGCGCGTCGTCTCATCCTCGAGGAGGGAGTGCGAGAGGCCGCCGAGGTGCGGCGGCGCCTGCAGGAATATTTGCGCGCGGCGCCCGGGGTGGCGCTCGACTATGTGAGCTTGGCGCATCCAGAGACGTTGGAAGAGGTGGAACGAATCGAAGGTCCGGTTCTCGTACTCGTCGCCGCGCGAGTCGGTTCGGCGCGGTTGATTGATAATGCCCTCATTCCGTGAAGTGGATGTTCACGCGAGCGCGAGCATGCGCGCCAGAGCGCCTCGGGCGCGCTCGGCGATCTCCTCCGGGACACGGATCGGATGGACCAGCTCTTTGAGCGCGCGCAGGACCTTGGGCAAGGTCGTGCACTTCATGTATTCGCAGAGCGCATCGTCCGAGACCGGGTAGAACGTGCGGTCGGGATAGAGCACGCGCAACCGGTAGACCATCCCCTTCTCGGTCGCCACGAGGAAGGTCTTCGCCTTCGAGGTCTCAATATGCCGCACCATGCCTTCGGTCGAGAGGAAGTAGGCATTGCGCGGGAGGTGGCCCGCGACCGCGCGCGCTAGGCAGGTCGTCGCGCAGCCGCATTCGGGGTGGATCAGGATCTCGGCATCAGGGTGTTCGTCCAGGGCCCGTTCGATCGCCGTCTCCGCGATCTTCGCGTGGACGTGGCATTGGCCGGGCCACAGTGTGAGGGGACGTCGCGTGAGACCGCTGACGACCGCCCCCAGGTATTTATCCGGCACGAACAGGATCTCCCGATCTTCGGGGATCGCCTCGATGACCTTCTGCGCGTTGCGCGAGGTGCAACAGTAATCCGAGAGCGCTTTGACGTCGGCCGTGGAGTTCACATAGGTGACGACGACAGCGTGGGGATGGCGCTCTCGCCATGCTGCCAGTTGCGGAGCCGTCACGCAGGCGGCCAGGGAGCACCCCGCCTCCAGATCGGGCAAGAGCACGAGCTTATCAGGGCAGAGGATCGCCGCCGTCTCGGCCATGAAATGCACGCCACAGAAGACGATCACACGCGCTTCAGTTTGGGCAGCGTGTTGGCTGAGCCCCAGCGAATCGCCGATGAAGTCGGCGATCTCCTGAACCTCGGGGAATTGGTAATTGTGGGCGAGGATGACGGCGTGACGCTTCTCCTTCCACTCGAGGATCTCATTGGCCAGTTCGGCCAGTTCCTCGCAGAAGCTCAGGTTCTCATACCGTCCGGGGTAGAGGTCCGCCGCATAGCGCGTGAACCGTTCGTAGAATGTCCGACCATCGAAGCGCTTCGTCTTCATCGCGTTGACTCCTCAGAGACGAAGATTTTACCAGACCCGCCTTGCGCTCGCGAGCCGCGGAAGGTGGCCGGCGTGAAGGGAACGAAAAGCGTGCGGCGCCCATTGCGCTGAGCGCCGCACGAGCTCGGAGGAAGTGCCCGCCTTCGTTGCGACGATACGATCAGCTCTCCGGGATGCGGACGCCGAGTTGCCAGAGGAGGAAGCTCAGCTCATCGGTCAGATCCTCGATCTGCTTGCTGAGCGGCAATCCTCCCGAGTGACCGGCTTTCGTGTCATACCGAAGGAGGATGGGGCGATCCGACGCCGTCGCCGCTTGGAGTCGCGCCGCCATCTTCCGCGCATGCAGCGGATCCACGCGCGTATCCGCGTCGCCGGTGATGAAGAGGACGGCCGGATAGCGCGTGCCGGGTTTCACGCGGTGATACGGAGAGTAGGCGAGCAGGTACTTGAACTGTTCCGGATCGTCCGAGGAGCCGTACTCCGGGATCCAGAAGCGCGCGACCAGGAACCGATGGTATCGGATCATATCGAGCAATGGATACGAGCAGACGACGGCGGCGAACAGATCCGGGCGTTGCGTGAGCGCCGCCCCGACGAGCAGTCCGCCGTTACTGCCCCCGGAGATGGCCAAGCGCGAGGGATTCGTATACCCATTCTTGATGAGCCACTCGGCAGCGGCCAGGAAGTCGTCGAAGACGTTCTGCTTCCTCTCCAGCATCCCCGCGCGGTGCCACTCTTCGCCGAATTCGCCACCGCCGCGCAAGTTCGGCAGGGCATACACGCCTCCCAGCTCCATCCACAGGACGGCGCGCGCGGAGAAGCCGGGCAGCATGCTCACGTTGAACCCACCATATCCGGTGAGGAGCGTCGGATTCGAGCCGTCGAGCTTCACTCCGCGCGCATGGGCGATGAACATCGGGATGCGCGTTCGGTCGCGCGACTCGTACCAGACCTGTTTGACCTCGAACTGCTCGCTGCGGATCGGCACCTTCAATGCGGCCCACACCTCTGAGGTCCTCGTGTTCACGTCATAGCGATAGATCGTCGTCGGGATGTGGAAGGAGGAGAACGCGTAGAAGACCTCTGGGCTCTCCCAGCGCCCCCTCAGGCCGCTGACCGAGCCGATGGCCGGCAACGGGATCTCCTCGAGGAACTTCCCCTGGGGGTCGAACATTCGCACGCGCGCTTGAACGTTCTCCAGGACGTTCACCGCGACTCGCCCGCCGACCAGAGCGAAACCAGTGATCACGGCCAAAGAGTGGGGAATGACCTCGCGCCATTGGTCTCGGGCCGTCGCCTTGCGCACATCCACGGCGAGGAGGCGGCCTCGCGGGGCATTCCAGTCCGTCAGTAGATAGAGCGTGTCTCCGGCAATTTGTCCGCTGAATCGCGCCTCGATGTCGTTGACGACCGGCAGGATGGCGCCATCGCGCGCCACGTCGGAGAGGTAGATCTCCGTTCGTCGGGCGCCGGCGCCGTGCGAGACCGTGAAGAGCGCGTATCGTCCGTCCTCTGAGAGCGTGACCGTGATGATCTTATCCACGCCATAGCCTCGGCCGAAGATCTCCCGATCGCGCGCCGGGTCATCGCCGCGCCGATGGAAGTAGACGCGCGGGCCCTCCGCCGTGTGCCGCGCGTAGTAGAAGCCACTCTTGTCGGAGGTGAACGAGAGGCTGAAATATCGCCCTTTTGGGAGAGCATCGGGGAGATCGCGACGAGCTTCGACGTCGAAGAGACGGACGATGATCTCGTCCTCCCCACCCTGACGCACGCCATAGGCGAGCAGGGTCCCATCATCGGAGACGTCCAACAACGTCACGCTCGTCGTGTGATCCGGGCTCCAGGGATGCGGATCAATCAAAACTTCGTCCGGTCCCTGACGCCCCCTCCGCATGTAGATCACAAATTGCTCTTGATCCGCGCGCCGCTTGGTGAAGAAATATCGCCCACCGCGTTCGATGGGGAGCCCCACGGCGTCCACTTTCATCAGCTCCGTGAGGCGTCGTCGAATGCGCTCGCGCCCGGCGACGGCATCGAGCAACGTGCGCGTGTAGGCATTCTGCTCATCAATCCACGCGCGGGTCTTCGGGCTCCATTGGTCTTCGAGCCAGCGATACGGATCCACGAGCTCGACCCCGTGCAGGACCTCCTTGACGTCCTCCATCGGGGTCTGTGGAGGCTTTCGAGAGAGTTGCGTCCCTCTCCCGATCGGGGGAAGGACGCTAAGGAGCAAGAGAAGGATGAGTTCGAGCCATCGAACCCTCACGTTTCGCATCGCGATTCCTCCGTAGACGGCTCTTGGAGAGGCTCACGTGGCGCCCCGGTCGAAGAGCCGAGTCCCCACGTGAGCCGATGTCGAAAGGTTCATCGTCCCGTTCGAGCGCGTCCGGCCTCCTGTCCTGAGCCCTCGATCGGGACATCTTTATCCTGGCGCTTGTGCTTCTCGAACCACGCGAGCAGGTAGAGTTGCTGCGCCAACTGGTGCGACGGGCGGCGCCAGCCATGATACTCCTCGGGCATGCGGATGAGGAGCGTCTCCTTCTTGAGCATCTTCAGCGCGCGGTAGAACTCCTCGCTCTGCCCGATGGGCGTGCGCAGGTCCGCTTCACCGGTCATGATCATCGTCGGCGTCTTCACGTTGGCGACATAGTGCAGCGGGGATCGGAGGGCGTACTCCATCGGGTCCTCCCATGGGAACTTCCGGAACTGGGAGTACCAATTCGGGCCGTCGGTGGTGCCCACGAACGAATGCCAGTTGATGACCGGGCGCATGGAGACGGCCGCTGCGAAGCGATCCGTGTGACCGACGATCCAGGCCGTGAGGACACCGCCACCGCTGCCGCCGCAGACGAAGAGGTTGCGCTCATCAATCCAGCCTTTGGCGAGCGCTGCGTCCACGCCCGCCATCAGGTCATCGTAATCCTTGCCCGGGTATGCGTATTGGATGCCATTGACGAAGTCTTGACCGTAACCCGTGCTCCCTCGCGGATTCGTGTAGAGCACGGCATAGCCATTAGCCGCGAAATTCTGGAAGGCCCAATTGAAGCCGACGTTGTACATCGCCCACGGCCCTCCATGAATCCAGAGCACCATGGGGTATTTCTTGGTCGGGTCGAATTCGGCGGGTTTGATCAGCCAGCCTTGAATCTTCCATCCGTCCGTCGAGGTGAACCACAACTCCTCAACGTCGCCGAGCTTCACCCCCGCCAGCACGTCTTCGTTGACGTCCACGAGCTTCCGGATGTTCGCCGGATCGCGGAGATTGAAGGTGACGAGCACCCCTGGTTCCTTGAACGTCGAGCGCACGGTGGCCACCTGTCCGTTCTTGGCCAGGGAGAAGCCCGAGAGGACATGCGTGCCCTCCAGGACCTTGCGCACTTTTCCATCGAGCGAGGCGAAGTAGACGCCCGTCGTCCCTTTCTCTCCCACGAGGAAGTAGATGCCCGAGCCATCGGGCGCCCAGGTCACGTTGGTCGGTGAGCTGGGGAGGTTCTCGGCGAGGACGCGCTTGTTGCCCCCATCTTTGTCCATCAGATAGAGGCTCGAAATGTGGAAGGTGTACCCTTTCTCGTCGTAGCCCGTGTAGGCGATCCACCGTCCGTCGGGAGAGACTGTCGGATTCGTATCCGGGCCGCGTCGGTCGGTGAGGGGACGGATGTCGAGCGTCTGAAGGTCAACGGCATAGATCTCAGTGTCTCCTCGCAGATACTCCCAATCGGGCTTGCGAATCGCCGAGACGTAGATCGTCCGACCATCGGCCGACCACTCGGGATCCGTGTGGTTGTACTTGCCGCTGGTGATCTGACGAGGGGTGCCGCCGAGCGTCGCGTCAACGACGAAGACTTGTGTGTAGCCGCGTGGGAGCAGGCCCTGGCCGTCACGCGCCCAGGTGAGCCGATCCACGACGATGGCCGGTCGCGCCCATTGTGCCCCGGCCGGTCGCTCGGGCAGCTTGATCGGCAGGATGGGATCATTGTCGGGGACGAGCATGGTGAAGGCCAGGTACTTTCCATCGGGCGACCACCGCAGATCGCTCGGAGCCCGCTCCAGACGGGTCAGTTGGGCGACCTCGCGCGTGTCCACCCACATCACGTGGATCTGCGTCGTGCCATCTCGGTTCGAGAGGAAGGCGACGCGCTTCCCATCCGGGGACCAGACTGGCGAGCTGTCGCGCCAATTCCCCGAGGTCAACTCGCGCACGCGCGTCCCCGCGACGTCAACGATCCAGAGATTACTGTTGTACTCATCCCGCATCTTGTTGACCCACGTGCGGGTGAAGATGATCTGCTGGCCGTCGGGGGAGATGGCGGGATTCCCGACGGATTCCATCTCCATGAAGGTCTCCTTGTCCAGCAGCTTGACCTTCTGTTGACCGAGTACTGGGGCGATGGCGCTCATCAGCCCCAGCATGAGCGTGAGGACGACGATTCGGCGAAAGGTGTGTGTCATAAGCCTCTCCTCCAAAGCCTGGGCTGGACAGGTCCTGCGCATCGGGACTACGACCGAAGCCTCTGCTCCGGTTTCAGGTCAACGCACGCGGCCTCGGGCTGCGACGCGCCAGACCGCTTCCACCTGATCCCCGCGAATCCCATACACCTCATCGTGCAGGTTCATGACGGTGCAGACGTGGTTGGGGATGATCCTCAGCCGCTCCCCCACGCGATAGCGGCGCGAGGAGCGCGAGATGTCCAAGTGTCCGTGCTCCTCCGAGAGCGCCTCCACCTCGGCTTCCGGGTCCTCGCACACGAGACCGAAGCCGCGGCCGTCGCCGGCGCGGTACCGGTCTGTGGAGAAGGTCTTCGAGCCGCCATCCACGATAGCGCGGCCGGAGACGGAGGTGCTGACGACCGTCACCAGGATCGAGAGCGCGCAATCCTCGGGGCGGGCCACACCGAGGCCGACTATCGTGCGGTCATTGAAGATGTACATCCCGGGGCGAATCTCCGTCACGCCGAGGAATTCATGGGAGATGAAGGCCGTCGGCGTTGATCCCCCGCTCACGACGCCAATTGAGAGGCCCGCGCGTTCGAAGGCGTCGTAAAAGCGTCGAAGGCGCGTGTTGGCGTCTTCAAGAAGCTGACGCCGTTCGGGTTCGGGAGCCATGAAGTGTCCGGGGTAGAACATCACACCGCGGAAGTCCACGTTCGGCAGCTCGTGAATGAGGCGGGCCAGAGCGACCGCCTCATCCGGCCGTTGCACACCGCAGCGACGGAAGCCGATGTCCAACTCCACCAAAAGACCGATGCGCACGCCGCGCTCCTGCGCGCTGCGGGAGATGTCGCGCACGGCTTCTTCGGAATCCAGAGCGACCATGAGCGACGCCCGTTCGGCCAGAGCCGCCAAGCGCGCTGCTTTCTCCCGCCCCAGGATGGGATAGGCGATCAAGACATCGGTGAGTCCCGCTTGGATCATCACCTCGGCCTCGCCCAGCTTGGCGACGGTGATGCCCGAGGCGCCGCTGGCCATCTGCCGATGCGCCAATTCCGGGATCTTATGCGTCTTCGTGTGTGGGCGCAGCGCGAGCCCGTGCCGTCGGCAATATTCGGCCATGCGGGCGAGATTGCGTTCCATGACGTCCAGGTCAATGAGGACGGCGGGCGTCTCCAGCTCATGCACGCGCATCTCTCCCTCTCCCCGGCTCCGCGATCTGTGTCGGCGGAATTCTAGAAAGGGGGACGCGGGCCTGTCAATTCCAGGGAGATCGCCCGCCTCCCCCGGCTTGCGCGACGGCGCGCCTCCCTCTAGTATTGACCCCGCATGACCAATGGCGCTGGAGGGAACGTATGAAGGACGCCAGGCTCAAGACGCTCATCGCCATCCTTGCGATCACGTGGGGGGGTCTGGGCGCCTCTCGACTTCAGGAGGGGAATGTGGATGTTCTGCCCACTGATGAAGGGGAGGTGAAGATCCGACCGATCACGCATGGGAGCCTGATGCTGGAGTTTCGGGGGAAGGTCATTCACATAGACCCGTGGAGTCGCGGGAACTACGCGGGCTTGCCGAAGGCCGACATCATC
>JBEPZV010000059.1:0-14541 GCA_041640655.1 bacterium
CCCGATGGCCACGCCGCGTCGGAGAAACTCTCGCGTCAGGTGCATGGCATCAACCTCCTCACGGTCGTTTCGCACCACCTCGACGGCCTCAAGTATACTGTCTGTCTGTCAAGCCTGTTTCTCACGGGCGGTGCCGACCGACGCTCGGTCCCCTTTCATACCCTTGGTTACTCTCGCGACACTGTCTCACGATGGAAAGCAGCGCGGAGTAGGTCGGCTCGTCTTCTCGGAGAGCACCGGAGTGGACCCACAAGATGATCCCGTGAGGCGAGACCACGACGACCTGAGGAATCGCCGTAACGCGATAGGCCCTCCAGAGGGTTTGATCTGGAAGGGAGATGATCTCGAAGCCCCGAGCATGGCCTTGAGCCCATGCAGCCGTCTCTTGGAGAGGATCTAAGGAGACCCCGAGGATGTCCCAACACTCCCGATTGATTTCGCCAGACAATCGCTCCCAGAGGGGGAATTGTTCCTCACAGGCTCGGCACTTCGGCGAGAAAAACAACAACACACATCCCTTTCCACCGGGAGCGAGAACCTCCCGACCTTCGAGCGTCACGGCCTGAAACGAAGGAACCCGATCCCCCACCAAAGCCCTCGCGGGTCCGGATAATCCACCCCTGGCCTGCTCAAGCTCAGTCCGCAATCTCAGGTTCTCTCGCAACAAGACGACCGAGAAAAGGAGCGCCAGGAATGCTGCTGAGCATGCGATCGCCAAGTTGAGATCTTGAGAGAAGCGAATCCTCATCCCCATCACCGATACGAGCCTCAGCCCTTCCGGATGTCGGCCGACCTTTTAAGGCCCCTTCGCAAGCGGCGATCACTGCCCTTGCTCGCAGGACCGGATGGGTGAGCGATCGCGCGAGAGCCATCGTGCCATAGAAATCTCGCGCGCCGAGGAGTGAAAATGGGAGTTCGAAAGAGAACAGGCGCGTATCAACTTCGTAGGCGAACGAGAAATCGCCGATCGTGATGAGATTCCCCAGCGATACCTCCCCATCGAAGTCCTTCGCCCGATTGATCGCCTCCACCGCCTCCTGCAGCGCCAGGAAGGCAGAAGGACTGTTCATGAGGCCATGGAGAGCCGCCAGGCCCAGCAGAAGAGACGCCTTCACGCGATCCGGTTCCAACTTTCGGGTGATCTGCTCTGCTTCGATGAGCAATCTCATCGCCTCGGACGGATCGCCAGATGAGAACTGACGATGAGCGATCACGGCCAGCAGATACGCCTTCAAGGGGGGCTTCATCGGCCGACGCACATGCTCCAGAGCCTCGGCGAGATGTCCCGCACGGATCGCCCGCTCGGCCACAAGGTAGTGAACGAAAGAGAGAACCTCCTCGCGTTGTTCGCGTGAGATCTTCTCCGCGATCTCAAAGGCTCGCTCGAAATCCCCCTCCCGAAGGGCGCGGTTGAGGGCGAGGAAGAAGAGGCGATCCCGCACTTTCGGGTCCGTCGCTTTTTCGGCTTTCTCCACGAGGTTCTCGCCCCCATCCGGCTGCGGCGTGAGCGAAGAAGGAGACCGTGACGCAGCGCTCTCTAACGATGACCGTTCCCCCTGAGGGAAGAGGGCGGCGAGCAGGTTCCGTTGCCGTTCGAGTTCATCGGCGAGAGCCGGAAGAAAGCGATGACAGTGGGGCAAGATCACGCTGAGGAAGAAGAAATCTCCACGAGGACCCCACAGCGGCCCTCGGCCGGCATATCGTTCTGGAGCCAACAGCGGAGGGATCACGCTCTGAAGGAACTTCACGGCCATCTCCGAATCAACGGTGCCACGCCGATACCCCGGCAGAGAGAACATCTGAGGCCCCTCCCCCGTCAACTGCAGGGGGAGTGCGGGCGAGAAGACGTACGCGTAAAGCAGAAGGAGTTCGTTCACATCCCCCGCTCCCTGGCTCGCGATCCGGGAAGTCAAATCGAGGAAAAGGAGATCGGCCTGCGCGCGCGCTCTCTCCCGCAGATCGAGGAGAAACAGCAGACCCTCCCAACTGAGGAGACTCCTCATCCTTCTCCTCGCCATATAGCTGGCCAAATCCGGATGGTCCTCGATCAACCCTCGCGCGAACTGTACATAACTGACCTGGGCGGACGACGTCGTCTCGGCAGAAGCCAACCTCTCATGAAGCTCATTGAGCAATCTCTTAGCCAATTCCTCATCGTGCTGCGCGACGCGGCTGATGATCCGCCTCTGCAGAGCGCTCCGCTTTTCCCTCCATTGGTCGTCCTTCGCCCCACCCTCCTCCAGTTTGAGCGTCTCCTCAAAGGCACGGGTGAGAAGCCACTGGGCCCTCTCCGGATTCTCGCTTCCGAGGATCTCGGCGATCCGAACGATGAGTTCCAGGCGTTGTTCCTGCCGCTCGATGTCACGCATTTCATCGAGCAACAAGGAGAGCGTCTCAAGAGCCGCCTCTCGCGGATTCGATGGCTCTTCCCGCTGTGGACTCGTCCGACCCTCGCTCCAGAGAGTCGAGGCCACGCCGGTCATGAGAAAAGCGAGCAGAGCAAGACAATACACACCCCTTCCGCACATACGCTCCTCCTCTCGTCATGAGACCGTAGCCGTCCGGCCCATCGTCTCCGTTGGACGAAGCAAGCACGTCGCTTTGTCCGAAACATCGGCTCCTCCCAGGATGGGCTCGATATAAGCCCTCCGATCACGGCGACGCCCATTCGTTTCCTCAGGAAGGCCCGAAGAAGGGGAGCGTTTCTCCCACGCTCCCCCATCTGATGATCCCGCCGTTTGGTTCTCCGTGTCGCTCAGTCAAGGAGAGTAGGGATCCAGCAGTTGACGACCCGACAATCTCCTCCCCTGATCACCCCGTACTCGCCCGTGGCGGGATAGTAACAGTTACACTTTGGAGCTGCCTCGTCGTCTTGCGCCCACGCGGGAGCGGAGACCCACACTCCCACAAGAGCCAGCGTTATCGCCAAAAGGGTCCAGGGAGCGAACCGTGTCAGCCTTTCGCCCATGGCATTCACCTCCTTTATGAGTCCTTTATGAGATTTTCAGGCAGCCCCAATTATACTGTCTGTCAAGTCCCTTTGCAGGGGGCCGTCGGGTTTTTCAAGCCCTGGGCTATCGGGCCAAGGGGAGAGACGCCGATGGTGGAGTGCACCCACCTGCCAGAAGGTCCCCATTCGGGGTGGATTCCATCTTCAGGTTGAATGCCATTGCCCGTCTTGGGTCTTGTCCGCTTCAGACCCCTCTTCCGGACGGGCGCGCCAGACGTAGATCTGCCGCGCGATCTCTTCGTCCAGGGCGACTTCCGTCTCCTCGCACCGCAGGACGATACTCGGCCATCGCTGCAGAAGCTGAACGGAAACGCCGGGCATGATCCCCAACGCAGAGAGCCGCAGCAGACGGGCATGTGAGCGCGTGCTCACATAGGCGACGCGCGCCGTCTCGCCAAGCGCCAGACGATCGCAAGGCACGAGGATGGCCCTCACCTGCTCCTCCGCTTGCCGGCAACATTCGCCCTCGGGGATAGGACGTCCATGCGGACACACGCGCGGATGGCCGAGCAGTGTGCAAATCGCCCGCGTGATCCCCTCCGCGAGGAAATGCTCGAATTCACAGGCAGCCGCTTCAGTCTCCTCTACGTCCACCCCCAGGACATCGCACATCAAGCGCTCGGCCAACCGATGGCGGCGAATGATGGGAGTCGCCACCGCGCGTCCCTTCGAGGTGAGGCGCAGATGTCCCGAAGGCTGTCGCACAATAAGCTCTTCGCGAAGAGCTCGCTCCAGCAATTGATCCGTCACCTCCGCGTGGGCGATGCGACGGACGTCTTGAGGGAACGCCTCTCCCTGTTCCTCCAACGTCCACAGGGCTTCGAGCAGCTCGCTGAGTTCCCGATCCACATCCATGCCTGTCTCTCCATCATGAGAACGCGCGAAGAGTCCTCAGGATCCACCCGAGTGCTCCACCCACGGCGAAAGCGAACGGGAGGATGAAACCGACGATGGCGAGGGCGCGCCTCCACCCCTGTTCCCTCACGATGACGAGGAAATTCGCCAGGCAGGGGACGAAGAGCGTGATCACGACCAGGCTGACGATGATCTGAGTCGTCGTCAGCGCTCCTTGCTGCGCCAGATCGAAGAGCCCGGCGGCTCCGTAATCTCGACGCAAGAATCCCATGAGGAACACGCGAGCAGCCGCGGCTGGCAAGTGGAGCCAGCCGACGACGAGCGGGCGCACCCCTTCTTCGATCGCCTCAATCCCCGTTCGCGCGCCGAACCGCACGCGATCGAGGAGAAAGAGCACCAGCGTCGCGCCCAGAAAGAGGGGGACGACCTCGGCCAGGAACCACCGCAAGCGAAGCCACGTCTTCAGCAGGATATTCCGCACGAGCGGGACGCGCAGAGGGGGCAACTCGAAGATGAAATCGCTGCGCTCGCCCGAGAGCACGCGCGAGGCCAGATGGCCAACGAGCACAAGCTGTGAAGCGACGACGCCAAAGACCGTGAGCATCACGGTTGGCGAATAGGCTGCGGCGATCCCCAGAATCACGCCCAATTGCGCCGAGCACGGCACGCCGAGGGCCAGGAGCAATGTCGCGATCAACCGCTCGCGCGGAGTATTGAGAATGCGGGTCGTCATCGTCGCCATCGTATCGCATCCGAGGCCGAGCACCATCGGCAGGATGGCCTTCCCGTTGAGCCCCATCACGCGCAAGAGGCGGTCCGAGAGGATCGCCAGCCGCGGTAAATACCCGCTGTCCTCAAGGACGCCAAAGGCGAGGAAGAACGTTCCGACAATGGGGAGAATGATGGCGATGGCATAAGTCAACCCCATGGAGATGAGCCCGTAGGGGCCAACGAGCAGGTCATGGAAGAATCCCGGCGGGAGCAGGGACTGGAGCCACGGCACGAGATATGCCCCGAAGAGGATCTCCTCCAGTACGCCCACGAGCGCTTGAGCGCCCGTGCGGCCGACCACTTCATAGACGAGGACAAGGATCACGAGGAGGATCGGGATACCCGTCAGCGGCTGACGCGTCCATCGTCCCATGCCGTGGAGGAACCGCGCGCTCCGCCGCATGAGCACGAGGATAGGAACGACCAGTGGAGCGAGCAGCGCGAATATCCGAACGGCCTCGGTGAGCACCCCGAATCCCTCTCCCCCCCGAGGACCGAAAAGGAGCTGATGCCAGAGATCGAGCCGATATGCGTGGGAGAATGCCCAGGTGGGGTCGGCCACATATCGCCGGATGAGCACGTCGAGCATCGTCGCCAGAGTCGGCCACTGAAAGTATCCCCCCACCTCCTCCCAGGCCAAGAGCCCCACTCCACCCAGCAACAGCACCACCCAGAATCGAAATGCCGAAGGCGTCAATTCGGGCCGCGCTCGTTCCCCGCCCTTCTTTCGGAGGGTGAGGAGGGCGTTCTCCAGAAACTGCGCGCGGGCGCGTTCAAGCTCCCGACAGAGCGAGCGCGACGTCGGACATCCCCGACACGACCCACGCTCGGGCGTGGGATGGCGCTCCCACAGATGCGGCATGCGCACCAGGCGCGAGCGTCCCAAGAGCTGCTCCACTTGCTGTCGAAATCGCGCATCCCCCACCTCCATCCACTCGACGAGCAAGCCCATGGGAAGATCGGACCCCGCGGCCGTTCCCAGGACCTCACGCTGTCGCTCCTCAAGCGGATTTCGCGGAATGGTCGCTCGCGGGATTGCGCGCAGCAGATGGCGGATCCCGTAGCCATAGGTGGCGATGGTCTCGACCACGGGGATTCCAAAGAGTTCGGCCAGCGCCTCGGCATGAATCTCGATGCCGCGCTCGCGCATCTCGTCCACCATGTTGAGGACGAGCACCATCGGCCGCCGAAGCTCGACCAGTTGGAGCGCCAGCAGAAGCGTGCGGCGAAGGTTCTTCGCGTCGGCGACCTGCACGATGACGTCCGGCTGCTCCCGCAGCAGCAGCTCGCAGGCCACGCGCTCATCTTCGGACTGCGGAACGAGGCTGGTGACGCCCGGCGTGTCTAGGACCTCGTATTCGATCCCCTCCAGAGACAGCCGACCGCGGGAGATCTCGACGGTCGTCCCCGGATAGTTCGAGACCACCGCATAGCGCCCCGTGAGGTGGCGAAAGAGCGCCGACTTCCCGACATTCGGATTGCCGACAAGGACCACTTTCCGACGCCGCGGTGCCGGTGACATAGCCTGCCTCGCAACACGCCCTCTCAAGCAACCATCATGCCGACTCACGCCGTCTCCCGCGGCCACCGCTCCGAGAGCAGCTCTATTTTGCGCGAAGGAGACCGCTTGCCGCGCCTCACGGAGCGGGCGAGCCGATCGGAGGACGGCACGCGGGTTGGGGCTTTTGCCCCAGTGCGGGGGTATTTTCCCAAGGGGCAGATCGGCAGGGCCTCCCCCGACCGAGGTCTTCCCCGTCAACTCCCTTCAGAGGAATCGAATGCCCTCACCGGGGGAGCCTGTTCGAAGCCTCCGCGTGGCACGGCGATTGCTACGTGAATCCTCGCGAGAGAGGGGATCATGTCGGGAGAGGAATTGGCCCGCGAGATTCGCCACGAGCACGAGATGCTCGCTGCGCTCATGCAGCGGCTGCACGAGGACATGACGGCCCTTCGGTCCTCATGGGCATCCGCGCGTGATGACCTGCGCGCATTTCTGAATCATCTCCGGCGTCATTTCGCCTTGGAGGAGGAAGGGGGATTCATGGAGGACGTCGTGCAGCGCTGGCCGCACGCCGCCCCACACGTGGAGACACTTCGCGCCGAACACACGCAGCTCCTTCGAGAAGCGGAGCGCCTCATGGAAACGGGCGATCGCGTGATCGAGGGCCAGCTGATGAGCACATGGGCGGATGAGTGCCTTCGCCTCCTCTCGGCCATACGGGAGCACGATCGGAAGGAGAACCACCTGATCCAGGAGGTCTTCTGCCTCGATGTGGGCGGGGGAGACTGATCGCGCTCCGGGGCAGCGCGGGCACTCTTCGAGAAGGGCTGAAGCGTCAGACCGCATGGAGCAGAAAGAACATGAGCATTGAGCCGACGGTTCACACCTCATCGCGCGCGGCGCGCCGGCCGCGCGGTCGCGTCTTCCTGCTCACCGAGCGCTGCAAAGGCTGCCGGTTCTGCGTGGAATTCTGTCCTCGACACGTCCTGGCGATGTCCGATCGCTTCAACGGCAGAGGGTATCACGTCCCTGTCGTCATCGCCGAAGAGTCGTGCACCGATTGCAAGATGTGCGAGCTGCTCTGTCCGGAATTCGCCATCTACGTCGTTCGCCTCGAGGAGGAGGAGCGATGAAGCGCGGACCTGCGGTGCTCACCGGCGTTCATTTCATCAACGGAGACGTCGCGTGCGCCGAGGGCGCCTTGGCCGCCGGTTGCCGCTTCTTCGCGGGATACCCGATCACGCCAGCGACGGAGATCGCCGAACGCATGGCCGAGCGCCTGCCGGAAGTCGGAGGGACGTTCATCCAAATGGAGGACGAGATCGCCTCCATCAGCGCGGTGCTCGGGGCGTCCTGGGCCGGCGTGAAGGCCATGACGGCGACCTCCGGTCCCGGATTCAGCCTCATGATGGAGAATCTGGGCTTCGGGTATATGACCGAGACGCCGTGCGTCATCGTGAACGTCCAGCGCGGGGGGCCTTCGACCGGATTGCCGACCCTGGTGGGGCAAGGCGATATGATGCAAGCGCGTTGGGGATCGCACGGCGACTACGAGGTGATCGCCCTGGCGCCCAGCTCCGCGCAGGAGATGTTCGATCTGACCATCGCCGCCTTCAACCTCTCGGAGAGATATCGTCTGCCCGTTCTGATCATGAGCGATGCCGTCGTCGGCCACATCACGGAGCGGGTCATCATCCCGCCGGAAGAAGAGATCCCGATCGTGAATCGAAAGAAGTTCACCGGCCCGCGTGAGACCTATCTCCCGTATCTCCCGGAGGACGATCTGGTGCCTCTGATGGTCGCCGCGGGTGAGGGGTATCGAGTGTACATCACCGGCCTCACGCACGACGAGCGAGGATACCCTTCGACCTCGCCGGACGTACAAGAGCGGCTCGTGCGCCGGCTTGCGGAGAAAGTGCGGCGAAATGCGCGCGACATCATTCGACTGGAGGAGCGCGGGATGGAGGACGCTGAAGTCGTGCTCGTCGCCTACGGGATTTCGGCGCGCGTGGCCTACCGAGCGATGGAGCTGGCGCGCGCGGCCGGACGCCGGGTCGGTTGGCTGCGATTGATCACCGTCTGGCCGTTCCCGGAGGAGCGCCTTCGAGAGCTGGCGGCCCGAGTACGAGCCTTCATTGTCCCGGAGCTCAACCTCGGGCAGATCGCCCGAGAGGTCGAACGCTGCGCTGCCGGACGCGCGCTCACGATTCCCGTCCTGCGTCCCGGAGGCGCCGTTCACAATCCGCGGGAGATTCTCGCGGCCATCGAGGAGGCGTTCCATGCCTGAGGAACGACATCCCCTGGATCATCTCCTTCGGGCGGATCGGCTGCCGCACATCTGGTGTCCGGGGTGCGGCATCGGCATCGCCATGCGCTGCCTGGTGCTCGCACTGGAGGAATTGCGGGTCCCCCTGGATCGCACGGTCGTCGTCTCGGGCATCGGATGTTCGGCGCGTGTCGCCGGATATGTGCGACTCGACGGATTCCACACGACGCACGGCCGTGCGATCCCCTTCGCGACGGGGCTGAAGCTCGCCAATCCCGACCTGACGGTGATCGTCTTCAGTGGCGATGGGGACCTGGCGGCCATCGGGGGGAACCATCTCATTCACGCGGCACGACGCAATGTGGACCTGACCGTCATCTGCGTGAACAACTTCATCTACGGCATGACGGGGGGGCAATTCGGTCCGACGACCCCACTGGCGGCGCGCAGCACGACGACGCCCTACGGGAACTTCGAGCCTCCCTTCAATCTCCCAGCCTTGGTAGCGGCCAGTGGCGCCGTCTACGTCGCCCGTTGGACCGTCTTTCACGTCCGACGCCTGATCACAGCGCTGCAAGAAGCGATCGCCAAAAAGGGCTTCAGCTTCGTCGAGGTCCTCTCCCCCTGCCCGACTGGATACTTGCGCCGCAATAAGTTGGGCGATGCCCTGGACATGATGCGCTTCTTCAAGACGCAGAGTGAGATTCGGCATGGCGCTCCTCCGGCCGAAGTGGGGATCGAGCTGGGGAAGAAGCTCATCCTCGGGAAATTCGTGGACGTGGAGCGGCCGACGTATCACGAGCGCATGAGGAGACAACTGGCCGCGTTCTTCATCGAACCATATGCGGAGAAAGTGAGCGAAGAGGTGGAGGCCGAAGAGGTCGAATCATGAGCCGATGGGAGGTGAAGATCGCTGGATTCGGTGGGCAGGGGATCATCTTGGCCGGGTATCTCCTGGGCAAAGCGGCCGCCGTCTACGATCGCCGCCACGCGACGATGGTGCAGTCCTATGGGCCGGAAGCGCGCGGAAGTGCCTGCAACAGTCAGATCATCATCGCCGATGAGCCGATCTACTACCCCTACCTCACCGAACCTGATGTGCTGATCGCCATGTCTCAGGAGGCGTATGCGCGGTTCGCTCCGGAGGTGAAACCCGGTGGCCTGGTGATCATCGAGCGCGATCTGGTCGCCCTGGATGCAGGACGGCTTCGGGATGAGGAATCAAGGGAGAACACCGTGCGACTCTACGCTCTCCCGGCGACGAAGATCGCCGAGGCGCTGGGGCATCGCATCGTGGCGAATATCGTCATGCTCGGCTTCCTCTGCGCGCTCGCACCGATCGTCTCTCCATCGGGGATGCGAGAGGCCGTGCGCTCCTCGCTCCCGAAGAGCGCGATCGAGTTGAACCTGATGGCCTTCGAAGCCGGATATGAGCGCGGACGGCTGAGCCGATCGGCCGACGATCGGGTATAATCTGGCCGGAGTTCACTTCACAGGAGGGAGAGCCTATGACCCCATTGGCCAAGATGGAGGAGTTCGGGCACGAGGAGGTCATCTTCTGTCAGAACAAAGACGTCGCGTTGCGAGCGATCATCGCCATCCACGACACGACGCTCGGGCCGGCTCTGGGCGGCACGCGCATGTGGCCGTATAAGACGGAGGAGGAGGCCCTCTTGGACGCGCTGCGACTCTCGCGGGCGATGACGTACAAAGCGGCCGCCGCTGGCCTCAATCTTGGCGGAGGGAAGGCCGTCATCATTGGCGATCCGAAGAAGGACAAGTCCGAAGCGCTCTTCCGCGCCTTCGGACGCTTCGTCGAGAGCCTGAAGGGACGGTTCATCACGGGAGAGGATGTCGGCATAGACGTCAACGACATCGAGTACATGTACATGGAGACGCGATATGTCTCCGGACTCTCGCCCGCGCACGGGGGCGGAGGGGATCCGGCTCCGGTCACCGCCTTCGGCGTGCTTCAGGGCATGCAGGCGTGCGTGCAGGAGAAGCTCGGCCGGGATTCGCTCAAAGGCCTGAGCGTCGCCGTTCAGGGACTCGGACACGTCGGTTTCAACCTGGCCGCGCGGCTCCTCGATGAGGGCGCGCATGTCATCGGGACGGATATTGATCCGGAGAAGGTCGAACGAGCGCGAAGCGAGCTGAAGATCGAGATCGTCAACCCCGAAGAGATTTACGACGTGGACGCCCACATCTTCGCGCCCTGTGCCCTGGGAGCCGTGCTCAATGATCAGACGATCCCGCGCATGAGATTCCAGATCATCGCCGGCGCGGCGAACAATCAACTGGAGGAAGACCGGCACGGTGTGGAGCTGCACCGTCGGGGCATTCTCTACGCGCCCGATTACGTGATCAACGCCGGCGGCCTGATCAACGTCTACGTGGAGCTCGAAGGCTACGATCGCGAACGCGCCCTGCGCATGACGCGGGGCATCTACTACAACTTGCGTCGCGTCTTCGACATCTCCAAGCGGGAGAACATCCCGACCTTCCAGGCAGCCGATCGCCTTGTCGAGGAGCGCATCGCGATGGTCCGGCGGCTCAAGAGCATGTACACGGGCCAGGCCGTCCACCGTTTCCGATGGGAGATGCGCTGACCTCGGTCACGCGTGTCGGCTGAAGAGCAGCGCGGGGGGCCGTCCCCCCCCGCGCTGTTTCCGCCACGGTCAACCGGTCACCGCAGCGCGTTCAGCGTGGCCGTGAGCACATCCCGCGCGAAGCTCGGATTGTGGACGCCCAGGCTCCCATCGTGCTCGATCAGCAAGTAGTTCCAGCACGCACGGATGATCGGATCCGAAGTCGCGAAGACGCGCTGTCCACCAGGCTTATCCCAGATCTCGCCCGCCCGAGCGTAAACCTCTTGCCCATCCGCCAGCGTGAAGCGGAAAGCGATTTGCCCATGGACGCTGAGGATCTCGGCGACCTTGGTGATCTGCCGCCCGTCGAGCGGGAAGTTGTCCGTATATTGATCGGTCGCCGGATCCCACTTCCGGACGACGCCGATCTGACCGCGAACGGCCAGAATCCGCCGCTCGATCGCGGCCTTGACCTGATCCAACAACGCCTCAATCGGCTTCTGCACGAACTGAATCGTCATGGACGGGCCGTGGCAATTCACGCACACGGTCTCGGACGGCTCGAACGTATGTCCATTCTTGCCGAGCACCAGATGGCACGTCACGCAACTGTCGCCCGTGAAGAGCGCATGAGCGGACGCGCGATCCACCGTGTCGTTCAGGAAGAAGGAGTTCTTCCCCATGATGACATCGGCCTGCGCGGACTCATGCGGAGCCGTGTAGCGACCGGGATCGGTCGTGTCCCACTGGATGCGACCGTTGCGCGTATTGTGGCAGGTCATGCAGAGCGCACCTTCTCCAACGGCCCAGGCATCGAATCCCGCGGGTAACATCGGCGTGTTATCGCGAATGCGCGGCTCGAAGTCCTCTCCGTGGCAGGTCCGGCACGTGATCGGCTGCACGCGATCCACGGTCAGACCCAGACTGCGGAGATACTCCACATCGGCTGCCGATCCATCCGGCTTCTTGATGTAGCCGGAATCCCCGGCCAGAAGCTGCGGCAGCCAGGCCAAGAAGCCCTGCTCGCTATGGCAGCGCCCACAGTGAGCAGCCGTTGTTCCCCGCCGCTCTACGGTCGCCTCCGCGATGGCCGTCTCGCGATTGGCGTGCTTGCTGCGCGCCCATTCGCTGGCGGGATTCCCTTGGGGCACAGCCGCCGACGAGCGCCCGAGCATCAGCGCAACGGCGAAAAAGAGGAGGACCCCACAAACGGCGAAGAGCTTTATGTATGATCGCTTCCGCATAGCCGGTCACCTCCTTGGCTCTTGTATGCCTGTGAACCGTTCCGAAGGGAGAGCCGGCAAAACCTCAGGGGCTCCATGAGGCTTTGGTGCCCCATATCCCGCTCTTCCCTCCGCGCAATGCCTTTTCACTCCACGGGAGAGGGATGCAAATAGCGTGCCATCACCGAGCGGATGGGAGAGTGGGCGAGAGGATTGAAGCATCAACGAGTTAGCCCTTCCTCACTTGATGGCGAACGTCCGGGTTGGGTTTTATCGCTCACTCCTGTGCGTATTCCCCCATCGGTCAATCCCCTTCATCTGGGAACGTGGCCGAGGGGACGAAAGACGGATGAGGCGCTGAGCCTCCGGGGAAAGATCATGAAGATCTTCACCCCGCCCCCATCTGTCTTCGCTGCGAACGCGAGTGCAGTGCGCGTGTGAGGAGCACGGCGTCAGTTTCGGCATGAGATTTGCCTCAACGTGAGATGGGATTATTGAGCAAGCTGCCGAAGGAGAAGAACGATGAGCCGACGACAGACAGCGACCCTGATCGTGATGAGCGCCCTTGGACTTGGGCTTATGACCGTACTCGCCCCTTCTCAGGAGAGAGGCTTCATCGAGAAGGGACGTCGCCTTTACGTCCGGCACTGCGCGGCGTGTCATGGAAGAGACGGGAAGGGGAACGGACCGGCTGCCGCCTCCTTGAAGACACCGCCGCCGGACCTCACGCACCTGCAGCGGGAAGGTGAAGCGTTCCCCATCTACCATGTGATGAACGTGATCGAGGGCGAGAAGGTCGTTCCGGCTCACGGGAGCCGTGAGATGCCGATTTGGGGGACGATCTTCCGACGAGCTCGCGGAGAAGCCCTGATGCGCTCGGACATCTACGCGCTCGCTCGGTACCTTGAGGCGATTCAGGCGAAGCGCTCGCCGTGAGGGATGTCGAGGATGGGACGCGCCTCAAGGAGAGCGACCGAGACGGGAGGACTTCCGCTCGCAGAAGGGGTTATGCGCGAGGCCATGCTCTATCACAAGCTCACGCCGCAGGACGTGCGATGTGATCTCTGCTGGCACCGGTGCCGCATCAGGCCCGGACACCGCGGGCGCTGCGGCGTGCGCGCGAACGTGGAGGGGACGCTCTATACGCTCGTCTTCGATCGCGTCGCCCTCCTGACCGTTGATCCGATCGAGCGGCACGCGTTCTTTCACTTTCGACCTGGGACCTATGCGTTGGCGCTCGCGACGGTGGGATGCAACTGGCGCTGCCGATATTGTGCGAACCACGCGCTCTCGCAAATGCCCAAAGGACCACGCGGGCGCCTCCTCGGTCGCCGCCTCTCTCCAGAAGAGATCGTGAAGACGGCGCTCACGCATCGCTGCCAGAACCTCATCTACACGTACACGGAGCCGACGGTCTTCTTCGAGCTGGTATACGAAACGGCGCGTCTGGGAACTGCTCATGGGCTCAGGAATCTCATTGTCACCAACGGCTATCTGACGCCAGCAGCCCTCCGGATGCTCCGTCCCTATCTCGATGCGGCCCATGTGGACGTGAAGGGCTACGATGACCGTCGGCATCGCCGAATGTGCGGAGCTCGCCGGCGCCCCGTCTTTGAATGTCTGCGCCAGCTCAAGGACATGGAGGTATGGGTCGAGGTGACGACCCCGATCATCCCTGGTCATAATGATTCGGACGAGGAGCTTCGCGCCATCGCGGAGTTCCTCGCCTCCCTCTCCTATAGCATCCCCTGGCACGTGACCGCCTTCCTCCCCGCGTATGAGATGAAAGATCACCTGCCTGCGGCATTTGAAGCTGTGCAGCGTGCTTATATGATCGGTCGCAGCGTAGGCTTACACTACGTCTACTGTCATGACGCGCCCGGCTCGGCCTGCGCGAGCACGTTTTGTCCACAGTGTCGGACCGTGCTGATTGAGCGAGCTGGTTTCACTGTGCTGGCGAACCGGATCACCTACGACCGATGCCCGCAGTGCGGTCGGCTCGTGGACGGCGTCCAGATGAGCTCCATCCCCCTCTCCCTTCACCACGTCATCGCCTCTTGAGCGGAACACCCAACCTGACGCGCCCTCTCCGCGTGCTGAGGAGAGTCCCTCAAACGACCTCCCCCCTTCGCTCACCCGTGCACTCTCAGGACGCGGCAGCAGCCATCCGCTCCTCGATGGGGACGTAGTCGCGGCGTGGGGGGCCGATGTAGATTTGGCGGGGTCGGGCGATCTTCTGCTCGGGGTCCTGCAGCATCTCGAGCCAGTGGGCGATCCAGCCCGCCGTCCGAGGGATGGCAAACAGCACCGGGAACATCTCCACCGGA
>JBEPZV010000060.1:0-14007 GCA_041640655.1 bacterium
GTACTCAAACGCGCGCATGGCTCCCTCCCTTCTTCGCCAGGGCTTCCAGAACCCGATCCGGCGTGAGCGGCAAAAACGGAACGCGCACGCCGATGGCATTGGCAACCGCGTTGGAGATGGCCGCTCCTGGGGAGATCACCGGCGGCTCTCCAAGCCCGATGACTCCCCGCCGATCGTACTTCTCGCCGGTCATCATGTGCACGACCAGCTCGCCGATGTCGGCCAAACCCGCCAGCTTGTAGAACTCCATGTTGGGGTTGAGCATCCGCCCGGTGACCGGGTCCAGGACCTTCTCCTCAAAGAGCGCGTAGCTGATGCCCATGATCATGCCGCCGTAGCACTGACTCTCGGCCGTCTTCATGTTGATGATCAGCCCGCAATCTTGAACGGCGACCATCTTGTTGATGCGCACGATGCCCGTCTCGATATCCACGGAGACGTCAGCCATCTGCACGCCGGCCGCTCCGGCCGTCGTCAACTCGCCCGGTCCGGGATTCTCGCCCCGCACCGTGAGCGGTATACCGTTGAGGCGCGCGCATGCCTGCTCCCAGGCGATCGAGCGGCTCGGATCGCCCTTGACGCGGATGCGCCCCTCCCACGCCTCCAACTGCTCGGGCGCGGCATTGAGCAGCGGGGCGACACGGGCGAACATCTGATCCAAAGCGTCAAGCGCCGCGCGACGCGCCGCCGAGCTGACGCCGCCGATCGTCGTGCTGCCGCCAGATCCACCGGCTGGCGGATATTGGTTATCCCCGATGCGCACTCGAACGGCGTCCAGCGGGAGCCCCAGCGTATCCGCGACCACGATGGCGATCGCCGTGCGCGTTCCTGTGCCCAAGTCCTGCGAGCCGAGCTTCACCTCGACCGAGCCATCCGGATAGATGGTCAGATCGCATCGGCACGCATGGCCGCGTCCGGGCCAGGTGTGAATCGAGACGCCGAGTCCGCGCTTGATCGGTCCGGGCGACGGATCGCCTCGCGGATGCCACTTCTTCTTCCACTCCATCAATTCCGCCGCGATCTGCAGCTCCTCTCGATAGACGTCGGCACGCTCGCCCGCCAGCTCGATGTTCTTCAAGAGCAAATCGAGCGGATCCATGCGCAACTCGGCCGCGAGATCGTCGAGCGCGGCCATCGTGAGCAAACAGGCCTGCGGGTGTAGCGGCGCACGCCAGGCTCGCGCCGGCCCACTGTTGGTCACAATGGCGATATGTCGCTTCCGTTGGTTCGGAATGCGCAACACATACGGCAGCGGCAGCGCGCTCGTCGGGGGGATGCCTCCCGTCCCCCAGGTCTCGGACTCCCAGGCGATCACCGTCCCATCGCGCTTCGCTCCCACGCGCACGCGCCCGTAGTACGACGGTCGAGCTCCGGCGACCATCAACTCCGCGTCCCGCTCGAGCATGATCTTCACCGGCTGCCCTCCGGCCATCTTCGAGAGCCGCGCGGCCGCGATCCCCCAACTATCCGGACCGAACTTGCTGCCGAATCCCCCGCCGATGTGATCCTGCTTCACGCGAATATTGCTCGCGGGAACGCCCAGCGGCCCGGCCATCTGCCCCGCGATCCCGGAGACGGCTTGCGTCGAGATATGGACGAGCACCTGATTCTCTCCCTCCCATTCGACGACAGATCCATGTGCCTCCAAACAGCAGTGCGTGATGAGCGGCATCCCATAGACGCCCTCGACGACGACCTCCGCCTCACGAAACGCCGCATCGGGATCCCCCTCGATCTGCTCGGCCGTCGGACGCGCTCGCTCGCCCGCCGCCTTCGGATCCATGTCCAGAACGTAGTGCGGGAGCTTCTCATATTCGACGACGATGGCGCGAATGGCGTCTTCAGCCGTGGGTTCATCCACGGCGGCGACGGCGACGACCTCATCGCCGGCCCACAAGATCTCATCCCCCACCTTCTTCAAGGGGAGCACAGCCCGGACGCCCGGCATCTTCTCCGCCGCGCTCGTGTCCAAACGGACGATCCGCGCATGCGCATGCGGGCAACGCAGGATCTTCCCGGCGAGCATCCCCGGGCGATTCACGTCGTAGGTGTACTTGGCCCGCCCCGTCACCTTCTCCGGACCGTCCACGCGCGAGACACGCGCGCCGATCAAGCGCCGTCGTTCCGGCTCCGGCCACTTGTACTCCGCGACCTCCACGCGACTTCGCTCAGCCATAGCTCACCCTCCTCTCTGCATCCGCGCGGCCTGCGCGATGGCCGCCCGAATCCCCACATAGGTTCCGCAGCGACAGAGGTTCCCCCCCAATCCCCGCACCAGATCTTCCGGCGTGGGATTGGGCGTGCGATCCAGGAGCGCCTTGCAGGCGACGACGAATCCGGGCGTGCAGAAGCCGCATTGCAACGCGTCATTCTCGATGAACGCTTGCTGAATCGGATGCAATCGCCCCTCTTGCATGAGTCCCTCTACGGTGGTGATCGCCCTCCCTTGCGCCTCGATCGCGAGCACGGAACAGGCGTAGACGGGCTTCCCGTCCAGAAGCACTGTGCAAGCCCCACACGTCCCGCGATCGCACACGCGCTTGGCGCCCGTCAGATCGAATGCATTCCGCAGCGCATCGAGCAGCGTCACGCGCGGCTCCAGTTCCGCCCGATACGTCTTCCCGTTGATGGTGAACGTCATGGGGACTTTCCCGGGGCCGAAGACTTTCACCTCCGCTCCGGCGACCCGGAGCACGCGCGGCCCCGCGATGAGCGGGACCGTGAGCGTGATCCCCGAGACCTTCAAGAAATCGCGTCGAGAAAGGCTCCCCGTCTTCACGTTCGGCACCTCTTTCCCCATAACTGTGACCTCCTCCTCTCGACCTCCACGTCCTCAATAGGTCACGGGGGTCTCCTCAAGCGCCAACTCCTTCTGGCAACACGGACACGGGCCCGGCACTGAGGACGTGATCTGACACACATCACACACGTAGGCGATGTCATAGAGTCGTCCGTCTCGAATCAGGCGGACGCGGATACTCTCCAACCGATCCCCCTCATGACGAAGGGCTGTGACCTGCAGCTCGCGAGCGCGCAGGCGCGGATCCGCGTACAGAGCGACCGCCAGATCGTTCGGGAGGAAGACGAAGACCTGACCGCTCGTCGTGCGAATCCCCACGCATTCGGAGGGACACGAGCCGTCGCGCTCAGCGGCAGAACTCACGCAGACGAATCGCCCGCGAACCGTGATCGGCGGGAGAGCCGCTGAAAGCGGGAGAGCGAGGCTGCTCCCCATAGCGAGCACGGCCAACACGCCCGCGCCCAGACCAGATCTTCGAGCATGTGCACTCACCGTCCCCCTCTCCCCCCGTCAGCGGGCCTTGATCTTACCGAAAGAGGGCAGACACTGTCAATGTGGCCGCAAGGCGCGACCCCGCAGCTCACGAGGACGGAGCATCCGGACGCAGATCCTCGAGCGTGAGGTACCCGATGATATACCCCTCCGAATCGAGCACCGCGCTGGCGCCCAATCCGTTCCCGCGCAATAAGCGATGCGCATCCCAGAGCGATGTCTCCGGGTGAACGAACATCGTGGGGCCGACGGGCCACATGACTTCACGAACCGTCGTCTGCGCCCATCGCTCGCGCGGGAGCGCGTGAAGCGAGGGGACGAGTAAGATCCCATGTAGCCGCCGGTCCCGTGACACGGGAAACGTGCGGCTCCGGTGCGCGGGCAGAATGCGCGAGATCACTTCCTCGATGGTCATCTCCGGGGGCAACAGAGCGGGAGGGGCCGTCATGACATCGGCGACACGAATCCGCCGCATCTGTTCCACCCGCGCGAGCGAGAGCCGACTCGTCTCGGCCACATCTCGCAGGAAGATCCCGATCAAGATGGACCACGCTCCGGCGAAGAGATCGGCGCCCGTTCGCGCGCGCAACACCCAGAAGATGCCCAGGCCAATGAGCAAATAGGCGATGCCCTGCCCGATGCCGATAGCCCACCGACTGGCCCGCCAATAATCCCCCCACCGTGCCCACAACCATGCGCGGAATATCCGCCCCCCATCGAGCGGGAATCCCGGAAGCAGATTGAAGAGCGCGAGAATGAGATTCGAGAGGGCCAGGTAGTTCGTGATGAGCGCCGCCGGACGCGAGTCGAAGAGGTGAATGCTCACCTGATTGAGCAGGAAGAACGCGACGGCATAGAGGAAGCTCGCGCTCGGGCCGGCGACGGCGATGCGAAATTCCGCGCCCGGCGTGTGCGCCTCATGCTCGAACCGAGCCAATCCCCCAAACAGATGCAGCGTGATATCAGAGATGCGCAGGCCCTCGGCGCGCGCGACCAAGGCGTGTCCGACTTCATGCCCGAGCACCGAGAGGAAGAGCAGGAGCGTCGTGATCCCCCCAAGCGCCCAGTACGCGAGCGGATGGAAGCCGTGCAGATGCCGCGGGAGATAGAAGACCGAGACGGCATAGACATGCAACAGGACGACGGGAAGCCACCCGTAGCTCACCCGAATCGGGATGCGGAAGAGCGTCGCGATCTGAACGGGTCTCAACCGCACCGCCCTTCTCCCTATGACGCGCGGATGACGGCGAGAGGCTACGACGAGGGAGGCGATCGAGGCACCGAGGGCGCCGAAGAGCCGTTCGAAGAGGCTGCCGGATGCAAGCCCAATCGGTAGAGCGCCTGCGCCGTCGGGTATCCCGTCACCTCGATCCCTTCGGCCTGCTGAAAGCGCTTCATGGCCTCGACCGTGCGCGCGTCGTAAACGCCCGTCGGAGAGCCCTCCAGGAAGCCCCGTTCGATCAAGGCCAACTGGATCTCTCGCACGCGCTCGCGAGGGATCAAGCCTCCAGGACGCAGAACGAGACGGCGCGCCGTTCGCCGGCGCGTCGAGGCCCGACTCCGCCGCTTGGTGGCGCGTTGCGACCGCATCGCGGACGCGCGCGAGCGCGCCGCCGGCTTCCGCGAGTGCCGCGCCTTCGAGCGCGCGCTCTGTTGCTGAGCGAGCGCTCCTCCCTCAAGTCCCTCCCCGATCGGGACTGCCGGAGAGAGCAAAAGAAACACTCCGATGCTAGCCGCAATCCGAACGCTCGCCCTCATCACGCCTCTCCTAGGGGATCGTCCCCGAGAGGACGGAGCGGCTCGGCCCCAAACCGCGATGGGCGCGCGCGACGATCATCACCACATCGTCGCCCGACTTCAGCCCCTCGAAGATCCGCGCGACGTCCTCCGGCTTATGAATCTCCCGCCGATTGATCGAGAGGATCACGTCGCCCGGCATGAGGCCGAGCGATTCGGCGAGACTCTCTTCCTCGATGTCGCCGACGACCGCTCCGCGCGTCGCCCCCAGCTTGAGGGCCTCGGCCACATGGGGCGTCACCGGTTCCAGGGTCGCGCCCAGGCGCGGAGGTCCCGCCGACTTCTTCTCCTCCGGCGGTTGACCGTTCCGCCCGCGAGGTTCCTCCCCGCGATCGGCGAGCGACGGACGGACACCGAGCTTGACGCTGGTCGTGTACTCGCGCCCGTCGCGAATGTACTTCACCCGCACCGTGCGTCCCACCTCCAGTGAGGCCACGCGTCGCGTGAGATCACGACTGTCTCGCACCGGCTCGCCATCAATCTCCACGATGATGTCGCCCGTCTGCAACCCCGCGCGCGCGGCCGGACTCTCCGGATCCGTGACGCTCTCCACGAGCGCGCCCTGCGGCTCCTTCAATCCGTTCATCCGCGCGATCTGCGGCGTCACCGGCTTCACATAGACGCCCAAATACCCTCGCGCCACGCGACCGCGACGGACGAGCTGATTGTAGACCTCCACGGCCAGGGACGACGGGAGCGCGAACCCCACGCCGTTGAAATAGCCGGTGCTCGTCGAAATCTGCGTGTTGATGCCGACGACTTCCCCCTTCAGGTTGACGAGCGGCCCTCCCGAGTTCCCGGGATTGATCGCGGCATCCGTCTGCAAGAAGCGCTGAAAGGGCGCATTCTCCCCATCGGTGACGCGATCCTTCGCGCTGATGATGCCGGCAGTCACCGTCTGTTCGAGGCCGAAGGGGCTGCCGATGGCGAGCACCCAATCGCCGACCCGCAGCTTATTCGAATCCCCCATGCGCGCAGAGGGGAAGGGCTCGCTTCGCGTGATCTTGATCACGGCCAAGTCCGTCTCCGGGTCCACGCCGATCACCTCCGGCGTGTAGGTCCGACCGTCGAACGTCTTGACGCGAATCGTGGACGCACCCCGAATGACGTGATAGTTGGTGAGGATATACCCCTCCGGGTCCACGATCACCCCTGATCCCGTCCCGCGACGCGGCCGACTGCGAGGACCGAAGAAGAAATCGAACGGATCGTCCGCGCGTCGCCCCGCTCGCGCCGCTTCCGTCTCGATGTGCACGACCGCGGGCTCCACCTGGCGCGCGACGTGCGCGAACGCCTCCGAGAGCGCGAGCGCCGTCGCGAGCGCGCCCGTGGGCGGGACACTCTCATCGCTCACCTGCAGCAGTCGCGCCGACTGCCGAGCGGACGTCCCACCGGAGATCCACATCCCCAATCCCACGCCGAGGATCACACTGAGGCTGAACCCGATCGGCATCGCCCAGCGCCGCCTCGGCGAAGGACTCACAGACACGTGTTCCATGTTCGCCTCCCTCGCATCATGCTCGTGCCCCTTCATTATACCAGATGCGCTCGGAAGCACACATGCGCGCGCTCGGTGCGCGTCGAGAGCGGGATTTGACAGATGCGTGCCCCATCTGGTAGCTTGCATGTTTCGGCAGGCGGTGAACGCGGGGCTCTGCAAGAGACTCAGCAAAAGTGGAGCGATCCTCCTCCTCGCGTGGGGATCTTTGTTTAGCATCGGTTGTGGTCTGATCTCGCGTCAGGTCACGGTGCCCCAATTGGTCGCTCCGCTGAGCACGGCGACGCCGGAGGACTTGCTCGCGCGGTTGAATGATTTCCAACGATTGCGCACGCTCTCGGCGCGCGTGGCGATCCAGTTTCAAACCGAGGCGCCGGAGGTGGGGCTCGGCCGGCGCTACCGCACGGCTGATGGCCGATTGATCCTGGCGCGCCCGGCCCGCGTGCGCCTGCTCATCCAGGCGCCGGTGGTGAAGACGACCATCGCTGAATTGGCCTCGGATGGTCACCGCTTCCAACTCCTCGTCTATCCGGAAGACCATCGCCTCTTCGTCGAAGGCTCGAACGATCGTGACTACGCCGAGCGCGAAGAGGCGCTGCAACGCGACCCACAGTGGCGCGACGTCGGATCGCTCCGCCATGTCCGCCCGCAACACCTCACCGAAGCGCTGCTGTGGGAGCCCGTGAACGCCGCCGATTCGCACCTCCTCACGACGATGGAGGAGTTTCGACAGATCGAGCAGGAACGCGTGCCGGGACAGAAGCCACGCTCGGTCATCCGCAGCTACTACATCGTCTCGCTGCTGGAACCGGTGGGACCGAACCGCGCCCGCATCCGGAGGAAATTCTGGTTCGATCGCACGCGCGGCCTGCTCCTGGTGCGCCAGCAGGTCTTCGGCGACGCCGGTGAGATCCGCAGCGAGATCTCCTACGAGGAATTCGCGACCATCCCGAACGCTTCATATCTCATCCCGACGGAGATCCGAATTGCGCGCCCCTACGATCGGTATTCCGTCCGCCTGGGGCTGGACCGCACGAGCCTGGTGGTGAACGGCGAGGTCTCGGACGCGCTCTTCCGACTGGAGAAGCCCGCCGAGTGGGGGGATGCGGTCCGCGTCATTGACCTCGATCGAAGAGGGAACTGAATGCGACAGAGCTTCGTCCTGGCCAACATCCTGGCGCGCCCGGCGCGAACGATCGCCAGTGTATTCGGGGTCGCCCTGGGCGTCGTGTTGATCTTGGTGACCGTGGGATTGGCGCGCGGCATCCTCTACGAGACCGGACAGCGAGAGAAGAACGTCGGCGCGGAGATCATCTTCCAATCCGCCGGCACGTTGGGAGCGAGCATTACGGCCACGCCGCTGGCGCTCCCGGTGGCCTACACGCAGCGTTTGCGGGAGATCGAAGGGGTGCGCGCCGTCACCCCCCTTGGGCGATATATCCGCAGTGGCGCCGGCGGCATCGGCTTCGAGATGATCGAGGGAATCGTTGATCAGCCGACGGACACCTACACCACCTATGCGGCCATCAGCGGCATCCGCATCGTCGAGGGTCATCCCTTGCGGAGCGAGGACGAGATCATCGTGGATCGTCACTACGCCACGACCAAGAAGATCGCTCCCGGCTCACGCGTGGAGATCCTCAACCACACGTTCACGGTCGCCGGGATCTACGAGCCCGAGAGCGGCGGGCGCGTGAAGATGCGCCTCTCGAAGATGCAGGAACTGCTCGGCGCGCCCGGAAAATGTTCCTCCATCCTGGTGAAATGCGTGGATCCCGCTGAGCAGGAGCGCGTCGCCGAACGGATCGAAGCCGCTCTGCCCGGGAATCAGATCATCTTCACGCGCGACATCCCCAGTTACTACGATCGGGGGATTCCGGCGCTCAATACGTTCCTTCGCGTGGTCGTCGGGTTGGCCCTGGTCGTCAGCTCGCTCGTCATCTTGCTGGCCATGTACACGTCCATCACGGAGCGCACGCGCGAGATCGGCATCCTCAAATCGCTCGGGGCCTCGCGCGGCTTCATCGTCGCCGCGATCGAGAAGGAAGCGCTCACGATCAGCGCTCTGGGGGTCACCGTCGGCTACATCGCATCATTCATCGCCAAAGCGGGGATCATGCGGTACACCTCGCTCATCGTAAAATTCGAGGGGAGGTGGCTGCTCACGGCAGCACTCGTGGGGTTGCTCGCCGGTGCTCTCGGCGCCCTGTATCCGGCAGTGCATGCCGCCCGCCAAGACCCTGTTCGGGCGCTCGCTTATGAATGAGGGGGTGAGAGGCGATGTCGGTCATTCTGAAAACGGTTGATCTCCACATGATCTATCGCATGGGCAAAATCGGCGTCCATGCCCTGCGCGGCGTGAACCTGGAGGTCGAGCGCGGCGAGTTCGTCGCCATCATGGGGCCCTCCGGATGCGGCAAATCCACGCTGTTGCACATCGTCGGCGGCTTACTCACCCCCACCTCGGGCGAAGTCTACGTGGACGGCATCGAGATCACGAGCCTCTCGGATGCCGAGCGGACGGAATTGCGACGGCGCAAGATCGGCTTCGTCTTCCAACGCCTGAATCTCTTCCCCACCCTCACGGTCGAGGGGAATCTGCGACTCGCCGAACGCATCTACTACAACGGGACCCGTAACATCGAGGGCGATCCCGAACGCCGCCGCCAGATCCTACGCCTGCTCGGCCTCGAAGATAAGCTCACGCACAAGCCGAACGAGTTGAGCGGCGGCGAGCAACAGCGCGTGGCCATCGCCCGGGCCATCATCAACCGTCCGGCCATCCTCCTGGCCGATGAACCCACGGGCAGCCTCGATTCCGAGAATTCGCAGATCGTCCTCCGCATGCTCAAAGAGCTCAACGCCCAATTCGGCCAGACGATCGTCATGATCACCCATAACCCCGAAGCCGCCGCCATGGCCAATCGCATCATCCACATGCGCGACGGCAAGATCATCACCCCATGACGCGGAGCGCTCCCCCCTTGTCACCCTCCTTCGCCCTTTTGATATAATTGCCCCTTGCGCGCGGAGATGGGTACGAAGGGGCTCATGGCGCTCAAGAACGTTCTCCTCTGGTCCTACGAACGGGGGACCTGGCAGTACGATGTGTTGTGCCTGCTGATCCTGGCGTTCATCTTCCTGACGCCGAGCAGTTGGTTCAATCGCTCGAATACCGGT
Organism: bacterium; assembly: GCA_041640655.1. GTDB lineage: Bacteria > Acidobacteriota > Blastocatellia > HR10 > HR10 > HR10. The sequence goes on from JBEPZV010000060.1 coordinate 9,768, forward strand.
TCGATCCCCCATCGCGGGATGGAACAGCGCGAGGTGCCATCGCGACCGCCGCTGCGCGCCAGCGCCCCGACCTCGGAGCAGAAGCAAGCCCATATCTCTCCCGCGCCGGCCATTGACAAGTAGTGCGGCTCCCACCTACCCTATAGCGAACGCCGTATGTGGGTGAAGCGCGCGAGATCGAGACGATGGACGAACTTCTTCGTGGGCGTGGGGACGATGCTCGCCCTGCTGGGTTTCCCATCCTCACGCGGGCGCAGTGCTCCCGATTCGGGGATGAGCGTCACGCCCATCTTGGAGCAGATGGCACAGGCCGTGCGGCGCATGCGCACCCTGCGCGCGGCTCTCAGCCAGGAGAAGTTCTACGCGCAACTCGGCCTCAAAGACCCGCCGGAGAAGGGCGTCCTCTATATGAAGCGGAGGGGCGAGCGCGACCTCTCCCTTCGCATCGAGATCACCGTCCCCGAGAAGCGCATCATCACGGTCACGGGCAATCGCTTCCTCCTCTATCAGCCGCGCATCAATCAGGCGATCGAAGGCGTCATTGACCGAACGTCCGCGCGCGCGGCCGCCGGTTTCCTCGCCTATCTCTTCAATGGCCTCACTCAAGCCGCTGAGGATTACGAGATCGCTCTCGCCGGATACGAGACGATCCAAGGCCGCCGCGTCTCGCATCTGGTGCTCACCCCCAGACCGAATCGGCGCGGCGTCTATCGGCGCGTGGACCTCTGGGTGGATCACCAGCTCTGGCTCCCGACGGTCCAAAAGATCGTCGAAGCGAATCGCGATGAGACGCTCCTGAAACTCGACGAGATCCAGCTCAACGTGAACCTCCCCGATGGCCTCTTCATGCAAAAGCTCCCGCCTGGCGTCCAGCGAGTCAGAGGCTGAGCTTCGGGTCTCCCCTCAACACGCCTCAGAGAGAAACATCTTGACGGTGCCCGACCGACCTGATATAAGTGACCCTGGCCATGAGCGAATGCGCGAGGGAAGTGGGATGAGGAGACGTCGCTCTCCGAGCGCTTTCCGGAAACTCTCATGGTCGCCCCAAGCGGCTCGCTCATCGGCTCACAGGCGAAAGGATGGCACAAGGGAGGTCTTCGCATGTCTGGACAAACGATCCGACGCGTTTCTCCTTACGCCCTGGCGTGTGTGATGCTCATGTCGCTTAGCCTTCTGCTGGGCGGCTCGTGGCTCACGGCGCGGTCCTCGGAGCCGCACGAAGACACCGCGCCCGCGGCCCTGGATCTTCAGCAAGGACCGGACCTGATGCTCGTCGGCATGAACGCCGGAGATGGGATCACCGTGGATGCGGTCGGTCAGATCTCGGGCAACATCACAGCCATCGCCGCTGATGTCAACGGGGATGGCATGAACGACCTCATCATGGGCGTCCCCTATAACGACGGTCCGGACGGAGCGCGATCGAACTGCGGAGCCGTCTTCATCATCCTCGGACGACAGGGGCAGCGACTGCCGCTTGTTCGCGATCTGAACCTCCAAAGGCCGGATGTGATCATCTACGGAGCTGATGCCAATGATCGCTTGGGGTCCAGCGTGGCCGCCGGCGATGTCAACGGCGACGGAGTGGCCGATGTGGTCATCGGCGCTCCGAATGCGGACGGGCTGAATAACACGCGCCCGAATGTGGGCGAAGTGTACATCTTCTTCGGAGGAGCTTCGATCGCCTCCGCTGCCGTACGCGACCTGCGTTCGTCACCGGCCGATGCCACGATCATCGGCTGGGGAGGACCGGCCGGGAAGAACGTGCAGGACCAGGCGGGCGCCGCTGTGGCCGTCGGTGATGTCAATGGCGATCAGCTTGGAGATATCGTCATCGGCGCGCCGGGCGTGAAGGGACCGGATGGGAGCCGAACGACAAGTCCATCACTTGGACTCCCTGTCTCAGCGGGAGCCATCTACGTCCTCTTCGGATCCAACGCCTGGACACCGGGGGTGCTCAGAGACATCGGAAGCAATCCGGCTTCGCCCTCGGCAGACATCGTGATTTTCGGGCGGACGGCGTCGATCCAGATTTTCCGAGTCGGTGAAGGTCTCGGGAATGCGGTGACCGTGGGAGATGTCAATGGGGATGGAATCGGAGACATCATCGGAGGAGCCCCCTTCTTTACAGCGGGGAATGACATCAGCCAGGGACGAGCGTATGTCTTTTTCGGAAGCCGCACTCCGACCAGTCGGCGCGACACGCAACAGACCTCCGGCGCTCAAGCCCCAAACATGACGATCAATGGGATTGACGCTGCCGACCTCTTAGGAGGCATCATTGCGGCGGGCGATGTGAACGGAGATGGCATTGATGACCTCATCCTCGGCGTTCCTCAGGGAGCAGGCCCTGGGAATGCGCGCCTGAGTGCAGGGGAAGTGTATGTCCTGTTCGGCGGCAGCTCTCTGACCGGAACTCGAGATCTGGGGAAGAATCCGCCGGACACGCTCTTCTACGGCGCGGACCCTGGGGATGCTCTCGGATTCGCGCTCGCCGTGGGCGATTGGAATGGGGATGGCCGCAAGGACTTGATCCTCGCCGCTCCCGCCGCGGATGGTCCGGGGAACCGGCGCGATGGAGCGGGAGAGATCTACGTCATCCTCGGGGGAGCGAGTTTTCCCCGTGGCACGGTGGATTTCTCGGAGACGCCGCCTGATCCGAACCTGACGATCTACGGGGCTACGATCGGCGATCAGGTGGGATTCTCCCTCTACGCCGTTGACCTCGACAATGACGGGAGGGCCGACATCATCGCCACTTCGCCCTTTGGCGATGGGCCTCCGGAGATTCGCCGTCCGAAAGCCGGCGTGGTCTACGCCATCCGAGGCCGATAGTATAAAGCGGAGGGGCGAAACGCTCTCAACGCCCCTCCGCCCTTCCCCTTCCGACGGGGGACGCCCCGCTCGCTCGATCGTAGACGAGGCGGCCGCGCGCGAAGACGGCGCGCACATCCCCTATGCATTTCACCGCGTGAAGGTGAATGAGCTAATATTTGTATGCCATGAGCCGACGCGGGATCAAAAAAGGCGAGACGGAAAAAGCGAAATTGGAGTGGGTCGTCCCCCGCTCCTTGTTCGATGAAGACTTTCAGGAGGAGGACCTGCTCGCTCTCGTCAAGGAACAAACGGTGATCGAGCTCTTCCGCCGCGGGCGCCTGTCGGCGGGGCGTGCGGCCGAGCTTCTGGGGATAGAGAAGCAAGCCTTTCTCGACCTCCTCGCCCGCCGTCGAATCCCCATTTTGACGCGGACGCGGGCCGGGCGAAGGCGCCATGCCGCTTGGGTCAGGCAAATTCTCCGTGAATTAGAGGATGAGGAGCGAGAAAGCTCGTGATTGCTCCCGCTGGCGACGGGATCGCGGTCTATCGCCTCTCCAGATGCCGCAGATATGAGGAGAGCGGAGGGTATGGGGGAATCCCGAGGACATGAACGTCGTTGCGGACTCCACGCCCCTGATCGCTTTAGCAAAGATGAAGGCCCTTTCGCTCCTCCGATCACTCTTTGAGATCGTTCTGGTCCCGAGCGAAGTCTTTCGGGAGGTCGTCCGCTACGGGAGGGGGCGGCCGGGAGCTGAGGAGATCGCACAGGCCCAATGGATCGTAAGCGCAAAGGTGCGGGCGAAATCCTGGGTGAGGCGGGTCGCCGAGCGCGAGAATATCGGGCGGGGAGAGGCCGAGATGATCCGTTTGGCTTTGGAACGTAAGATCACGACAGTGCTCACTGATGATCGGAGGGCGGAAGAGGTCGCTTCCGCGTGGGGGTTGAGAGTCCTCAATACCCCTGACCTTTTCCTTCTGGCGAAGTATCGCGGATTTGTCCGCAACATTCGCCCTTTGCTCGAAGCTTACATCGCAGCCGGTTATCTTCTGGATCCCACAGATTATCGCGACCTGCTCGCACGAGCGCGGGAGAGACTGTGAGCTCAATCAGCGGCGATGCTCCTCAACTCTTCCGGTGCACTCATACACCAAGCGGCCGCGCGCGAAGACGGCGCGCACCGTGTTCACCCCGAAGAAGTAGGGGATGTGCCGATAATCCGGCACATCGAAGAGGACGAGATCCGCTCGTTTGCCGACTTCGAGCGATCCCACGCGATGGCCGCGATCGAGGCTGTAGGCGGCATTGATCGTCGCGGCCGTGATGGCTTCGGCGGGCGTCATCTGCATCTGCGTGCAGGCGAGCGCGAGGATCATGGGCATGCTCGGCGTGGGTGAGGTGCCGGGATTGAAGTCGGTGGCCAGG
>JBEPZV010000061.1:0-13253 GCA_041640655.1 bacterium
ATTGGGCGTAGATGGCATCTCGGTCGTGCTCGTGCTGCTGACGACCTTGATCGGCGTGATCGCCGTCGCGTGCTCCTGGGGCTTCATTCAGGAGCGGGTGAAGGAGTACTACGTCGTCCTGCTGCTGTTGCAGACGGGTATCCTCGGCGTCTTCGTCTCGATGGACATGTTCCTCTTCTACGTCTTCTGGGAAGTGATGCTCGTGCCGATGTATTTCCTGATCGGTGTGTGGGGGAGCGAGAATCGGCTCTATGCGGCGATCAAGTTCTTCATCTATACGCTCTTCGGCTCGGTCGTGATGTTGCTGGCGATCCTGAAGCTCTACTTCATCTTCCCCGACTATCTGAAGCAACCCGATGTGCAACAGGCCGTCCTGCAGGCGGCGCGCTTCATCTCGGGGGAGAACCAGCCGATGTATCGCATGATCGAGTCGGCCGTGCAGCTCGGGGCGCAGGGCAAGGGGACGTTCAACATCATGGCGATGCAGGCGCTGGGGACGGCGCGGCTGGGGGGTGAGCCTATTATTCCGCTCTCACTCCAGCTCTGGCTCTTCGCCGGATTCTTCCTGAGCTTCGCCATCAAGGTCCCGATGTTCCCCTTCCACACCTGGCTCCCCGATGCCCACACGGAGGCACCGACGGCGGGCTCCGTCATTCTGGCGGGCATCTTGCTGAAGCTGGGGACCTACGGGTTCGTTCGCTTCAATCTGCCGATCCTGCCCGACGCCAGCCGCGATCCGCGCGTCGTGCAGGTGATGGCGTTCCTCGCCATCATGGGGATCGTCTACGGCGCGCTCGTCGCCATGGCGCAGCGGGATTGGAAACGGCTGGTCGCTTATTCCTCGATCAGCCACATGGGGATGATCATGCTCGGCATCTTCGCCTTCAATCCGAGCAGCCTCAATGGCGCCGTCCTGCAGATGATCAATCACGGCATTTCGACGAGTGCCCTCTTTTTGATCGTCGGCGTCGTCTACGAGCGGCATCACACGCGCCTGATCAACGACTATCGGGGTCTGAGCCATGTCATGCCAGGCTTCGCGGCCGTCTTCATGATCATGACGATGTCTTCGATCGGGCTGCCCATGTTGAACGGCTTCATCGGCGAATTTCTCATCTTGCGCGGCGTCTTCGAGGAGAATCGCCTCTGGGCGGCCTTCGCGGCGACGGGCATCGTGCTCGGGGCCGGATATATGCTCTGGCTCTATCAACGCACGATGTATGGCGAGGTGAAAGAGGACAATCGGCACCTGCCCGATCTCTACCCCCGCGAGTGGGCGTATTTCCTGCCCCTGGTGATCCTGGCCTTCTGGATCGGCATCTATCCCAAGCCGTTCTTGAGCTATTTCGAGAAGCCGGTGGCCGTGGTGGTCGAACAGGTCCGACCAGGATACTCCCAGAGGCTCTTGGAGCGAGCCGAGCGGAGCGGGGTGCTCCCGACGCGCGCACAGGCTGCTGACGGTCGTGGAGGGGGGCGATGATGGGACTTCTCTTTCAGGGACTCGATTGGCGATGGTTGGTGGATCAGGCCGTGATGTTCCTGATGCCGGAGATCGTGCTCGCGACCTTCGCCTGCATACTGCTTGTTCTCGACATCGGGTGGCGGGCGACGGAGCGCCGATGGGCGGCCTATGTGGCTCTGGGCGGCATCGGTGCCAGCGCGGCCGCGCTCGCACAGACCTATCTCAATCTGCGCGGGCATGAGGCCGTCGGCTTCTATGAGATGTACGTCGTGGACTCGTTCGCCATCGTGTTCAAAGTGATCTTCCTCTTGACGGCAGCTCTGGCCATCGCCCTCTCCATCCAGTTCCTTGACATCGAGCGGGAGCAGCGTGGGGAGTATTACGCGCTCATTCTCTTCGCGACCGTCGGCATGATGCTCATGGCCTCGGGCCTGGATCTGCTCGCCATCTTCATCAGCTTCGAGCTGGCCGCGGTGTCCGTCTACGTGCTCGTGGCCTATTTCAAGGGGGATCGGAAGTCGAACGAGGGCGCGCTGAAGTATTTCCTGCTCGGGATCTTCTCCTCGGGCATCTTCCTCTACGGCGTCTCGCTGCTTTACGGCGTCACCGGGGAGACGAACCTGCGGAAGATCGCCGCAGCGCTCGCGGCTGAGCAGACGCCCGGCTTTCTAGCCATCCTGGCGATGGTCTTCATCGTCGCGGGCCTCTTCTTCAAAGTCGCGGCCGTCCCCTTCCATATGTGGGCGCCGGACGCGTACGAGGGCGCGCCCAGTTCGGTGACGGCCTTCATGTCCGTCGGGTCCAAGGCGGCGGCCTTTGCGATCTTCGCTCGCATCGTCGTCTACGGGTTGCCCACTCTGCGCGGCACGACGTCGCTGGAGAATCTGGGATGGATGGCCGTGATCGGCGCCGTCTCGGCCCTGACCATGACATGGGGAAATCTGGCGGCCATCACGCAGGCGAACGCCAAACGCCTCATGGCCTATTCTTCGATCTCGCATGCGGGATTTTTGCTCCTGGGGCTTGTCGCCGGGAATCAGACCGGATACATCGGCCTCGTCATCTACCTCTTCGTCTACGTCTTCATGAACCTCGGCGCCTGGGGGGTGATCATCGCCTTGCGGCGCGAGGGCATCCCGGGAGACCGCGTGGAGGACTTCAACGGCCTCGTTCACACGAATCCCCTGATGGCTGTCCTCATGACGATCTTCCTCATCAGTCTGGCGGGGATTCCGCCAACGGCCGGATTCCTGGGTAAGTATTTCCTCTTCGCCGGGCTCATCGAGACGGGGAATCGGTGGCTCGCTGCGTTGGCCGTCATCGCCGTGATCAACACCGCCGTCTCGCTCTACTATTACGCTCGCTTCATCAAGGCGATGTTCATGGGGCCGGTCACCGAGCCCACGCCGCTGGCCCTGACGCCGCTCATGCGCACGGCGCTTGTGGTGGCTGCCGTGATGGTGCTGCTGGTGGGCCTCTATCCCCCACCGTGGGTGGATCTGTCTCGGTTGGCGGCTGAGCAGTTGACCGCCGTCACCCACGAGGTCATCGCCGGGTTCTGATTCGCTTCTTCGAAAGTCCTCCTGAAAAGCGCATGAGCCGAGGAGACCCTCGGCTCATGCTGAGGGGCGGGGAGATCCCGCCCCTGGTTCTGCGCCCACGATCAGAAGATGAGTTTCAGCGCCATCTCGATCGTCCGGCGACCGCCACTGTTCTCCTGGAAGTTGAAGTAGGTGCGTCCGGCCTGCTCCACGAAGATGCTGTTGGGAATGCCGAAGGTGGGGTGGTTGAACGCGTTGAAGAGGTTCAGCCGGTATTGGATCGAGACGCGCTCGGTAATGCGGGTGTTCTTGAAGATGCTCAGGTCCACGCCTTCGAACCGATCGCCCTGGAAGACATTCCGCCCCAGCGTCCCAAAGGGCGTCCCGAAGCGTTGCGCCGCTCCCGGTCCGTTGACGATCACCCGCACGTCGTTAGGCGTGACCGGCGTGAACACCCCACGATTGAGGTCGTTCAGCAGCCAGAAGCCTGTGGGGCTGGACCGGAGGATGGGAACGCCACCGCTCGTCCCGCAGATCGCCAGGCGGTAGAAGACGCAAGCGTCCACATCAGTGATGCCCACCCGATCAATGGGAGCGGCCGGATTCCCGTTGAACGGACGCAGGTGGGATCGCCCGATGAACGATTGGACGAAGAGCTGATCCTCATACGGGTTGATGAGCTGCTGCTGCACCGGCGTGAACCACTGGCCGCTCTGGATCTGCACGATGCCGTTGAACTGCCAGCCGCCGATAAGCCGTCCGAGGAAGCCTCGCTGATCGCGCCGGAACGGCAGGTCCCAGATCCAGGAAGCGGCGAACAGGTGGCGCGCATCGAATCCGGAGTTCCCGCGCTCGGCCCGCGTGATGTTGAGCGGATTCTGGGCTACGGTGACGGAGTTCCCCGTGTCGAAGTTGAAGACTTCACTTGAGTTGTCAATCGTGTGGCTCCACGTGTAGCTGATCAGGTAGGTCCATTGCTGCCGAATGCGCCCGTCGTATCGCACTTGCAGCCCATTGTAACTGGCCGAGACTCCATTGATGCGCACGCGCGTGGCGCCGGAGGGGAACAGCCGTCCATCACAGATGGCCTCATTGTCCGCCGTCGCCGGGTTGTCCGTGCACGTCAGCGGCGTGACCCCGCGCGGCAAGAACTGCGGGAATCCGGGGAAGGAGAGCGTCTTCACTTGATTGTCTGCCGGATCCACATACCGAACTCCTCCGAACCCGCGGACTAAGTTCCCGATGAACGGGTTGAAGTTGACCGTCTGGAACTGCCCGACCTGATGGTTGCCGACGTAGCGAATCTCCAGCACGTTCTCGCGGAACAGCTCGCGCTGCAACCCGAACGACCACTGCTGGACGTACGGCTGGCGGAAGTCCAGGGCCGGGACCGTGCGCGCGAAGAACCGCGGGTCGAAGGTATTGAAGCGAATCACACCCGCTCGCACGGCCGCGTCGCGCACCTTATCTCCGGTCGGCACGGGGTCCGGGACCGGGAAGTTCGCCACGCTCGTCAGGAAGACGAGCGGCGACGACGTCGAGATGTTGAGCATCAGGTTGTAGAACGCCGGGTCGTAAGCGATCCCATAGCCGCCGCGAATGACCGTCTTGTCCTCGCCGAAGAGCCATCGCCCCCAGCGCGGCGTGTAGACGAAGCCGAAGCGCGGCGCCCAGTTGTTGTTGTCGGTCGGAACGCGGGGAACGATGCGAGCCGCAAGCGGCAGGTCCTGACGCCAGAAGGCGCGCTGCGGATCGCGCTCCCGCGCCACGGTGATCTCATTGAGGAGATTCATCGGCTGCCCCGTGTTCTCATATCGGATCCCGAGATTGAGCGTGAGGTTGGGACGAATCCGCCAGTCATCTTGGAAGTAGTAGAATTGATCCGTCTCATGATACTTGAGCGTCGCCGGACCAAGCGCCACCGTCAGGAAGTTGGGGGCGTTATCGGCCAGTCGCTGGGCCGTCGAGAAGGTGAACGACCCATTGACGTTGGGCAGGAAGGGCACCGAGTTGCGCAACCGGCGGATGTCAATCCCCATCTTCATCTGATGGCGTCCGACCGTGAGCGTGAAGTTGTCGTTGAACTGGAACGATTCGACCGTGCGCCCCTGCGGCAGATTCGTCGCCGGGCCGACGGTCAGAAGCGGAGCGCCGTTGTCGGCGCGGAACGTGATGTTGAGGAACGCGAGCGCCTTGTCGATCTGATTCGGATGCGGGATGTTCCCTTTGCCGCCGCTTCCGCCACCCCCGAAGATCACGAACAGCCGCGAGAAGTTGAAGCGGAACTCATTGACCGAGCGGGTCGAGATGTTTCGCGTCCATCCGCCGCCGGCCTGCTGCGTCCGGAAGGGGATGTCGCCCGTCCATCCGCGGACATCCACCAGGAAGTCCTTCCCCGGTCGGTCCTGGATGAAGTACCGACCCCAGATGCGATCCCGATCGCCCGGATGCACATCGCCGCGCACGTTGAACTCATCCAGCCGGTTCGAGAGCGGCACCGTGCGCCGCACAGCAGCAACTGGGACTTTCAGGTTCCCAATGGTGATCGTCGAAGCCGGGACATCCGGACGGATCGTGGGATTGCCGATCGGCAGGGCGAAGGCCGAGAAATCGGCATAGTACTGGACTGCCGGATTGTTCGGGAACGCGCTCTTCAGCATCTGAATCCCCTCGGGCGTCGGCGCCAGCGCGGTCGTGCGCAAGTCGGCGATTTGCGGATTCCGAATGAGATGACCTGCGTGGAAGAAGAAGACCTTGTTCTTCACAATCGGCCCGCCGATGGTATAGTCGAAGACGTTGACCAGATCGGGGAGCGGATCCTTCTGCCCGGCGCGCTTCTCCAGATTCGTCAACGAGTCGAAGAGCTTACGGTCGCGGTGATACCACGCCAGCGTCCCATGAAACTCATTCGTCCCGGACTTGCTGACGATGTTAACGATGGCGCCCTGGTTCCGCCCATACTCGGCCGAGAAATTGTTAGTGATCACCTGGTACTCCTGCACGAGATCGGGATTCTGGACGAAATAGTTCGGCCCACCGATCGAGAGGTCATTGTTGTCCACACCGTCAATCGTGAAGTTATTCGAGCGCGCCCGGTTGCCGTTGACCGAGAGCGTCACGCCATTGGCGTTGACGTTACCAAAGCCCGTCCGAACACCGGGGAGCAGCAGCACGACCCGATCCAGACCCCCGCCGGCCACATTGATCGGGAGGTCCTGAATCTTCCGCGATTGAATCGTGGCCGAGATCTGTGCCGTATCTTTCTCGATGAGCACCTCGCCACCACCGGTCACCGTCACGACCTCAGTGATCGCCCCGGGCTCCAGACGGAAATCCACGACCGTATCTTTCCCGACACCGACCTCAACACCGGTCACCTCCGCCGTCTTGAAGCCTTGCGCTTCTGCTCTCACGTGGTACGTGCCGGGTGGGATGCGAGAGATCGTGTAAATCCCTTCGCTGGTGGCGACAGTCTTATATTCGACCCCGGTCGCCGCGTTCTTGGCGATGACGGTGGCCCCCGGCACGACTGCCCCGGTCACGTCCATGACCGCGCCACGAAGACCTCCGGTGGTCGTCTGAGCCGCAATCGGGGTTGTCATGTAGGGCAGAAAGGTTGCCCCCAGAATCAGGCACAGTGATGCCCATACCTTCCAGGTTCTTCTTCGATGCCGCCTCATGTCTTCCCCTCCTCAGCTTTGGTTTTTCGATCACCAACCATGCCGCTTTAGAAGTAAGCAAATTATGTGCCGCAGATCGCTTTTCGACTAAGCCTCTGTTATTCAGCGACTTCTCTTCAGCACGCCGATGCGAGATTTCCAGATTTTTGGAAATCTCATCCGAAATTTCGGAAACCTCTGAGGATTTGGAGGCCGCGGGGCGGCAGCAAGATGGCGTGCCGCGGAAGGAGGTCCTCCAATGGGGAGAGACCCCCTTCCCCGGCTTCACGCCGTCGTGTTCACCAGTGGAATTTGATGGCGAGCTGAAACTCGCGAGGTCCCCATAGTGTCGTGCTCGCGGCGCGTGGTTGGAGGAAGCCAGGATCGCTCACGAGCCGCACCTGACGCACGCCCGCCGGATCCACACCGGAGGAAGCGATGCGATACTGGATGGTCGAGAAGCTCGTGAAGTTGACGCGGTTGAAGAGATTGAAGGCTTCCCAGATGATCTCAAATCGCGTCCCCTCGGTGACTTTGATATCACGCGCGATGCGAAAGTCCACGTTGGCGAACCCCGACCCGCGAAAACTATTCCGGGCGAGGAAGGGGACGCGCGTGGAGCCACCGCTGCCGTTTGGGCTCGCGGTCACCGTCGCGCCGGTGGCGGCCGAGAGGCTTCCGGAGATCACGCCGGTGACGGGCACGCCGTCGGAGGCCGTGAGGATGCCGCTGAAGCGCCAACCGTTGAGCACGGCGCGCGCCACCGGACTCTCGAGACCTTGCCAGCGCGGCTCCCAGACGAAGCTCGTGACGAAGCGCTTGCGAATGTCGAAGTTCGAGAGGGCGCGCTCGCTCCGCCGATCGAAGGTGTTGAAGAGCTGATTCCCGCCGAAGAACGTTTGCGACGTCTGGCCATCGTCAATCGCCTTGGCGATGGTGAGGTTCGCGTTGAACTGCACGCCGTGTCGCATCCGTTGCGTCACCTGCAGCACGAAGGCGTTGTAGCTCGAATTCACCACGCTCTCGCTGATGATGATCCGACCGACGCCAGCTACCGGGCGAGGACCCGTGAAGAAGGGGAACGGCGGCGTCACCGTGCCATCGGGCAAGATGAAGACGACGCGCTCTCGCGGCGGATTGAGGTTGAGGTCGCGGAATGAGGGCAAGCGTTGGCCTCGGCTGAAGAGATACGAGGCCGAGACGCTCAGATCGCGGACGATCTCCCGCTCCAGGGACAACTCGACCATATGCACGAGCGGTCGCACGTAGTCCGAGGAGAAGAATTGAATATCCGGCGCCGAGCCCGGTCCGGCCGGCGGTGTGCTGAAGACATCGGGATACTGCGGCGCTCCCGGCGTCGTCGGTGTGAAGAAGAACGAGGCGAGGATCTTGCCGTTGTTCGTCAGCGCATTGGCGATGGCGCTGTTGCTCGTGCGGCCGTAATAGAGACCGTAGCCGGCGCGCAGCACGGTCGTGTGATGACCGCCGATGTCCCAAGCGATCCCCACGCGCGGTCCGAGATTGTTCGTGTCCTGGTTGAATCGCTCGGTCTGCGGAAAGGCGGGATTCCCGATCTCCGGCTGCGGCAGTTTCTGGAACTCGTATCGGAGGCCGAAGTCGAGCGTCAGGTGCGGATGCGCGCGGTACCGGTCCTGGACGTAGAAGTTGTAATCCGTCGTCGCGAAGAAGACGCGCCCGGCTTGATCGCCCGTGAGCCCCCGCAGGTCGAACGCCTGGACGTAGGAGCGATAATGCCGTCGCGTGCGCGGACCGTCGTCCAGGGGGACGCAGCCGACGGCGCCTTTGGGACAGTCCTGAGCGATCTGGTTCAAGCCGTCGTAGCTGTAGACCCCACCGCCTTGGAACAGATTGATCTGCAGATCCCGCACGTAGTTGATGTCAAGCCCCGCCTTCACGCTGTGCCGCCCGCGAATGAGGGAGAGATTGTACACCCACTGGAAGCGCTTCTCATCGGGGAAGGCCGGTCGCGGGAGGAAGTTGGGCATGCCGAAGCTGATCCCTCCGGTGACGGTCGTGCTCGGTCCCGGCGCATTGGGGCGCTGAAACTCGAAGTCCCGCCCATACTGGAAGCGCAGTTCCTGGGCGAGCGTGCTGCTCAGTGCGGAAGAGAGGCGGAACAAGAGGACATCGGTCTTCACCCCGTCGAACCCGTTGTCCGATTCGGCGGCGAACTGAATCGGTGCCGTGCGAATGCCGTTGGGCGAGCGCCATCGGTGCCAGTTGTACTGGCCCGTGAACGTGTGTCGTGGCGAGATCACCCAATCCACCTTGTAGAAGGCGACGTTATTGTGCGCCTTTCGCGGGACGAAACGCATGAGCGACTGGAAGAACTGGATCGTCGCCGCGCATCCGGGGGCCGTACACGGAGAGGTCAGGAACGTGGGGCTGGAGGGGGTCACGAAATACGGGAAGTTGCGCAGCTGCTGATCGTAGGTCCCGAAGTAGAAGAGCTTGTCCTTGATGAAGGGGCCGCCCAAGGAGAAGCCGAACTGCTGCCGCCGCTCCTCCGGCTTCAACGGCTGAAATGGCTCGCGCGCCATGATGGCATCATCGCGCAGGAAGTAGAACGCCTCGCCGTGAAACTCGTTCGTCCCCGATTTGGTCACGGCGTTGACCGTCCCTCCGGCCGCGCGCCCGAATTCCGCGGAGAAATTGCTCAAGCCGACCTGGAACTCCTTGATCGAGGAGAGGCTCAGCGTGTAGACGACGCGCGTGCGCCCGCGCGCTTCGGAGAAGAACGCCTGGTTGTTGTCGGCGCCATCCACCGTATTGTTGTTGTAGAGCCCGGAGATCCCACGATAGCTCACCAGTCCGAATGTGCCGTCCGGATTCACTCCCGGTGTGAGCAGGACGAAGTTCTCCCACCGCCGCCCGTTGATGGGCAGATTATGGACGGCCGATTCGTTGACCACGGAGGTGAATTCCGTGCGTTCGGGCTCGACGATCGGCGCCTCGGCCGTGACCGTGACGGTCTCGGCCACCGGGGCGACCTTCAACGTCAGATCCACGGTGGCCGTCCCGCCGACGAGCACGGTGATCCCCGATTGCGTCACCGTCGCGAAGCCGGGCATCTCGGCCGTCACCTCATACGAGCCCGGAGGCAAAAAGACAAGCCGATACCGGCCGGAAACATCCGTCGTGACCTCGCGCACGGCATTGGTCCCCACGTGACGCGCGCTCACCTTCGCACCAGCGATGACGGCACCCCGTTCATCGCGGACGAGGCCTTCGATCGTCCCGGTCGCTTGCGTCTGCGCGCTCACCGTCCGACCTCCGGCGAGCGCGAGGGCCACTCCGCACAGAAGTAGGGTCACAAGAGGGAAGCTCTTAAGCATAAGGCACCTCCTTGTTCGTGTTCACCGACACCACTTCAGAGTTATGCAAATTTCGTGCCATATCGGGGAGATTTGAATAAGCTGCGGGAGACTAATGACTTCTTCCTCGGGCGATTGCCCCCACCTTCCAAATTTCTGGAAACTTCATCCGAATTTTTGGAAGTCCCCTAGGGTTTCGAGGGCGACACCAATATGATCGCACCCGCTGGAAAAAGAGGGGCGAGCCCGTTGAGGCTCGCCCCTTCAGATGCCCCCTTTGAGAAGCTCGAGCTTCTCAGGAGCACATGGAATCAGAAGTAGAGCTTCAGCGCCAGTTGGAAGCGGCGCGAATCGAAGGTCGCGTTCGACTTCCCGAAGAGCGTGCTGGCGAGATTGCCCGTGGGATCTTGGAAGTTCGTTCGGTTGGGCAGATTGAACATCTCGGCGCGGAATTGCAATCGGCCCTGTTCGCCGAGCACGGTCAGGCGGAAGTTCTTGTACACGGCGAAGTCGAGATTCGCATAGCCCGGGCCGAGGAAGACATTCCGCCCGAGGTTCCCAATGCCTCGGAAGTTCGTATCGAAGGCATTGGGATCGAGGATCCCATCGGCGGGGCTCCGATCCAGCATCGCCCCCCTCTTATCCGTCCTGATGTTGGGCCGGTCGTTATTCGTCCCGTCGGCATTGAAGTCGCCGCGCGGATAGGGAGCGCTGGAGAAGACGTTGAACGGCCGCCCGCTCTGGAAGGTGGCGATCCCCGAGATCGTCCATCCTCCCAAGACGTGTTCGAGCACGCCCCCTCGCCCGCGGAAGAAGGGCATGTCCCAGATGGCGTTGATGACGAGCCGCTGCGGGACGTGGAATCGCGAGAGTCCGCGCTCGCGCTTGATGCTCGTCACGGAGACGATGCCATCCGAGGCGAAGTAGTCCGAGTCCTCGTCAATCATCTTCGACACGGTCCAAGCCGTTTGCATCGTGAAGCCCCGGCTGAAGCGCCGCTTCACCTCGATCTGCATGGCGTGGTAGATCGAGTTGACGCGGTTGCCGGCCAACCCCACGGCTCCCCACTGGGAATTCACGCGATCCAGCACGCCATCGAGCAGGTCGCCGTCGAACCGATTGATATTGAGGTTGAGCGGCAGCTTCGTCCCCTTCGTCCCCTGGTAGGTGATCTCGAAGGAGAACTCGCCGGGCAGCTCGCGTTGGATCCCGAAGAACCAGCTCTGCATATACGAGGTGCGCAAGTTCGGATCGAACACCGGATTCAGCGCCGTCCCGCGCGGTGGGGCTGCGCCCTTCAATCCGGGGGGCACCCAGGAGGGGATCGAGTAGACGAAGGTCTGGCGCGCCCGCGTGTCGAAGGTCAACGTCGCGCCAAACGGTGGGTTGAACTGGATGTTCTCGTCAATGTTCTGGAAGAGCCGCTCGTAGAAGACCCCGTAGCTGCCCCGGATGGCCATCTTTCCTTCGCCTCCGGTCAGCCAGCGCGGCCCCCGCGGGCTCCAGGCAAACCCCAGGCGCGGCGCGAAGTTGTTGTCGTCCGAGTGGTAGAAGAACCGCGTCGGCCGCGGCTGCAGCGTCTGGAAGATGTCATAGATGGTCGCTCCCGACGGGATGAGCACCTGCGCGATTCGGTTGGTCAGCTCCTTAGGCGGGCGGAAATTCTCATACCGCACGCCGAAGTTGAGCGTGAAGTTCGGGCGCACCTTCCAATCATCCTGCAGGAAGCCCATCAGCTCATGCCGCGAGTAGATGCGATACCCGTCCCCTCGGTCTCCTGTTGTCAGGTCAATCCGCACACTGTAGGTGAGCGGCTGATCCGCCAGGAACGCGGCCTCGTTCGCGAAGCTGTATGCCCCGCGATAGAGCGCGTTGAACGTCCGCACGCGCTTGATGAACCGGTACTGGAAGCCCGTCTTCACGGCATGCGAACCCTTGATGATCGAGAGGGCTTCGTCCATCTGAAACACCACCGGGAATCGGTTCTGCGGCATGTTCGTGTCAGCGCCGAAGCCATTGACGCCCGTGATCGTGATCGTCGGGACCTGCGGGTTGCGCGGTCGCCAATCGTAAGCATCGCGCGTGAGGCCGAACTTCAGCTCGTTGATGATGTTCGGTCGAATCGTCGTCGTGTTGGTCAAGCCGAAGTTCTGGCTGCGGAAGCTCGTGTCCAGCCCGAAGAACTCCGTCAGCAGGGAGTTCGAGGCCAGCGGCGCCAGGTTGTTCGTCTGGTTGAAGATGTAGCGGCTGCTGATCCGGTTCCGACCGTTGAAGCCCTGATGATCCACGCGAATGACGAAGGCGTGCACGTCAGAGCTACTGGGTCGTGTGATGACCGTCTCGGCCGAGACCGGAATCTGCTCGTTCCCCACGGTGACGAAGCGCGGATTCTCCGTGGCCGGAGGACGCGGATACTTCTGGAGCAGCTCGCGCGCGATCGGTCCGGTCGCCGCTCGAATCGCATCCGCGGTGAAGAAGCGCGCCCGCTGTGTCGTCGAAGACCGCAATGTCGTCACCTCATACGAGCCATAGCCGAAGAGCGTATCCTTGATGAACGGCCCGCTCACGTCGAAGCCGAACTGATTGCGGACAAATGGCGGCTTCTCCCGCTCGAAGAACTCACGGGCGCGCAGCGAGCGATTCCGGTGAAATTCCCAGAGCGTCCCATGGAACTCATTCGTCCCCCCCTTCGTCACGATGCTCAGCACACCGCCGGAGAGCCGACCGAACTCGGCCCCGAATGTGTTTCGAATGAGTCGAAACTCCTCCACGCTGTCCAGGGGCACGGTGATCTGGGTGAAGCCCGCCACGATCGGATCGTTGTTCTCGATCCCGTCCACCAAGAAGTTCGTCCCCCGACTGCGTGCTCCCCCGATGGAGAATCCACCCGTATTGCTGCCGACACCGCCAGGGACGACGCCCGGCTGCAACAGGGCCAGCTGCGTGAAATCGCGCGTCACCAAGGGCAGGTCCACGATCCGCCGCTTGTCCACCAGCCCTGACAGCCGTCCCTCCTCCGTATTGATCAACGGCAGCTCGCCCGTGACCGTGACCGTCTCGGCGATTTCGCCGACTTCCAGCGTCACGTCCACGCGCTTGATCTCATTCACGGTCAGCTCGATGTTGCTCACAACGGCCGTCTTGAAGCCCGTCTGCTCGACCTTCACCTCATAAAAGCCACGCGGCAAATTCGTGAGCCGATAGAGACCCGTGGAATCGGTCGTGACCGTGTACGAGAGGTTCGTCTTCACCTCTC
>JBEPZV010000062.1:0-12581 GCA_041640655.1 bacterium
TGATCCGCGTCGTCTCCGGAGGCCTCGTCGGCGTATGAGATGTCGGAAGTGTCCGAAGAAGGCCATCATCTATATGCCGGAGCATCGGCTGGCGCTCTGCGCCGCCTGTTACTCCCCCTGGTTCCTCGATCACACGGAGCGGACGATCCGCAAGTTCCAGATGTTCACCCGCCGGGATCGCATCCTGGTCGCTGTCTCCGGCGGGAAGGATAGCCTCTCGCTCTGGCACGCCCTGCACGCGCTCGGATACGAGGCCGATGGCTTCTACATTGACCTGGGGATCATGGGCAGCGATCACTATTCGGAGCAATCGAGACAGCGATGTCGGGAGCTCTCCGAGCGCATCGGCCGACGCCTGCACATCGTCCGCGTGGCCGAGCGCGTGGGTGCTCCGATCCCCGAGATCAAAGACCTGACGGCGCGCGAGGCGTGCTCGGCCTGCGGCTTGATCAAACGCTACCTCATGAATCGCTACGCCCTCGAGGCCGAGTACGACGTGATCGCCACCGGGCATAACCTCGATGACGAAGTCGCCGTGCTCTTCTCCAATGTGCTCCATTGGAATCGCGGGTACCTGGCCCGTCAATATCCGGTCCTGGACGAGCGCGAGGGACTGAAGAAGAAGGTCAAACCGTTCGTCTACTTCACCGAGAAGCAGACGACGGTCTACGCGCTGGTGAACCAGATCGCCTACGTTCGCGATGAATGCCCGTACGCGCTGGGGGCGACGACGCTCTCGTACAAAGACCTTCTCGCGCAACTGGAACATCAGGCGCCAGGCACGAAGCGACGCTTCCTGGATGGCTTCTATCAGATACGCGCACTCTTCGCCGAGCCGGAGGCCGCCGCGCTCGTCCCGTGCTCGCGCTGCGGCCAACCGACGACGGCGGAGGTGTGCGCCTATTGCCGGTTGATCGAGCACGTCCAGCGACGGCGTGGCCTCGCGCTCGCTCCGGCGGATAGGAACACGTCGCAATCCCCTTTAACGCAAGCCCTGGTTTCCGACTCTGAGTGAAGATGTCTGGCGTCGTCTCGGCGCGAATGTCGCAACCTTCTTTAGCTCCGAATACGGGAAATTCGGCACGCCGCTCGATCCCAAATGCCTCACCGTCCTCGCCACATGGCTCCACGAGCATCGGAGCCTCGCCGCTGACCTCTGTCGAGGGAACGAGGGGACCGGTCGCCGGTCCCCCCACACGCCATCAGAACTCAACGCGGAAGCCGAACTGCACGATGCGCGGATCTTGGAGATACCCTCGGGCATCGCGCAGTTCACCCAGCCGCCTCGTCCCCGCATAATCGAAGTTGAAGGAACCGAATCCCCCGCCGAGCGTCGCCGGATATCCGCCCACGCTCCTTCGATTGAAGACGTTGAACGCGTCAAAGTACGGCTCGATCCGCAGATTCTTCACGAACTTCGCATCCTCGATCACGATGGGTCGGGTGATCCGCAAATCGAGGTTGAACACGTTGTGGAACGGCCAGGGGTTGTTCTCCGGCACCAGGGGAATCGGTTGGATGACCGCTCCCAGCTTGCGAAGCTGCTCCTCGGTGAAAATGCCCGCGCGCACGAGCGCCTGACCGGCCGGCGTCAGCTTACCCGCGAAGTTCTGGTTGAAGGCCTGAATGACGCGGTTCAGATCGCGCCAGCTCTTGATCTTTCGCCCGAAATGGCCGATACGCGTGCCGGGCAGCACATCCACCTGAGGCGTCGTCCCGATCGTCCCATCTCCATTGAGATCGGTCGTGAAGAGCGTATTCGCACCGGTGACCGCTCCCAAGGTCGGGACAAAGAGGTTCACCGGGCCGGCCGTCTGGAAGGACCAGATCTGGCTGAACCGCAGGCCTCCGGGGATCGTGAGGACCACACCAGCGGTCAAGATGTGCGTGCGATCGAGCCCGATTGGGCCGAAGACCTCCCTCGCGTTCATGTTCCGCTTGTTGATCGCGTTATTGAGGAACTCCACGCGATTGGAACCATTGGTCGCCTCACTGCGCCCGAGGGCATAGGAGATGATATAGTTGAGGTCCCGGATGAACCCGAGCTTGTTCGTGAGTCGGCCGACGAGCCTCGCCTGCAGCCCCTGGTAGAGGGAGAAGCCACCCTGCATGATGCGCGCGCGGGTGAACTCGCGAGTCCGCCCGATGAAGATCGCGTCGCTCGCCAAACCGAAGGCCGCGATCGTCCGCCCCGGATTCGCCGCGATCCACTGATCCACGGTCAGGCCCCCGAGCACGCGATTCACCTGAGCGCGCGCCGCCGCCACATCGAGCGTATCGGCACACCGTCGGCACTCCATATCCACGCCCAAAAACGGCATCCCGACGCCGCGATTGCGGATGTAATCAACGCTCAGGACCGTGCCCGGCGCCAGCTCCCGCTGCACACCGATATTGAACTGCATGGAGTACGGGATGCGGAAATCACCGGGGATGAGGAAGCCGAAGGTCACGCCCCGGCTCAACTCGAAAAGCGAAGGTCCTCGCGTGGGATCGAACTGATACCCCGCATAAGCCGCCTGCACGGCGAGGTAGATCTTGCCCAGAATGTCCAAGACGTCCTTGATCCGCCGCCCGGCGAGCGCCGTGTAGTCCCCCCCTGGAAAGCCCTGCGGGAACCCCGGCTGCGGTCCGATGTCAATCGGCGTTCCATCGGGACCAGCGACATGCGTGATGTCATACACATCGGGGCCGATGCCCGGTGGGATCAAGGCGAACTGGTCGAAGAGCGTGTTGTTCTTGATGTTGATCTCGTAGGCGAGATAGAAGCCGCCCCGGATCGAGGTCTTGGCATCGCCGATCGGATCCCAGGCGAAGCCGAACGTCGGACTGAAGCGATCCTTCGGCATCTTCGGCGAACGCGTTCCCGCAGGAGTGAAGAGCGAGAGCACGGCCGGTCGCCGGATTTTCACGCGCTTCACCTCGTCGTTGAAATATCCCGTGTCATAGTTCCATCGGACGCCATAGTTGAGGCTCAGGTTCCGCCGCACGCGCCAGGTATCGCCAACGTACCAGGCCAACCGCGTGTTGAAGTGCCCCCCATGCGGCATATTATGCGCCGGGGCCACGGTGAAGAACCCGTTCTGCGGCCCCACGGTGAAATTCACCAAGGGATACTCCAGAGGATCCTGGGGATTCCCACCTCGAGCGATCACCTGATCGCGCGTCCCTCCGGGGCTGGTCGTGAAATCCCCATTGATCTGCAAAGGACCGGCGAAGTTCGCGAAGACCCCTTGGATGAACCGAGTGATCTGCCCCCCGAACCGGATCGTGTGGCTGCCATACACCCAACTGCCATCGTACTTGTTGTCGAAGTTGTCCTGATAGGTCGCTTGCGGCGCCAGAGAGTTGGGACCGAGTCCCGTGAAGTCGATGAAGTAGGGGATCCCCTGAGAAGTCCGCGGGAAGGTCCACGGCTTCAACTCCTTGCTCTCAATTCGGTTGTTGAAGTTGACATACCCGAAGCGATAGGAGTGGGTCACGCGCCCCTTGGTGATGTCCAACCCCACGACCGAGACGTTGGTCCAATCCACGTTTTGAAACGGAGAGGGGCCGGTTCCACCCGTAGACTCATCCCAACTGTGACTGAACCGATAGAAAGCGCGCGCCGCGCTCCCGATATTCCAATCCACGCGTTCGGTCACGTAGCGAATCCCCAGGGGCAGGCTCGTTCGCCCCACCATCTGTGGGAACCATACCGCCACGCCCCGCCCAGGCGCGATCTCGAACTCATCCGCTTGGAAGAAACGTTCCCAGTTCGAGAACCAAAACAGCTTGTCCTTCACAAACGGACCACTCGCACGATATCCCAACTGATGACGATGAAAAGGCGGATTCGGCCGAGGGCTCGTCGGTTGCGGGATCGCGGAGAGCCGTTGATTGCGCCCGAAGTAGAAGAAGCTCCCATGCACGTCATTCCCCCCACTTCGGGTCACGATACTGACAGCTCCCGAAGCGGTCAAGGAGGTCGAGAGATCCAGAGAGGATCGCGTGAGCTGAAACTCCGCCACGGCATCGTCGGAGATATTCAGCACGGTTGAGCCCACCATCTCATCGGTCACGTCAATGCCGTCAATCTGGATACGGGTCCCCGTCCCTCCACGACCGGCGACGCCGACCACTCGATAGGCGTTCACCTTGGTGGGGTCAATGCTCCCCCCATCCCGGACGATCACTCCGGGTTCCAGACGCGCCAGCTCCAAGAAGTTGCGAGCATTCAGCGGAAGCTGATCAATCTCCCGCGCCCGAATCACGCCGTCCACCTGATGACGAACCGTATCCACCTGAGCTTCCGGAACAGCCACCACTTCGACTTCCGCAGCCACTCCTGCGACCCTCAGCGAGATGTCTCCCCGAGTCACCTGACCAACGAAGACGGTGACTTCCAAGATCCCCGTCATGAACCCCGAGGCCGAGACCTCGATCTTGTATGCCCCGGGCAGCAGATTCCGCGCGATGTAGACTCCCGCCTCATCAGTCGCGAGCGTAATCACACGTCCCGTGGACACCTCCGTGATCTTCACCGTCGCCCGAGGGATGACCGCTCCCGCCGGATCAGTGACCGTCCCCTCAATGCTCCCTGTCGGATGCTGAGCGCGCGCAAACGAGGCCACCCCGAGGATGAAAATGATCAGCAGAGGAACGCATCGTGGGGAAAACCTGCTCACCCTTTCGCCCATATCTCCCCTCCTTAGCTGGGTTGTGGCTTCTCCCGCGAGAAAAGCCGCTCTCAGTATATGCAGCCCGGGGATGCGAGTCAAGATGGAGAATCCCCCCTCCCAGGAGTTGACGGAAGCTCCCCCTCCCAGCGGACACATCCACTGCTCTTCGCTGCCTTCACGCGAGAGGAGAATGGGCTTCGGGTCACCTCCCGCGCCCATGCGCAGTAGGATCACCGTGAGGGCGCGGAGGCTGCTCGCCGGATCGCCTGCACGTTCAGCTCGATCTTCACCTCGTTCCCGACGACCAATCCTCCACCCTCCAGCGCGCGACTCCAGGAGACGCCGTAATCGAGCCGGTTGATCGTGAGCCCGGCTTCGACGCCCAATCGCGTGTTCCCCCGCTGATCTCTCACCACGCCGAGGATCCGGAAGGGGATCGCCACCTCGCGAGAGACGCCGCGAATCGTCAGCGTCCCGATGCACACATAGTCATCGCCCCGCTTCTCGATTCGCGTACTCACGAAGGTGATCTCCGGATACTTCGCCGCATCGAAGAAATCGGGACTGCGCAGGTGGTTATCGCGATCCGCGTTCCCCGTGTCAATACTCGCCGTCTTGATCGTGACGCGCACCGACGACTTCGTGATGTCCTTCTCATCGTAGAGGATCGTCCCAGAGAATTCCCGGAATCGCCCCCGCACGTTCGTCACCATCATGTGGCGCACGGAGAACTCGATCGAACTGTGCACGGGATCAATGACGAATTCGTCGGCACCCCGCGCCGGACCGACAAGCGCGAGTCCGACCATAGCGATCATCAAAGGGCGAGAGAGCTTCATCATCCACCCCCTCAGAGGGTCTTATGCGTCCCATCGCAATAGGGCGCATTCTTCGTATGCTTGCACTGACACAGCGCCACCTGCCGAGCTTCTGTGAGCTCGAAGCGCAAGGGCGTGAACTCCGTCCCCTTGTGCGAACCGTCGCAGAACGGCTGATTCTGCGATCGTCCGCAGCGGCACCAGTAGTAGGTCCCCGGATCCAACGTCAGGACCGCTGGCTTCTTGAACGCAATGACCGGTTCGCTCATACCTCCTCCTCCTGAGTGAGATGCGACGAAGAGGCTCCTGTCGGCTCGCCCATGTGCGATCCGAGCATGCGATACGAACGCTCTCTCCCCTCTCCGCCGTGAAAACGCCCATCCGCCGTATGACGGAGACGACATGCCGAGGGGGGAACAGGCGCGTGATCGCGCGATGCCCTATCGGCGCGAACTCCACGAGAGCCAAGCCCATGCGCGGTGACGCGAGCCACAGCCGACCCGGTCGCCCGCACGAACGCGAGGCGCGCACTGAGCACTTGAGCCCCCCGTTCCGTCCCCAGGTGAGAGGTTCTCACACGACCTCACCTTGAACGCTCACCTTCGCGTGATCTTCACATATATCACAGGCCGTTTTGGATTGTCAACGCACTCCTTCCTCGGGGCGTCGGATTCGGAGTGCTCCCGAGCGAAAAATCCTCTTGACGAACGGGGCCGATCCCCTTCATACTACGCTCGCGATGTGGCCGGACGTGAGATCGCGGACACGATGCGACGCTCACCAACGTGAGATCTCGCACGAAATTCCCATTCGAGCGGAAGCGAGGGAGGACGATCATGGTTTCGCCAGCTCACGACGATCGGCTCGCGCAGATGGCCACGCCCGAACGGATCTTCCACCGGACGATCGAGATCCTGGAATGCACGCGACAGCTCGCGGTTCTGAATGTGATCGCGGCGACCACCTCTCGCGAGATGGACTTGAGCGTTTTGCTCCAAGAGGCTCTAGATCGCCTTCTCACGCTCCTTCCTTTTGAGGCGGGGGCGATCTATCTGCCGGAGGAACCCCTTCGACGCCCGTCGGATCATTCGGATGCCTCCCGCACGCTGCGGTTGCGCTGCTCGCGCGGCATTCCCCAGAGCCTCGTGGAGATGCTCGAACGCGTGCCTCTGGGCGAAGGACCGATCGGCGAAGTCGCCGTCGTCGGCGAGCCGCTCTGGCTGGAGGTCTCGGCCGTCGAACCCCTCTCATATCGGAATCTGATCCGGCGCGCGGGCTTCCGCACGTTCGTCCTCATCCCTCTTCGCGCGGGAGACCACTCGACGGGTGTGCTGCTTCTGGCGAGCCAACACCCCGCGCCGGCGATCCATCCCGATTCTCTCTCGCCCGAATCCCTCGATGGAGGCATTCGCGCGGGCGATGCTCCGACGGGGCCCCGCCTGGCCTTCTTCTCGGCGCTCGGCCACCTTCTGGGGACGGCGATCGAGAACGCGCGCCGATACCGACAGATGGCCGAACGCTTTGAGCGCGAGCGCCGGCGGACGGACCTCTGGCAACGCGCCAGCCGCATCGTGACGACGCTCGGAGCACGTCTCCTCTCAGGACTGACACACGCCACCTCAGGACCGTCGAGCGAGGTGCTGGCCGAAGCATGCCGCTTGATTCACGACGCCTTCGGCTTCCCGAACATCTCTCTCTTCCTCCTGGACGAATCAGCGCAAGAGCTGACGCTCGTAGCGACGCAGAGCCGATATGCCCGCCCGGCTCCCCTCGGGTATCGGCAGAGCATCTACGTCGGCACGCTCGGCTGGGTCGCTCGCCATGGAGAAATGCTCCTGGCCAACGAGGTCTCCACCGAACCCCGCTTCGTTCGCTACCACGCGGAGACGCAGGCGGAACTCGATCTCCCGCTGATCGGCGACGGCCGCGTCGCCGGCGTCCTGAGCATCGAGAGCGATCGCGCATATGCGTTCACCGAGGACGATGTCGCCGTCCTTCGCTTCATCGCCGATCACCTCTCCCTCGCCCTCGAATACGCGCGCCTCGCGGCGACGCTCCAGCGGCGACTCGAGCGCGCGCTCGAATCCGATCAACTCCACCGATCGGTGATCGAAGCCGTCGAGGAAGGGATCGTGCTCGTGCAGGATCGAGCCATTCGCTACGCGAACCCGCGCATGGCCGCGCTCACGGGCTTCTCCATCGGAGACCTGCTCGCCCTGCCCGGCTTCCTGAGCCTCGTCCGAGAAGAGGATCGGGATCGCGCGCGCTCGCTCCTGGAGGTGAGCGAGCGCAGCTCTCGCCGCCCAGAGATCGAGCTGCGACTCATGCGAAAGAGTGATGGAGAGATCACCGTCCGCGCGCGGGCCGTCCCTCTCGAACACGAGGGGAGGCCCGCCGTGTGCCTGATCCTGAGCGAGAAGAAGGGCGAATCGCCATCCATCGAGCCGCGTCTTCAAGCGGAGACGCTCGCCGCTTTGGAGCAATTCGTCTCGGGCATCGCCCACGAGCTGAACAATCCGCTCACCAGCGTGCTCGGATACGCCGAGCTGCTGCTCGCTCACGAGCCCCTGAGCGAGAGCGCGCGCCGTGATCTTCGAACGATCGTGGACCAAGCGCAGCGCGCCAAGAAGGTCATCCAGAGCCTGCTCACCCTCGCCCGCTTCTACCGGCTGGAGAAGAGCGCGATGGATGTCAACGAGGTCCTTCGCGCCGCGCTGGACGCGTATCGTGCGCGCACTCCCTCCAGCCCCCTCCGCGTGATCCTGAACCTCGCCCCGAATCTCCCCCGGATTTGGGCGGATCGAAGTCTCCTGGAGCAGGTCTTCAACAACATCATCCTCAATGCCGAGCATGCCGTCCGGCAGGCGCGCGGGCACGGGACGCTGTGGATCGAGACGCGCCTGAAGCGATCGCATGGCGAAGAGCCCCCCTGCGACGCGATCGAAATTCGCTTCACCGATGATGGTCCGGGCATCCCGGCCGCACACCTGCAGCGCATCTTTGACCCCTTCTTCACCACGAAGCCACCCGGCATGGGGACCGGGCTGGGACTCTCCATCTGTCACGGGATCATCAAGGAGCACGGGGGAGAGATTTACGCGCTCAGCCAAGAGGGGCACGGGGCGACCTTCGTCATCGAGCTTCCCCTCTCCCCCACGACGGAATCACACATTCCCCCTCCGATGACCGAAGCGCCCTCGCCGAGGTGAACGCTTCGGGTCGCGCGCCCGGGCTCACGGGAGATTCAACGGGAGCGAGGGATTGCGCAAAAAGGTCGTTCCGAGCGCCCGATAGCGCCGGACCAGGGGAGCGAAGGAGACAGCCCGACCCTGCTCTCGCCGGAGCAACTGCAGGAATAACCGAGCGTGCAGCTCCTCCAGGCGGAAGCCGAACCGACGAGCGCGCTCCCACGCCGCGCGAAAATAGCGTTCGGCCCGCGCGCACTCGCCCTGCAACAGGAGGAGTTCTCCCACTCCGAGCCCCGTGTAGATCCCCCCGCGCACATCGCGCGTCTTCCGGAAGAGCCGATCGGCCTCTCGAAAGTCGGCGCGAGCGCGCTCATACTGGCCGAGCATCTTGTACGCCGTTGCCTCGCCCCAGAGCGTATAGGCGTAACTCACCTCATCGCCGATGGCGCGATACAGGGCCGTGGCGCGCGCGAAGAAGTCCAGAGCGCGATCGTAATCTCCTCGCATGCGGTGAGCGTTGGCGATGCCGCAGAAGGAATACGCGCGCCCGAAGGTGTCGCGCAGGCGTCGGAACCGTCCGTTCGCTTCCGTGTAGAAGGCGAAGGACGCCTCATACCGCCCCATCACGCGCGAGACGCCGCCGAGTCCGCACAAGGCATAGGCTGCCCCCACGCGATCGCCCGCACGCTCGTATCGGCTCAGGGCCTCGCGAAAGCTCCGATACGCGGCGCGCAGATCGCCGCGCAGGCGGAACACCCCGCCCCGCGCCCAGAACAGATACGCGCGCCCCAGCTCATCCCCCATGCTCCGATACCAGCGCTCGGCCTCGCGAAACAGACGGAGGGCTTCGGACAACTCCCCAAGAGCCCGCGCGGCCATCCCCTCGCCGACGCGCGCGTCGGCGAGGCTCACGCCATCGCTCAGCACGCGCGCCAGGTGCGCCGCGCGCTGATACGCGCGCCGAGCATGCCAGAACCGCCCGATGAGCCGCAGACAATGTCCCCGCGCCAGCGCGCATTCCATGAGCCCTCGCTCATCCCCCTCCCGCTCGAATGCCCGCTGCGCCTCTCGATAGAGATCGAGCGCCTCCGCGAACGCCCCCCTCTGCCGCTCCCGTTCCGCGATGGCGAAGAGACGACGCCCGGATCGCATCCCCCTCACCCCCTCACGATGGCCATGCCGCGAACACCATTCGCGCTCACGACGTGGACGACTCGCCACGCTCCAGGGCGACCCGCACGAGTGTCAACAGCTCCTCCAACGTACACGGCTTGGGAAGATGTAAGCTCCCCGTCTCGCGGAGGAAGTCGAGCACTTGCGCGCTCAGGACGTCTCCGGTCAAAAAGACCATGCGGCGCGCGACCGAGGGGGCGACGCGCTGGAAATGCTCATATAACTCGATCCCCCCCGTTCCCGGCATGCGGAGATCGGCGATGATCAGATCGTAGTGCTTCCGCTCGATCAAAGAGAGCGCCGCCTCCCCATCGAGCGCCACATCCACATCGTACTGAGCCGCGCGGAGCGCACGCGCGATCAGTTCGGCCACCGGTCGCTCATCGTCCACGACGAGAATGCTCTTGGGTTCGGCGAGTGGTTCGGCCCCCTCCTCGCGCGCGGCCGCGACACGCTCCTCGCGCTCATCCGCCAGGGTCAGCTCTCGACGGACATAGCGCGTCAACGCGCGTACGTCCTCGATGGCCGATCGCGCTTCCCGCTTGATCAGTTCCAGCGGCTCTTCGGCCTCGGGAGCTCCGACCGATTGGCGCGCCAGTTGCGCGTGCAGATGAATGCTCGTCAGCCGATTGTTGATCTCATGCGCCATCTGCGAGAGCGTCCCCACCAGAGCGGTCACGCGATGAGCGATCCCCATCTGCTCTCGCGCCAGCTCATACCGCAGCGAGATCTCCATCGAGAAGGCCTCGGCCATGAGCCGGACCACCTCCCGCACCTGATCCAGGCGCTCGCGCGCGAGCGCCATTTCACGCGCGCGCCGGTGGCTCTCTCGAAGAGAGGGACGACCGCCCGGAAAGAGCGCCTCCAGCACCTCCTCCGCGAAGAAGTTCTCGATCGGGAAGGCCGCCACCGTGATGGCCGCCTTCGGATACGCACGCCCTTGGCTCACCAGGAGGATGGGGCAACTCCAGAGCGTCCGCCGTCCGCCGACGCAATCGGCGACGATGGGCCGTCGCTCTCGCATCGCACGTAGCGATGCGCGCCAGGTGTCGCCGAGGCATCGGGAGAGCCCCGTCGTCGCTTCCTGCAGCGCGTTCAGCTCCCGACACAAAGGCGAGTGCACGAGCATCGGTTCCTGATCGGGGCGAATCGGCGTGGGGAGCGCCTCGTCGTAGAGGTAAACGGAAGCCTCCATCTGAGTGAGCGCGCTCAGGCACATCTGCGCCTGCACGAGCCGTTGCGGATCGAGCAGCGCGTCCAGGGGAACACGATCCGGGGGCAGGAGATTCCCCGAAGCATCCGCGCATCGCCGCACATCGAAGGTCCATTCGCGCTCGAGCATCATCCCTCTTCCCTCGCGCAGCCTCCCGAGCCCATTCCGGACGAGCGACCGGCCCCTGGTCTTCGCATGCGCATTCGCGCTTCGTTCATCGTCCTTCTGCCGATCCCACCGCAGCGGTGGACATTCGAATATACTGCCGCATGGATTCGCGAGCGCGCGACGGCTCTCCCGCCGCCTCCCATGCGGCCGCGGCGAAGAGCCAATTCTCCTCCGGTCCCCGAAGTTCCGCAGCGCGCTGAAAGCTCTCGGCCGCCTCGCGATATCGGCCGAGGGCGAACCGCACCCTGCCCAACCAGTGGGGATAGAGGCTGTTCGAGGGGTCCAAGCGCATCCCCTCCTCCAGCAGTCGCTCGGCCTCGGCATATTGACCGACGCGAAAACTCCGAATCGCGCGATCCAAGTGCGCATGCGCGCGCTCGGCCATCGAGAGCGAGGGGATCTGGCCCTCCGCGCGCCGTCGCTCGACGACCATTCCAGCGAGGAAGAGCACGACCGCCCCGAGAAGCGCCACGAGGATCGCCGCCCCATAGACGCGCCCGAGATGCCGGAAGCGTTCGATGAGCGCTCGGGATGAGGGAGGCTCCAGAGCGCGCACCTCACGGTCGTCCGGCGAGATCGAGCGAGCCTCCGGGGGAGAGGCCGGATGCTCGCCTCCCCTCCACGCACCACCCCCTCGCGACCGCTCCGAACGCGCGCGTACGGCGTCCACGCGCACGACGATGGCCGTGAAGTTGTCCCGCGCGCCGCGTTCGTAGCACCACTCTTTGAGCCGATCGCATGCGCGCTGCGGATCCGACTCGCGCACCAGGAGATCCTGCAGCTCCTCGTCGGTCACGTGACGCGTGATCCCATCCGTGCAGAGCAGAAAGGTCGTATTCGGCTCCAGCCCGATCTTCTTCACATCCGGAATGACCTCCTCGCCAATCCCCAACGCGCGCGTGAGGACGTACTTCTTCGTGTATTCGAGGATGGAGACCCCTCCCAGATGCTCCGCTTCCACAAGTGTGTGATCAATCGTCTCGCGATAGAGCTTTCCCGAGGCGAACCGATAGACGCGACTATCGCCGACATGGCAGATGATCGCGTGCCGGGGCTCCAGCAACAGCAGCGCCAGCGTCGTGGCCATGCCGCTCAACGGCTCTTCGCTCACCGCCATCTCCCGAAGGGAGCTGTTCAGGTAGGCGATCACTTGTTCCAAATAGCGCACGCGATCCCCCCGCACCCGTCGGGAGAAGTGCTCGCGCAAGACCTCCATCGCCATCCGACTGGCGATCTCTCCGGCGTTCTGCCCCCCCACGCCATCGGCGACGGCGAAGAGCCCCGCTTCCTCCACGATCAGGAAACTGTCCTCGTTCACCGGGCGACGAGGATTCAATCCCCGATCCGAGACGAAGCCGTA
>JBEPZV010000063.1:0-12507 GCA_041640655.1 bacterium
TCGGCGCGTTCGCTCTACCGAGGCTTCACCTTCAGCGCGAATCTGCGGCGCTCGCGCGTCCAGTTCAATGCCTTCTACACCCTCTCGTGGAATTACTCCGATGACGATAACGAGCGGAGCGCGACGGGACAGGAGGACACGGTCAACGTCTACGACCTGCGTCCGGAATACCATTACGCGCGGCTGGATGCTCGTCATCTGTTCACCTTCAATACGGTCGTGAGCCTTCCCCTCGGCTTCGAAGCTTCGGGCATCATCCGAATGCGCTCGGGATGGCCGCTGAACCCGCAGACGGGCGGAGACACGAACGAGGACTTCGCCAATAACGATCGGCCGATGGCGGCTCCCGGGGTGCTCATGAAGCGGAACTCATTCCGAGACCGCGCCGTGCGCGTCGTGGATCTGCGGATCTTGAAGGGCTTCAACCTGTGGAATGAGACGTCGAAGCTGCAGTTCTCGGTCGAGTTCTTCAACCTCTTCAACTTCGACAACGTCACTTTCGGCAGTTCCAGCCGCATCTACGGGCTGGGGATTGATCCGGCGACCGGAAACCCCGCGCCTGTGGATCCGCGATTCCGACAATTGCGGCTGCCGGACGGACGACTGAATCCTGACAATATTCCGGGTACACCGTTCCAGATGCAACTTGGCGTGCGCATGATCTTCTGACCGTCCCGATCTGAGAGGCATCGGCCGCATGGTCTCATATCCAGCGAACCGATGCCTCTTCGTCCCCTACCTTGGGCGATTTTTTCCAGGCATGATATAATGCCCGTATTGCGGAGGGGTTGAATATGCCATTTACGGTGAAGGACTTTCGAGATTTGATTCGCATCCTGGAAAAGCACCCGGAGTGGCAAGTGGAACTGCGGCGGTTGATTCTGACTGAGGAGCTGCTCGCGCTGCCGGGGCTTATTCGCGAGCTCGCGGATGTCCAACGACAAATCGTCGAACAGCTTCTCGCTCTAGGACGGCAGGTCCTGGCTCTGGCCGAAGCCCAGCGGCGGACGGAGGAGCGAGTCACGGCGCTGGAGGAGCAAGTCCGCGCCCTGGCCGAAGCCCAACGGCGGACGGAGGAGCAAGTCCTGGCTCTGGCCGAAGCCCAGCGGCGGACGGAGGAGCGAGTCACGGCGCTGGAGGAGCAGGTCCGCGCCCTGGCCGAAGCCCAACGGCGAACGGAGGAGCAAGTCCTGGCTCTGGCCGAAGCCCAACGGCGGACGGAGGAGCGAGTCACGGCGCTGGAGGAGCAGGTCCGCGCCCTGGCCGAAGCCCAACGGCGAACGGAGGAGCAAGTCCTGGCTCTGGCCGAAGCCCAGCGGCGGACGGAGGAGCGAGTCACGGCGCTGGAGGAGCAGGTCCGCGCCCTGGCCGAAGCCCAACGGCGAACGGAGGAGCAGATCCGCGCTTTAGCTGAGGCGCAACAACGTGCCGAGGAGCAAATTCGCGCCCTCGCGGAAGCGCAACGGCATACGGAAGAGAGGATCAAGATGCTGACAGACAAGCTGGGGGACGTCCAAGGGCAAGTTCTGGAATGGCACTATCGCGAGCATGCTCCGGCTTACTTTGACGATCTCCTGCGCCGTATTCACGTCATCTCCACGCAGGAGCTGGCGACGCTCTTGGACGAACCGCTGTCGAAGGGAGTGATCTCACGCGCGGAACGCAAAGATGTGCTCATGAGCGACGTCGTCCTTCGTGGGCGGCGGTGGACCGACGACATGGAGGCTTATCTCATCGCGGAGATCTCGGTGGGGATTGGGGAAGATGATGTGGAGCGAGCCGTGCGGCGGGCCGAACTGTTGCAGCGAGCGCTTGAGCGCCCGGTTATCGCGGCTGTCGCGGGCCGGGGGATCACTCCACAGGCGAGCGCCCTCGCTCGCGAACGCGGCGTATGGCGAATCTTGGACGGGACTCCCATCGCTCCAGAGGAGTGAGGGAAGCGAGAACTCCCTTCACGAAATCTCCGCCTGCCGTTTGAATCATCGCGGGCGGCCGTCGGTTTCTCCCCTCACGGCTCGATACGTGCGCAGGATCTCCAGTGTTCGATCAATGGGAAGCGCTTCGACGACACGCCCCCCTCGACCGCGCATCGTCGTCGCGCGAAAGAGAGAATTGTAGATGGCTTCCTCCGTTGCTTCGATGACGGCGAGAAAGAGCGGCGAGAGTGCGTCATCGCTGAGGACCGTGAGCGTTCGTTCTCGCCCGGCCCCCGCTCGAATCCGAACGGATTCTGCCGTGCTGAAGGCGATCACGTAATCGCCGCTGCCGTGTGTCATGACCGACCCCGTTCTGGCCAAGCCGAATAAAGCGCGCATGGCCAGACGCCGAAGTCCCCGGGCGTCGAGCGGCGCATCCGTCGCGACGACGATGATGACCGATCCTTCGTCGTCCTCGTCGCGGGCCCGTCCCTCTAACTCCTCCCGAAGATAATACCGTCCCAACTCCCGCCCCACCGGCGCCCCATTGATCGTGAGCGCCCCTCCGAAGTTCGTCTGCACGAGGACGCCCACCGTATATCCCCCCAATTGAGGGGGAAGCACGCGCGAGGCCGTCCCGATTCCCCCTTTGAATCCGAAGGCTACCGTGCCCGTTCCAGCTCCGACGCATCCTTCCTCGACGGGTCCCTCCTTCGCGTTTCGCACGGCGGCGAGCACATCCTCCCTCGAGACGTGGCGACCGCGGATATCGTTCAAGAGCCCATCGTTTGTCTCCGCCACGATGGGATTCACCGAGCGCACGTCTTCGTGCCCCGGTAAGGAGAGGACATAATCCAGGAGCGCATCAGCAGCGCGCGGCACGCTCAACGTATTCGTGAGCACGATCGGGGTCTCGATCTCCCCCAACTCGGCGACCTGCGTCGAGCCCATGAGCTTCCCGAACCCATTGCCGACGACGATGGCTGCCGGGACCTTCTCGCGGAAGATGTTCCCCCCATGTGGGAGGATGGCCGTCACGCCCGTGCGCACGTCCTCGCCCCGAATGAGCGTGACGTGACCGACGCGAACGCCGGCCACATCGGTGATCGCGTTCCACGGCCCGGGCGGAAGGACACCCACCGTGACCCCGACATCGCGCGCTCGCGGCCGCGATTCTCGCGACGCAGCGTCCTGATCAGCTCCCCCGGAGGGGGAACCCACGAGCATGGCTCCAATGATGAACAGCTCCATCATCTCCGCCTCCTCGAAGAGATGCACTCAGCGATTCGTCGAATCTTCAAAACGGTGAATAGGGCTCGAAGAATCGGCGTCCGGCCGCCGTATGGGGGCCGAAGCTTCCGATTCCGTTCAGGACCAGAGCGATGGCGAAGCGATTCTCACTCCGCACACCCACCTTGAAGGTCGTGTTTTGAAAGAGCACACGACAGCAATCGAATCCGTAGCCGATCTGCACCGATGAAGAGATCAAGCGACCGAGCGAGCGACGATCGCCGATCCTTCGATCCGTGAAATCGTAGAGCACGTCCGCGCCCACGAAGAGTCCCCGCGTCGCGTCGCCGATGGTGACGGAGGCCTGATAGAGATTCCCCGAGAACGTCCCGGGCTCGAACCGCCCTCCTTCGAGGGCGATCGGCTTCGTCCAATACCAAGTGTGCGCGAGGGCGAAGGCGCCGCGCGTGATCCCCGCCGTCATCCCCAACGCGCGGATCGTCCGCTCCGCCGGATCATAATCGAAGCGCACATCGGCGAAGAGCGAGGAGAGCGGTTGCGCGCGCATATTCACGCGCACGGGAGAGAAGCGACGCGCGCGCCCACCGAAAGAGAAGCCCGAGAGTGTGTAAATCGGCAGGAATTGATTCCGCTGATCCGGACGCCATGCCCCGCCGAAGCGAGGGTCAAGGAAATACTTCTGCCCGATGCGAATCGAGAGCCATTCGACGATCTCCTCCGATTCCCGGAGGCTCCCGGATCGCTCATCGCCTGCCCCGGATGGCTCGGAGAAGGAGCGCTCTTTCCTCACTCCGCTTCGGACGCTCAAGAAGCGGTGCGCGATCGAATACTCGAACTCATGCGTATCGGCGATCGTATCTCGCTCATCCACGCGGATGGCTCGAGCGGCCTCAGCGCCGATCCCCACAAGGCGCCGATAGGTGATGGTGGATTCGATGAGATGTCGGAACCACGGCTGCCCATCGCGATGATGAAAGATGCGCTCCAAAGTCGGCAGCTCCGCGGTCACGCTCACGTCCGCGTAGCGCCGCATCCAGCTTTGTCCTCGAATGCGCGTCCGATCCTGAGGGTCCGTGCTCTCGGAATAAAAAGTCGCGCGGAGCGCGACCTCGGGCGTCACCGTCACTCCGCCGAACGAGAGGAGTGGGAACGTGAATCGCGGATGCAGATCGAAGCGCTGCACCAGAGATGGCGTCCGCACCGTGGGTTCTTTCCGCGCGATCCCCTCGACAGCCGCGTCGAAGGAGATGTACAGGGGGATCTCCGAGGAGAGCCGCTGAGGACGCCCGGAGAGCGAGAACGAAGGGAGCTGGCGCAACGTCACCAAAGCCGTGGGAAGAATGACGTCGCGCGACAGAAGAAGCACGTTGAAACTGTACGCGCCGAACGTATTCGTGAGGGCGATCTGGATGCGCTCCTCCGGGGAGATGGCCTGCTGGAAGTTATCCGAGAAGACCTGTCGGAAGGCGAAACTGCTGGTGAGGCTCACGTCGGCCGTTCCGACAAATCCCCGGGGGAAATACTGCACGGCGCGCAGATAGTACGCGCTCCCTCCTTGATCTGGGCCGGGAGATCCAAAGAGCCGATCTTGCACGAGGAAGAACCCCGTCTCCAGGGAGGAATCCTCGCGCGTCCGCCACCGGAAGTCAGCGCCGTACCCCAATCCCCGCGCGGTGAAGATATGGAGCCGCGGCGTGATGTCGGCACTGCGCCCGAGGGTCTGGTAATAGGGGATCGTGAGGGAGATCCCCTTCGCCGTGGAATTGCCAATCCCCGGCAGGAGAAGGCCCGATTTCCGCACGCGCGGACTGATCGGGACTGAGGCGTAAGGGAGAACGAGTACCGGAACGCCCTTCACGCGAAAGGCAGGCCAGAGGAGCGAGACCCGTTCGTTCACCCGCAACGTCATGCGGCGCGTGGTGAAACTCCACTTCGGCACATTCTCCTCGCACGACGTGATGCGCCCTCGTGAGACGACAAAGACGTCCGGAGCGATCCGATCCACCCGAGCGGCCTCGATGTAGAGCCGCGTCCCATCCGGCGTGCGATCAGTAGCCCCGCGAACCTCCCACACCGTCCCCTGTCCCGTCTTGAAGTTGAACCAAGCACGACGTCCTATGAAGCGTTGCCCCTCAGCGGTGAAGATCACGGTGCCCGTCGCCTCCGCATCTTCAGTCACTTCGTGATACACCACGCGATCGGCCTGAAGGCGAATGGTCCCATATCGGATCTCCACGTCTCCTTCATACACGACGCGCGTCCCCTCGCGCGAGAGCCGATCGGCCTCGATCTCCACCTGCAAGGTCTGAAGGGAGCGCTGGAGCGAAACGCGCGCCGGGAGGCGCGGAAAGGCGGGGCCGAGAGCCCCCTCCGAAGCGGCGAAGGCGGACGCCGAGATGAGGAGGAGCCCCACAATGAACACGACGGTCCTCATGAGGGGACGCGAAGCCGGAGAGAGCGCGCGGGAATCACACCGATCCTTCGGCTAAGGAGAGGCATCGCCGTTCGATCACCACGCGCGCCTGGTATTCGATGGCCTCCAAGAGCAAGATCACGCGCTCGCGATCGTCCAGCTCGCGCTCGAAGATCCCCTTCAGCCCGCGCAACGGCCCCTCGCGCACCAGGACGCGATCGCCGGGCCGCAGCGAGCGATCCTCCAGGCGGACGTAGCCATCCGGCCCGATGCGTGATCGGATCTCGCCAATGATCGCCTCGTCCACCGGCAAGGGGACATCCCCACAGCTGACGACGCGCAAGACCCCGCGGGCATATCGAATGAGGTGCAAATACGTGGCCGGGCAAAATCGCGCGAAGAGGTATCCCGGAAAGAGCGGCTTGATCACCTCGCGCGGGATGCCACAGATCACCCGCTCCTGCTTGACCTTCGGGAGAAGGACCTCCAGATCGAGGCGCGCGATATTGAAAGCCGCCGCATCCTCCCGGTGCGGCTTCGTGTGAATGGCGAACCAGTGCGTCTCCCGATAGAAATCCATCATCCCCTCATCCTCGCCCGCGTTATTCCCCCGATGCCGCGATGCGTCTTCCTTATCATAGCGACCTGCCGGGGATTGTCAAGGTCAACCCCATGAGCGCGCTCAGCGCGGATCGCTCGGAGCCGCCGCCAAGCGCGCGGCTGCCGATCGGCTGCGCCGTTCCTCGATCAAGTGCGCGCAATGCAAGATGGCCGTCATCTGCGCGCCGAAGAGCATGATGAGGCTCGAGATGTAGATCCACGTGAGCGTGGCCACGACGGCCGCGATGGACCCGTAAAGGTGATCGTAGGGGAACTTCACCAGACTCCACGCGAAGAGATACTTCGCGATCTCCCACGCCACTCCCGCGAGGAGCGCTCCCGGCAAGGCCTCGACCACGGTCACCTTCGTATTGGGCATGATCTTGTAGACCAAAAGGAAGAGGATGACGGTCAACGCCAGGCCGACTATCCCAAAGACCACCTGCCAGAAATAGCCATCCAAGACCAGCGCCGCCCCGACCACCGAAGGCGTGATGCGACTCGTCTCCGATTGGAGGAAGGTCAACATGCCCGTCATCAGCGCGGAGAGCACCAGCAGAGCGCCGACGACGACCAGCATCGCGAGCATCAGCACCCTCCCGCGCACGAAGGACCGACACGGCGTGCGCCAGATGCGATTGATCGCCTTCTCGATGATCGTGAACGCCCAAGAGGCGACCCAGAGGATAATGGCCAAACAACTGAGCATCTCGCCGCGCGAGAGCGAGAGGGACGCGCTCAACTGTTCTTCCACGGCCTCTCGCGAGGCCGGCAGGAAGGCGAGGATGATCTCGATCGCCCGGAGATTGACCTCGCGAAACGTCGGATATTCCCGGCTCAGGGCGAAGAGCAGCAGGAGAAACGGATACACACCGAGCATGGCGAAATAGGAGATGGCCGCGGCCGACGTCGGAAGCTCATTGGAGAGAAAGTGGGAGAACGTACTCGCGATGATCGCCCGTTTCGGCACCCCATTTCGCAACGTTGCAAAAGGCACCTGCGCCATCGGCGACAATCCCCCCTCTTGAATCCGGCCATGCGCGACGAAAGGCGGGTTAATTATACCACATCGGCGGAGAGCGCCAAGGGGAATCGGGGCCACCCGTCAGCGGTGAGGGCATGCGCATCAACGGATGAGCGCGAGATCACCTCGCGCCTGAAAAAATCCCTCCGCGATGTGGTACACTTGACGGCGATGAAGGACATCGCGCGGGAGATCTTCGCGAAGGCGCTCGCACGAATTGACGTGCGCGCGATGGTGCGCGCCCACACGGCGCTCGACGGTGAGCGGTTCACCCTCTGCGGCGAGGTGCTGGACCTGTCCGCGTATTCCCGAATCTACGTGATCGCCTTCGGCAAAGCGGCCCTCGCCATGGCGAGCGCCTTTCACGAACGGTTGGGTCCGCGCATCACCGCGGGCCTTGTCGTCACCAACGCCCTTCCCCCTCAGCACGATCTGCGCGACGCGAAGAACTTCCTCCTGATCGAGGGCGGGCACCCCTTGCCCGACCGCGGGAGCCTGGAGGGGGCCGAACGGATCATGGACCTGCTGCGCACCGCCGATGAGCGCACACTCGTCCTCTTTCTCGTCTCCGGTGGCGGATCGGCCCTCATCGAAAAGCCCGTGGAGGATTCGATCACTCTGGACGATCTGCGGCAGCTCCATCACGTCCTGATCACGGCCGGGGCGACGATCGCTGAGATCAACGCGATCCGAAAACATCTCTCGGCCGTCAAGGGGGGGCGCCTGGCCGCGCTCGCGCATCCGGCGCGACAGGTGACGCTCTATATCTCCGACGTGAACCCGGGCGACCTCTCCTCCATCGCCTCGAATCCGACGGGACCGGATGAGACGACCACGGCGGACGTCTACCGCGTGATCGAACGATATGCGCTTCTGCCGCGCCTGCCTGAGCGCATCGCCCGTCTCATCCGAGAACGCCGCGTGAGCGAGACGCCCAAGCCGGGCGATCCGATCTTCTCGCGAAGCAGCTACCACCTGCTCATGGACAACCGCACGGTCCTTCACGCGGCGGCCGACGTGGCGGCGTCGCTCGGATTTCGGGTGAGCGTGGATCCGGAACCCTACGAGGGATACTACCGCGAGGTCGCCGATCACCTGCTCGCTCGGCTCGTCTCCCTGCGCGAGGCGCACGCCGGAGAGCCGGTCTGCCTCATCGCGGGTGGCGAGGTGAGCTGTCCCGTGCGCGGCTCCGGAATTGGGGGACGCAATCAGGAGTTCGTCCTCTACGCGGCGCTTCGCCTCCCAGATCTGGCGGGAGATGGGGAGATGGTCGTCCTGAGCGCCGGGACCGACGGCATTGATGGGATCAGTCCGGCGGCCGGCGCCGTCGCCGATGCCCATACGGTCGCGCGGGCGCGCGCCCTCGGGCTCGATCCCAATCGGTTCCTCGCGGAGAACGACTCCTACACGTTCTTTCATCTGCTGGGGGACACGGTGATCACCGGCCCAACAGGGAACAACGTCCGCGACCTGCGCCTTCTCCTGGCCCGACGACCAGTGTGATTCTCCAGCTCTTGGGATCGTCTGGAGTGGCGAACAAGGGACACAACGGCGATACGGAATCGCAACGTGCGCTGTATCCGGCCCTCGGCCCTGATCTCCTGCGAGCTTCAAGGACCTCGAGCGTGAGGAATCGCGCGCTTCCCTCACGCTCGGGATTTCGCCGCGCGCTTGGCCGCGGACGCCTTCTGAGCGCGCCCGCCGCGCGCCGCCGTCGGGAGCCGTCGCCGATGACCGTCGTGATCCTTCGCCGGGTGATCCGCGAAGATGTGCTGCAGGACCTCGTCAATCGTCTCCACCGGCAGAAACGTGAGATCCGCTCGGACCTCAGGGGGCAGCCCATCCAGCTCTTGAAGATTCGGCTTGGGGAGAATCACGGTTCTGATGCCCGCGCGTCGCGCGGCCAGGACCTTCTCCTTCAATCCCCCGATGGGAAGGACCAAGCCCGAGAGCGTGATCTCGCCGGTCATCGCCACGTCCGCGCGCACAGGCCGCTTCAGATAGAGCGAGGCCAAAGCCGCGACCATTGTCACGCCCGCCGAAGGTCCATCCTTGGGCACAGCGCCCGCCGGGACGTGCAAGTGCACGCCATTCTTCTCAAAGAGCGAGAGCGCGATCCCCAATTCGCGCGCATGCGCCCAGAGATAACTCTGCGCGGCCCGCGCCGACTCCTGCATGACTTCGCCCAACTGTCCCGTGAGCGTGAGTCCCTTCCCTCCGGGCAGGAGGGTCGCCTCGACGTAGATGACCTCGCCCCCCGTCTCCGTCCACGCGAGCCCCGGAGCGACCCCAGGCGGTAAGGTCTTCCGCGCCTGCTCGGTGAAGAATTTCTCCGGACCGAGATACTCCCTCACCTCCGCGAGGTCCACGCGAACGGCCGTCGCTTTCCCCTCGGCGACTTTCCGCGCCACCTTGCGCGCGATCTGCCCGATGGATCGTTCAAGCTGACGCACGCCGGCCTCGCGCGTGTACCGGGAGATGATGTGCCGCAGCGCCTCATCGGTGAGCGTCAGTTGCTCCGGTTGCAAACCGTTCTCCGCGATCTGCCGCGGCAACAAGAACCGGCGCGCGATCTCGAACTTCTGCTCCTCGCTGTATCCGGGCAGGGGGATGACCTCCATGCGATCGCGCAGGGCCGGAGGAACGGTCGTGAGCGTATTCGCCGTGCAGATGAAGAAGACGCGAGAGAGATCAAAAGGCAGATCGAGATAATGATCGCGGAAGGTGTGATTCTGCTGCGGATCGAGCACTTCCAGCAGCGCCGCCGCCGGATCCCCACGAAAATCCACGCCGAGCTTGTCCACTTCGTCGAGCATGAGGACGGGATTATTCGTCCCGGCCCGACGCAAGGCCTGGATGATGCGCCCCGGCAGCGCCCCAACATACGTCCGGCGATGCCCGCGTAATTCCGCCTCGTCGCGGACCCCGCCCAAGCTCATGCGTTCGAATCTCCGCCCGAGCGCGCGCGCGATGGACTGCCCGAGGCTGGTCTTCCCCACCCCCGGGGGACCCACGAAGCAGAGGATGGGGCTTTTGGCCCCCGGCTTGAGTTTGAGCACGGCCAGGAATTCGAGGATGCGATCCTTCACCTCCTCCAGATCATAATGGTCCTCGTCGAGGATCTGCCGCGCATGCTCCAGATCGAGATTGTCCTCGGTGCTCTTGCGCCAGGGCAGCTCCAGGATCCATTCCAGATACGTGCGAATGACGTGATAATCCGGCGCTGTTGCCGGCAGCCGCTCCATGCGCCGCAGCTCGCGTTCGGCCTCGGCGCGCACCTCCTCGGGGAGATCGGTCGCCTCCAGCCGCTCGCGCAGGAGATTGACCTCGGCCATCTCCGGTTCCTCTTCGCCCAGCTCTCGCTGGATCGCCTTCAACTGCTGGCGCAGGAAGTACTCCCGCTGGGCGCGATCCATCTCCGCTTGAGCCTCTCCGGCGACCTTCCGCCGCAACTCCAAGATCTCGATCTCGCGCGTCAGATATCGATGGATCAACCGCAACAGCTCGCGACGGGTCGGCGCCTCCAGAAGCGCCTGCTCCTTCTCCACGTCGAGGTTCAGCAGCGCCGCCAGGGTGAAGGCCAGGCGAACGGGATCCTCCGTGGAGGCCGTGATGGCCGTCGCGACCTCTTGCGGCACGTTCGGCAGTAAGCTCAGCCCCCGTTGAATCAGGTCGAGGATATTTCGATGCAGGGCCTCGATCTCGACGCTCTCTTCTTCCGGCAGCTCCATGACCTCAACGCGCGCTATCAGATACCGCTCGCCCTGACGGTATTCCAGAATTCGCACCCGCTCCATCCCGTGCACCAGGATTTGGATCGTATCCTCGGACGTGCGCAGCATCTTCTTGACGGCCACGAGCGTGCCGACCGTGTAGAGGTCCTCTGGCGTCGGTTCGTCCTCCACCTGACGCCGCTGGGCCACGGTGACGAGCCACCGCTCCTCAGTGGCGACCGCCGATTCGACGGCCGCCACCGAACGGCGCCGCCCGACGACCAGCGGCACCGGCATGAAGGGGAAGACCACCGTATTGCGGAGCGGCAGGACGGGAAGCTCCAAGATCTTTCGGTCAGGGGCGAGCTTCTCCTCTTTGAGCGTCGCGCTCGTAATGTCTCTCACGGCGATCCCCTCCTTTCACCCTCCCTCGCACACCAGGCGAATGATGAGCAACCCGTTGAGATAATCGGTCTCGATGCGCCGCGGGTTGACGATGCGGGGGAACGAGACGACGCGCTCGAAGCGGCTGTAGACCAACTCCATCTGATAGCACTCCAGGCATTCGGTGAGGTCCATATCGCGACGCACGCCGCGAATGTGAAGGTCCGCCCCCTCGAGCAGGATCTCCACGTCCTCCGGATTGACGCCAGCCAGTTCGACCTTCACCAACCACCCATATGACGTTCGATAGACGTCGGCGGCGGGGCTCCACACCATCTCGGGCGCCCGCTCGCCGCGCATGAGCAGCCAGAGCAGATCTCGCCTCTCGGCCATTGCCCCCGCTCTCCTCCCCCGATACTCACACGGCGCGAACCACGACGACGGTCAGATCATCCGATCGCACGTCGGTCTCCGCGTGTTGTCGAACGTCCTCAATTATAGCGTCGCACAGCTCCGCGGCGGAACGTCGCAGGTTGCGCCGAACCACCCGTTCGAGCCGATGCACGCCGTAGGGCTCCCCCTCGGCGTTCTCGGCTTCGGTGACCCCATCCGTGTAGAGGATGA
Organism: bacterium; assembly: GCA_041640655.1. GTDB lineage: Bacteria > Acidobacteriota > Blastocatellia > HR10 > HR10 > HR10. The sequence goes on from JBEPZV010000063.1 coordinate 11,926, forward strand.
GGCTGTCTCCAGGCATGAAATAGACGATGTCCTCCGAGAAGGCTGCAGTTTTCAAGATGCCCAGGGGAATCCCCCCGGTCGAGAGCAGCCGCACCGGCTCCCCCTCGCGGATGAAGAGAGGGGGATTGTGTCCCGCGTTCAGATAGAACATCCGTCGCCCCTCGGCATCCAACTCGCCATAGAACGCCGTGACGAAGTGGCGATCATGCGTGCTCTCCAGCAGGAGACGATTCAATCGGGAGAAGACGGCGCGCAGGGCGAAATCATTCCCCAACAGCGCATGCAGCGATGCGCGAAACGTGGCCATGATCAACGCGGCCGGGACCCCCTTGCCCGAGACATCGGCGATCACCACGCCCAACCGCCCATCGGCCACGTCAATGAAGTCGTAATAGTCCCCCCCGACTTCCGCCGAGGGAATCATGCGCCCGAAGATCTCGAAGTTCGGCACCACGGGCGCGCGGCTCGGCATGAGCGCCTCCATGACCTGCCGCGCGATGCGCAGCTCGCTCTCCAGACGCCGCTTCTCCAGCATCTCCTGATGCAGATGGGCCTTCTCGATGGCGATGGCGACCAGACTGG
>JBEPZV010000064.1:0-12342 GCA_041640655.1 bacterium
GTCAGCTCATGGCCGATCTGCAGCAGGTCGCGCATCAGATCGCGGCGATCGCCTATGGGCAGGCGACCTCGGCAGGAGCGGGGACGTCGGGCCGATCCGATGGTGGATCGGATGATGTGATTGATGCCGAGTTCAAACCCAGTCATTGAGACCCACGTGATTCGCCGAGTCGCGTGGAACACCGCGGAGGTGAACATATCCTATGCCACGTCGAAAGAAGACACAGATGGAGGAGCCGGTTCTTCCCCCGTCGGAGGAGCCGGCTTCGGCGTACGAGGAATCGGTCGAAGCTTATGATGAGGTCCTGGAGGAGGACTACTACGACGAGGACTTCGCCGTAGAAGAAGAGGCGGTGGACGTCGCCGAGGAGGAAGCCGAAGTCGAGGAGGAGCCGGTGGCCGAGGCGGTGTCGGAGCCGGAGGAGGAAGTGGTCGAGCCGGTCTCTCCTCGGTATGAGACGCGCCAGGAGATGTTGGCTCGGCTCATGCGGCGGCTCCTGACCGCGCGCGAGCGGGTGCGGGCGACGCTGGAGCGCGTGCGCGACATCAATGCGCAACTTCGGGACGCTGGGCCTCGCCCGTCCGATCGCTTGAAGGAGCAGTATCAGCGGGCGCTCGCAGAGTTGAGCGCTGCACGGCGGGAGGAGAATCTCGCGCGGGCTGAGCTCATTCAGGCGCTCAACTGGCGGGGGTGATGCGGCTCCCGTCGCGAGCGCGCTCTCCAAGGCGCGAGCAGATCCCCATGCGTGAGGTCATCGGCGCGCGAAGCGAGCTATGGCGGTCAAGTACAAAGACTACTACGAGATCTTGGGTGTCCCCCGGACGGCCACCCAGGAGGAGATCAAAGCGGCCTTTCGCCGGTTGGCCCGGAAGTATCACCCGGATCTGAATCCGGGGGACAAGCAGGCTGAGGAGAAATTCAAGGAGATCAACGAGGCGTATGAAGTTCTGGGGGATCCCAAGAAACGTGAGTTGTACGATCGGCTGGGGCCGAATTGGAAGGCGGGTGCAGACTTCACGCCGCCGCCCGATTGGGAGAAGATCCGCATTGATTTCGGCGATTTCGACTTCTTCACGGGCGGGCCGGGGACCTTCAGCGACTTCTTCGAGATGCTCTTTGGCGGGTTGCGTGGGCGGACGGCCTCACGTCGTTCGGCGACGGGCACGCGGGTGGGATGGGGCGTTCGGGGGGCCGATGTTGAGTCCGAGCTGACGCTCACGTTAGAGGAGGCGCATCGAGGGACGACGCGTCGCGTCACGCTGCCCAATGGGCGGACGGTGGAGGTGAAGATCCCGGCCGGCGTGCGCGAGGGGTCGGTGATTCGGCTCGCTGGACAGGGAGAGCCGGGCATGGGGGGGCCTCCGGGTGATCTCTATCTGAAGGTACGGGTGCAGAAGCACCCGATCTTTACGGTCTCCGGCGATGACGTTTACGTCGAGGTGCCGATCACGCCGTGGGAGGCCGTCCTCGGGGGGAAGATTCAGGTCCCCACGTTGGACGGCATGGTCGAGGTGACGCTCCCACCGGGCTCGCAGAGCGGGCAGAAGCTGCGATTGCGCGGTCAGGGACTGAATCGTCGGCGCGGCGGACGCGGCGATCAGTACGTGCAGCTTCGGATCGTCGTCCCCACCAATCCGACGCCCGCCGAGCGACGCTTGTTCGAGCAATTGGCGCGCGAATCGAGTTTCAACCCGCGGCGATGAGTCGCGCGCGAGGAGATCGCTGCTGAAGGGAGGGGGATTATGGATGTCAATCGGTTGACGGAAAAGGTGCAAGAGGCTGTGCGAGCTGCGCAGAGTCTGGCGGCGCGCTACAGCCATCAGCAGATCGATGTCGAACATCTGCTCCTTGCGCTGCTGCAGCAAGAGGGGGGATTGGCATCGGCGATCTTGGAGAAGGCGGGGGTGGATCCGAAGCTCGTCCGCGCTCGCCTGGAGCAGGAGCTGGCGCGCTGGCCCAAAGTGAGCGGTCCGGCGGCTGGTCCCGATTACGTGTACATCACGGGGCGCCTCAACCGTCTCTTCACCGTGGCCGAGGATGAAGCCGCGCGGCTCAAGGACGAGTACATCAGCGTCGAGCACATCCTGCTCGCGATCCTGGAAGAAGGGCGCAGCGGAGCCGCCGGACGCATCCTGCTCGATCTGGGGCTGGATCGGGATCGGGTGATGAAGGCGCTGCAGCAGATTCGCGGCACGCAGCGGGTGACGAGCCCCACGCCCGAGGCCACCTATCAAGCGCTCGAGCGGTATGGGCGCGATCTGACGAAGCTCGCCGCTCAGGGGAAGCTCGATCCGGTCATCGGGCGCGATGAGGAGATCCGGCGCGTGATGCAAGTCCTCTCGCGTCGGACGAAGAACAATCCGGTGTTGATCGGGGAGCCGGGCGTCGGTAAGACGGCCATCGTCGAGGGGCTCGCGCAGCGGATCGTGAGGGGCGATGTCCCCGAGGGGTTGAAGAACAAGCGTGTCATTCAACTGGACATGGGCGCGCTCATCGCGGGGGCGAAATACCGGGGCGAATTCGAGGAGCGCTTGAAGGCCGTGCTCCGCGAGGTCCAGGAGTCGCAGGGCGAGATCATCCTCTTCATTGATGAGTTGCACACGGTCGTGGGGGCCGGACGCGCCGAGGGGGCGACCATGGATGCGAGCAATCTCCTGAAGCCGATGCTCGCGCGCGGCGAGTTGCGGTGCATCGGGGCGACGACCCTCGACGAATATCGCAAGTACATCGAGAAGGACGCCGCGCTCGAACGCCGCTTCCAGCCGATCCTGGTCGGCGAGCCCTCAGTCGAGGACACGATCTCGATCCTGCGGGGATTGAAGGAGCGGTACGAGGTGCATCATGGGGTGCGCATCAAGGATTCGGCCTTGGTGGCGGCGGCGATGCTCAGTCATCGCTACATCTCGGATCGCTTCCTGCCGGACAAGGCCATTGATCTTGTGGACGAGGCGGCGGCGCGGCTGCGGACCGAGATTGATTCGATGCCCTCGGAATTGGATGAGATTCTGCGACGGATCATGCAGCTGGAGATCGAGCGCGAGGGCTTGAAGCGCGAGACCGATCCGGCTTCGCGCGAGCGGTTGCGGAAGATCGAGGATGAGCTGGCCGAGCTGCGCGTGCGGGCGGATCGGCTCCGCGCGCAGTGGGAGGAGGAGAAGCAGATCCTGGCCCGCTCGCGCGAGCTGCGGGAGCAGATCGAGCAGACGAAGATCCTCATCGAACAGGCCGAGCGCGCGTATGACCTCAACCGCGCGGCCGAGCTGCGCTATGGGCGCCTGGTCGAGCTGGAGAAGCAGATGCGAGAGCAGGAGGCGAAGCTCGCCGACTTGGCGGCGCGGCATGGCGGCACGCGCTTGCTCAAGGAAGAGGTGGACGAGGAAGATATCGCTGAGGTCGTGAGCCGCTGGACGGGCATCCCCGTGAGCCGCTTGCTGGAGGGGGAGATTCAGAAGCTGCTGCGCTTGGAGGAGGAGCTGCATCGTCGCGTCGTCGGTCAGGAGGAGGCTGTGCGCGCGGTCGCCGAAGCCGTCCGCCGCGCGCGCGCGGGATTGAAAGACCCGAATCGTCCGATCGGGAGCTTCATCTTCCTCGGCCCCACGGGTGTGGGGAAGACGGAGCTGGCCCGCGCGCTCGCCGAGTGCCTCTTCGATGACGAGCGCGCGCTGATTCGGATTGATATGTCCGAGTACATGGAGAAGCACTCGGTGGCCCGCCTGATCGGCGCGCCGCCCGGATACGTCGGATACGAGGAGGGGGGGCAACTGACGGAGGCCGTGCGGCGTCGCCCCTATTCGGTCATCCTCTTCGATGAGCTGGAGAAGGCGCATTGGGATGTCTTCAACCTCCTGCTGCAGATCCTCGACGACGGGCGGCTGACCGACAGTCATGGCCGGACGGTGGACTTCAAGAACACGATCATCATCATGACGTCGAACGTCGGGAGCCATCTGATCCTGGAGCATCGGGGGGGGACGGGAGAGAGCTACGAGCGCATGAAGGACGCCGTGCTCGCCGAGTTGCGGCGGACGTTCCGGCCGGAATTCCTGAACCGCGTGGATGAGATCGTCGTCTTCCATGCACTGACCGAGGAGCATCTGGCGCGTATTGTGGAGATTCAGATCGGGCGGCTTCGAGAGCGGTTGCGCGATCGGCAGATCGAACTGGAGCTGACCGAGCGGGCGAAAGCGCGTCTGGCCGAGTGGGGCTATGATCCGGTCTTCGGCGCGCGGCCGCTCAAGCGGGTGATCCAGCGGGAGGTGGAGACGCCGCTGGCGAAATTGATCCTGCAAGGGGAGGTGCGAGATAATTCCCTCGTGATTGTGGATGAGGAGGGCGGCCGGCTCACCTTCGCCGTGCAGCCGAAGGAGGTGCCGGTGACCTCGTGAACCTTCGCTCTCAGGAGGGGGAGAGAGATGAACGCGATCAGGCGTACCATCGGCCCCAGACTTCGCGAGCGCCTCGGGAGGATCGGTGGGGCGATCGCACTCGTGCTCCTCGGCGTGCTCGCCGGATCGGCGATCACGGCGCGCACGGATTGGTCGCCTTTCCCCGGCAGGGAGAATGCGACGCGGGTTCCCATCTATCTGGCCACGGGGACGCCCGTCAGTGGGAACATCTCGCTCCTTGAGGGGTTGGCTCCGATCGTGCGCGCGGCGCGCGAGTGGGTGGTGACGATCGAGACGAAGATCCCGGATCGCGCAGGGTTTGACATCTTCGACGATCCGTTCTTTCGCTGGTTCTTCGGACGGCCTCAAGTCCCGCGGCGAGAGCAATACCGTCAGGGGCTCGGTTCGGGCGTGATCGTGAGTCCGGACGGATACATCCTGACCAATCATCACGTCGTCGAGAATGCGAGCGAGCTCAACGTGAGGCTCTTCGATGGACGCCAATTCCGGGGGCGCGTCATTGGGACCGATCCGAAGACCGATGTGGCCGTGGTGAAGATCGAGGCGACGAAGCTGCCGGCGGCCGTCTTTGGGGATTCCTCCCGCGTGCAGGCGGGAGATTTCGTCATCGCGATCGGGAGTCCGTTCAGCGCCCAGCTTCAGCATACGGTGACCTTTGGGATCGTGAGCGCGACCGGGCGGGGGAGTCTCGGTATCGCCGACTACGGGGACTTCATCCAGACGGACGCCGCCATCAATCCCGGCAATTCCGGCGGGCCGCTGGTGAACATGCGCGGGGAATTGATCGGCATCAACACGGCGATCTTCACGCGCGGCGCGCCGGCCAATGCGGGCGTGGGCTTCGCCATTCCCATCAACATGGCGCGCGAGGTGATGGATCGCATCCTGAAGTATGGGCGGGTCGTGCGCGGGTACCTGGGGGTGAACATCCAGACGCTCGATGAAGCGATGGCCGAAGTCTACGGGGTGAAGGGACGTCGGGGGGCGATCGTGCTCGAGGTCGTGCCCGACAGCCCGGCCGACCGCGCCGGTCTGCGACGCGATGACATCATCATCGAATATAACGGGCAGAAGGTCACCGGGAGCGAGCAGTTGCGAAACATGGTGGCACTGACGGCGCCCGGGACGCGCGCGACGCTCAAGGTCCTGCGCGACGGACGCGAGCACACGCTCACGGTCGAGGTGGGGGAGTTGAAGGAAGAGCGAGCGGGCACGCGATGGGGAGGAGAGTCCGAGCGCGGGATGACGCTGGGCGGCCTCGAGGTGCAGGAGCTGACGCCGGCATTGCAGCGACGCTATGACCTCCCGCGTCAGATCACGGGCGTGCTCATCGTGGATGTGGCCGACGGGAGCCCGGCGGCGGAGGCGGGCCTGATGCCCGGGGATGTGATCCAGGAGATCAATCGCCAACCGATCCGAAGTGTCGCCGATTTCCGCCGTATGGTCGCCGAGGTCGGGCGGCGCCGCGCGGTCCTGCGCGTCTACAGTCAGCGTCAGGGCGGGAGTCTGCTCATCGTCCTCGAACCGCGAGGATGAGCGATCTCCTCTGTCGGGAGGGAGCGGCGATGGCGACCTACTACATCCTGCGCAAGGCCAATGGTGAGGTCTTCACGCTCGAGGTGAACGGCGTCTCGTACGTCGCCCTGTGGGCGGACGAGCGCGATGTGCGCCGCAGCAAGAGCGCGAATCCCGACTTGATGGTCTACATCCCGGCGCCTGCAGATGAGCGCTTCCTCAAGCGGCGGTTCGGCGATCGTCCGATCCGGTTCTTCCTCGTGGACGGTCGGGATCCGGATCTGCGGACCGGGCGCGAGATCACGCCGGAAGACGTCTTCGGGGAGGCGGTGCTTCCGAAGGCGGCCTGACCGCGCTCCGTGCGTGAGCGGAGCGTTCGAGGGCGAAGCTCTGGAGGAGGCGAGTATGGATCAGCTCACCAGGCGCAGGTGGGTCTTCAGCGGCCTTTATTTGCTCTTCATGGTGGGGGTCTTGTTTTCCCTCCACCAGTATGCGCGCGTGAGGCCGCAGCACATCCCGTACAGCGAATTCCTCGAAGCCCTTCGGGGAGGCAAGGTCGCGGAAGTATGGATCAGCGAGAGTGAGATTCGCGCGCGCCTCTCCGAGGATGGGCGAATCGTCGTCGCCACGCGCGTGCCGGGGATCGAGGAGACGGCGTTGCTCAAAGAGCTGCAGGAGCGTCGGGTGAAATTCTCCGGCGTGATCGAGCGCATGTCGTGGTGGGAGCAGCTCTTCCTCTGGTGGATCTTGCCGCTTCTCATCTTGGGCGCCCTCTGGGGCTATGGGATGCGTCGTCTGGCCCAGGGAGGGGGTGGGGCCCTCACCTTCGGCCGCAGCAAGGCGAAGATCTACGATACGAGCAGCGAGAATCGGGTGACCTTCGCCGATGTCGCGGGCGTGGATGAGGCGAAGGCGGAGCTCATGGAGATCGTGGATTTCCTGAAGAACCCGTCGCGGTATCAGCGCCTCGGGGGACGCATCCCGAAGGGCGTCTTGCTCATCGGGCCGCCGGGGACGGGCAAGACGTTGCTGGCGCGCGCGGTGGCGGGCGAAGCGGGCGTGCCGTTCTTCGCCATCTCGGGATCGGAATTCGTGGAGATGTTCGTGGGCGTCGGCGCGGCGCGCGTGCGCGACCTCTTCGAGCAGGCGAAGCGCCGGGCCCCGTGCATCGTCTTCATTGATGAGCTGGATGCCATCGGGAAGATGCGGGCCGTCGGCGGCGGACTCGTCGGCGCGCACGATGAGCGCGAGCAGACGCTCAATCAACTGCTCGTGGAGATGGATGGATTCGATTCGTCCAAGGGCGTGATCATCATGGCAGCGACCAATCGGCCGGAGATCCTCGATCCGGCGCTGCTGCGGGCCGGGCGCTTCGATCGGCGGATCGTCGTGGACAAGCCCGACCTGAAGGGGCGCGAGGAGATCTTGCGCGTGCATGCGCGGAAGATTCGTCTGGCCCCGGACGTGGACTTGCGCGTCATCGCCGCGCGGACACCGGGGATGGTCGGCGCCGATCTCGCCAATATCGTGAATGAGGCGGCGCTTTTGGCCGCGCGGCGCGGAGCCGAAGCCGTCGAGATGCGCGATTTCGACGACGCCATTGATCGCGTCCTGCTCGGGTTGGAGAAGAAAGGGCGGATCATGTCGCCCGAGGAGAAAGAGCGAGTGGCGTATCATGAAGTCGGGCATGCGCTCTGCGCCCTCTCGGTGCCGCATGCCGATCCCGTGCATAAGGTCACGATCATCCCGCGCACGATTGGGGCGCTCGGCGCCACATTGCAACTGCCGACGGAGGACCGATATTTGCTCACGAAGCCGCAATTGGAGGATCGCCTGGTCGTGCTGCTGGGAGGGCGCGCGGCTGAGGAGTTGATCTTCGGGGAGATCTCCACGGGCGCGCACAATGATTTGGAGCAGGCGACCGAGATCGCGCGCCAGATGGTCATGCGCTTCGGCATGAGCGAGCGCTTGGGGCCGTTGACGTATGGTCGTCCGTGGTCGGGGCAGTTCCTGCAGGGCGCGCTCCCCGCTTATGAGGAGCGGAATTTCAGCGAGCAGACGGCGCGCGCGATTGACGAGGAGGTGCAACGCGTGGTGACCGACGCCTATCAGCGCGCGCGGAGGGTTTTGCAAGAGAAGCAGGCGGCGTTGCGCCATGTGGCGCGGGAGCTGATCAAGCGCGAGACGTTGGATCGCGAGGAATTGGAGCAGTTGGTGCGTGAGGGGATGGCCATCGCCGCTCCCGCGCCGGTCGAGTGAGGTCGAGTCATCTCGGGCGAAGATCTCTCGCCCGAGGGGAGGGGGAGCGAGGTGCGCTATGCGATCGGCCGTGATCTTCGCCGGAGTTTCGCCGCATCCTCCGATCATCATCCCGGAGGTCGGGGGCCGACACGTGAAGGACGTCGAGGCGACGGTGCGTGGCGTTGAGCAGATGATGCAGCGTTTGGTCGCATCGCGGCCGGATGTCGTGGTCATCATCAGCCCGCATGCGCCGCTCGATCCTCAGAGTTTCAGCGCCTACAGTGGCCCTCGGCTGCGCGGGGACTTGTGGGATTTCGGCGCGCCGCAGGTCGAATTCGATGTCCCGAATCACGTGGTGCTGCTGTCGCGCCTGGTTGCCGTGGCGCACGAGCGTGGATTGCCGATGTGGCTCGTGCCAGCCGGACGCCGATTGGATCATGGCACGATGGTCCCGCTCTACTATTTGCTCAAAGCGGGATGGCGGTCGAGCGTCTTGGTCGTGGGCTTATCGTTGCGCCCGTTTGAGGACCACATGCGCTTTGGCGAGTGCTTGGCCGAAGCGGCCGAGCAGCTGGGCCTGCGCGTGGCGCTCTGCGCCAGCGGTGACATGAGCCACCGATTGAAGCCCGGAGCTCCGGCCGGGTATCATCCTGAAGCGCATCGGTACGATGAGGCGATCGTCGAGGCGATTCGCGCGGGCGATTTCGAGCGCATCCTGCGGATTGATCCCGATCTGCGCGAGGAAGCGGGCGAGGACATCTATCGGTCGCTTCTGATCGCCTACGGCGCTTTGGGGCGCACGCTCCATCGCCCGGAGGTCTTCTCCTACGAGGGGCCGTTCGGCGTCGGGTACATGGCGGCCATCCTCGCCGATTATTCGACAGGGGATGGACCGGGTGAGCGCGTGGGTGAGGCGGAGTTGCCCGCGCTCGCGCGGCGCGCGGTCGAGGCCTACGTGAAGGAGAAGCGCGTGCTTGATCCCCCGCTGCACCTTCAGGGGGTGGCGGCCGAGCGCGCTGGGGTCTTCGTCAGCATCAAGACGCGCCAGGGGCACTTGCGGGGATGCATCGGGACCATCGAGCCGGTCCATGAGAACGTCGCCCGCGAGGTCATTCACAACGCCATCGCCGCGGCCACGCGGGATCCGCGGTTTGACCCGGTGCGCGAGGAGGAGCTGGAGGATTTGGTGTTCTCGGTGGACATCCTCTCACCGCCGGAGCCGGTGACGGACCCGAAGGGGCTGGATCCGAAGCGCTATGGGGTCATTGTGGAGACGGATGATGGGCGGCGCGGACTGTTGTTGCCGGATCTGCCCGGGATCGAGACGGTCGAGGAGCAGCTCCGTTACGCGCGGATGAAGGCGGGGATCCGACCGGATGAGCCCGCTCGGATCTCGCGCTTCACCGTTCGACGGATTCGGGAGGGTGGGCGCGCGGTGGTGGGGAGTGAGGAATGATCGTGCATCTTCAGCTCGGAGGGACGCCTATGGTCTCATACGAGGACATCGAGATGCTGAAGGCCTATGTGCCGCAGGGCGATGGATGGGTGTTGAGCCTGTATCTGGATGTGGATCAATCGAAGGCGAGCAATCTGAAGCGCGGCTTCGAGACGGTGGTGCATAATCTGTTGCGAGACGTCGAGCGCGGGGTGGATGAGCGGGCGCGCGAGGAGTTCGAGCTGAATCGCGCGCGCCTGTTGCGCTTCCTTCGCAGTTACGAGCCGAGGAAGAAGAGCCTGGTCGTCTTCTGCGACGCTCGACATGATTTCTGGTGGGACCGCGATCTGCCGGTCTCCATGCCGAGCGTGGCGCGCTTTGAGAACGCCCCGTATCTTCGACCGCTCATCGAGGCCCTCGATGAATATGAGCGCTACGGCGTCGTCCTCATGGACAAGGAGAAGGCGCGCTTCTTCACCGTGTATATGGGTGAGATCCAGGAACACGAGGCCGTCTTCGATGAGGTGCCGCGCCGCACGGTGACGACGAGCATGGATCGGCTGTGGTCGCAGAAGAACCTGCAGCGGCATCACGATGCGCATGTGCATTGGCATGCTGTGCATGTGGCCGAGCGTTTGCGGGAGTTGGTGGAGCGGTATCGTTTCGATCGGCTCATCGTCGGGGGGACGGTGGAGGCCGTGGGCGAGTTGATGCGCGTCTTGCCCAAGCGCTTGAGCGAGCGCGTCGCGGGCACGATCTCTCTCCCCGTCACGGCACCCCCTCAGGATGTCCTGGCCGAGGTGATTCGCATCGAAGAGCAGGTCGAGCGCCAGGCCGAGCTGCAGATGGTGGAAGCTCTGCTGACGGCCGCCGCCAAAGGGGATCGCGCCGTCGTCGGTCCGACGGCGACGTTGGAGGCGCTCAATGAAGGGCGGGTCTGGCGGCTCGTCTATGCGGGCCAGTGTACGCTCACGGGCTCGGCCTGCGCGCAGTGCGGCGCGCTCTTCTGGGAGCCGCAGCGCGCGACCTGTTGGTATTGCGGGGGGACTTTGGAAGCTGTCCCCGGCTTCCTCAATCGCGTCTTGGAGCGCGTGCTCGTGCTGGGCGGCAGTGTGGAAGAGGTGCGGGGACCGGCAGCGGAGCGATTAGAAGCCGCCGGGGGGATCGGGGCCTTCTTACGCTATTGATCAAGGGGGAGAGGGGTGATGGCTGAGGAGACCATAGACGTTTTGGCCGTTGGCGCTCATCCCGATGATGTGGAGTTGGCGATGGGCGGGACACTGCTTAAGCTGGCGTCCTTGGGATATCGCACGGGCATTCTGGATATGACGCGCGGAGAGGCCGGGACGCGCGGGACGCCCGAGGAGCGGGCGCGCGAAGCCCGCGAGGCGGCGCGCCTTCTGCGCGTCGTCGTGCGCGAGACGCTCGGGCTGCCCGACAGCCGCGTCCGCTGCGACGAGGAGGCGCGGCGCGCCTTCGTGCGCGTGCTGCGTCGGCTCCGACCGAAAGTCGTCTTCACGCACTATTGGGAAGATCCACATCCGGATCACGCGCAGACGAGTCGGATCGTTCGCGAGGCGGTCTTCTTGGCGGGCTTACCGAAGTATGATCCGGAGACGGGGCATGCGCGGCATCGGCCGAACGCTCTCGCGTATTTCCTCTTCCCGCGCACGCTCCCGCCGAGCTTCATCGTGGACATCACGGCCTTCGCCGAGGAGAAGCTGCGGGCGATCCGCGCGCATCGTTCGCAACTCTACGATCCCTCGCGTCCGGAGCCGGAGACGCGGATCAGCGCCGAGAGCTTCCTGCGGCGCGTGGAAGCGCGGCAGCGCTACTACGGGGCGCTCATTGATGTCGAGCATGGGGAAGCCTTCCTCGTGCGCGAGGCGCTGAACGTCGAGGATCCCGTGGCGCTGCTCACGCGCTCGATGAACATCTACTCGTACTTCATCTGAGCGAGGGGGGACGTATGGCGGCGGAATATTGTGTGGGACTCATCACGACGGGCAGTCGGGAAGAGGCGGAGCGCATCGCGGAAGCGCTCGTCCATCAGCGCCTGGCGGCGTGCGTCACGCTGGTGCCCGAGGTCGCGTCCGTGTACTGGTGGGAGGGGCGGGTCGTGCGAGATCGCGAGGCGCTGCTCCTGGTGAAGACGAGTCGAGCGAAGTGGCCGGCGCTCATGGCCGCCGTCCGGGAGTGGCACAGCTATCAAGTTCCGGAGATCATCGCTCTCCCCATCGTGGAGGGATCGGCGAGCTATCTGCAGTGGCTCGAGCAATCCCTCGCCGAATCTTGATCCGCGGGGGGAGATTTGCTACCTTAGCGCGTGTTCTCGGTGAGGGGGGAAGCTATGGACAGAGATGCGGAGAAGCCGATCGAAGCGACGACGTCGTCGAAGAAGAAGACGTTGACGAAGGCTGATCTCATTGAAGAGGTCGCTCGAGCGGCCGAGCTGGCTCGGAAAGATTCGCAGGTCATTGTGGAGACGGTGCTGGAGAGTTTGGTCAGCGCGTTGAAGCGAGGCGAGGGAATCGAGCTGCGGGGCTTCGGCTCCTTCCGCTTCCGCGAGCGCGGTCCCCGTCGGGGGCGAAATCCGAAGACGGGCGAGGTGGTGGATGTCCCCCCCAAGCGCATGCCCTATTTCAAGCCGGGGAAGGAGCTGAAGGAGCTGATCAATCAGTAGCATGGATTTCCTCTGGAGTCCATGGCGGTTCCGGTACGTCTCGAGCGCCGAGGAGCAGCAGG
>JBEPZV010000065.1:0-12090 GCA_041640655.1 bacterium
GTTCCACGAAGTGGCGCAGCCGTTCGGGTCGGCGCCGTATCGCCGAATTCCGTTCGGGATGCGCGAGGACTGGTCGAACTCCGACAGTCAACAACTCAAAGAAGAGCCGCTCGACACCCGGAGGAATGATCTCGGGCGGAAACTCCAGCAGCACCGACGATGTGCCGGCCAGAAGGAGCGCGCGATCCCCGTCCGCTGAGGACTGAGCGAGACGCCCCGCCCAGTCTCGCACCTCGGGGACGATCCGCACCTCCGCGCCCGGCAGCAGGCGCAGCCGCCCCTGAAGCGCATGATTCAACCGCGCCAAGTGCGCGCGGATCACCATGGGGTCGGGATTCGGAGAGCGCACCCAGAAAAAGTGCGGCGTGGCCACGGCGAGCGTGACCCCTTCGTCCGCCAGTCGAGCCCCGAGCGCGAGAGCCTCCTCCCACGTCTCCGGCCCATCGTCCACGCCCGGCAGCACATGACAGTGCAGATCAATCACGATGCGCCCTCCGAGGAAGAACGGTCCGCACCGATCGCCTCGGGTCTCTCCGCGGACTCCGCGACCTCGCGGTCGCCAGCATAGTAGTAGCGATAGTAGTAGTACGAGTACCCATCCTGCGTCACATCCACGCGATTGAGGACGACGCCGAAGATGCGCGCGTTCACATCCAAGAGCGCCTGATGCGCGCGATGCACCAGCTCGCGCGGCGTCTCCCCACAGCGGATGATGAGGATCACACCATCCACCAGCGCCGAGAGCACGAGCGTATCTGGCGTGGAGACCGGCGGCGAATCCAGGAGGATGAAATCATACCGCTCGCTCACCTGCTTCATCAGCTCGCGCATCTTGGCCGATCCGAGCAACTCCGAGGGATTGGGGGGGACCGCCCCCGCCGGGATCACGAAGAGGTTCTCCGCAGGCTGATGGATGATGACGGTCTCCAGGTCGAGCGGACGCGTCAAATAGGCCGAGAGCCCAGGATGATTCTTCACGTTCAAGGCTTTGTGCAAGCCAGGCTTGCGCATGTCCCCATCAATGAGCAACACGCGCGCGCCCATCTGCGCGAGCGAGATCGCCGTGTTGATGGCCGTCGTCGTCTTCCCCTCGCCGGGCCCGCTGGAGGTGAAGAGAATCGTCCGCGGGGGATGCTCCGCGTGGGAGAGCAAGACCGAGGTGCGCAGCGTGCGAAATGCTTCGGCGAAGCTCGAGCGTTGTCGCTGGCTGATCAAAATGGGACGCTCCTCTTCCTTCCGCCGAGGAAGGCGCGGCAGCGCTGACCACGGCCTCCGCTCCAAGCTCTCCAGTGCCGGCACGAGCCCGAGCACCGGTAGACCGAGCAGCCGGTCCACATCCTCGGTGGACTTCACCGTGTTGTCCAGATATTCGACGAACAGCGCCAAACCGATGCCGAGCAGAAGCCCGACGATCACGCTGAGGCCGATGTTGAAGAGCTTCCGGGGCCGAGCTGGACGCAGGGGAACCTCGGCCTTGTCGAGAATTTGAATGTTGGTGGTCGTCAGCGTCGAGAGCAATTTCACATCGTTGAGCTTCTCGAGCAACCCCTCGTAGAGCTGGGTCGTCACCTCGACTTCGCGCTTGCGCAAGCTCAGCTCGATGGCCCGCTCGTTCTGGCGCAGCGTCTCGGCGCGCTGCCGCTCCAAGGCCGCGCGCAGATCGTTCTCGCGCCGCACGGCGGCTCGGTATTCGGCCTCGATGTTGGCCACGATACGGCGCTTGGCCAGAGCCAATTGCCGCTCGGCCTCGGCGATCTGCTCGCGCACGCGAGCGACGCGCGGATGCGTCGGCTGATACTCCACGTTCAGTTGCGCCAGCTCCTGACGCAGCTCGGCCAATCGGGCGTTCAACGCCTGAACCTGCGGATCGGCCAGGACCGGTGGCAAGGCGTCAATCTCCCCCTCGCGGCTGAGCCGATAGAGCGTCTCAGCGCGAATCCGATCGGTCTCGGCCTCGACCAGCCGCCGGTTCAAGTCGGCCAGTCGCTCGACCGTGATCGTCTGGTTCTCGCTGAGCTGCACGATCTCGTTCTCCCGGCTATATCGGACCAGCTCCTCCTGCGCCTTCTCGGCCCGATCGCGCAAGAGGGTGAGCTGCTCCTGCAACCACTCGGTCGCCTTGCGCGTCGAATCCGAGCGCGCCTCCAGCATGTACTCGCCGTACTGCGCGAACAGCTCGTTGACGGCGCGCGCGGCCAACTGAGGATCGTGCGCGCTATAGGTGACGGCCACCACGCGCGTGTTGCGCACAAGTTCCACTTTGAGGTTCTCCAGGAAGCGATCAATCAGCAACACGCGCCGCCGGTCCGGATCGGCGACCCGCGCCGTGATGTCCGCGAACTCCGGATGCTTCTCCAGCCCGAGCGCCTCGATGACGCGACGCGCCAGCTCCCGACTCCGCAGGACGTTCTGCTGCGTCTCCAGATACTGCGCGTCGTTGGAGGAGAGATCGGCGCCGGTCTCCTTCTCCCGCGTCACCCGCAACGGCATCTGCGGATTGATGATGATCCGCCCCGTGGATTCGTACACGACCGGCAATTGGGACATGCGGATCGTCACAATGGTGACGACCACCAGCATCACACTCAGGACGATCCACCGCCGCTTCTTGATCACCCGCCAGTAGTCGAGCAGGTGGATGTCGCGTTCGCCCCCCTCCTCGAAGGCGCTCGCCGGATAGAACTTCATCACGTGTCCCGACGGCGCTCCCGGCGCATGCAGCGAGGATCGCTCCGAAGGAGTGGGCGGGAGAAAGGGTCTCTCTCCAGATTCCGCCATGATCTCCCCTCCCCTGCGCTCGATCGTCGTCTCACCGCAACAGCCAGATCAGTTGCGACGCCGCTCCCAGACTGAAGGCGTTCAACATCGCCATCCCCACGTTGCGCATCGAGGAGGACGGGACGAAGACGATGTCGTTCGGCTCCAGTGGCACATCCTTCACCTGATCCCGCTCCACCTTCTCCAGATCCACGACGATCTCCACCCGCTCGCTCCGTCCCGGCACATGCCGCAAGATCGTCACCTTGTTCTTCTGCGAGTGCGGACGCAGGCCGCCGGCGAGCGCGATCGCTTTGGTCAGCGTCATATCGCCGCGGATCCGAAAGGCGTTTGGATTCACGACGTTCCCCGTCACGAAGATCTGATCCGCCTCGGGCACGCTCACGATGTCCCCCGGATAGATGAGCGTGTTGACCAAGTCCCACTGTCCGCTGAGCAACTGCCGCAGGTCCACGACCTCAAGGCGCGGTTCGACCTCGCCGGCCGCCTCGCTCGCCGAAGCCGCGGGTCGCTTCCCCGTGCGAATGATGTGAATGGTGTTCCCCGCGTTCTCCGTCATCCCTCCGGCGGCAGCCAGCAGGTTCAACAAGCGCGTCCCGCGCACGATCTCATACCGATCCGGCTTGCGAACCGCGCCGATGACAGCCACGAACCGACTCCGCGACTCCTTCACGCGAACGACCACCTGAGGGTTTTTGAACAACGCCATGAGCTTCTGGCGAATGATGTCGGCCAATTGATGCTCCGTATATCCGGCCGCCCGGATCGGCTCCGCAAAGGGAAGGATGCGAATATACCCTTTGAGCGAGACGCGCACATCGCCGCTCAAGTCCGGTTGCTCGAAGACGCGAATCTCCAGCAGGTCTTCCGGCCCGATGATGTACTCCTCCTCTTCCTCATCCGGCAGCGGACGCTCCGGCACCTCTCGCTTCTCCTGGGACGTCCCGCGCTCGGGGGACGCCGCCGGAGCCCCTTGAGACCACGGAGTCACCCGAATGCCCCCTCCGAGACTCGCCATCACCAGAAGGCTCAGCACCCACATCATCGCTCCTCCCCCCTCCGTATTCGGGGACTGCTCGATCGTCACAGGATCACTCAAAATCCGCATCGGTTCCCCGCAATCTCCCTCCCCACCTGCGTCACCACCTCGACGATGCCTCCGGCGGCGAGATCGGCAGGCGTCGCCGCCAGCACCGCCTGGTAATAGCCGAGGAAGGGTCCATCGGCGCCCGTGACGACGTTCAACACCGTCAGACCAGGCAGCCGACTCCGGAACAAGACGCGGACGATCACGGGGGCTCCCCCAATCGGAGTCGTGCCCAAAGCGACCCGCCCGACCACGCGCAGCCCCCGACCAAAGAGTTTCTCCGCACGGCATTGGATCACGAGCGGGGGCCGCTCGGTCGTCTCCGGCGCGGGCATCGGAGCGGGCGAATACCCCACACGCGCGCGCTCATCCACATGCTGGAATGGCAACACGGCGATGGCACGAGCCACCTCGGGAGGGACAGCGCGCAATGCTTGGACGAATCCTTCCTTCAACGGACGAATCACCATCCCTCCCTCGCGCGCGAAGATCTCATAGAGAGCTTCCCCAGCCCGCGCCCCCCGCAGCATCTGACGATCCAAGGCCGGGCTCAAGCGAAGAGGATGCTCTGGTCCCTCGACCTCGATATCTTCGTGACCGCGCACCGTCGCTTCTCCGTAGAGAACGCGAAGGCGCAGCGTCGAGCCCGCACGAGAGAGCCGCACTCGGCTCGCCGGTCCGATGAAGATCACCCCCCGACCTTCATGTAAGCGCACGAAGGCCATGCTCGACGTCGTCTCAATGTCGCTCCCGTCCGGGACTGCGCTCCCCCAGAAGGTGGGAACGCCGTTGAGGCGCACAACACCATCTCCGACCGTGATCACTTCGCCCAAAACCCCGCGCTCCGAAGGTGACCCTCGCTTGGAGACATCGCCGGCCAGTCTCACAGAAGAGGACTCAAAGCGAGCATTTGGCCCCGGGATTTTCGTCCCCTCACGATCGCGAGCCGCCCTGGGCAGCCCCGCCGATCCAGAATCTGCCCTCACCCCCGCCAACAGAACAATCAGAAGACCTCCAATCCACAGATGGAGCCCCAACGCTTGAGACCATCGCCGACCGTCACACATCCGCTCGTCCCTCCGCCCACGCTTCTGCACGATCCCAAGAACGTGCGCACCGCAGATCCCCTCTTCTCACCCGCTGCGCGATCTGCCACGCGACCCTCCATCTCACAGACCGCCACACGCGCTCTCGTCGCTCGCCCCAAGACGTCACCTCGCGCGCCTCGACTGCCCATGCCTCTCTCATTGGCCCGTATTGTAGGTTCGACCTACTGCAATGTCAAGGAGATTTCGGGACGGACGCGCTTCTTGCGCGAGATGAGGGCGAGAGCGCTCGGCCAAAGCCCCCAGCGTTCAGCTAAGCTCTGCTGAGAGCAAAACTTAATGAAAGGCGCGGATCCTCGCAGCCCCCATCGCAGGGGGACCCGCTTTTCTCAGTTAACGGGCAATGTTGAGGTGAAACTTGAAAGCGAACGCCTCCCCCAATTCTATCCCGCCTCTTGCAACCCCAAGCAGCCCCGCCCAAGCCTCGAGAGTCTCTTGCCAGCGCCCGCAGCACGTGCTACGCTCACCGAGCGATGAAGCGTGCTCGGCTTGACCTTCGCGCGTGGACGCGCCGAAAATTCACAGCCGACACGAGAGCCCCATGCTCCCCTCGCAGGGGAATGCCTCGCGTGATGCGCATTCTGCTGCTCACCTGCGCCCTCATCCTCAGCGGCGCAATCGAGCGTCCGCTGCCATCGGTTACTCGCTCGACCTCGCTTCCATCGAGTCGGCCCCGCTACGCCCCTGACCGTCTCATCGTCGGCCTTCGACCGGGCGTATCGCTGCCGACGGGACCTGTCGTCTCGGCTGAGAAGATACCGCATGCGCTGTTTCGAGAGCTGGCCGCGACGGCCGGACTTCGCGAGATCATCCGTCTGGCGCCTGCTCTCCCTCCTCCATCCGACCGCCAGCGCGTGAACGAAGCGCTCATGCGACGCGCCCCTCGCTCCTTTCCGGAAGCGGCGCTTCTTCTCGAACGCCATGGCGTGGATCGCCTGATCGCGCTCCGGTTCGCCCGCCCGATTGATCCCCCGCGACTGGCCGAGACGCTCCTGCGCCAATATCCGAATGCGATCGAATTCGCTGAGCCCGATTACATCCTCCGCTCTCAGCTCGTCCCGAATGATCCGCTCTTCGGTCTCCAATGGTATCTCCGCGACCGCAATGTCTTCCCGGAACGGCGAGCCGACGTGTGGGCGCCGGAAGCGTGGGACATCACGACGGGGAGCTCAGAGGTGGTCATTGCTGTCATTGACACTGGCATAGATGCGACGCATCCGGACCTCGCGCGCAAGCTCTTCGTCAACCCGGGGGAAATCCCCAACAATGGCGCGGATGACGATGGCAACGGATTCGCGGATGATGTCTCGGGATGGGACTTCGTCCGTCGGGATCCTGATCCGGATGACGAGAATGGACATGGGACATGGATGAGCAGTCTGGCGGCGGCCGAGACCAATAACGCTCTGCATATCGCCGGCATCAGTTGGGGGAGCCGCATCCTTCCCTTGAAGGCGGGAGATGAACGAGGGAACTTCTCAACGTCCACGATCATTCAGGCAGTCAACTACGCCGTGGCGATGGCTCCGCGCGGCGTGCGCGTCATCAACATGAGCTTCGGTGGTCCGGGGACGAGCGTGGGACTCGAACGCGCCCTGGCCGCGGCCAATGACGCGCGCATCATCGCCATCGCGGCCGCGGGGAACGATGGGCAGAATAACGATGCGGCTCCGCAACTCCCCGCCTATCTCACGACGAGGCTCGACAACGTCGTCGCCGTGGCGGCGACGGATCGGTTCAATCAACTGGCCTATTTCTCCAATTACGGACGGCGGAACGTGGACGTGGGCGCTCCGGGCGTGGGGATCATCGGCCTCACGACGCGAAATCCGGCAGCGGAGCTTGGGCGCAGCGAGGGCACGATCACCGGAAATGGGACCTCCCAAGCGGCGGCGCTGGTGAGCGGCATCGCCGCGTTGATCTATTCGGCGTATCCCGAAAGCGCGCCGATTCAGGTGAAGGTCCGATTGCTGGCCAATGCCGATCGTATCCCGGAGCTTGCGGAGAAACTCGTCTCCGGCGGGCGCGTGAACGCCTTCCGAGCGCTCGATCGCGATGAGGTCGCGCCGGCCCCGATCACCGATCTGCGCGTCCTCAGCGGGGTCACGCCGCCCACGCTCACCTGGACGGCGACGGGCGATGATGGTCTTCTCGGGCAAGCGGCTTTCTATGATATTCGCTACAGCTCCTCCCCGATCACGGCCAGCACCTTGCGCTTCGCCATTCGCGTGAAAGATCCCCCGCGCCCACAACCGGCCGGGACGATCGAGACCTGGACCATCCCTTCGGACATCCCGCCGCGCACGTACTACTTCCTCATCCGCGTCTTCGATAATGCCGGGAATATGGCGGAATCGAATCAGGTGGAAGTCACCCTCACGCCCTGAAGCCAGAAGGTGTGGAATAAACGACCCGCTCGATTGTGTTCACTCAATGAGTACGGACGCAGGGAGATGCGCGCCGGGGCGCGAGAAAACATGAGCCTCGAGGATGAGGACTGAGCGATGATTCGGCGATGGCGAGCGCGCAATCATGCAGAGCGGGAGTTCGAGCGCCAGGCCCTGGCGTATCTGGACGGACTCTACAACTTCGCCATGGCGTTGACGCGAGACCGAACGGAGGCGGAGGATTTGGTGCAGGAGACCTATTTTCGCGCGTTTCGCGGAGCGGCTCAGAAACTGCCGACCGGCGATATCAAGGCCTGGCTCTTCACGATCATGCGCCACATCTGGATCAACGATCGGCGGCGAAGAGCGCGGCAACCGGACGCCGAAGGCCTGGAGGCCGGGGAGGAAGAGTCCGGATCCTCCGGGACGGCGATGGCCGATGATCGGCATCGTCCGGACCTGCTGCATGAGCAGAACGCGTTGGGCGAAGCGATTCGCCGAGCTATTGAGAGCCTGCCCGAGGTATACCGCGAGGTCATCGTCCTGCGCTTCCTGGAGGGATTCAGCTACAGCCAAATCGCCACGATCCTCGGTTGTCCGGCGGGGACGGTCATGTCGCGCATCAGTCGCGCCCGCGCCGAGCTGCGGAAACGGTTGAGCCCTCACGTGTACGGAGAATGCGCCGCCAATCCGCCGCACGGAGGAGCGGGCGATGAGCGGGAGGAGAAACGCCTGCGCAGTGGGGGGATCATATGAGGGATCACGTCGCGCACTTGATCGAGCTGTATCTGGATGAAGAGCTGCAGGGTGAAGAGCGCCGGCACGTCGAGGCGCATGTGGCCCAGTGCGCCGAATGTCGAGCCCGGCTGGAGCGAGAGCGACGCTTCATGGCTTTGCTCGCACATGCGCGCCCACTCTATGACGTGCCCGAGAGCGTCCGCGCGCGTGTGGAGCAGATGTGGGCTCGCGCTCAGCGCGTGCGACCGCGCGTCTGGTCGTGGGCTCTCGGCCTCGCTGCCCTGCTCCTCATCGGCCTTGCCATCCGAGGCGCTCTTCGCGAACGCGTTCTCCCCCCCACGGCCGATCACGCGCGCCACAGTTCGGAGTTCGCTCTTCTGGCTGCCAATACGCATCAGCGTTGGGTGCGGGGGCAGCTCCCCCTGGAGATTCGGAGCCAATCGCCCGAAGAGATCTCCGCCTGGTTCGCCGATAAGGTCCCGTTCAATCTGAAGCTCCCGAGCTTTCGAGAATTCCCCGGCCAGTCGAAGCCCTATCAACTGGAGGGCGCGCGCTTGGTGAGCTTCAAGAACGATTACGCCGCCTATGTCACCTACCGGATGCGCAATCGCCCCATCTCTCTTCTGGTCACTTCGGAGACCGTCGTTCGTCCCTCCGGAGGCGAGGAGATTCGCGCCCAGGGTTTGGTCTTCCACTTCGAGGAGATCAACGGGTGGAAGGTCCTCACGTGGTCGGATCGCGGCTTGACCTACGCCTTGGTCTCCGACTTCGAAGAGCGCGGCCAAGCTTCGTGCATGGTCTGTCATCCCGGCGCCAATGAGCAGCATAAACTCGAAGAGCTGCGACGATGAACGGGAAGCGCCCTCGCCTTCCAACGGCCAGAAGGCATGCGCTTCCACAGCCTGTCCTCGCGAAAGGGCTCACGTGGTCTCCGGCGGCGTTTTCATGGCCAGCCGGTGGAGGAACCGCGCCAGCTCGATCGGAGCGCGCACGTGCGTCCCCTCGCCGATCTTCTCCCGTTCATCGTAGGCCTCGACGGAGAATGTGACCGAGCGCTCATCCACGGCGACGACCTCGGCCCGAGCCGTGACCGCCATCCCCACCGGCGTCGCCGCCAGATGTCGCACGGCGACCGAGATGCCGACCGAAATCCATCCCTCGGGAAGATACGGCTGAATGGCTTCGGCCGCTGCGATCTCCATGAGATAGATCATCATCGGCGTCGCCAAAACGGCCGGAAGGCGCTCATCCACGCGCGCGATCGTCAGCTCCCGAGTCACCGTCCACGTCTTCGTCGCCGATACGCCCACTGGAATGCGCATCCTGCTCCCTCCATGAATCGTCGCGCTCGCATGCTTCGCCATTATACCCGGCCTTCCATTGACACGCCCTCCCGTCATGCTATGCTAGAGGGAGAAATCCATCGGGAGGAGCGATGATCATGTCGGAACGCACGGCGCGATCCGGGCCTTCCTTGGGGCTCATCGAGACGATCTTCGACGATTTCCTCGCCCGCTTGGAGGAGAAGCTCGCCGATCCGCGACTCGATCGCAACGAGATCGTGCGCGATCTGCTCTACGAGCTGTATCTGGCCGAGGCGCCGAATTTTCAGCGGCTGGGCGATTACACGTTCCCCATTGCCGCGCGCACCCTGATCGCGTGCTTCGATCCGAGAAACGTGACGTTGGAGGTCGAAACGAGCGCCGAGCTGGACCGGCAGCGGTACGCGGAGCGAAAACCGCTCATCTGGCTCTGGCGGATGTTCGATGATTCCCCGCTGGGGTTGAACGCGCATCTCGGCCTGCGGCTTCGTCGTCTTCTGGCCCCGTATATCTTCGCACGGGTTGGAGCGAACCTCACCTGCCACCGGGGGCTCCGCTGGAATTACGGATACAACATCGCTCTCGGAGACAACGTCGTGATTCAGAACGACGTGACCCTGGATGATCGCGGGGCGATCGAGATCGGGGATGATGTCTGCCTGGAGAGCGGCGCACATATTCTGGCCGCGCCCTCAGAAGCGACGACGCGCATCGGGCGCGGCGTCCGCATCGGCGCGCGGGCCATCGTGCTGGCGGGCGCTCAGATCCCGGATGGGATGACGATCCCCCCGGCCGGCATCATGGGGCCATGAACGAGAGGGGGATGAGCCGAATCGGAGCGAAGATCCGCACGTCCGATCAGGCACGGCGCGGGATCCTGCTCATCGTCCTCGCGCTCCTGCTGGGACGATTCCCGGAGAAAGCGATCGGGGAGTCCGCATGGGGATCGAGGCTCACCGCGTCTGCGCAAGCGCCCTCCCCGCAGAAGCCACCAGCTCCCGCCGAAACGGGGTCGGCGCGCGATCGAGAGAAGCAGGAATCGTCCGCGCGAGATCCCCTCACGGATCCAGAGCGGGAGCTGTTGGACCGCGCCGCCATCGAATATCGAAAGGCTGAACATCGCCGCGCCGTCGAAGCATCGGAGCAGATTCTGGCGCGAGCGCGCGAGCTCAGCCAGCAGTGGGAGCGGCACCGTCGCTCCCGGCGCTCGGAGGAATTGCTTCGAGAGATCGAGCGCTTCGCGCGCCGCGTCCGCTCCATCAGTGGGGCGGGCGATCTGGAAGCTCGCGAGCCGTTGCCTGAAGACCCGATGCAGGCGCTCGCGCGGTTGCGCGAATCGGCCGAGCGGTTGCACAAAGCCCTGAAGGCCCTCACTGCCTACGTCGTCTCGATCGAGGTCATGGAGCGCTCGGATGAGATCATCCGCCTCGCGCGATATCTGCGCGAGCGCGCGCGCGCCGATCAGGGGACGTGAGATGCTCCACCGCCGGATCCCTGCCGTCCTCAGCATCGTCGTCGCGCTCAACGGCGGATGGCCCCAGCACGCGGAACAGGAGCCGATCCTTCGGTTGGACGCTCCCCTTGTCTTGCTCAACGTCACCGTCACCGGTGGCGATGGCCGCTATCTCTCGAAGCTCGAGGAGCGCGACTTCACCATCCTCGAAGATGGACGCCCGCAGCCGATCGTCCATTTCAGCGCTGAGGAGACCCCCTTCGCCGTCGCGATCCTCCTGGACGTCAGCGGGAGCATGGAGCGCATGCTGCGGATCGCGCGCGCGGCCGCACGCGGATTCGTCCAAGGGCTTCGCGAGAACGATGTCTTCGCCCTCTATGCCTTCGCCACGCAGTTCGCGCAGATTCAACCGTTCGGCTCATACCCGGAGATCGAGCCGGAGGTCTGGAGCTTGAAGGCGGAGGGATACACGGCCCTGTACGATTGCCTGGTGAACGCCGCGCGGGATCTGGCCGCGCGTCCGGAGAAACGGCGCGCCATCTTGCTGCTTTCCGACGGTGCGGATACGGCCAGTCGGGCCTCGCTCGAGGAGGCGCTTCGGGAAGCGCTCGCGGCGAGTGTGACCATCTACGCCGTGGACCTCATGGACGAGACGTCGGCCTCTCCGGCCGATGTCCTGCGCGCCCGCAGCGCCCTTCGCACCCTGAGCGAGCAGACCGGCGGCCGATACATCCGCGACCCGGGCGGAGCCCAGATGGACGCGACGTTTCGCGCGATCGTTCAAGAGCTGGGCCACCAGTACACGCTCGGCTATTATCCCGCCCTGGAGCGGCGCGATGGGCGATGGCACCGCATCGAGGTGCGTGTCGCGCGCCCGGGCGTCACCGTGCGCACGCGGCGCGGGTATTATGCCCCTCGAGGATGAGCTGGGCGTCCTCGCCGAAGCTCAAGACCACTGCAGGTGAGAACTTCGCATCAAGAAGTCCAGCGCTCACCCCTTGGTTGCCTGCCTGCAGGAGATCGTGTATGATTGAGCGCAGCACATAAGCCCCAGGGCAATCCTGAATGCGGCGTGGGGGGAAGCAATGGGGCGCAGGAAGGGAGGAGACATGCCGGAGTCATCGAGCGCCAGACAGCGTCTGGCCGAGGAGATCGAAAATCTGAGTGAAGAGGAGGCTGTGGAGGTCCTCGAATACATCTCCATTATGCGGCTGATGAA
>JBEPZV010000066.1:0-11704 GCA_041640655.1 bacterium
TGGTGCAGGCGCTGCTGGCGTCGGGGAACGAGACCTTCTATCGCGAGGAGGCCGGACGCCGGTTCTACTTCGATCCGGCGGACGCGAGATATCGCGAGGAGGAGCAGCCTCCCGGCCTCGTGCTCCTCTCCACCCTGAAGGCGCAACATCGTCTCATCCGCTCCAATCCGGGAGCGAGCCTCATTGATCTCGGCGATGGCGTCGCGTGCGTGGAATTCCACTCGAAGATGAACACCATCGGCGCAGATACGGTACAGATGCTGCAATATGCGCTCGAGCGCCTCGCCGAAGGGGAATTCGAGGGATTGGTCATCGGGAATCAGGGCGAGCATTTCTCGGCCGGAGCGAACCTGATGCTCCTGTTGCTCGCGGCTGAGGAGGAAGAGTGGGACGAGCTGGATCTGATGATCCGCGCGTTTCAGCGAACGAACCTGGCGCTGAAGTATGCGGCGCGTCCGGTTGTCGTCGCCCCGTTCGGCCTGACGCTCGGCGGAGGGTGCGAGATCACGCTCCATGCGCCGAAGGTGCGCGCCGCGGCCGAGACCTACATCGGATTGGTCGAGACGAGCGTCGGATTGATCCCGGCTGGCGGAGGGACGAAGGAGATGCTCCTGCGAATGCTCGAGCGCGCGCCGCGGGGAGACGCGGTGGATCTCTTCCCCTATGTCCGACAGGCGTTTGAGACGATCGCCCTGGCGAAGGTCTCCGGCAGTGCGCACGAAGCGAAGCGAATGGGTCTGCTGCGTCCGAGCGATGCCATCACGATGAATCGCGATCGGCTCATCGCCGATGCAAAGGCGACGGTGCTGGCGCTCGCGCGCGAGGGGTATGAGCGCCTCGCTCCCCCCGCAGAGATCCCCGTGCTCGGCGAACCGGGGCTGGCGGCGCTCAAACTCGGCATCCACTTGGCGTGGCGCGCCGGACAGATCACCGAGTACGATGCGCACATCGGGCGGAAGCTCGCCTGGGTGCTCTGCGGCGGCGATCTGCGAACGCCGCGCGCGGTGACCGAAGACTATCTGCTCGATCTGGAGCGCGAGGCCTTCCTCTCGCTGCTGGGCGAGCCCAAGACGCGCGAGCGCATCCGCCACATGCTCACCGAAGGGAAACCGCTCCGGAATTGAGGCGAGCGATCGAACGTCCGTTACGCGAAGGAGGAAGACATGATGCGCGAAGCGGTGATCGTCGCAGCGGTGCGAACAGCCGTCGGAAAGGCGCCCAAGGGAACGCTGCGCCACATGCGTCCGGACGACATGGCGGCCGTCGTGCTGGCCGAAGCCGTGCGCCGCGTCCCCGGACTGCATCCGGAGGAGATTGACGACATCATCCTCGGATGCGCCATGCCCGAAGGGGAACAGGGCATGAACGTCGCGCGCATCGCCGCCTTGCGCGCCGGCTTCCCCTATACGGTGCCGGCCATGACGGTGAACCGATTCTGCTCCTCGGGCCTGCAAACGATCGCGCTGGCGACGGAGCGGATCGCCGCGGGATTCGCCGAGGTGATCCTGGCCGGAGGGACGGAATCCATGTCGCTCGTCCCCATGGGGGGGTATAAGATCGCGCCCAATCCTTACCTCATCGAGCATTACCCAGACGCTTATCTGAGCATGGGCCTGACGGCCGAGAACCTCGTCCGCAAATACGGCATCTCGCGCGAGGAACAGGATCGCTTCGCGCTGCGCAGCCATGAGCGCGCCATTGCGGCCATTGATGCTGGGAAGTTCCGAGATGAGATCGTCCCGCTGCGCGTCCCCATCGAGGAGATGGACGAACGCGGCCGCCCGCGCGTGCGGGAGATCCTCTTCGATACGGATGAGGGGCCGCGCCGCGATACCTCGTTGGAGGCATTGGCGAAACTGAAGCCGGTCTTTCACGTTGAAGGCACGATCACAGCCGGCAACTCCTCGCAGATGAGCGATGGGGCGGCAGCCGTCGTCGTCATGTCGCGCGAGAAGGCGGAGGCTCTCGGCGTCCGGCCTCTGGGGCGACTCATCGCCTACGCCGTCGCCGGCGTCCCTCCGGAGGAGATGGGTATCGGGCCGGTCGCCGCGATCCCCAAAGCGCTGCGCATGGCGGGACTGAGCCTGGACGATGTGGACCTGATCGAGTTGAACGAAGCCTTCGCGGCTCAAGCTCTGGCCGTCATCAAGCTCCTGGAGCTGGACGTGAATAAGATCAACGTCAACGGCGGAGCGATCGCCCTCGGCCATCCGCTCGGGTGCACGGGAGCGAAGCTGACCGCGACCCTGCTCTACGAGATGCGACGCCGAGGCGCCCGCTACGGCATGGTCACCATGTGCATCGGCGGCGGCATGGGCGCGGCTGGGATCTTCGAGCGCCTACAATGAGCGCATAACGGCGAAGGAGGAGACACGCTATGACGAGACCTGAAGACGAGCGGATCAAAGGCGGCAGTTTCCTGATTCGTGAGGCCTCGCCCGATGAGGTCTTCACACCGGAAGATTTCACCAACGAGCACCGGATGATCGCGCGCACGGCCGAAGAGTTCATGGAGCGCGAGGTCGTGCCCCAGGCCGAGCGAATCGAGCATCAGGATTTGGAGCTGATGGTCGAGCTGCTGCGGCGCGCGGCCGAGGTGGGGTTGCTCGCGGCCGAGATCCCCGAACGTTACGGCGGATTGGGCCTGGATAAGGTGAGCGCGATGATCATCTCCGAGAAGCTCGCGGCCAACAGCTCCTTCGCCGTCTCTCACGGCGGGCATACGGGGATCGGCACGGCGCCCATCGTCCTCTTCGGCACGGTGGAGCAGAAGCGGAAATATCTCCCCAAGCTCGCCAGCGGCGAATGGCTCTCGGCCTATGCCCTCACCGAGCCCGAAGCCGGATCGGACGCGCTGGCCGGCAAGACGCGCGCCGATCTCGCCCCCGATGGCCGCCACTATCTGCTGAACGGCTCGAAGATGTGGATCACTAATGCCGGATTCGCCCACATCTTCATCACCTTCGCCAAGGTCAACGGCGAACATTTCTCCTGTTTCATCGTCCATCGGGATACGCCGGGGCTGACCATCGGCCCGGAGGAGAAGAAGATGGGCATCAAGGGCTCCTCGACACGAGCCCTTCTGTTCGAGAACGCGCGCGTGCCTGCCGAGAATCTGCTCGGCGAGATCGGCAAAGGGCATAAGATCGCCTTCAATGTCTTGAACCTCGGCCGACTTCGGCTGGGCGCCAGTTGCGTGGGGGGATGCAAGATCGGTCTGACGGCGGCTCTTCAATACGCGAAGCAGCGTCGCCAGTTCGGTCGCCCCATCTGCGAATTCGGTCTGATCAAGCATAAGCTCTCGGAGATGGCCATCCGAACCTGGGTGGCCGAGAGCGCCGTCTATCGCACGGCGGGCCTCATTGACGCTGCGCTCTCAGGGCTCGACGAAGATGACCAACCGGCGCGCATGCAAGCCGTCGAGGAATACGCCATCGAGTGCGCGATCAATAAAGTCGTCGGGAGCGAGTTCGCCGATTACGTCGCCGATGAGGCCGTCCAGATCTTCGGCGGGAACGGCTACAGCGCGGAATACCCCGTCGAGCGCTACTACCGCGATGCGCGCATCAATCGCATCTTCGAGGGGACGAACGAGATCAATCGTCTGCTCATCACGGGGATGCTCTTGCGGCGGGCCCTCTCAGGCCATTTGCCACTTCTGCCGGCCATCCAGCGGACGATGCAAGACGTGCTCGCCCCATCGGCACCCGAGCTCGACAGCGAAAGCCCGCTAGAGCGCGAACGACGTCTGGTCGCTCAGGCGAAGAAGATCGCACTCTTGGTCGCTGGAGCCGCCGCGCAGAAATATCGCGAGCGCTTGACCGAGGAACAAGAGATCGTCGGCGCCATCAGCGACATGGTCATCGAGATCTTCCTCATGGAGAGCGCCCTGCTGCGCGTCCTGAAGCTGAGCGCGCGGCGCGGTCCGGAGTCATGCGCCGTGCAGCAGGACATCGCCCGCACGTACATTCACGACGCGATGGGGCGGATCGAGTTGCTCGCCCGTCAGGCCGTGAGCGCGCTCGCCGAAGGCGATGAGCTGCGCCTGCAGTTGGCGGCCCTGCGTCGCCTGTCCAAGTTCACCCCGATGAACACAATCGCCGCTCGACGCCGTATCGCCGACGCGCTCATCCAAGCCGGACGGTATATGTTGAGCGAGTGAATCGCCCTGCCGTCTGGCATCCTCAACGTGAGGGTCGTCCCACCCGTCCATGAGGCGCGGAACGCTGATGGTTCGCCCCCTTGCACGGAATCCTCGGTGGTTTCGCGCTCCGGGCGATTATACGGACTGGGGCTCATCGCCTTTAAGGGGGAATTGGCTCCTCAGGGAGGACTCGAACCTCCAACCCGCCGGTTAACAGCCGGCCGCTCTGCCAATTGAGCTACTGAGGAGCACTGCGGGTAGTAGCGTAGCAAAACGAGCGCGCTTTTGTCAACAGCCATCTCTCATCAGGATTGCCGGCTCAACCCCGCAGCGGTGTCCCGGAGAGCTCAGCCACTTATGCAAAAGCCTGATCGAGGCGCCAGGCATGATCCCCGGCGCGGAGAGCCGCAGCAGAGCGCTATGGGCAAGACTCTCCCCGATCCACCTCACCGCAAAGCGGCCTTGAGGACTTCCGTCTTCGTCTCCCTCCCGGTCGTGATGTGCCTCACGAAGTAGAGGAATCCATCGCGCCCAACCGCCTGCAAACTCCCCCAATCATCCCCCACCGGGATCGGACGAACGCGCGCTCCATCTGGCGAAAGAAGATACAGCATATAGGTGAACGGGCGATGAAGGACCCACGATCCTCCCTTCAGCTCGCGCTTCTGCAACCGGCTCTCCTGCGCCACGACGGCCAGAAGGAGGTCGCCACCAATGAAGGCGAAGTGATCCACCTCCACCTTCCGACGGCCCCTCCCCGATCGCTCCACCTGCGCCTTGAGCTCCCCTAAGCTCAGGTCCTGCTCGTCCCACCTTCCTGCCTCCAGGGAGAATCGCTGAAGCCGCAAGGCCTCCGGATCGAGCCAAAACAGGTCCTGACCTCGGACGATCAGCCGCTGAGCCCGCGAGATCACACGCCCGATCCCCTCCGACTGATCGTTCGGAATCGTGGCCAACACCCGCCCATCAGCCCCGATCCGATAAATCCACATGCGGGCTTCGGAAGCCTCGGCTTGTCCAGATGCCCTCGCACCGACCAGGAACACTTCTCCCCCCTCTGCCGGTTCTACGGCCCGGGCGATGAATTCGGGCACGTCGAAAGAACGACGCAGACGCCCTTCGGCATCGAAGATGAGCCCGCGCGTGACCAACCTGCCCGGCGTATCCGAGGCCCCACCGATGACCACCAACTCGCCGCTGGGAGCGATGCGAAAATCTATGAACCCCAGCAGTCGCTGCTCTCCGGGCCGCAACTCGAACACACGCTGGCCATCCGGCCGAAGCTTCACGATCGCCCTCGGAGAGCCCCAATAGAGCATCCCCGCGCGGTCAACCTCCAGATAGAAGAGACGGAAGCTCTCGGCAAGCACCCTCCGCTCAATGACCACCAGCTCCTGAGGAGAAGCGTGTGGCCACGCCTGACCCCCGAACATCGCGAGGATCACCAGCACATGCCTCGCTGCGCTTTTGCCCGACATAATCGCCTCCGACAATATCCCCCACCGAAGACCGACCCTCTGTCAGGATCGGCCCCGGAGGGCAAGCAATGTCGCGGTCATCTTCAGCCCATAATTCTCGGACGATGTTACTCTCCGCACAGAAGAGTGAAGCACAAAGATAAAGATTTTGCCAACATTGTCTACTCCCGAAGGGTAAGATTACCTCACAAAAGTAATTCGTGCACCGAACCTCCACACACGTTTACTCTCCATCTCTGGGTGGACAACATAAAGTATCTTGCGAGCGTCGTATATCCGCAGCCTCCTTGAAGCGCCGCCGATCTGGAAGAAGAAAGAGCCCGTGAAGCTGTCGCCGACGGACCCCACGCAATAGATGAAGCTACCAGGACCATCCCGATGGCCGCGCCGCGTCGGAGAAACTCTCGCGTCAGGCGCATGGCATCAACCTCCTCACGGTCGTTTCACACCACCTTGATGGCCCCAAGTCTACTGTCTGTCTGTCCAGCCCGTTTCTCACGGGCGGCGGGGGCCGACATGAGGACGGGCCCGACGCGCGCGACCGCAAGGCGTGTTCCAAGCCCCAGTGAACCTCCCCCCGCTCGCCTATCCGCGCGGGCTTTGGAGAACGCTCCGAGCTTGGCGAATCCAGAGACTTGCGCTACGATTGCCCAGCCTGTCGCACAGGCACTCTCGAAACCTGATCTGTGGGGAACAACGCTTGAAACTCGTGGCCGCTTCTCAGGGCGTCTAGGGATCCTGAATCTGCTCGGTGGCGTCTTCGCCGATCGGCGAGCCGATACTCCACATGCGTGAGTGCTTCAAGAGGCGATCTCCTCGATGACCCTCCCGGAGAACGGGAGAGCTCCTCATCCGCGACGAGCTCGCTCTGACGATCCAAAGACACGCTGAGACGCAGCGGCCTCAGAGTCGTCCTCAGGGCGAAGGGCACTTGCTGGGGAATGCCCCGCACGAATGTACCCCTGGCGATACCGCAGCTCCACATCTTTATATCTCTTCTTCGCCTGCGGCGAGAGCTCAACTTTGATCCGGCGAAGCCGCCCACCGCCGGTGATGTCTGTCGGTTCATAGCCCAGCACATACCGCCCTCGGAGATCCTCAATCAATCGAGCGACTGCATCCACCTTCGGCGGCTCCCCCGGCTTGGCAGCCCCCATCCTCCCGCCCGTGATTTCCACCAACTCGTCCATCCCAAACCCTTTAAAGAGAGGACGCCCCATCACCCCCCAAATGAACCGAACATAAAAGCGGCTGGTAACAACCCCAAACACCACGATGTCGCTTTCATAGAGTCGCTCCAGCACCTTCTGCCTGAGCTCTTGCCTCCTCTGCTCACTCATCCTGGGGTCTCCTTCGCCGAGGTTAAACGTGAACACGAGGAGGGCTCGACGACGCCCTCGTTCACTCGCGTGCAGCATATAGGTCACCGCCTCATAAATCGAGGTCCACAACAGACTATAATGAACATAGTACTCTCCCCAACATTTCTCCGACTGGTAAAGCTCCCAGCTCCTCTCCTTCGACGCCAGATCCTCCAAGATGTCCAGAATCGCCTCTTTTCGCGTGGTGAACTTTTGGACCAGACAGGGGCCCCCCTGAAAGATCATCATCGCCACTTCGTCCTCCGGCCTCAGACGATCCAGGATCACACGAGCGGCACGAGCAACGTTTTCAAAGAACCGAGCTTCCACCAGCAAGAGTAGCGACAGGGGGAGATCATCTTGACCGAAAAAGACGATCTTCTGCGGGATGCCTTCGTCGAACAAAACGAAGTCTTCCTTCCGTAGCCCAGCGACCGGTAAGCCCGTCTTTTTCGCCGTCACGGCAACGGGAACGAGAACGAGATCGGCTTTGAGATGCACGGGCGTTTCTTGAGCCATACCACTTCGAGAGATCGGCCAGGCTCGCGAGAGGAGAAACGTCAGAATAATGGCGAGTAACCTCAGCCCTCGTGTCGGGCACGCCTTGATCACCACCCACCTCCCTGATGGATCAGATCAATCATTGTGAAAGGCTACAGGGACAGAGTGCCATGCGCAAGTGAGATTGGGCTTGCGCATGACGGGGCTTCCCTGAGCACGTCTAAGTCACCCCCTCACCCGATTAGAATAGCACACAGACAAACCGCTCTATGGCGGCCATCGTGATACAGGCGATCTCCGGAATTGTCGAGAGCGGGCCACACTCACCTTGTACAGTTCTCCAAAAACAGGCCGTGCAACTAACGTCATGACCGCAGTTCGATCCTCCCTGAGCAGATGGCAGAGCTCGTCCCCCCCAATAAGCGACGCTCACGGCCCGATTCCGCGTGATGATCCCAGAAGTGACTGTGCTGGATAAGGCGGATGGCCAACCTGGCGAGAAGAATCCACCGAGCATCCTAAGCGCCACCAAAGCCGAACTTTGCTTCACCTCTTCGTACGGAACCGTCGCTATGAGAGAGCGAAGTGTGAAGAGAATCTCAGAGGCGGTGGAAGATCTCACCTGCTCAACGAACGGCCGGTAGCCCGTTCTGATCCGCAGCGCGATATCGAGCTGCCGAGCCAGAGGAATGAGCCGGGCGTCGTCCGCGCCACTTGCGGCCAGACTTTTCAAGTCGTCTATCAACGATCGCGCTTTTTTGTCCAAGACGAAATGGAACTCGAGTCGGTCAAGCGATAACGTGATTCGAGGGTCTCTGTCTGTCCCTTGACCTGCTTCTGCTCGGAGGCCAACTCTCATCCGGCTTCGCGACTCGACGATCTGAACATCCATCAGCTCCGGGCAGGGAGAACCCCGCATCCCCTAGCGCTCTTGATCCGTCTCCCTCAGGACGTAGCCGTAGATCTCCTCCAGACTGAGCGCCTCCACCTCGATCTCCACAAGCCCCGCCTCCCTCACCCGATCTTCCATCCCCTCCTCCCACTGATCCGTCACCACCTGAACCCATCCTCTACCCTCCTCCTCCACAGCCACCCACTCCCGAAAATCGAGCCGAGGCTGCCCCACATATCGCCCCCGAATCCGACGCCAGTTTCGCCTCAGTCGCTCGCGACTCTCGATTCGCACCACCTCCCCCCGCCGCAAGAACACCACCCGATCCGCCACACCCTCCACATCCGCTAAAATATGCGACGTCACTAAAACCCCGGCCCCCCACTCCCGCACAGCCATCCGCACCAGCTCCACACACTCCCGACGCATCCCCGGATCCAACGCCGCCGTCGGCTCATCCAGCAGCAGCAAATCCCCCCTCGAGCTGAACGCCACCGTCAGCCCCAACTGCGCCCGCATCCCCTTGGACAACTCCCCCACCTTCTTCCTCTCATCCAGCCCAAATCGCCGCATCAACGCCTCAGCCCCCCTCCCATCCCACCTCGGATAGAACGCCGCACAAAACCGCAACACATCCCTTACTCGTACTTGCCGAAACAACGGCGCCTCCTCCAGAAAAAATCCCATCCGCCGCTTGATCTCCACCTCGTGCCCCTCCAGATCCATCCCCCAACACCGAATCCGACCCCCATCAGGCCTCACCAATCCCAGCACGCACCGCAACAACGTCGTCTTCCCCGAACCGTTCGGCCCCACCACCCCCACCACCTCGCCCGAACGAACCCCCAAACTCGCCCGAAGCACAAAATCCCCATATCGCTTCTCCACCCTCTCCACCTCAAGCGCTACCCCGTCACACATACGATCCCTTCCGACGGAAGATCCAAACCCCTACACAGAGAGTCAGAAGTGAAAGCCCCAAAAGAACCGCACCCACAAAAAACTGCCCTCTCACCGAAAAGAGGAAGGCCATGAGTTCCCACAAATGAGGTTCTAAAAGCGCCTGCACCTTCTCCTCGATGCGATCCGAGAGCAGGAGGAATCCCGGAAACTGCAGGCCTACAAATAGAGCCGCAATCATATAGCCGAGCACCGTCGGCGAATTCACGTTCATCGCGATCGTCAGCACAAGTGATGCGGACAACAAGGACATCACGAGGGTCATCCACCCTACGGTGAAGGAGACAAGCGCCGAGGGAGCACCTTGCCCGATTAGGGTGAGCACAGCGACTGCAAATCCCGGCAAGGCTGAAACGAGAGAACCAATGACAGCAGCCAATACCGTTCCGAGAAAAAGAGCTTCCTTGCTGAGCGGGAGCACGCAAAGAAGCTGAAAAGATCCCTCCGCCTTCTCCCGGTGAATCACGGCGGCCATTCCAAAGGGTACAATGATGGCCGCTCCCAGGGAAAAGACAGCCGCGAAGGAGAGCGAGAACCATGCCGACAAAGGCGGCTCCAACGTAATGGAGAAAGCGAGCACACCCACCGCAAAGATGCTGAGGACTCCCAGGAGAACGAACATCATTCGCCGACACTGATGATCATCGAGAAGATAGTGCCTGATGATTTCTTTCACCATCGGTGCCATGCACAGGTCCCCTATTTCGCCATAGAGCATACGACAAACGATCTCTCTGGGAAAGCCACTGAAACTCTGGCACAGCACGTCCCGACGCCCACGAATGCCTCTCTCCTCCCGCTTCTCCACCCCCTCTACCTCCAATGCCATCCCTTCACACATACGACCTCTTCCGCGTGAAGATCTGAAGCCCTACAAACAGAATAAGAAGCGAAATCGCGAAGAGCATCGCCGCTGCCAGGAGTCGCCCTTCCACAGAAAGCGCAAGTTGAGTGAGTGCCTCATCCAGAGGTGAAAGCACTCTCGCTTTGACGCGTTCTGGAAGGAGGGGTAAGATGGCTCCTGGGTATATCCCAAGAACGAGGAAGAAGATGACCACGTAACCGAGCACCGTCGGCGAATTCACGTTCATCGCGACGGTCATCATGAGCGAAGAGGACAAAAAGGACACCAGCAGGTTCGCCAACCCTAGGTAGGGTAAGAAGTTCCACTGCCCACCCCCTGCTGATAGAGTCAAGGCCAGGATCCCAATTACGTATCCCGGCAGAAACGCAATCACTGAACCTACAATCCCAGCCAGGACGGTTCCAAGGAAAAGCGTCCTCTTGGAGATCGGTAGCGCACAAAGGAACCCAAAGGAGCCTTCTGCCTTCTCTCGGTGAACGGACGCGGTTAGCATAAGAGGAGCGCCAAAACCGGTCCCGAGGCACGAACTGAACAACGTGATCCACAAAAACAGAGCCCCCCTTTCCCCTCGCCCGACAATGAGTGCAGTTGCGACGACGACCATCAGGCTGAAGACACCTACTAGAGCCAATACGGATCTCCGACACGGGCGGTCGTCAAGCAGGTAGTGCTTGAGGATCTCTTTCGCAGCTCTGCCCCTGACAAACATCGCTAGCAGTATACATCTCACAGCCCGCCTGGTGAAAGATCAGGCCAACCGGCGTCAATCAAGAGAGACACTCATCGCATGCAAGGACTAACGAAATAGCGGCAATCCGGGACCCAACCAATGCCAGAACACAGCCTACGCCAAGAGTGGCACCACAACTAAAAAATAGACTGGCAACGCTTACTCCGTAACCGGCGGCGGCAAGTCCGCATTCGAGCCACGAGCAGCCTGCTGCCATGACCTCCGGTAGGAATAAAGAGGCACTGCTGACAGGCCCTTGAGGAAGAGCAGCTTTCGCCGTTTGGACGAACCTCTGGGCCTCGCGAATCAGAGGAGCCATTCGACCCCTTTGCAACCCTTCAATGATGTGAAGGAGCCGAGGGAAATCCCTTTCAAGCTGTACTTCGCTGTCACTGATTGTTACCTCCTCGGGACCAAAGCCGATGGAGCTGAGTTGGAAGTAAGTGCATCCACCCAAATCGTGACCCGATAGGCGGAGGGTGAAACGCTCCAGGCTGTGGCGCAGCTCAAGGACGCCGCCCGTCCGTCTCAATTCCGCGTGAAAGTCAAGCTCACCCTGTTCGCTATGGCGGTAGGACGCCATCACCTCCACACCTCCCTGGATCGGCTCTGCGACAATATCCATCACTTCCCAAGCCCCATTCTGCGATCGGAACAGGCGCACCGCCTTCTCCCCCATCGGGGTGACCGACACCTGCCCAGGCTGAGGCCGGCTTGACCGGGCCGACGGACCCCACAGGACAGACGAGGCCGCCAGGACCATCCCGATGGCC
>JBEPZV010000067.1:0-11584 GCA_041640655.1 bacterium
TCAACGTGGATCCGGCGTTCACCGAGGAGAAGCTCGCCCTGTTGAAGATCGGGATGCGGCTCGGCCACGCGGTGATGGCGCACCTTCGTGAGGCGGGCGTGCGCGGCATCCAGGGTGCGATCGCCGAGGAGGAAGGAGATGAA
This sequence comes from bacterium, assembly GCA_041640655.1. Lineage (GTDB taxonomy): Bacteria > Acidobacteriota > Blastocatellia > HR10 > HR10 > HR10. Next base: position 144 of record JBEPZV010000067.1, read on the forward strand.
CGGCTGACGCACTTCTATCAGCGGTTCTACGGCGCTCGCATCGCCGCCATCCGGCGCTTCTCCCTGTGGGAACGCATCACGGGCACGCGGTGGTACGCCAAACTGGTAGTGATTGACCTCCAACCGTCGGAGGCCGCCGAGGCGTCATGCGCTATGCGTCGCTCGCCGCTGTAGATCGCCCGTTCGACGACGTCTACATCTCCCCGCATCTTGACGATGTCGCGCTCTCCTGTGGAGGACGAATCCTGCGCGAGCGCGCCTTGGGGCGATCGGTGCTTGTCGTCACGGTCTTCACCGCAGACGCGGGGCCGTGTCGCGAGATCCCTCCTCATGTCCGCGCGCGCGTCGGCGATATGGCCGAGCGCCGTCGCGAGGATGAGCGGGCGATGGCGCGTCTGGGCGCGGACTTCCTCTGGCTCGATCACCCGGAGGCACTCTTCCGCGATCGCGCCTATCACACGCTCGTGGGCGTGCTCTCGCGCCTGGTGGCTTCGGATCGGGACTGGATCACCCGCCTGGCCTCCGAATTCGAGCGCCTGGTGGAGCGCGCGCGTCCGCGACGCCTCTACTGCCCCTTGGGGGTTGGCCATCATGCCGATCATCGCGTGGTATTCGAAGCCGCTCTACTTCTGGCCGAGCGATGGAGCGGCGGGACGGCGGCCACGGATCGTCCCCCGCATCCGGAAGTCTGCTTCTACGAGGACGCGCCCTATGCCCTGATCCCCTATCTCACCGAACATCGGTTGGACATGGTGCGCGCGCGTTCGACTTGGGAAGAGGCCGCGCCGTCGCATTCGATCTGGGCGCGCGCTCGCGAAGCGTACGCGACGATGATGACGCTCTCGTCCGTTCGGGCAGAAGTCGGGCACGCGATGTGGCGCGCGGCGACTCGCGGGTTCCTGATCCTTCAATTCGCGCGGGGGAAGTGGGCGAGCCGTCGCGCGCGCCCCCGACTCTGGCTCGTCCCGGAGCTGTGTGAGATCGGCGACGTCCTCCCGGCCAAGCTCGAGGCCCTCGCCGAATATCGTTCGCAGATCATCCCGGTGCTCGGCGATCTGCAGAGCTACGTCCGATTGCGCCTCGCGTATTCGCGGCGGCTCGTCAGCCGACCCTCCGCCCGGTCCCAGGAGCCGACCCCATGCGTCCTGGAGCGCGTCTGGCGGATCGCGCGCATCGAGTCGGAGACTCTCTCGCGTGAACGTCGGACGAACGGCTCTCTCCGGGCTTTCGCCTGACTTGACCCCTTCAAGTCTCACCCTTCACAAGATGCGCCCATCGCCCCGTCAGGAACCCAGCTCCTCGCGCATTCGATGAGACGCTCACGTGGCCTCTTCGCTCTCCCCTCTTCGCCCGCAGCCCGATATTCTCACTGTCTTGACCTCGCGATGACGGGTTGTCTACACTGAAGCTCCTTGCGTCGGAGGAAAAGGTGCGCCGCATCAGCGTGATGCTCCTCATTCTCCTCTGGGCTTCTTCCGGAGGATGCGAGCGGACGGCACGACGGTCGAAGCTGGAGGATGGCGTCATTCTCTCATCGGGCGTGCCCGTTCGGAACTCGACGGCCGTCTTGGCCGTCGAACTGACGCAGCTTCAGCAGGCCGAGGAGGTGGAGATTCTCGAGCGAAAAGGGACGGAGTGGGTACGCGTGCGCACGCGCGCAGGGATCGAGGGATGGGTGGAAGCCCGTCACGTGCTGAGCAAACGCGCGTTCGAGCAGGCGCGCGCCCTGGAGCAGGAGATGGCCTCGATCGAGCGACAGGCTCTGGGGCAGTTGATGGGAAGCGCCGCCATTCGGCTGACCCCTGGTCGTGCGTCGGAGGAGAACGTCCTCTTTTACGCGCCCCCGGGGACGCTCGTAGACATCTTGCGACGCGAGCGCACGCGTCGAATGAGTCAGGAGCTGATCCCCCGTCACTATGAGCCGCGCGCCCGTCGAGGATCGGAGGCAGAGCGGGCCTCGGACCTCTGGTACTGCGTGCGCTTGCCCGATTCGCTCCTCGTGCGCGTGGGCTGGGTCTATGCGCCACTTGTGGAGCTGAAGGTGCCGGATCGGTTGCGCCATCTTCAGGGCGAATACGCCTTCGTCGCCTGGTATGAACTGGCGCAGGTCGAAGATCCGGAGATCGGGACATCCGCGCACTACCTGACCTTCGACACCCACCGGACGGCCCCCGTCCCGGGCACGGATTTCGAGCGCGTGCGCCTGTGGGTGTGGGACCTCAAGCGGCATCGGTACACGATCGGCCGATGGGAGATCGCGCATGGCCTCCTGCCCATTGAGCATCGGCGCGAGGCGACGCTCCACCGCTTCCGGGTGCGGCTCTACGAGGCGAAGACAGGCGCACTGACTGAGGTCGAATATCTCGTGGATGTGCGTGATCCCGAAGCGCCTCGATGGCTTCCTCCTCGACGGTGACTTGTCCTGGAGCGAGCATCCGGCCTATGCTCTTAGACGTCATGAGGTGGGGAGGTCGAGCATCTCGAGACGGATGGATCGTCCTGCTGGTCGCGCTCCTTTTGGCGAGCGCGACCGCCCCCTCAGGCGCTCAGGAGGGGTCTGACAAGAAAGCCCTGGAGATCGTGCAACGCACGATCGCCGCTTACGGTGGCGAGGCCTCCGTGTATCTGCTCCGTCAGCGGGGACAATTGCGCGGCTTCGTCAAAGCCTATTTGGAAGACGGGAGCACGCGCGAAGGGGAGATCACGATCCGGTTCCTTCACCGCCTGGAGAAACAGGATGAACTTCGGCAAGTCGAGCTGCGCTTCCCGAACACCCCGACACTCGTCATCACCTATGATGGCGAGCGCGTGTGGGGGACGGAGAATGGCGCCCCCATCGTCCTGCGCTTGCGCACGGAGGCGGCCTTTCGCGCCGAGCTGAAGCACAATTATGAGGCGCTTCTGCGGTATCGCGAATACAAAGCCGAAGTGAAATACGTCGGGCGGGAGAAGCGGAGCGGCATTGATGTGGATGTCCTGGACCTGGTGCGACCCGACGGCTCAACCACGCGCTATTTCATCAGCGCGCGAACGTTTCGCATCCTGCACCTCGAGTACGACGTCAGTGTCCCTCTGGTGAATCGGCCGATTCGCTTTCGAGACTCCTTCTACGACTTCCGCGTCGTGCAGACGACGCTCGTGCCGTATCGCCTCGAGCGATATGAGGACGGACGCTTGGTGCAGGAGATTCGATTCACGGAAGTCGCCTACGGGATGCAGATCGAGGAATCGCAGTTTCGCCCTCCGGGCTCGTGAGCGAGCCCATCTTCCGCGATGCTGGACCGGCTCACATCGTGCGCCCCACGGCAGCCGCGATGTGCCGAAGCTGTTCGACCAGTTCGAAGAGCTGCTCGGGCAGAAGCGCCTGCGGGCCATCGCACAGGGCCTCTTCGGGCCGATGATGCACCTCGATGAGCAAGCCATCAGCTCCGGCCGCCACGGCCGCGCGCGCCATGGGGGGGACCTTATCGCGGCGTCCCGTGCCGTGGCTCGGATCGGCGATCACCGGCAGGTACGTGAGCTTCTTGAAGACAGGAATGGCCGAGATATCGAGCGTGTAGCGGAGCGAGGTCTCGAAGGTGCGAATCCCGCGCTCGCACAGGATGACGTTCGGATTGCCGCCGGAGACGATGTACTCGGCCGCCAAGAGCGTCTCTTCGATCGTCGCCGCCGGACCGCGCTTGAGGAGGACCGGCTTGGGCTGCCGACCGAGCTCCTTGAGCATATTGAAATGCTGCATGTTGCGCGCGCCGACCTGCAGGATGTCCACGTATTCGGACATGAGGGGGATGTGCGCGATCTCCATCACCTCCGAGACGACGAGCAGACCGTAGCGATCGGCGGCCTCGCGCAAGTAGCGCAAGCCCTCCTCGCCGAGTCCCTGGAAGCTGTAGGGCGAGGTGCGCGGTTTGAACGCGCCCCCGCGCAGGATCTTCGCGCCCGCGCGATGGACCGCATCGGCGATCTCCAGCACCTGCTCACGGCTCTCGACCGCACACGGCCCCGCCATGAGGACGATCTCGCGCCCCCCGATCACGACATCCCCGAGGCGGATCTCCAGACCCTCGGGGCGAAAGGATCGGCTCACGAGCTTATAGGGCGTCGTCACGCGGATCACTTCGGCGACTCCCTCCAGCAGCTCCAGTTCGCGCGTGTCCACGACCTTGTGCCCGACGGCGCCCAGCACCGTCCGCGTGACGCCCGTCGAACGATGGACGTCGAACCCCAGCTGCACGAGCTTCTCGATGACGCGCGCGATCTGTTCCTCGGTGGCGTTCTCTTCCATGACGATGATCATGGCCGTTCCTCCCTCGTCCTCTCCGAGAAGCCCTCGGCGTGTTCGGCGGCGAGCCGCTCGAGTCGGCGCGATTCGTCAATGATGCGCTCAAAGAGGCGATGGAGCGCCTCGTCATCGAGCGGGCCGCGATTGAGACGCCGCACGCGTTCGAGCACTTCCCGCTCCCGCTCGGGGGAATAGACGGGCAGGTTCTGCGCCCGCTTCAACTTCCCGATCTCAATGGCGCAGCGGGAGCGCCGATTCAACAGTTCGACCAATTGCGCGTCAATCTCGTCAATCATCCGCCGCCAATCCTCGATGTCCACCGTGTTGCCTCCTTCAGTCGGCGATGTCACCTTCCCCGCTCTTCAACCAGCGGGCGAAGCGTCCGATGCGCGCGACCAAGTCCGGCCGTCCGAGATGGCGCTCGATCTCTTGCACCAGCGCGCTGCCCACAACCGCCGCATCCGCATAGCGCCACGTCTCGCGGACATGCTCCGGTCGCGAGATGCCGAACCCCACGGCGACGGGCAGGTCCGTGTAGCGACGCACGCGCTCGACCGTCGGTCGCATTGCCGCCGAGAGCTGCTCGCGCGTCCCCGTCACGCCGGTGCGGGAGACGACGTAGATGAAGCCCGAAGCCGCGCGCACGATCTCGGCGATCCGTCTGTCCGGACTCGTCGGGGCGACCAGGAAGATGGTCGCAATCCCCCGCGCGCGCATGATGCGGCAGAAGTCCTCCGCTTCCTCCGGAACGAGATCCGTCGCCAGCACCCCATCAACGCCCACAGTCGCCATCTCCCTCGCCAAGCGTTCGAGCCCGAATTGTAGCAAGGGGTTGAGGTAGCTGAAAAGCACGATGGGAATGCTCGAGTGCCGACGCACCTCCGCGACGATGCTCAAGCAATCGCGCAGCCGCGTGCCACGACGCAACGCGCGCTCGGAAGCGCGCTGGATGATGGGTCCATCGGCGATCGGATCGGAGAAGGGGACGCCCAGCTCGATCAGATCCGCGCCCGACACTTCCAGTTCGCGAATCAAGCGAACGGTCGTCTCCGGATCCGGATCCCCGGCGGTGAGATAGGGGATGAATCCTTTGCGTCCGGCCCGTCGCAGGGCTTCAAATCGCTCACGAATCCGACTCATGGCCGAGCCGCTCCTTTTTCCGCGCGATTTCGGGCGAGCTGCTCGGCGACCGTCTGCACGTCTTTGTCCCCCCGACCGGAGAGATTGACGATGAGGATCTGATCCGGGCGCATCGCCGGCGCCAGACGACAGACATACGCCAAGGCGTGCGCGCTCTCCAGAGCTGGGAGAATGCCCTCCACGCGCGCCAGCAGTTGGAAGGCCTGTAGCGCCTCCTGATCGCTGACCGAGACGTACTCGATCCGGCCCTGATCGCGCCAATAGGCGTGCTCCGGGCCAACGGCCGCATAATCCAATCCGGCGGCCACTGAATGCGTCAGGGCGATCTGCCCATCCTCGTTCTGCAAGACATAGGTGTACGTGCCGTGCAACACGCCGGGCCGACCTCCGGCGAAGCGCGCGGCATGTTGACCGAGCGCGTCGCCGCAGCCGCCGGCCTCCACGCCGATCAGGCGCACTCCGGGTTCGGCGAGGAAATCGTAGAACAGCCCGATGGCATTACTCCCCCCACCGACGCACGCCACCAGGACGTCGGGCAATCGCCCCTCGCTTTCGAGAATCTGCTGGCGCGTCTCGCGCCCGATGAGCGATTGGAAATCGCGGACGATCATAGGATAGGGATGCGGGCCGAGCACCGAGCCGAGCAGATAGTGCGTCGTCTCCACGTGCGTCACCCAGTCGCGCAAGGCCTCGCTGATGGCATCCTTGAGCGTGCGGCTTCCGGCCTCCACGCCGCGCACTTCGGCGCCAAGCAGCTCCATGCGGAAGACGTTCAGAGCCTGGCGCCGCATATCCTCCGTCCCCATGTAGATGACGCATTGCAAGCCGAGCAGCGCGCAGGCCGTCGCCGTCGCCACGCCATGCTGCCCGGCCCCCGTCTCAGCGATCACGCGCGTCTTCCCCATGCGCTTGGCCAGCAGCGCCTGGCCCAGGGCATTATTGATCTTGTGCGCTCCCGTGTGGCACAGGTCCTCACGTTTGAGATAGACCCTCGCCCCCCCCAGATGCGCCGTCAGTCGCCGCGCGAAGAAGAGCGGCGTCGGTCGGCCCACGTAGGTGCGCAACAGCTCGCGCAGCTCGCGCTGGAACTCCGGATCCTCGCGCGCCGCCAGGTAAGCGGCGGTCAACTCCTCCAGCGGATACATGAGCGTCTCCGGCACGAAACGCCCGCCATAGGGACCGAAATGTCCCCGCGCATCGGGAAGCGACACACTGGTGCTCACGATTCCCCTCCCCCTTCGCAAAGGGTCGAACCGCTTGGGTGCTCTTCGCGCCCGACCGCTTTCGCCACCGCGATGAATGCGCGCATCCGCTCCGGGTCTTTCTTCCCCGGACGCGCTTCAACACCCGTGCAGACATCCACGGCGTAGGGGCGGACGAGGCGAATCGCCTCGGCGACATTCTCCGGGGAGAGGCCACCGGCCAGAATCAGGGTGGGCACGACACGCGCCACACGTCGGGCCAGCCCCCAATTGAAGCACTCGCCCGTCCCCCCGTACGCGCCCGGACGCGCGGCGTCCAGCAAGAGGGCGTGAGCGGCATAGTCGGCCAATCCGCGCGGGTCAATCTCAGAGGCGACGCGCACGGCCTTGATGACGCGCCATCGCTCGGCGACCTGTCGGCAGAAGGCCGGTGGTTCATCCCCGTGGAGCTGAACAACGGCCAGACGCGCGCACGTCACCACGCGCGCTATCGCCTCCAGGTCATATTCGTTCACGAAGACGCCCACGGGCGTGACAAACGGCGGCAACCGTTCGATGATCGCGCGGGCGCGCTCGGGCTCGATGGAGCGCGGACTCTTCGGGTAAAAGTTGAAGCCGAGCGCATCGGCCCCCGCCTCGACAGCCGCCAGCGCGTCTTCCAGATTGGTGATCCCGCAGATCTTCACGCGCACCATGGATGAACCTGTTGAGTCCGGCGCGGCCTCAAGCGGCCGACGGCTCAAGGAGCGCCCGAAGCGCTTCACCCGGACGCGCCGCGCGCATCAGATGCTCGCCGATCAGAAAGGCGCGATACCCGACGCGGCGCAGTTCCTCCAGCTCATGTCGCGCGCTCAAGCCACTCTCGCTGACGAGCACGACGTCCGAGGGCACGCGCGCGGCCAGCTCGAACGAGACGGTACGATCTACAGTGAACGTCCGCAGGTCGCGATTGTTCACGCCGATGAGGCGCGCGCCGGCCGCGAGCGCCTTCTCCAGATCGGCCCGATCATGGACTTCGATGAGCGCATCGAGCGCCAACTCGTCGGCGAGTTGCCGCAGGTCCCGAAGTCGCGCCGTGTCGAGAATGGCAGCGATCAGCAGCACGGCATCGGCTCCGGCTGCCGCCGCCTCGTAGAGCTGATACGGATCGAAGAGGAAATCCTTGCGTAAGAGCGGCACGCGCACCGCGCGACGGATCGCCGCAAGGTGCGCCAGCGCTCCCTGAAAGTGATCCTCCTCGGTGAGGACCGAGATCGCCGCCGCGCCGTTCTGCTCGTATTCGCGCGCCAGGGCGACCGGATCGAAATCCTCTCGGATCACCCCTCGCGAGGGAGAAGCGCGCTTCACCTCCGCGATGACGTTGAGGCGGTCCGTTCGCGCGCAGGCGCGAAGGAACGATGGCCGCCCTTTTGGACGCCCGGCGAGCGCCGCCTGCAATGCAGCGAGCGGCGTCCGACGTTTCGCCTCAGCGAGGCGTTCGGCCTTCCGCGCCACGATTCGCGTCAGCACATCGCTCATCGTGTCCTCTCCACGGCGTCGTTCGCCGAGGGCGGCGCGTTGGTGAGTGCGATCAACGCCTCGAGCTTCCTCCAAGCGGCGCCGGTGGCGATCGCCTCGGCCGCCAGCTCCACCCCCTCGCGCAGCGTGCCGACGCGACCGCTCACCCGAAGTCCCGCCGCAGCATTAAGCAGCACCAGATCCCGCGCGGCATCCCGACGATCTCCGACGAGCACCTCCCGGACGATGCGCGCACTCTCCTCGGGAGAGGTCGCGCACACGCCGTTGAGGTCGCGCATAGCCACGCCGGCCTCGCCGGGGTCCAGGATGAAACGGCGCAGTCTCCCCTCGCACACCTCCAGGACGTGCGTCGGGCCGGAGATGGTGATCTCATCCGCTCCATCACTGCCATGGACGACCCAGGCGTGCTCGACACCCAGGTGAACGAGCGCTCGCCCGATCTTCTCCATGCTCGGCAGATCGGAGACACCGATGAGCTGACGTTTCGGTCGCGCGGGATTCGTCAGCGGACCGAGCAGATTGAAGATCGTGCGAACGCCGAGTTGGCGACGAACGTGTGCCACGCGCGCGGTCGCGCGGTGAAAGTGGGGAGCGAACATGAAGCAGAGGCCGATCTCGTCCAAACAGCGCTGCACGATCGAGGGCGGAGGATCAATGCGGACGCCCAGGGCCATCAGGACGTCGGCGCTGCCGGTTCGACTGCTGGAAGCGCGGTTCCCGTGTTTGGCAACGGGGACGCCCGCAGCGGCGATCACAATGGCCGCCGCCGTTGAGACGTTGAAGGGTTTGCGCGGGCTCCCCCCCGTACCCGCCGTATCCACGACATCGGGCCGCGCGACCTGAATGCGCACAGCATGCGCGCGCATCGTCTCGGCGAAACCGACGAGTTCTTCGACCGTCTCCCCCTTCATCGCGAGAGCGACGAGCGCCGCCGCGATGAAGGCTTCGCTCGTCTCCGCCGCGAGCAGCTGCTCAACAAGCGCGGCAGCTTCCTCTCGCGTCAGGTCCTCCCGTCGCATCAGCTTATCGAGCAGCGGATGTCCCATGACCGGTCAGAGATAGAAGAGGCTGAGGCGCGGCACGCCATATTCCTCACGCACGCGCTTCTTGACATAATTGGCGAGCGTCTGTTCGTACAGCTCCCTCGCCATGCGCTTCTTGTGCTCCTTGAGCTGCGCCTCGCCATCTCGCCGAATCTGTTCCAAGCGTTCTTCGGGGAGGCACGCCAGAAGCGCTTCGTCGAGGATCTGCTCCAGGCGTCCCAACTCCCGTTCGAGCGTCTCGAAATCCAGCTCGTGCGCGGCACGCACATCCTCAAGAAGGGTCTCGAGCCGCGCCATCACCCGCTCGACCGCCTCACGCAAGAGGGCGAACGCCGTCCCCACAGACCTCTCCGCGACGCGCCGAAGATCAGTCCGACCGCGCTCCAAGTAGTCAAGCACCATCTCCCGGGAGAAGGGGGCGGCCGAGGGCTGAGCCCCATCGGCCTCTTCGCGCGCGCCGATCCGCGTGTGCCGGTACTCCTCAAAGCACGCCATCACCTCTTGCTGGCAGTAGAGGATCGAGTTGATGAGTCGCCGCCGCGGGCGAGCCTCGTAGGCGTCGAAGACGCGGTCCACGGCGCGCAGCACGACATGGAGCGGAATGCCCATGTCCTTCCAACTCTCGATCATCGCCCAATCGAGCGTGGAGAGCATCAGATGCTTCCCCCGCCGCCGCGCGAAGTGCTCCTCGATCTCCGTGAAGTAGTTGAAGTAGTTCACGACGAAGTCGTCGGCGGGGCGCGGCCGCTCGTCCGCAGGCGACCCTTCGCCGGCCTCCGCACGCGGAGTCACGTCATTTGGCGCGGGATTCCTGACATCGCTCATAGATGATGCGCAACCCATCGAGCGTGAGGTTGTCATCGAGCGTCTGGATATAGGCCGACGCGCGGCCGATGAGATGGGCGAGCCCTCCGGTCGCGATGACGCGCGTCTCCGGCCCCAGCTCGTCCAACATTCGCGCGAGAATGCCATCCACCAGACCGATGTAGCCGAAGTAGAGCCCTGACTGAATGCTGGCGACCGTCGAACGCCCGATGATCGCGCTCGGCCGCCGGATGTCCACGCGGGGCAGCTTCGCCGTCCGCTCAAAGAGCGCTTCGGCCGAGATCGTGATGCCCGGGGCGATGACGCCACCCAGGTATTCGCCCCGCGCGGAGATAGCGTCGAAGGTCGTCGCCGTCCCGAAGTCCACGACGATACACGGCCCTCCATACTTCGCGAAAGCCGCGACGGCATCGGCGATGCGATCGGCTCCCACCTCTTGCGGATTCTCATAGAGGATGGGCATACCCGTCGGCGTGCTCCAGTCCACAAACAGCGGATCCAGATGAAAGTAGACCTGCGCCATCTTCCGCAGGGCGAAATCGAGCGGAGGGACGACCGAGGCGATCACGATGGCATGCACGGCGGAGAACTCCAGCCCCTCCAGCGTGAAGAGCGTGCGGCAGAGGATCCCCAGCTCATCCACCGTCCGCGACGCCTGCGTCGTCAAGCGCCAGACGACGCGGAGCCGCTCGCCCTCGTATACGCCGAGGGCCATGTTCGTGTTGCCCACGTCAATGACCAGCAGCATGCGTCCTCGCGCGCCTCTTCGCGATCCTGCGAGCTACACAATTAAGGCATCAGCGCGAGGAGAAGTCAATCGCGGTCGGGCGCCTTTGGGCCGATCTCGCGTTTGACACCCTCGCGGCGGACGCGATATGTTTCTGGCTTCGGAGCATGCACCCGGATGCTGCGCGTGCGCAACACATTGTCGGGCGAGCTCGAGGTCTTCACCCCCCTGGATGGGGAGACGGCCCGTCTGTACAGTTGCGGCCTCACCGTCTACGACTACGGGCACATCGGGAATTTCCGCACGTTCGTCTCGGTGGACATCCTCCGGCGCTACTTGAAGTACAAGGGGTACCGCGTCCTCCACGTCATGAACTTCACCGACGTGGACGATAAGACCATCCGGCGCGCGCGCGAAGAAGGGGTGAGTCTCCGCGAACTGACCGATCGCTACATCGCCGCATTCCTCGAAGACATGCGGACGCTCAATCTGGAGACGCCCGAGGTCATGCCGCGCGCGACCGACCATATCCCCGAGATGGTCCAGCTCGTGAAGCGATTGCAAGAACGGGGGTATACCTACCGGAGCGAGGGCTCGATCTACTTCCGCATCGCGGCCTTCCCCGAGTACGGGAAGCTCTCCAAAATCCGCGTGGATCAGGTCAAGCCCGGCGCGCGCGTGGACGTGGATGAGTATGAGAAGGC
>JBEPZV010000068.1:0-11555 GCA_041640655.1 bacterium
CCATCCGCATAATCCCCCGCGATGGCGCGCACGCGCAGTCCCGGATAGTCGCGCACCAGGCCGCGGGCGCTCTCCTCCAACATCTCGCGCGAGATGTCCACGGGCACATAGAGCAGCGCGCCCTGACGGCGGAGGAGCGCCGCGATGAGCAGACGCGTTTTGGTCGCGCTCCCGCTCCCCAGCTCCACAAGCGTGATCGGATCGGACATGCGCTCGCCGAAGCCGCGTGCGAGAATCTCCCCGGCATGGGCTTCCAGGATGGCGCGCTCAGCCCGCGTCAGATAGTACTCGGGCAGCGCGCAGATCGCCTCAAACAGGAGCGATCCCTCGCGATCGTAGAAGTACCGACAGGGAAGGTGCTTGGGAGAGGCCGTCAGGCCCTCGCGCACATCGCGAGCGAATTCCGCCAGGTGGTCATCCGGGGTCGCGCGAATCAACTCGAATCGGTGCTCCTCATCCATGGGCGCTCTCCACCGCGCGAAGCTCTTGGAGCAGCGCGCGCCAGCCACGGCGCTCGCGCGCTGGGGAGACGAGCGGTCGCAACCGCCGGATGTGCGCGCGCAACGCCGCGCGAAAATCGCGATCCGTCTCCGCGCGCCACAGCAGCGCGGCGAGCGCTTCCGTATCTCCGACCGGGAAATAGCCCGGATACTCCGGCCCCAAAATCCCCACCGATCCCGGAATGCGCGTCGCGAGGATCGGCACCGAAGCGGCGAGCGCTTCAGAGAGGACATTCGCTCCCCCCTCCATCCGCGAGGAGAGTACCAACAGACGGCTGCGCGCCAGAAGGCGAAGCGCGCGACCGTGCGGCTGCTCGCCCAGCCACCGATAGCGCGGATTCACCGCCATCTCCGCGCGCGCGGCTTCCGCCCATTCGGCTTCCAACGCCGCTCCGACGTGCGTGATGCGAATGCGCGAGGCCGACGGCAGATACCGCGCCGCCCACGCCGCGCGAAGCGGATCCTTCACCGCGCGAAGATTGGCGATGACGCAGACCTCGAAGACGCGACGAAGCGGGACGATGCGCCCTCGAGGCCGCTCGGCCGATTGATAGAGGACGCGCGCCTTGGCCCGCAGCGATTCCGAGAGCTCGGCCACCCCCTCCGGTTGCAACAGGACGATGCGCGTGGCCAATTCCAGCGAACGTTTCACCTCTGGGGATGCGCGCAGGTCCTCATAAAGGTCCGTGCCCGTGAGTGCGACGATCAGAGGACGCTCCGGATGCGCGCGCCGGAAGCGCTCCACGGCGCCCGCGCTCCGACGCGCGTGCAAAGCGATGAGCAGATCGCACGGCTCGTCGCGATAATCCTCCCGAATCACCACGCGATGACCGAACGCGCGCAACAAGCGCGCCCACCGACACGCCGTCGTGCGATTGCCCGTCTGTCGAGCCGAAGCCGCGGGCGTGACCAGACAGATCCTCATCGCGAGAGGGCGCACGTACGAAAGCCCGCCCAGACGTCGCGCCGATCCGGGCGATAGAAGTTCCGCCACGTGTTGCGCAAGAGCCGACCGCGCGTGACCCAACATCCCCCACGCAATACCTTGTGATCCCCGAACCACGGTTGCGAGTACTCCTTGTACGGATCAGGGACGAACCCCGGGTAAGGGAGGAAATCGCTGCTGGTCCACTCCCACACGTTGCCGATCATCTGGCGACACCCGAAAGCGCTCTCGCCCGCCGCCAGCGCGCCCACATCCACGCATCCCATCGCGCGCCAATCCAGATTCGCTCGCTCCGGCGTCGGCGGCTCATCGCCCCATGGGAATCGTCGCTTTCGCCCGGCCAAGCGTGCCCCCGAGGCATCCGGCTCGCCCGCGGCGGCGACCTCCCACTCCCATTCGGTCGGCAACCGGCGCCCCGCCCATCGGCAATAGGCCTCGGCCTCGTACCAATTCACGTGGATCACCGGACGATGCGGCTCCAGCGGTACCCATTGATCGAAATGGCGGCGCCACCATCGCCCCGGAGCCTCGCGCCGCCAATAGACCGGATGCTCGGCGCCCACGCGCTCGCGCCATTGCCATCCGGCCTCGCTCCACCACTCCCGCCGACGATACCCCCCATCGTCCACGAAGGCCGCGAACTCGGCTTGTGTGACCGGAGCCCGCGCCATGACGAAGGGACGCACCGACACCGGATGCGCCCACTTCTCGTTATCGAAGACGAAGGGCTCATCAGGCGTCGCCCCCAGCCAGAACGTCCCCCCCGGAATCTCGACATCCCCGGGAAGCGGCCCCCCTTCGGCGGAGATCGCCGAGGTCTCGACGACGAGAGAGAGCTTCGGCGGCGGATACCCGAGCGTCTGCCGCGTGTAGGTGATCGCCTCCGTGTGCATGTCCTCGTGAAACACTGAGAGACAGACGAAATAGGCCAGCTCCGGTGTCAGCTCCGATCGCTCCAATACCTCCAGCACGCGATCGCGCACCTCGCGCATGTAGGTGAGCGTCTGCTCGCGCGAGGGGAGCGGCAGCCGCCACCGCTCATCATGCGGGATGGCGATGGAGTCCCACAGCGCATCGGCATCGGGGCGAATCGGCTCACGCCCGAGCGCGTGTCGCAACACCCATTTCTCCTGAAACCAGGCGACGTGCCCGATCTCCCACAGCAGCGGATTGATGATCGGCAGCAGGGGACCGATCATCTGCTCATCTGTCAGATCCGCGACAAGCTCAAACGTGCACCGGCGCGCATCGCGAACCCATTCGCTCAATGTCCGCGCCGAGAAGACCGTCGTGTCCGCTCGAACCATCATCATCTCACCCCGCCGCTTCCCCCAGTCTATGAGAGCGCGCTTCGTCCTGTCAACGCTCATCTGGATCCGCGCCCCGACGCAAAGACGTCCAAGATGACCGAGAGCCAAGGTCTCATTCCGCTGGAGCTGAGGATGACCCGCGAGCGCGTCATCGGCATGGTCATCACTCCGCACATGAGCGCCAGGGCGATGCGCGCTTCCCCCTTGTGGATGCGGCCCAACGGAAGTGAGCGCGGGACCCTCTCCCGGAATGTCATGGAGGAGCGCGGGCTCGCACGTCTTGGCTGTCGCCGGATGTCCACAGCAGATGTAGCGCGCGCGCCACAAGGGCCAGGGCGCACGATCACACCCTCAGATGGGCAAGACGTGGAATGGCCGAGGGTTATGTCGAGCGCGCCGCTTGGGCACGCCGTTTGCATATCTCCTTCATCTATGCGTTCACTGCAGCGAACGCTGGCGCGCCCGGTGGAGATCGAGGGGATCGGGCTTCACACCGGCGTGCGTACCCGCTTGAGGCTGTGCCCGGCGCCGGCCTACACGGGGCTGCTCTTCCGTCGCACCGACCTGGATGGTTTCGAGATCCCGGCATCGCCTCAATACGTGGCTCGCGTCAGCTATGCGACGGCTCTGGTGCGCGCCGGGGTCATGGTCGCGACGGTCGAGCACCTGCTGGCCGCCCTCTATGCCTGCGGCGTAGATAATGCGATCATCGAGATGAACAACCTGGAGGTCCCCATCCTCGATGGCAGCGCGGCCCCCTTCGTCCAGATGCTCGCGCGCGCGGGGCTGCGGACATCGGATGCCCCCCGACATTATGTGCGCGTCCGCAAGCCGATCCAGATTGGGGATGCGCATCAGCGAATCCTGCTCTCCCCCGATCCGGCTTTCCGCGTGAGCTGTGTGATCGAATTCCCCCACCCCATGATCGGACGGCAACAACGGGAGCTGGTCGTCACCGAAGAGACGTTCGTCGAAGAGCTGGCTCCGGCGCGCACGTTCGGATTCCTCGAAGACGTGGAGACCCTGCGCCAGAAGGGCTTGATTCGGGGGGGCTCGCTCCAGAACGCCATCGTCCTGGATCGCGTGGGCCTCCTCAATCCGGAAGGGTTGCGATTCCCCGACGAATTCGTGCGCCACAAGATCGTGGATCTGATCGGCGACCTCGCGCTCATCGGACATCCGCTCCTCGCGCGCGTGGAGGCGTGGCGCCCCGGCCACGCTCTGAACACAACGGCTGTCGCTGCTCTCTTGCGCGATCCCGAAGCGTGGGAGCTTGTGGCGCCGTCCTCGACCCGGATGGCCGAACCCGTCACCCCCTAGCCGCGCGAGGCCAAGGGTTCAACTCAAAAGCGAGCGCACGGTGCGAATCAACTCCTCGATTTGATAGGGCTTTTGCAAGAACCGCACGCCGGGGCGCATCGGAACGCGCGGCCCCAAGTCCTCCAAGTTATAGCCGCTGCAGAGAACGACCTTCACCTCAGGGTTCAGGTGGATCAATTGCTCATAGCACGCCAGGCCACCCATTCGGGGCATCGTCACATCGAGGATGACCAGCGCGATCTCCCCTTGCTGCTCTCGATAGATCTCCAGCGCTTCGGCACCGTCCGAGGCCAAGAGCACATCATAGCCATGACGCGCGAGGATGAGCGTAGCGACGCGCCGCACGGCTGGCTCATCGTCCACGAGGAGGATCTTCGGGCGAGCGCGCACCGACTCTCCTGAGCGCTCGCCCGCGGGAGCCTCTGTCGCCGCCGGGAAGTACAGGGCGAACGTCGTTCCCTGCCCCAATCGGCTCTCGACCTCAATGAATCCGCCAGCACCGCGCACGATGCCGTAGACGACCGCCAATCCCAACCCCGTTCCTTTTCCCACCTCCTTCGTCGTGTAAAACGGATCGAAGATGCGCGGGATGTGCTCTGGCGCTATTCCCACGCCGGTATCGGAGACCCGCACCACCACATACGCGCCAGCGAGAATCTCGCCCGCCCGCACACGCGGATGATCCGCCGAGAGCACCGCGTGCCCCGTCCGCAGCGTCAACTGTCCCCCCTCGGGCATCGCATCGCGCGCGTTCACGCAGAGATTCATGAGCGCCTGCTCTAACTGCGCGGGATTGATGCGGACGGGTCGCACATCCGAAGCCAGCTCCGTCCGAATGTGAATGCTCGCATCGAAGGAGCCGCGAAGCAACCGCGCGAGGCGCTCCACGACCTCGTTCACATCCACCGGGACAGGCGGGGCCGCCGAAGGGCGACTGAAGAGCAACAGCTGCGACGTCAGCTCAGCCGCTCGCTGTGCCGCCTGCTCGATCGCCTGCACCGATGGGCGCGCCGGATCCTCCGGTCGCAATTGAGCCAGAAGCAGCGACGCGTAGCCGAGAATCACCGTGAGTAGGTTGTTGAAGTTATGGGCGACCCCCGCGGCCAGCGTGCCCACGCTCTCCATCCGCTGCGCCTGCAGCAGTTGCTGCTGCAGCTGACGCCGATCGGTGATGTCAATGAGCAAGCCCTCATAGTAGAGCACCCGCCCTCCGGCGTCGGTCACCGCGCGCGCATATTCCTGAACGAAGATGCGCCCTCCATCTTTGCGACGCAGCTCGAATTCGGCTCCGTCCAGCCGCCCGGTGCGCTGCAGGAGCTCCATGTTCTTGCGGCGCTCGGAGACATCCACGTACAGATCGCGCTCGATGTCCGCGCGCAACAGCTCCTCCACCGACTCGTATCCGAGCATGCGCGCCAGTGCCGGATTCGCCACGAGGATACGCCCCTCGGGCGTGCTCTGGTAAATCCCCACGACGGCATTCTCGAAGATGCTGCGGTAGCGCTCCTCCAGTTGCCGCGCTTGCTGATAGAGCTCGGCGTGCCGGAGCGCAAGCCCCACCTGATGGCTGACGGCGCGGACCAGCTCGATCTCCTCCACGCTCCAAACCCGCGTTCGACCCATCATCGTGAACCAGAGGACGGCCAAGAAGCGCTCCGCGCGAACGATCGGGGCGTAAAGGACCGAGCGCACGCCCAGAGACCGATACTGCGTCAGGATCGGACGGGCCAGTGGATGCGTCTCCACATCGGAGATGGCCAACACCCCCTCGCGCCGTCCGACCTCGACAAGAGGCGCATAATCCGAGAGCCGATACGACGGCTGAGCCCCGGGAACGCCCGGCTTGCAGTACTCATGGACGGGCTCGACCAGATCCCGCTCCTCCTCGATCCGGGCGAAGACCGCTCGATCCACATCGAGAAACCGCGCCAGCTCTTCCAGAGAACACCGCGCGATCTCCGACACATCGAACGATTCGTAGATCTGCGCGATGAGGCGTTGCAGGAGCGCCTCTCGCGCGGCCGCACGACGCATCTGCGCGTAGATCTCCTCCAGATGAGCGGCGTTCACCAGATGCGTCCGCTCAGAAGGCGATGGAGACTCGCTGGACATCTGTTCCTCTTCTCTCACACGCCGCAAAGCTCGGCACAGGTCATCTCCGGAAACCAACAAACTTTATTCCAACCACGAGAGGCCTGTCAAGGCGAAGAGGGGCGCACAGTCCGTGCGCCTTCGGCCCGCTGGCGATGCCCCTTTTGACTTTCCCCACCGCATCGGATATGGTTTTGGGCTTCGCTGAAGGTGCGATCAGAAGTCTTGAGGCAATCGGGCGAGCGCGAGGAAGATGCTCGGCGAACTCTTTCGGCGTAAGACTGTAGACGCGATCCTCATCGAGAGCGAGAAGCCCGAATATCGGCTCAAGCGGGCGCTCACGGCCTGGGACCTGACGGCACTGGGCATCGGAGCCATCATCGGCGCGGGGATCTTCGCTCTGACGGGTACAGCGGCTGCGGGCACCGTGGATCCGACGACCGGAGAAGTCCTGCGCCCCGGAGCCGGCCCCGGGCTGATTCTCTCGTTCGTGCTGACGGCGATCGCCTGTGGCTTCTGCGCCCTCTGCTACGCGGAATTCGCATCGCTGATCCCCATCTCCGGCAGTGCGTACACCTACGCGTATGCGACGCTCGGCGAACTGATCGCGTGGATCATCGGATGGGACCTGATCCTCGAATACGCGGTCGGCAATATCGCCGTGGCCGTGAGCTGGTCGGGTTATTTCATCGAACTCCTGCGCGGACTCGGTCTGGAGATCCCGCCCGAATGGCGATGGCTCACGGTGAGCTACAACGTCGGCGTTCACACGCCGGAGATCCTCGCCCATGCGCCCCGCGTGTTCGGCCTCCCGATCATCATCAACCTCCCGGCCTTCGGCATCGTGGCCGTGCTCACCATCTTGCTCGTCATCGGCGTCAAAGAGAGCGCGCGCTTCAACGCGCTGATGGTCATCGTGAAGCTGCTCGTGCTGTTCTTCTTCATCGCGATCGGATTCCTCTACGTGAAGCCGGAGAACTGGCAGCCCTTCGCGCCCAATGGGTGGAAGGGCATTATGACGGGCGCGGCGCTCGTCTTCTTCGCCTACATCGGCTTCGACGCCATCTCCACGACGGCCGAGGAGACGCGCAACCCTCAACGCGATCTCCCCTTGGGGATGATCGGCTCGCTCGTCATCTGCACCATCCTCTACGTGGTCACGGCCGCCGTGCTCACGGGACTGGTCCACTATTCGGAGCTGAACGTCCCGGAGCCGCTGGCGCTCGCCCTGCGCCTCCTCGATTTGAATTGGGCGGTGGGGATCGTCGCCTTCGGCGCCGTGGTGGCGACGACGTCGGTGTTGCTCGTCTTCCAGATGGGGCAGCCGCGCATCTTCTTCTCCATGGCGCGCGATGGGTTGCTGCCAGCGCGATTCGCCGAAGTGCATCCGCGCTTCAAGACGCCGCATGTGACGACGATCCTGACGGGCGTCGCCGTCGCCGTCTCCGCCGCCTTCGTGGACATCGGCGAGGCCGCGGAGCTGACCAACATCGGCACGCTCTTCGCCTTCATCCTCGTGTGCGCGGGTGTGATCGTCCTGCGCCACACGGACCCACAGCGGCCGCGTCCGTTCCGCACGCCGTTGGTCCCTGTCGTCCCCCTCCTCGGCATCGCCAGTTGCTTCTACCTCATGCTCAGCCTGCCACGACTCACCTGGATCCGCTTCGGCGTGTGGCTGGCCCTGGGGCTCCTCATCTACGTCTTCTACGGCGTCACCCACAGCCGATGGATTCGCGAGCAGACGCCGCGGCGTCCCCTTCAGATCGCGGGCTTGGGCGCCGCCCTCATGATCCTGGCTCTCGTGAGCCTCGCCGCAAGTCATCACTACCAGGAGCTGATGGCAAAGGTCTCGTCCGACCACTCGAGCACGCTGCTCGCTTACGCCGAACATATGTACCGCCTGACGCGCCTGGGGACCTTCGGGGGATTGAGCCTCGGGGCCCTGCTTCTGGCCTTCGGTCTCTGGAGCGGACGACGACGGCGAACGTGATCTCGCCGTCCTCATCCGCTCTTCTGCGGATAGGGACAGAGGGCGTTGAGGACGCACTGTCCGCACAGCGGTCGGCGCGCCCGACACGTCTGGCGACCGTGAGCGATCAACCGATGGCTGAACGCGATCCACTCCTCCTGTGGGATGAGCGCCATGAGGTCGCGCTCGACCTTGTCCCGATCTGTGTGCCGTGTCAGGCCGAGGCGTTGGGCGACGCGCAAGACGTGCGTATCCACGACGATGCCCGAGGCGATCCCGAACGCATTCTGCAACACGACATTGGCCGTCTTCCGCGCCACGCCGGGGAGCGTCAGCAGCGCCTCCATCGTCGTGGGCACAGCACCGCCGAAATCGGTCGCGATCTTGCGACACGCGGCTTTGATCGCCCGCGCTTTGTTCCGGTAGTAGCCTGTCGGCCGGATCAGGCGCTCCAGCTCACGCAAGGGCGCCGAAGCATAATCCTCCGCCGTGCGGTACTTCCGAAACAACTCCGCCGTGACCTGATTCACTCGCTCATCGGTGCACTGCGCTGAGAGGATCGTCGCCACCAGAAGCTCCAGGGGATTACTGAAATTCAGCGCCGTTCGAGCCACGGGGTATGCCTCTCGAAGCCGCGCCAGGATCTCCCGAACGCGCGCTTGCTCCTCGGGCGAAGGCGCGCGCGCCTCCGCGAGCGTCGCTTCCGCCGACCGTCTTCCCCTCGGACGATGCGCGTCCCTCATCCTCCCTCCCCTCGACTCTCCGCGTGCACGGCGTCGAAGAACATCGCCTCGTATTCCAAGGCGAGCCGAGCCGTGCGACGAATCGCCTCCCATGCCCCCTCCGCCGCGTATTTTCGGATCAGCGTCACCTCGCGCGCCGGATCAAGCGGCGGGAGCGCGAAGCACTGAACCTCGGACTCCGTGAACCCATAGTGCGCGCGAAAGCCGGCATGCAGCGCGCGACAGACCTCGCTCCAGACCTCCTCGATGAACAAGAACGCCGCCAGATTCTCGGCCGGCGTGCCGCTGACGGCCACGTGAACGAGGAAATTCGGCGCGGCGAGCACCCCCGGCAAGGGCTCAGCACGCATGGCCACCTCCGGCTCCAGGCCGAGCGCTCGCAAGAAGTGCTGATACTGCGCCAGGTAGCCCACCTCGCGATGCGCCATCTCGATGAAGAACGCCTTCCCCTCGCGATCCGGCATCTGCAGCACGCTGAGCGCGAAGTAGTCGTAAATGTGGAGCGTGTAGTGATATTCCTGCTCGGCCAGAATCCTCAACCGCTCTCGGGGAAGCCGCCCCTCCGCGATCTCCCGCACAAGCGGATGATGCGCGATGCGCTCGAAGAGCGGTTCCACGGCCCGCCGCAGATCCTCAAGCTCATCCCGCATAGCGGCATTAAAGTAGTTGCGCCCCCGATTTTGTGTCAAGATGCCCCTGTGCTATAATGATCGGTGATCTTATGGAAGGGGAGACGGTCAATCAAGGCGAGTCGAGAACACAGCCCAACGTCACTCCTCACCCATCCCCTTTCCGCGTGTCACGGCGAGACTCTCCCGGGAGGACGTGGCGGTGAATCCAGAGTTAGCGAAATTGATCGCCTTACAAGAACTGGACTTGAAGATTCGGGCCCTGGAAGAAGAGATCGCCATCGTACCGACGAAGAGGGCTGAGCTGGAGCGACAGTTTGAGGAGTTCGCGGCCGCGTACCTGGAGAAGAAGTCGCGCCTGGAAGACTCCAGGCGTCAACATCGGCAATTGGAGATGGACCTGCAGGACGCGCAGCTGCGCTTGGAGAAATATAAGAACGACCTCATGCGCGTGCGGAATCAGACGGAATACGCGGCGGCGTTGCGCGAGATTGACATGGCCAAGAAGCTCATCAGCGCGCTGGAGACGCAGATTCTGGAGCTGCTGGAGACGATCGAGACGCTCGAACGAGAGGTTCGGGAACAGACGCCGGAGATCGAAGCCAAGCGCCAGCATGTGGACGCGTTGCTGGCCGAATACGCGACGGCCGTCGAGCGACTGACCGAGGAGTTGCATCGCATGCGAGAAGAACGGGAGCGCCTGGCCAGGACGATTCGCCCGGATTTGCTCCAGCGGTACCTGCGCCTGGTTGAATTGCGCGATGGGATCGCCCTGGCGGAAGTGCGCGATGGCTCCTGCACGGCATGCTATATGACTGTTCGCCCACAGGTCTACGCCGACGTGCGCAAAGGCGAAGAGATCCTGACGTGCGATCATTGCAGTCGCATTCTCTACTACCGCGGGGCATCGGTCGAAGGCTCAGAATCAGCGGCCTGAGTGGCGAGGGGTCATCCGATGGGCTCGAATTCGCAAGAAGCCGAGGGGGACGCTCGGTGAGCGAGCTGCTCCGCCGAAGGAACTGTCAAATATCCGAGGCGCACCTGAGAAGATCCCGGGGTGCGGGAGGAGTGATGAGGGAGGGCCACTGATGCCATCCGGTACGATCTTTCGCCGCGTCATTCTCATAGTGCTGGATAGCGTCGGGATCGGCGAGATGCCCGATGCGGATCGGTATGGGGACCAAGGCAGCGATACGCTCGGACATCTCTTCGCCCATCGCCCGCTTCATGTCCCCAACTTGCGCCGCTACGGGATCGCGAATATCAAGCCCGTCGCCCTGCCGCCGGTGGCTGCTCCCGAGGGGGCGTTCGGACGCGCAGCTATCGCCTCGGCGGGCAAAGATACGACGACCGGCCATTGGGAGATCGCCGGGATCATCACAGAGACGCCCTTCCCCACGTATCCGAACGGGTTCCCCCCCGACATCATCGAAGCCTTTGAGCGAGCGATCGGACGGCGCGTGCTCGGCAACAAGCCCGCTTCGGGGACGGAGATCATCCAGGAGCTCGGCGAAGAGCATCTGCGGACGGGATGCCCGATCGTCTACACGTCAGCCGACAGCGTCTTTCAAATCGCGGCCCATGAGGAGGTCATCCCCCGCGAAGAGCTGTACCGAATGTGCGAGATCGCGCGACGTCTGCTCGATGGGCCGCACCGCGTCGGGCGCGTCATCGCGCGACCGTTCGTCGGCACACCGGGGAATTTCCGACGCACGGAGGGGCGGCGGGATTACGCCGTTGATCCCCCCTCACCCACGTTGCTCGATCTCCTGAAGGCGTCCGGATGGGAGACGGTCGCCGTCGGGAAGACAGGTTCCATCTTCAATCACCGCGGGTTCACCCGCGAGATCCCGGCGGGGAATAATATGGCCTCGATCGAAGGCACGCTTCACGCGATGCGTGAGACCGAGACCGGTGTGATCTTCGTCAACCTCGTGGACTTCGACACGCTCTACGGTCACCGCAACGATGTCGAAGGCTATGCGCGCGCTCTCGAAGCCTTCGATGCGCGCTTGCCGGAGATCGAAGCGCGACTGCGCCCGGACGA
>JBEPZV010000069.1:0-10072 GCA_041640655.1 bacterium
TGTTTCATGAGATCGTCGGGCAGAGCGCGGCCATTCAGCGAGTGCTCGAACAGATTCGCCTCGTCGCCATGTCCGATACGACGGTCCTCATCCGCGGGGAGAGCGGGACGGGCAAGGAGTTGGTCGCCCGCGCCATTCACGCCAACAGCCCCCGCCGTTACATGCCGATCGTCGTCGTCAACTGCGGTGCTCTGGCCGAAGGGGTGATCGAGAGTGAGCTGTTCGGCCATGAGAAGGGCGCCTTCACTGGCGCCCATTATCGGCGCAAGGGGAAATTCGAGCTGGCCGATGGGGGGACGCTCTTTCTGGACGAGATCGGCGACATCAGCCCCAAGACGCAGGTGGATCTGCTGCGCGTGCTCGAGGAGAAGAAGATCTTTCGCGTCGGCGGCAATACGCCGATCCCCGTGGACTTCCGTCTGATCGCGGCGACGAACAAAGACCTGGAAGCCCTGGTCGCCGAAGGGAGATTCCGCGAGGACCTGTATTATCGCATCAACGTCTTCTCCATCACCATCCCTCCGCTGCGCGAGCGGCGGGAGGACATCCCACTTCTGGCCGAGCATTTCCTCAAGAAGTTCGCGCAGAGCATGAACAAGCCGATCCTCGGCATCTCGCCCGAAGCCCTGGCGCTGCTGGAGCACTACGACTGGCCAGGAAACGTGCGCGAGCTGCAAAATGCCATCGAGCGCGCGGTGCTCGTCTGCCGCGGACGAGAGATCCGCCCCGAAGACCTGCCCCTGCAGGTGAACGAAGCGCGCGGACAGACGACGGGGAAGACGCTCGCCGAGGTCGAGCGGCAGCACATCCAGCGGATCCTGCAGGAGACGAAGTGGAACATCTCACAGGCCGCCCGGTTGCTCGGCATTGATCGCGTGACGCTCTACAATAAGATTCGCAAGTATCAGCTCAAACCCGACTCGCCGGTATGACGAGGAGCGATCGTGTCGCGAGCGCTCATCGAACTGGTCCCGATCGGGAACGTGGACATGGATGTCCTCGATTTCCTCGCGCTCGTCTTGCCGGAGACGCTCCCCGTCTCCTGTCGCATTCGCAACCATCCGATCGAGTTGGACGCCGCCTATCACCCGCTCCGCCAGCAGTACCATTCCACGACGCTGCTCGCGCAACTGATCCGAGGGCATCGAGACCCCGCTGCGAAGGTGCTCGGCGTGACGGACGTGGACCTCTTCATCCCGATTCTCACATTCGTCTTCGGGGAGGCGCAGCTTGGGGGAGCGGCGGCCGTGCTCTCGGTCCATCGGCTCGACCAACGCTTTTACGGCCTGCCGGAGGATCGCCGACTCCTTCTGGAGCGCTGCGAGAAAGAAGCGCTCCACGAGTTGGGACACACGTTCGGTCTCATCCACTGCTCGACCTTCGACTGCGTCATGCACTTCTCAAATTCCATCGAACATGTGGACATCAAATCGAACGCCTTCTGCCCCTCCTGTCGGCGCCTCCTCGAGGAGGCTCTCGCGCGACTCGCTCCCGAATCGAAGTCCCCGCGACGACCCTCGTCCTGAGGGGGATCAGCGGGAATCTCAGCCACTTTCGATAAAGAGCGTGATCTTCGCCGAGGTCTCTTCCCGATTGATCACGAGAATCCTCCCGTGCCCTCCCGAGCACCCCTCGCAAGCATGCGAACGATTCACCCTACGGGCGCGATCCCGGATAGACCTTCTGCAGCAACCGGTCCTTCACTTTCGTCCCCTGCTCGAAGGCGCGATCGGCCTTCGCCCGCACGGGCTCCAGGCGGAAGGCGTGCCACTCCCACTTCGCCTCTTGCAGGAGCTTTCGAGCCGCCTCCAAATCCCGCCGCTCATCGGCGATGGCGAGGTTCTTCCCCTCGGCCGCCTCCAGGAGGCGATCCGCCCAGATGATCACCCCGTTAGCCCGACCCAGGCTCAGGAGCGTCTCCTGCGCGCTCTTGATGAGCTGCGGATTCGGCGGCATGATCCCTCCTTCAGCATTGTGGCAGCGGCCACAGAGCGAACTGATGTCCGCAGCGCTTCGAACCGTCGCGTTCGCCATCTGCAGATGGCACGTGCTGCAGAATGGCCCCAGACCCGCCGCGCTGAGCTTCGCAAAGTGCGCGCTCGCCAGATAAGCGGTGCGCACTTCTTGATGGCACGCGCCGCAGGTCTCCGGCTGATGCTTCCCATGCACCCGACTCTGTGGATCGGAGGAGGCGCGCATCTCGTGATGTGCTTCCTGTGCCTCTCGCGCCCGAGGATTCCCCCCATGACAGACGTCGCAGGTGACCCCTCTCTCCTTATGGACCGAGAGATGCCAATCGTAATACCGCTGACTCAACTCCAGCGGCGCTGTGATCCGCTGATGACACGTCACGCACGAATTCTCCGCCTGCGCCCTCCCCTGAAAGGGGGATGCCTCTCCGAAGCGCGCTCCGAGAAGCGCCCCTCCAATACCCAGACCGAGGCCCAACACGAAGGCGCATGTTCGCCGCTTCATGAGCGTTCCTCCTCCCTGCAGGCTCTCGATCGCCGTATCCGACGCGGAGTCCGTCTCGATGACGGCGGTCGCTGCCCCACGATTCCGAGGCTCGCGATGCGCCGAAGGCCACTCCCTTCACTGTCGCGCTTCTGCGGCCCACCGAGAGAGGACGTAGCAACCATTGTGCCGAAAACCGCAGCGGATGCGTCCCCGAGCGATAAGGCCATGCTCTTCCTCGCCCGAGGGTTCAGAGAGCGTCGCCCCGGGACGAGAGGCGGAAGAACCGAGGGGACGCTCCTCGGAGAGGGGAAAATCCCGACGATGGGTTAAAATCCCCGCCCGCTCGATCATCCGACGCACGCGCGCTCGACGGCCACCGCGCACCGCCGAAGGATCGGTCGGCGTCGGAATGGTCCGCGCTCATCCTGAACGAGAGGAGATCGAGCGCGCGACGGTTGACAACGGCGCCCGCCCTGTCCTACGCTGAGCGCTCCATGAACACATATGTGCTTGTCGTGCTCGCTTATCTGGCTTTTCTGACGGGCGTCAGCCTTTATGCCTCGCGTGTCGTCAAGACGCAGACGGACTTCATGGTCGCCGGGCGCAAGCTGAGCGCGCCCGTACTGGTCGGCACGCTCTTAGCGACATGGATCGGCTCGGGCTCGATCATCGCGGGCGCGGGATTGGCCTATCGCGAAGGCTTCGCGGCGCTCTGGTTCGACGCCGGCGTTTGGGTCGCGCTCGGCCTGATCTATGTCATCGCCGGCCGCGCGCGCAAGCTCGAACAGTTGACGGTCCCTGACGTGCTGGAGCTGCGCTATAACCACTGGGCGCGCCTGTTGGGCACCCTCGTCACGATCATCGCGTACACAGTGATCGCCTCCTATCAATTCCGCGCCGGTGGATTGGTCTTGAACATCGTCGCCGGGCTCGATCCGAGCACCGGCACCCTCATCACGTTCCTCTTCGTGACGGCCTTCACGGCGACGGCCGGATTGCTCTCGATCGCGTACACGGACATCTTCAACGGGCTTCTCATGCTCGGCGGCATCTTCTTCGCATATCCGTTCCTCATCGCGCGAGCGGGGGGATGGGATGGTGTGCGAGAGCGTCTGACCGCCCATTTCGGAGAAGCCGTCGCGGCCGAACGCCTGAGCCTCATGGGGCGTTTCACGGTAGCGGAGGCCCTCTCCTATGCCCTGCCCACGCTCCTTCTGATGCTCGGTCTGGCCAATATGTATCAACGCTTCTTCTCGGCCCGCGATGAGCGCGCCGCTCGTCGGGCGGTCATCGGATGGATCATCGGGACCGTATGCATCGAGACGATGATCATCGTCCTGGCCGTCATCGGATCGAGCCTCTTCCCCGAGCTCGCCTCAGGTCGGAGCGAGCAGGTGCTCCTGTATGCTGCGCGCGAGGGACTGCCCGTGCTCGCCGGATGCGTCCTGCTGGCCGCCGCCGTCGCCATCATCGTCTCCACGGGCGACAGTTTCCTTCTGGTCCCGGCGACGAATATCGTTCGGGACATCTACCAACGCTTCATCAATCCCCATGCGACCGAGCGGCAGATCGTCCTCTATTCGCGCGTGGCCGTCATCGGCCTCGGTCTCGCGGGCTACATCCTCATTCAGTTCTTCGAGACCGTGCTGCGCGCCGCCCTGTTCTCCTACACGATGTACGGTGTGGGGATCACCCCCGCGCTGCTGGCCGGCTTCCTGTGGAAGCGCGCGACGACGGCTGGTGGCCTCGCGTCCATCCTCGGGGGGATGCTCGTGACGCTTCTCTGGCACTTCGCCTCGCTCGCGGAAGCGACGGGGATTGAGACGATCTACCCGGCCCTGGCGGCTTCGCTCTTCGGTCTGATTGTGGGGAGCTTGCTCACCCCTCCTCCGCCTGAGGAGAAGTGGAGGCCCTTCTTCTCCTGATCCCCCATGGGCTCCGCGACGTGTGGTACAATACCTCAGTGACTGAAGATGAAGCACGACGATCGGATCATCTTGAGCCTGATCCTCACGCTCCTGTGGGGCCGTCTCGCGCTCGTCTCGTCCGGGCAAGAGCCCACCCCGCCTCCTCCGCGCGCCACGCCGGAGCCCCAGGAGGCGACCCTCTCTCTGGAGAGCACGCTGGTGGATGTCATCTTCACCGTCACGGATGCGCAGAACCGGCCGGTTACG
The DNA here is from genome assembly GCA_041640655.1 of bacterium. GTDB lineage: Bacteria > Acidobacteriota > Blastocatellia > HR10 > HR10 > HR10. The sequence goes on from JBEPZV010000069.1 coordinate 4,632, forward strand.
GATCTGAAGCGCGAGGAGGTGCGCATCTTCGAAGATGGCGTGGAGCAGAAGATCGAATTCTTCGGACGAACGCAGGAGTTGCCGATGCTCGTCGCCCTGGCGGTGGATTTCAGCGGGAGTCAGGAATTCACCTGGCCCCAGGAGCGGGCCGCGGCCGAGCGGTTCTTCGCTCAGTTCTTCCGCTGGGGGAAGGACTATGCCGCGCTTCTCACGTTTCGCGGCGTGACGCGCCTGCACTGCGGGTTGACGAGCGATGAGCGCCGACTGCGTGACGCGTTGCGCACGCTCGTCCGCGAGGATACCGGATATGCGAGCCAAGGGACAGCCCTCTACGATGCGGCCTATATCGCGCTCGACGAAGTCCTTGACGGAGCGCTCGCCCAACGCGTGCTCCAGCGCCATGAGCACCGGATTCGACGCGCCCTCATCCTCATCACCGATGGCCACGACACGAGCAGCCGGTATTCTGAAGCGGACGCGATCGCGCGGGCTCAACGCTCGGGCATTTTGATCTACGCCATCGGCGTGAGCGATTCATTCCGCTTCGCTGATGTGAACGCGCGAACGCTCGACGCGCTGACCACGCTCACGGGCGGGCGCGCTTACTACCCCACGGATGAACGAACGCTCTTCGATGCCTTCCGGCAGATCGCCGAGGATCTGAGCAGTCAGTTCCTGCTCGCCTACTATCCGACGAATACCGCGCGCGATGGGGGCTTCCGTCGGCTCCAGGTCCAAATCCTCGGACGTCCGGGTGCGGTCGCGCGCCACCGCGCGGGATACTTCGCCCCGAAGGCTGCCGAATCCGAAGGGAGGAGAGGACAATGAGGTCACGACGATCTGCGATGAGCGCCGGCGTCTTGGGACTTCTCCTGCACGGCGCCGCTCTCGCTCAGGAGCGCAGCGACTTCGTCTTCCGGGCGACAGCCGCCACGTTCCCCCAAGATCGGAAAATCGAGCTGAAGCTGCGCGGGACGACCCGCTACAGCCGCACGACGGGCACGGCGACGGTCCAGTACAAGGATGGGATCGCACGGCTCACGATCACGGTGAGGGATCTCGATCCACCGAGCCACAAGCAGTACACGACCTACGTCTTCTGGGCCGTCACCCCGGAAGGTCTGGTGGAGAACATCGGGGAATTTCGTCCACGAAAGACGAGCATCCTGCGCATCTTCGCGCGCTCCTGGGGAGGGACGATCGAGACGGCGACGCGCCATCGCACATTCTGCGTGGTGATGACGGCCGAACCGCATTTTCTGGTCGAGGCCCCGAGTCGCGAGGTCGTGCTGGCGAGCTTACCCCCCGAGGAGAAGGAGGGGTTAGAGACGGAGCCCGTCGAGGTGCACTTTCGCGGCGATATTGGGGTGGAGAGCGTGCCCTGGCGCGAGGAGCGGGTGAGCACCGAGCGGGATCGGGAGATGCCCGTGGAGTTGCTGGAAGCGCGCCGAGCGCTGGACCTGGCCCGGTTCTTTCGCGTGAACGAATATGCCGATTCGGAGATGAAGCGGGCTGAAGCGCTGCTGGAGGACGCCGAACGCGCCTTCGAGCGGGGATTTGACGAGCGCGCGGCCATCTTGGCCCGGCGGGCGATCCTCATGTCGGAACTCGCGCGCCGGCTCGCCCGCGAACGGCGGGAGGCGGCCGAACAGCGGAAGCGCGAGATGGCGCTCGCCGATCTGGAGGATCAGGTGCGCGAGCTGCGCGAGGACCTGAAGCGCCTGACCTCGGAGCGTGAGCACCTGCACGAGCGCCTGCAGGAGCGAGAGCGCGAACTGGGCGATCTTCGGAACCGCCTGGACGCCACAACCGCTGCGCTCGCACAAGCGGAGCGACGCCTGGCCCAACAGGCGGAGTCAGAACGGCGATATCGGGAGGAGCTGGAACGGCTCGCCCGACAGCTCACCGAGGAACAAACGCGCGCAAGAGCCCTGACCGAGGAGCTGCGCCTCCTGCGACTGAGCAGCATCTCCATCAACGAGCATCGCGCGAAGCTCGCCTTGGCACGTGTCGCCGAGACCCGCGACGAGGAGGACCGCTTCATCGTCGTGTTGCCGAACGCGGAACTCTTCATGCCGCAGCGACAGCTCGCCTCGGGCACGCCGCAACTGCGACGCGAAGTCCTCCCGAAGCTCGACTACATCGCGACGATTCTGGCGACCTTCCCGCTCGGAACGTACGTGATCGAAGGGCATGTGAGCGGATCGGCTCCGGCGGATCGCCTCAAAGCCCTCTCCGAAGTGAACGCCGCGGCCGTCGCCGCCTACCTCATGTCCAAGGGCGTGCCGAACGAACGCTTGAAGCCCGTGGGTCGGGGAGCCGAAGTCCCCGTGGAGCGAGGGAATACCCCTCAGGCGCAGCGCCGGAACCAACGCGTCGAGATCGTCATCCTCCCCTCCTCAATGAGCGCGACGCCGGACCAGGGGAGGAGATGAGTCCCGCGCATCTATGGTGATGTGATCGTCCGCCAAAGGCTCCCATCGCTCACAGCCCAGAGGCGGATCGCGCGATCCGATCCACTGGATGCCAGCAGCGCCCCATCCGGGGAGAACGCGACATCGAAGACGCTCCCCGCATGAGCGGGAATCGTCTGAACAAGCGCGCCATCGGAGAGGCGCCAGAGCCGAACCGTTCGATCCTCGCTCGCCGACGCCAAGAGCGCTCCGTCGGGAGAGAAGGCCAACGCGTTCACGGCCCCCTCATGCCCTTCGAGCACCATGACGAGCGTCCGCGCCCGCCGGTTCCAGATCTTGATCGCGCGATCAGCGCCTGCCGACGCCAGCCATTCCCCATCTGGGGAGAGCGCGAGGGCGAGGATACGCTCATCGTGAGCCGCGAGCACCTCGAGCGCGCGCCCGTCGGGAAATTGCCAGAAACGGATCGTGCCGTCGAATCCGGCGGAGATCAGCTCGCGCTCATCGGGCGTCAGCACGAGCGCCTCCACGCGATTTCGATGTCCGCGGAGAATCCGCAGCGCCGGATTCTCCGCCACGCGCCAGATGCGAATATCGCGATCCGTGCTGGCCGATGCCATCAGCGCCTCATCGGCCGTGAACACGATCGCATTGATGCCCATCTGATGTCCGACCTGCGTCATGACGAGTTGGCCGTCGGAGACGCGATGGAGATGGAAATTCTCATCGAGGCTCCCGGAGGCCAGCAATGCTCCGGAAGGAGAGAAGGTGACGAACATGGTCGGCCCAATATGTCCTCCGAAGGTCCGCACGAGGCCTCCATCGGCGACGCGGAAGAGCAAGACCCACCCATACTCTCCGGTCGTGGCGATGAGCTGACCATCGGGCGAGAACGCGAGGCTCCGACCGGTGATGATGGCCCGGAGTTGCGGAGACGGCCGAGCCGCCGTTCTGAACTCCCCGAGATCCCCCGACGCCACGGCGAACACCACGACGAGCCCCAGGTATCGCGCGATGCACCGATCTCGCATATCCTCCGCCTCCTTTCAGCCTCTCTCGATGAGCCCCCAAGCTTAAAGAGCGGGACGCGCGCCGTCAACCTGACGGCTCTCCCTCGGAGGGGGTGACGCCCATCTGTTGTGAAGGGGGAAGAGGTGAGGATACAATAGAAGCCTTATGAAGCAGCGCGTGTTCCTCGTGGATGGCATGTCCAACATCTTCCGCGCGTACTATGCGATTCGCGGCCTGGCGACCTCGCGCGGCTTCCCTACGAACGCCATCTATGGTTTCACGACCATGCTCCGCAAGCTCATCCTGGAGGAGAAGCCGGAGTATCTCGCCGTCGTCTTCGACACAGGGGAGCCGACGTTCCGGCACGAGGTCTTCCCCGAGTACAAGGCCAACCGCACGGAGATGCCCGATGATCTCGCGCTGCAAATCCCCTACATCCACCGCGTGTGCGAGGCGCTGGGCGTTCCTGTCCTCGCCATCTCTGGCTACGAGGCCGACGACGTCATCGGTACGCTCGCCCGACGGGCTGCCGAGCAGGGCCTGGATGTCGTCATCGTCTCCAACGATAAAGACCTCTGCCAACTCGTGAGCGAGAACATTCGCATCCTCAGGGCTGATCGCCAGACCTACGTCTATCTCGACGAGAAGGGAGTCCAAGAGCGCTTGGGCGTCAGACCGGATCAGGTCGTGGACCTCCTCGCGCTTTGGGGGGACTCAACGGATAACATTCCTGGAGCTCCGGGCATCGGGGAGAAGGGAGCCGTGCAACTCATCCGTCAGTTCGGCTCGCTGGAACAAGTGCTCGCCAATTGGGAGAAGGTCGAGAAGAGATCGTATCGGGAATCGCTGCGCGATCACCGCGACCTCATCCTCACCTCGCGCGAGCTGGTGACGATCCGAACCGATCTCCCCCTGGACATCGAGTTGGACCGCCTCCGATACCGGGGGCCTGATCCGCGCCGCACGTATGAGTTGTTCACCGAACTGGAATTCACCTCTCTGCTCAAGGATCTCGTGGACGTGGAGAAGCTCACGGCCGAACGGGCGGCGGCGGTCGTGGCGAGAGAAGCAGTCGGAGATTACCTTCAGATCTCCGACGAACGCGCGCTCCGGAAATGGATGGACCGCATCTGGGCGGCGGACCGCTTCGCCTTCGCGCTCTCCTGGACGGAGGAGGGCGCGCGCGGCATCGCCATGGCGATCGAACCTCGCGCGGCCGCCTACGTGGACCTGACGACGTGGCCAGCGGCGTGGGAGATGGTGCGAGAGATCCTCGAGAACGGATTGATCGCCAAGTGCACGCATGATGCGAAATCGGCATTGAAAGTCTTCGCCGAGCGGGGAATCGCCCCGGAAGGGACGCTCGAGGACGTCATGATCGCCGCGTGGCTCCTCAATCCGAATCGCGGCAAGTACGACCTCCGTACGCTCGCCCGCGAACATCTGCGGATCGAGTGGGATGACGCTCCCGATTCCTGGAGGGCGAGCGCGCGAGAGGCGGACGTGATCCTCCGCCTCAACGGTGTGCTCGCGAAGCGACTGGCCGAGCTGGAGCTGGAGCGCGTCTACCGGGAGATCGAGCTCCCGCTCATCGGCATCCTCGCCGAGATGGAGCGGATCGGCGTGCGGGTGGACGTGGACGCGCTGCGCGAGGCCTCGGAAGAGCTGGAGCGGGAGATCGAAGCGCTCACACGACGCATCCATCACGTGGCTGGGCGCGAATTCAACATCAACTCCCCGCAGCAAGTGGGAGAAGTCCTGGAGGCGCACGGGCTGGTCGTCACGCGGCGGACGAAGAAGACCGGGCGCATCTCGACCAGCGCCGATGTGCTCGAGGAGCTGGCTGAAGAGCACGAGCTACCCCGCCTCATCCTCGAATATCGCGAATTGGTGAAACTGAAGAGCACCTACATTGATGCCCTTCCTCGACTCGTGAATCCGACGACTGGACGTGTGCATACGACGTTCAATCAGACGGGGACGGCGACGGGGCGACTCTCCTCGGCCTCCCCCAAC
>JBEPZV010000070.1:0-10050 GCA_041640655.1 bacterium
ACAACCGATCGCCGCGCACGGCCGCGCGCGATGAACGGTTGCCAGGGAGCTCCACGTCGGATGGGATGTGGAGCTCCCTGCCCGAAAGCCGGCGCGTCGTTCAGGGCTGGCTCCCTTTCAAGAAGCGATCGAAGAAATCGGCCGCCGCTCGGTACGCCCGAATCCAATTTCGGTGCAGCAGGAAGTCGTGCACCTCATCGGGGAAGATGAGCTGCTCGACATGCGCTTTGCCCTCGGCGCGCAATCGCTGGATGAGATCGGTCGTCTCGATGAAGTCCACGTTGCGGTCGTCATCGCCGTGGATGAAGAGGACCGGAGAGTACCAGAAGCGGACCGAGGCCACGGGTGAGGATTCCCAGGCCAAGCGCATGAGGTCTTGGCCCTGAATGCCCCAGCCGCCGCCTCCTTCGCGCAGGCGCGCGCGCAACGACCAATCATGCACCCCGTGCAGATCCACCCCCGCGGCGAACAGGTCGGAATTCCGCGCCAGGCCGAGCGCCGTCAGATACCCGCCGTAGGAGCCACCCCAGAGCCCGATCTTGTGCGGATCCACTTCAGGACGCCGCTGGAGATATTTCGCTGCTGCGACCACGTCCTGGTATTCCGAAGCACCGCGCGGCCCTTGATGCGGCGCCAGGCGAAATGCGCGCCCGTATCCGATGCCCGAGCGGAAGTTCACCGACAGGACGACATAGCCCTGACTGGCCAGATACTGATTGAACCCGTAAGCGCGGTGGTAATACCCGCGCGGGTGCCATCCGAGGAGCATCTGTCGAATCGGCCCCCCATGCAGGAAGATCACCGCCGGTCGCCGATCGCCCGCTCGCGCAGTGGGCGGCAGAAAGAGCTGACAGTGAATGGAGAGCCCATCCGGGGCCTTCACGATCACCGGCTGTGGCTCTACCAGATGCTGTTCGGGGAAGTCGCGGGGAATTGCTTCTGGAGCGATCCATCGCACGCTGGCCGTGTGTTCCTCCACCCGTGCCGGAGCCGCTGGTCGTCGAGCCGTGGACGCGAGACAGAGGATGTACCGTCGTTCAGCCGTGATGACCGGACTCCATTCAATACCGGTGCCGCGCGTGAGCGGTCGCAGCCCCGTCCCGTCCACATTCACTTGCCAGAGATGACGACGGTCGATGTCGTCCTGATTGGAATTGAAGACGATCACGCGGCCGTCGGGCGAGAGCGTGGAATCCTCCACCTCGAATTCGCCGGGCGTCAGGACGGTCTCCTTCCCACCGCTGACGGGGACCGAGTAAAGATGCATCCACCCCTCGTGCTCGGAATAGAAGACGAGGCGGTCCGAGGCCGCCCAGCGCAGCGGCTCCGCCGGATAGGTCTGCGCGAATCCCGCCGTCGCATTGGGCGAAGTCCACACCAGACGCGCCTCGCCCGTCTCCACATCGGCGACGTAGAGAGAAAACGGCAGCTCCCACTCGCGCGTGCGTGGAGGGTCGGCCATCGCTCCGGGGATACGAATGAATGCCACGCGTCGGCCATCAGGCGACCACACGGGTTCTCGATCCCGATCCACGGAGGGCGCGATCCACGTGATCTGCTTCCGCTCGAGATCGAAGACGCCGATGAAGCTGTGATCTCCCCGCGCGCTGATGAACGCCAGCTTCGCCCCATCGGGCGACCATACGGGCGATCCGTTTCGCCCACGCGCTTCGAAGAGCGGGCGCTCGCGCTCCCCTCCCGTGAGCGGCACGACGAAGATACGCCCGCGCCGCTCGAAGGCGACCAGATCTCCGCGCGGCGAGATGCGCGGGTTGCTGCCCTCGGCGATCTCCCAGGTCTTCCCGTCTGCTACGCGCACGGCCATGATGAGCTGTCGCGCGCCGCGCGGATCGCTCGTCGGATTCGGCACCTCACCCTCGCGATTGGGCGGGCCGCCGCGCACGTAGACGATGACCGAGCCATCCGGGCTGAAGACCAGTTGGCTGAGCTCCTGCCCGTCATCCTCGGTGTAGGCCGTGACCTGCCGCGCTTTGAAGTCAGGCCCATCGGCCACCCAGATGTTGCGTCGCCCCTGCGCGTTGAAGACCCAGGCGACGCGGTCCCCCCGGGGCGCCGCGATGAGATTGGACGGGAATGGTGCACTCAGCACAGCTTCGATCGAAAAGGGCCGATCCTTCTCCTGAACCCGCGGTGCAGCGATCCCCACCGGCAGTCCCGCCACGATGATGAGCGCACAGAAGGCGATGATCCCGAGTTCGAAGACCCTCTGCTTCATCTCTCCCCCTCCTCATTGGCGAGGTATGACGCGCCACCATTGACGCGCCTGGTCTTTCTCCGACATCGGGCGCAATGTTAGTTGTGCCGCACGCTCAGGGTCAAGATGCGCGCGCTCTCGGACTGGAAGGAGGCTGACGCCAGGATGTAACATCCTGCGGGCCTGGAGCGTATCTTGCGAACGAAGGCCGGAATCACGGGAGAGCTGAGGAGGTCGGATCATGCGCGAGGTCATTGAGCTGCACGTCAACGGTGTCCGGCACCGCCTGGAGGTGGAGCCCAATCGCAGCTTGCTCAGCGTGCTGCGCGAGGAGCTGGACCTGACCGGCACCAAGTACGGCTGCGGCGAAGGGCAATGCGGCGCGTGCACCGTGCTCGTCGCCGGGCGGGCCATGCGCTCGTGCACGACGCCGGTGCATCTGGTCGCCGGTCGTTCGATCACCACCATCGAAGGCCTGGCCCGCGACGGACGCCTGCATCCCCTTCAAGAGGCGTTTCTCGAAGTCGGAGCCCTACAATGCGGCTATTGCACGCCCGGCATGCTCATGTCCGGCGTGGCGCTGTTGAACGCCAATCCCGATCCGAGCGAGGCCGAGATCATCCGCTTCATGAACGGCAATATCTGCCGATGCGGGACTTACGGACGCATCGTGCGGGCGATTCAACGAGCGGCCCAAAAGATGAAGGAGGCGCGGCGATGAGAGACGATCTTTGGCACGACTTCTCGACGCTCTCGATGGAGCCGGCAGCATACGAGTTGTTCGCCACCTCGGTGCCCGAAGGAGCGAGCGATTCCACTGGGAAGCTCCCGCTTTCGCTGACGCGCCGCCAATTCTGTCAGGCGCTCGGAGCGGGGGTGCTCGTCCTTTTGCTCCGAGACGTCCGCGCCGTGCAGGAATCGGGCGGAGGACGGCGCGCGGAGGCCCCCTCTATGCCGCGGGAGATCGGCGCGTGGCTACATATCGCGGATGATGGGCGCGTGACCGTCTACACCGGAAAGGTCGAAGTCGGGCAGAACATTCGGACCTCGCTCACGCAAGTGGTCGCCGAGGAGCTGCGCGTACCGATGGAGCGCATTCATCTGGTCATGGGGGATACGGACCTGACGCCGTTTGACATGGGGACGTTTGGGAGCCGGACGACGCCCGTGATGGCTGCGCATCTTCGCCGCGTGGCGGCGGCCACGCGCGAATTGCTCCTGGACCTGGCCGCGGAACAGTGGCAGGTGGCGCGCGCGACGCTTCAAATCGAAGCGGGGGTGGTTCGACATGCTGCCACCGGTCGCTCGCTCGACATCGGACGTCTGGTTCGAGGTCAGCGCCTCACCCGCGCGATCCCTCAGGAGGTTCCGCTCACCCCTCCGCAGCAGTGGCGGATCATGGGCACTTCCGTTCCCAAAGTCAACGGACGCGCGTTCGTCACCGGCGAGCATCGATACACGTCTGACCTGAAGCTGCCGGGCATGCTCTACGGGAAGGTCTTGCGACCGCCGGCTTTCGGAGCGAGGCTCGTCTCGGTAGACACGCGCGATGCTGAGGCCATGCCCGGCGTCCTCGTCGTGCGCGAGGGAGACTTCGTGGGCGTCGCGGCGCCGAGCCCTGAGCACGCGGCGCGCGCGCTCGCTGCCATTCGCGCGGAGTGGAAGAGGACGCCGCAGCCCTCTAGCCGTGAAATCTTCGCCTATCTGAAGGCGCATGAGGTCGAGGCTCAAGGGTGGGAGGGGCGCTCCCGATATGTCGTGGGCTCCATCTCCGAGGGGCTGCAGATCGCAGAGAGGCGCTTCGAGCAAACATATACGGTCGCCTATATCGCCCATGCGCCACTGGAACCGCGCGCTGCTGTCGCTGAATGGAAAGACGGACGCTTGACGGTGTGGACGGGAACGCAACGCCCCTTCGGCGTGCGCAGCGAATTGGCTCGCGCCTTCGGCGTGCCCGAAGACCACGTGCGCGTGATCGTACCCGATACGGGCTCCGGGTACGGGGGGAAGCATACGGGTGAGGCCGCCCTTGAGGCCGCGCGGCTGGCCAAAGCCGCGGGCCGACCTGTCAAGGTCGTCTGGACGCGCGAGGAGGAGTTCACGTGGGCCTATTTCCGCCCGGCTGGCGTGATCGAAGTCCGCAGCGGCGTGAAGACCGACGGGACAATCACCGCCTGGGAATTCCACAACTACAACTCCGGCGCCGCCGCCATTCGCACCCCCTACGCGATCCCGAACCAATGGATTGAATTCCATCCCACGCGTTCGCCCTTGCGTCAGGGGTCTTATCGCGCGCTCGCCGCCACGGCCAATCATTTCGCGCGTGAGACGGCAATGGATGAACTGGCTCACCTGGTGGGGATGGATCCGCTGGAGTTCCGGTTGAAGAACCTGAAGGACGAACGATTGCGCGCAGTGCTCGAAGCGGCCGCGCATCGCTTCGGCTGGGGGCGGACAAAGGCCGCACCTGATCGCGGGGTGGGACTAGCGGCCGGATTCGAGAAAGGGGGATATGTGGCGACCTGCGCGGAGATCGCCGTGGATCGCGCGACGGGGGAGGTGAAAGTCCTGCGCGTCGTCACGGCCTTCGAGTGCGGCGCAATCCTCAATCCCGATCATCTCACCAACCAAATCGAAGGCGCGATCGTGATGGGCTTGGGGGGCGCCCTCTTCGAAGCCATCGAGTTCGAGAATGGCAAGATCCTCAACCCGCGCTTCTCGCGCTATCGCGTCCCTCGCTTCAGCGATCTCCCGCAGATTGACATCGTTCTGTTGGATCGTCGGGACCTGCCTTCAGCCGGAGCGGGAGAGACCCCCATTGTGGGCATCGCTCCGGCGATCGGGAACGCGATCTTTCACGCAACCGGGGTGCGGTTGCGATCGCTTCCCCTGGTGCCCAACGGGTTGAAGGGGGAAGCTCGCCTTCATCGAGGAGAGTGAGGGCGAGAGGAAGACTGCGCATCTTGGGGAGGAGGAAGATGATGAAGAAGCGACCGATCCTCACCCTCGCGCCGTCGGTACTCGTCCTCTTGAGCCTCGGGAACTTCCCGGCTTCTCATCCGGCTCAAGAGTGGGCGCGACGGCGGCTGGAAGCGTCGCCGCGCCATCAGGAGTGGGTCACCATCACGCGCGAGAAACGTGTGGTTCACGCGTTCGTCGTTTATCCCGAGGTCAAGACGAAGACACCGGCGATCATCGTCATTCATGAGAATCGTGGCCTGACCGATTGGGTGCGGGGCGTGGCCGATCAACTGGCCGAAGCGGGATATATCGCCATCGCTCCCGATTTGCTCTCGGGCATGGCGCCCAGCGGAGGGCGGACGAGCGACTTCCCCTCGGAGGACGCCGCTCGCGAAGCGATCTCGAAGCTGCCGCCGGACCAAATCCTGGCGGATTTGGACGCCGTCGCCGACTACGCTGCGCGATTGCCGGCGTGTAATGGGAAGGTCGCCGTAGCCGGATTTTGCTGGGGCGGAAGCCAAGCCTTCCGCTTCGCCACACACCGTGTGGATCTGGCGGCCGCTTTCGTCTTCTACGGCACGGGGCCGCGGGATCGAGAGCGCCTGGCGCGCATTCGCTGTCCCGTCTACGGATTTTACGGCGGCAATGATGCGCGGGTGACGGCGACCGTGCCGGAGACCGCTGACCTGATGCGACAACTGGGCAAGACGTTTGAGCCCGTCACCTACGAGGGCGCTGGGCATGGATTCATGCGCACGGGAGAAGAGCCCAATCCCGCAGAGGCGAACCGAAGAGCACGCGATCACGCCTGGGCCCGCTGGAGGGAGTTGCTCAAGAAACTCTGAGGTTGCGGCGATCATCTCGCGAGCTTTTGATCCACATCAAGCCCGCTTCGCGGGCTCGCGTGTCTCACCCATGGGCTCGCTCGCGCTCGCTCCAGACTCATCTCGAACGCCCGCGCGCGGGTTCGTGTGACCGAGAGGCGGAGCTGGCGTCAGCGAGTCTCCAATGCGCGTCCCAAGTGGGCCATGAGCACGGCGTAGATTTCGATCCCGTCCCAGAGATTTTGGATCCGAAGGTTCTCATTCGCTCCGTGTTGATTGTTGTCGTGGTTGACGATGGGCACGCCGATGACGGGAACGCCGAGCAGCTCCTGGAAGAGATACATGGGGATGCTGCCTCCGAGCGTCGGCATCTTCACGATGGGCGCGCCGATGGCTTCTTCGATGAGGTGTACGAGCGCGCGCGAGACAGGCAAATCCATCGAGGTGCGCGCCGGCGGATACCCTGGCCCCCACGTGAGCCGCACGAGCTTCGGATATCGGCGCCGCTCGTCGAGACTCGGCGCGTGCGAGATGATCGTGAAGCCCTGACGGCGAAGGTACTCCTCCACGCGTCGGCGAACGCCGTCCGGCGTTTGGTTCGGCACGAGGCGGAAATCTATCGAAGCTGTCGCTTCCGTAGGGATGGCGTTCTGCGCCGTTTCGCCGACGTGCCCGGCGCGCAGCCCGCGCACGTTGAGCGCGGGCGCCATGATGAGTTCGACGAGGGATCGGCCCTCACCTTCGGACCAGGCGAGCCCCAGTTCATGCCGAAGCTGCGCATCTATATCCGGCGCTTCGGCGAGCGCGCGCCGTTCGCTCTCGGTGAGCGGGCGCACGTCATCATAGAATCCGGGAATGCGAATGCGTCCGTTCTCCTCGCGCAAACTCGCCAGCAGGTGCGCGAGGATGACCGCGGGATTCGGCGCCCAATTCCCGTAGTGGCCGCTGTGCAACGGGCGCGCGGGACCGTAGACGGTCAGCTCCAGATCCACGATCCCTCGCGCTCCGAAATAGACCTGCTGGCGCCGCGTCTGGTGCACGGGCCCATCGCACAGGACCCACGCGTCGGCCTTCAACCGATCGGCGTACTTCTCGAGGAGCGCACGAAGGTGAGGTGAGCCTGCCTCCTCTTCGCCCTCGAAGAAGAACTTGAGGTTCACGGAGGGCGGAATCTGGGCCGCGCGCAAAGCATCCAGGGCCACCAGGAGCGCGAGGATCGGCGACTTATCATCGCTCGCCGAGCGCGCGTAGAGGCGCCATTCACCGGGAATCGGCGTGGGGATTAAGGACCACGGGACCTCGCGCCCCCCCTGTTCCAGCGGCGCATCGCGCAGAATTGGCGTCCAAGGGTCACTCGCCCATTGCGTGGGGTCTACCGGCTGGCCATCGAAGTGCGCGTAGAAGACGAGCGTATGTCGCGCATTCGGGACGAGGAATTCGCCGTAGACGGCCGGAGGGGCATCGCCCGCGGTGAGGATCTCCGCGCGGACGCCCCGCCGCTCGAGCATCGCGCGCAAGAATTCGGCATTTCGGCGAATGGCCTCTCGATCCGCCGCCAGATTGGGGATCGAGAGGAATTCGACCAGTTCGCGCAGGATTGTCCTCTCGTGAGCCAGCCGATACGTCCGCACGCGTTCGCGCGTGGCTTGCGGAGTTCGCTCTTCGGCCGACACACGTTGGCCCAGTGCGAAGTCGAGCAGAAGAAGGAAGAGCAGGATGAGTCTGCCCACCATCTCCCGATGCTTCATCGCGTCTCCTCCTGCAATGGCAAGAGGCGCCGCGCGCGGCCCCTTCGAGAGGAGATCGCAAGAACCGCGCGCGGACGCTCAGATTCGGCAGCGGCGCGCGATAGAGGCCCGCCTGCCCTTACTGCAGTTGGGCCGATGAACCGGGGACCTCTCGCCACGGCTCGAAGCGCCCGCCGAGATATTTCGCCAAGAACTCCTCGGCGCGGCCGAAGAAGTCCAGCCGATTCTCGGGACGGGCGAACCCGTGCCCTTCATCGGTGTAGACGACGTAGGTGACCGGGACATTCCTGGCGCGCAACGACTGGACGATCTGATCGCTCTCGGCCTTCTTCACGCGGGGGTCATTCGCCCCGTGCCCGATGAGTAGCGGCGCCTTGATCTGATCAGCGCGGAAAAGCGGCGAACGGGATTTCAGGAACTCCTCGTCGGTCTCCACTCGGCCCAGACGTTTGTCGAAGATCGCCTTGATAGGGGCCCAGTAGGGGGGAATTGAACGCAAGAGCGTGACGAGATTGGACGGGCCGACGATGTCCACCCCGCAAGCGAATTCCTCGGGGGTGAAGGCCAGGCCGACGAGCGTGGCATAGCCGCCATAGCTGCCGCCCATGATGCACACGCGCTTGGGGTCGGCATAGCCTTGCGCGACGGCCCAGTTCTTGCCGTCAATCAGATCGGTGTGCATCTTCCCGGCCCACTCGCGATCTCCAGCGTTCAGATACGCTTTCCCGTATCCGGTCGAGCCGCGGAAGTTGACCTGCAGGACGGCGTAGCCGCGATTGGCGAGCCATTGGACCATCGCGTTGAATCCCCACACATCGCGCGCCCACGGTCCGCCGTGCACGAGCAGGACCATCGGCAAACGCTTCGGCTCGACGCCTACCGGGAGCGTCAGGTAGCCGTGGATCGTCATCCCATCGCGCGCCGTGAAGGAGATGGGCTGCATCTTCGCCAGCCGATACCGCTCGAGCGCCGGTTGACTGCTGAAGAGCAAGCTGAGCCGCCGCGTCGCGCGTTCGTAGGTGTAGTAATAGACCGGGCCGTCGTCCACGAGATACGAAACGACCCATGTCCGATCCTCGCGGTCTCGACTGACGACGCTGAAATCGCCGTCGCGCTCTTTCCGCAAACGCTCGAAATCCGCGCGCAGCGACGGGTCCAGCACCTGCCACTCGCGACGAGCGCGGATGAACTGCACGGCTTCCAGGTGTCGCGTCTTTGGATGGATCATCACACTGCTCACATCGTACTGCGGATCCTCGGCGATCACCTTCGTCTTCTTCGTGGCGAGGTCCACCTCGATCAGGCGCGCGGCATTGGCATCCACGCTGGAGATGAGCCAGAGACTGCGATTGTCCGGGGTGAACCCCACGATCCCCCCGAAGGTCTCCTCCGGCCCCCAGCGCAGGAATTCGCGCCAGGGAGATCGCGCGTCCTCGCGTATGCGGATGAGCATCCCCCCATCCGGGGTGAAGACCGAAGCCGCTCGCACCTGAAGCCGATGATCCACGGCCCAGCCGGCGACATCCCCCGGATTCTCCGTGTCCAGCTCGGCGGCACCGGTCTTCAGATTGATGCGGTACACATCGTGGAACCGCCGATCGCGGCGGTTCAAGGCGACGAGGATCTCATCGGGGAATTGGGGATCGGTGGCGATCACCTGCGCTTGCACGCCTTCGAATGGCGTCAGATCACGCGTCGTGGCCGTTCGCACGTTCGTCTGATAGAGATGCCAGTTCTCATCCCCATCGCGATCCTGGAGGTAGAGGATGTGCTCGCTGTCCTCTTGCCAGAAGTACACGCGGATGCCTCGCTTGCGATCCGAGGTCACGACGCGGTCGTCGGTCTTGCCGATCGTGCGGACCCAGACGTTGAGCACGCCCTCGTGTGGCGCCAGATAGGCGAGCTTCGTCCCATCTGGGGAGATTTGCGGATTGACCCGCTCAGGATTCCCAAAGAGGACCTCGCGCGGGATGAGCGGCGGAAGGTCCAAGGCGCGCGCCCCCCATCCGCTCAGAGTGAGCGCGAGGCTCACAATAGCCGGGATCATCACTTGAGAACTCCTTCGCATCGCTTCCCTCCTTTTCAGAGATTGTGACCCGAGCGCCTCAGGATTCGGATCGGCGCCATTCACTCCTACGTGAGTGGAGAGCCTGAGGTTCCCCACCCGGCTATCGGGCGTAGTACCCGCGGCGCGCTTTCACGCGGACGCCGGGACGAAGGACCTTCACGCGAATGGTGCGCCATTTTCCATCGCGCGTCGCGTTGGTCGGGCTGTAGGCGAGACTGTAAATCGTGCGCAGCT
>JBEPZV010000071.1:0-10007 GCA_041640655.1 bacterium
GCTATTTCCTGGAACATTGGGGGGAGTGGGACGCCTGCCTGAAGCAGGCGAAGACGGTGACCGAACGTCGCCTTTTTCGCTTCCTGCAGCGGCGCGGGGGGGATTATGTGGGGGCCGTCAATCTCATTCCGCGCGAGGAGCTGGCCCTGATTCTCTCGGCCTATCAATCGTTCCTCTGGAACGAGATGGTGCGAGAGATCGTGCGGGAGTGGGCCTCCCCGCTTCTGGAGGTGCGGGGTGTCGTCACGCGGTATGCCTTCTATTTGACGCTCTCGCGCGAAGCGCTCGAGTATTTGCGTGAACTGAAGCTCCCCACGCCCGGCCCCGGCGCTTCTCCGCCGGATCCCTACGCCGAGCATATCTATCGGAAGGTCCTGGAGCGCGCGGGGATCACGTCGGAGAAAGCCCTCGCGCTCAAGAGACTCAGGCGCGCTTATATGAAGGCCGTCCCGCGCGATGTCCTTCTTTTTCCCGAAGGCCTGGAGATGCTGGAGGTGACGCCGGACGACCTCTATCCGGGCCACGTGAAGGCCGTGCTCCTTTTCACGCTGCCGCGCGGAGCCTATGGCACCCTGGTGCTCAAACGCCTCACCTTGCGCGTCTCAGAGACGTGCGGCCGACCCCTTGCATGAGCCGAGATCGGGCGTTGAGCTCGCCGCCCTCGGGTTCGCGCCGTCCTCATGCGGATAGGGAGGACGTCCACTGTGGCGGCGTGGGCGTGCCGCGCACCTTTTGCCAGAACTCTTGAGCGATCTTGACGCGTTCCTCATGCGTGCGCCCTTGCTCGAGCCGCTGGAATAGCTCATGCAGGAGCTGCTTCCGCCGCTTCATCTTCCGGTGCCGGCGTTGTCGCAGCTCTTGTGCGCGCGTCCCGGCTCCCATCGCTCTTCTCCCTCCTTCGGAACATGAAGCTCACGTCTTGAGGGGAGGACCAATCCCGAGGACGAGAGTTATAGACGATCTCCAGCGCCGTGTCAAAATCTGGGCGCGGGCCTTCGTCTCAACCCACCGAGACATCTGCACGCACGATCCCTTGAAGTCAGACGATCGCCCTGCCGCCGGACGTGCGCTGCTCTGACCGAGCGTGAGAGCGAGGGGATGACCTTGCGCGGATCGTCCCTACGGTGGGGTCGGCACTCTTTATGAGGCGCGCAGGATCTCGCGCGCGAGGGCGTTCTGGGGGTCGCGGCGCAGGATGCGTCGGGCCCATATGCGGGCTTCTCGTTTCTGACCGCTGCGCCAGAAGGCCTCCGCCAGTCCGAGATAGCTCTCCAGATGCAGCGGATCACGATCCAGAGCTTTTTGAAATTGCTCGCGGGCTTCGCGAAACTGCCCCGCATTCAGGAGGAAGAGCCCGTAATTGTAGAAGGCCAGCGCCTGATCCGCGTGATCGCGCGCGATTTCTTCAAAGAGGGCACGGGCGCGCGTGGTCTCTCCCAGCTCGGCGTGAATCATCGCCAGAAGCGTGCGCGCCTGGAAGTCGTGTGGATCAGCCTCCACGCTTCGGCGAGCGAAGGTCAGCGCTTCCGTCCATTCCCCTTGTTGAAATCGGATCATGGCCAGGTGAAACAGTGCGCGGCCATTTCCCGGATCGAGCGCGAGCCATCTCCGGCAAGTCTCCTCGAGCGCCGCCAGCTCGTTCGCTCCGGCCAGGCAGGCCGCGTATTGGCTCAGGAGTCGGAGGGCTCCGCGTGCTCGTGAGGTCCGCTCCACGCTCTCGCGCAGGAGCGCCAGGCACGCGTCGTAGCGGCGTTCCTCCTCGTACCACGCCGCCAGGGCGAGTCGCGCCTCGAGGTTCTGCGGATCGTCCCGCACCAGTCGCGTGTAGAGAGCCTCGGCTTCGATGCGGTGTTCGCGCGTGCGCGCGACGCGTCGCAGCCCCGCCAGGGCCTCGGCCGCATGGGGATTGCGTTCGATCGCTCGCCGATATTCGCGAAAAGCTTCGGCGAAGCTCTCGGCGCGCTCATACATGCGCCCTTTGTGTTGAAAACTCTCCCAGGTCGCGCGCTGCGACACGTCCTGGACGGCTCGAGGCGGGAGCAGCGTGCGCGGGAATTCCAGAAGCGCCTGCACGTTCGATCGGCTCGTCTGCGCATGCATCGCGCGCGGGCTGGAGAACTCCAGAAGGGGATGATCGTCCGTGTGCAGCGGGGCCCCCTGAGCGAAGCGCGCGAGATCCTCGCCGTGCATCACGTAGAGGCTGAGCAGGGCGTAGAGGTCCACGATGCCCAACCGGTGAAGATCCGCTCTCACCTCGGCTCGGGAGAAGTTCCGCCCGATGCGCTCAAGATCCAGATCGAAAGCCGGGTCCTGAGCTCCGATGAGGAGGAGGTCGTTCTCGTTGAGCGCCCAGAGGAACGTCCGCGGGAAGACGGTGTGAAACGTCCGCAGCAACATCTTCAAGTCCGACAAGGGCATGTTGTACGTGTGGAACCATTGACAGACGAGCCCGCGCTCGGTCAGGCGCGCCCGCATGAGGTGGAAGAATTCGCGGGTGAAGAGCGCGCCGACGCCCGCGATCCAGGGATTCGAAGGCTCGGAGATGATGACGTCGTAAGCCTCTCGGGTGAACAGGAGGTAACGGCGCGCATCGCCGAGGATCAGGCGCGCGCGGGGATTGTCGAGGACGCGGTCGTTGACGTGTTCGAAGAATCGAGCCGCGCTCACGACTTCGGGGGAGATCTCCACGATGTCCACGCGCTCGAGCGGGTACAGGAGGGCCGTGCCGGCGGTCACGCCGCTCCCCAAGCCGATGACGCACGCGCGTCGGGGCCGCTCGGCCAGAAGAAGGGGCAAGTGCGCGAGCAGTTTTTGCGTCAGCATATCGGCGCCGCCATCGCTCGCATCCACTTTCCCATCGAGCGAGAGTTGATGCTCCTCTCCCACGCGGCGGACGGCGACGGTCGCCATCGCGCCCTCTCGGTAATAGAGCAGGTCGCCGCGGTGCGCGATGACATCGGCATCCACGCCGGCGTAATACGGCGCATACTTGTAGAGCCCGGCCGAGAGCCGCTCGACATCCCAACGCGGGAGGAGCGCGAGGGTGAGCAGGAAGAGTCCAAGAATCCCCATGCCGAAGCCCAAGCGGAGGCTCCAGCGCATCGAGAGCTGAAGGAGGAGGAGCAGACCAATCCCCGCGTTGAGGGCGATGCCGATCCAGAACGTGCGTTCGGTCCCCACGTTCGGGATGAAGAGGAAGCCCGTGAGCAACGCGCCCGAAACGGCGCCCGCGGTGTTGGCGGCCAGGATCCGACCCACGTGTCTCCCGATCGTTCGCTCCTCTCGCACGGAGAGTTTGACGATCACGGGGAACGTCGCGCCCGAGAGTAGTGTGGGAACGATCAGGAGGCCGACGATCATCATCGCCTGTAGCAGTTGAAGCCGCGCATAATGATCGGCCTGCGCCTGCACGATCTCGCTCACAAGAAGCGGCAGGCGATTGAGGATGGGGAGCGTCGCAGCGACCGAGAGCCCAAGGAGGATGTAGAGACCGGCGAGCCACGCCGTGAGTCTCGCGGGACCATCGGCGCGTTCTCCCCACCGATCGCTTCGCGAAGCGAGCAACCGACTTCCGAGGGCCAGGCCCGAGATGAAGACCGTCAGCATGAGGCTGAAGGCGTAAACGGTCGGCCCCAGCAAGAGCGCGAGGACCCGCGTGTACGCGACTTCATACAGGAGGGCCGTGAATCCGGAGAGGAAGATGACGAGCGGGAGCAATGAGGGGGATCGAGGACGCATCGTGCCGTTGGAGGGTATCTCGGTGTGACGCGCGGCTACGCGGGAGACCTCCGCATGGCCTTCGGCGGAGACCGCGCGCGCGCAGACGAGAGCGATCAGGGCGACGAAGATATTGATCGCCGATGCCAGGATCTGCGATCGGTGCAGACCGAGCGCGGGGACGAGCAGAAAGCCGCTGCTGAAACTGCCCAGAGCCGCGCCCAGGGTGTTGACGGCGTACAATCGACCGATTTCGCCGCCAAGGCGTTCGCCGCGTCCTCGACCGAAGAAGACGCTCAACACCGGGAAGGTCCCGCCCATGAGCATCGTGGGAGGGAGCAGAAGCGTCGCGCTGATGACGGCTTCTGCGAATGCGAGGGTGTGAGGAGACCCCATGTGGCCGAAGGAGACCAGCAGCGTTTCGATCCGAGATCGGCTTCCCGGCAGCGCGAGTCCCCAGAGCCCAATGCCGAGCTCCATGAGGGCATAGACGCGCAGAGTCTCCGAGGGACCAGGCCATCGCTTCGTCCATCGCCCGAAAAAGTAACTGCCGAGCGCCAGCCCGCCCATGAAGACCGCGAGGATGAGGCTCGTGGAGAAGAGCGTGTTGCCCAGCGTCAGCGAGAGCGCGCGCATCCAGAGGACTTCATAGAGAAGGCCGCAGAATCCCGAGAGCAGGAAGCTGACGAGCAACGCTGTCTGCACGCGAGCCGCGCGGTTCGACATAGCTTCGGCGCTCGGAGTCTACCTGACGGGGAGACTGGGGGTCAATTCGGTCCGGGCCCCACCAAGGCATCTCCTCGCGAAAAAATCCCGCTTGCCATCCGGCGGAGGATGTGATATAACAGCGCCGCGTTTGAGCTCAAGCTAAGGAGGAGGTAAGGCATGAGGAAAAGGTGGCTCGGTCTCGCACTCGCTCTTCTCCTCAGTGCACCGTCCTTTCCGCTGTTCGCTCAGGAGATCACCGGTCACATCAACGGACGCGTCACGGATGAGAAGGGCGATCCTGTTCCCGGAGTGAAGGTCACGCTCGCGAGTCCCGTTCTGATGGGCGAGCGGACGACGACGACGAGCGAACTGGGGACGTATGCCTTCACGGCCTTGCCGCCGGGGCTCTATACGCTCAAGTTCGAGGCGTCGGGGTTCAAGACGCTCATCCGAACGGACATCGAGGTTCGCGTGGGCTTCACGGCCACGATCAACGTGAAGCTGGAGGTCGCGGCCATCGAGGAATCGGTGACGGTCGTTGGGGAGACGCCGATTCTGGACGTCTCAGCGACGCAGGTGGGCGTGAACTATACGGAGCGGCTGCTGAAGGAGTTGCCCACGGCGCGCGACATCTGGGTGACGCTCGCCATGACCCCGGGCATCACCATGATCGGTCGGCACGATGTCGGTGGAGCGACGGCGGGGACGCAGACGGCGTACCGTAATTACGGCGCGCGCGGTCAGAACTGGCCGAACATTGACGGGGTGATCACGGCGGAGGGCTCGGAGGCCGCGGGCTTCTATTACGACTATGGCGCGTTCACGGAGATGCAGATCGTGGCGGCATCGCATAGCGCGGAGGTGCCTGTGCCCGGCACCTTCATCAACACGGTCATCAAGACCGGCACCAATGAGTTTCACGGCGATTTCTACGTGGACTATGAGCGCGAGGGGTGGAATTCCGACAACGTGAGGGGGCGGAGTTATCGGCTGCCGACGGGCGTGAGCCTCCCACTTGTGGACATGGGCATCCCCCGCGCGGCGAAGATCAAGCTCTACAACGATTGGAATGCCAACGCGGGCGGGCGGATCATCCGCGACAAGCTCTGGTGGTTCGCCTCTTGGCGCGATCAGCGCAATCACGCGGGCGCACTTGGTTGGGTCTCCCCGAAGGGGGAGCGGGATCTCTTCCCCACGCGCTTGCAGAATCAGACGATCAAGCTGACCTACCAACTCACGCCCAAGAATACGATCCACTGGTTCGCACAAGGGGGACGAAAGATGCAGCCGTATCGCAATTGGCTGGCGCCGGCGCCGGATCGGTTCACGTCTCCCGATGCCGTGGCGAATCAGGACTCCTGGTCCTGGGCGGGGAAGGTTCAATGGGTCTCCACGCTCACGCCGAGGGTGCTCTTGGATGTGAACGTGGGGCACATGGGCTACGATTGGCCGCAGCGGCCCTACAGCAATCGCCCGCGCTATCGCGACTTCAACAACTTGCTCTTTCAGATCGGCCCGCCTGAGGGGGCGTTCTTCCTGAACGAGCAGCGGCGGTGGCAATGGCAAGGACATCTCTCCTGGCGCGTGGACAATTTCCTGCGCGGGAGCCATAACCTGAAATTCGGCGTCTGGCGGCTCTTCGAAGCCCGACGGCGAACGGAATATGGGGTGTGGGCCGGCAACGCGCGGGATGTCGTCTATTGGTTCCGCGGCTGCACGGGCGTGGCCCCCAATCTCTCCTGCGATACGGCGACGCCGGTGGAGAT
Source organism: bacterium (assembly GCA_041640655.1). Lineage (GTDB taxonomy): Bacteria > Acidobacteriota > Blastocatellia > HR10 > HR10 > HR10. The sequence continues at coordinate 6,192 of JBEPZV010000071.1, forward strand.
TCGCCAGTACAACTACCCGTGGTTCTTCCACCACGGCCTGCACACGACCTCGGTCTTCGTCCAGGACGGATGGGAGGTGGGGCGGCATGTCCGACTCAATCTCGGGATGCGGCTGGACAGCTACCGGAATTTCTGGCGCGATCAGAAGCAACCGGCCGGGCGCTTCCAGCAAGAGTATGTGATCCCGAAGAACGACGACGTGCTCAGTTGGACGAGCGTCGCTCCACGACTCGGTTTCGTGTGGGACGTGTTCGGCGACACGAAGACTGTGATCCGCCTGAGCTACGGGCGCTATTACTTCAATCCGAGCACGGATATTGTGGCGGCGGTGAATCCCTCGACGCTCACCTACAAGCGGTTCGCGTGGAATGATAAGAACGGCGATCGGGATTGGTCGCCCGATGAGCTGACGTTGATCGCCGTCGTCGGCGGGCAGAACCGGACGCTCGATCCGAACGTCAAGCATCCCTATACGGACGAATTCACGGCAGGGATCGAGCGCGAGCTGATGCGCGATCTCTCGGTGCGCTTCAACATCGTGCGAAAGTTCGAGAGGAATCGGTGGACGAGCTTCCCGCTGCACGCGCCCTTCTCGGCCTACGCCGTGCCCGTGGCGGTGACCGATCCGGGGCGAGATGGGCGGGCCGGCACGTCGGACGATCGTCAGATCACGCTGTACGACATTGATGACGCGGCGCGGCTGGCGAACCCGCGCTTTCTCATCGCGACGAATCCGGCCTATCAGAACAACTTCACGGCCTACGAGATCGAAGTCTTCAAGCGGATGTCGCGACGATGGATGCTGATCACCGGCTATACGGTCGAGAAGCTCAACGGTTGGACCGAGGGGATCAACGATCAATATCCGACCAATCCCAACGCGCTCCTCAATAGCGCGCGCCATACGTGGGAGTGGCTCTACAAGCTGCAAGGGATTTACGAGCTGCCGTGGGGATTCCAGTTCAGCACGGTCTTCAAGCACCAGCGGGGAGACCCCTATCGTCGGACCTTCGCCGCGACGCTTCCGAAGTTGCGAACCGTGACCGTCTTCGCCGAAGGGTTCGATTCCGGCTTGCGCTTGCCGAACGTCAATCTTTGGGACCTCCGGATCCTGAAGCGGTTCCGGATCGCCGAGCGGCATCGGGTGGACGTCATGGGCGATCTCTTCAATGTGCTCAATGCGAACACGCCGCTGGAGGTGGTGACGACGACGGGCGCGCGCTTCGGGCAGCCGACGCGCATCTTGGGGCCGCGCGTCTTTCGCCTGGCGTTTCGATATTCGTTCTGAATCCGCGAGCCCATCGGTCGCTCGACCGGGCGTGAGCGGCCGATGGGGTTCGCCAGATCACGGTTATGGCAGCGAGAGCTGTTTCATCCCCCATCGGTCGAGGACGGCTCCGCTGCCCGATTTTTTCGCACTATCCTCGCCATGGAGGGAGAGACGATGAAGATGACACGGAAGGAATTCCTGGAACTCACCGGACGAGCGATGATGGGGGCGATGATGGCCCCCGACTTCTTTCATTTCCTGGAGGCGCCGCGCGGCTTCATCGAGGACATCCTCGAATCGCCGCGCGTGAAGAAGATTCACAAGTACATCGAGGATCACAAGGAGGAACACATCGCCAAGATCCAACGCGATCTCCGGCAGCCCTCGGTGAGCAGTTGGAACATGGGGATTCAGGAGATGGCGGAGCTGATGCGGGAGTCCTTCAAGGAGTTGGGGTGCAAGGAGGCCGAGTTGGTCAAGACCGATGGCTATCCGGGCGTCTGGGCGTGGTATGATGCGGGGGCGACGAAGACGATCTCGACCTACATGATGTACGACACGCAGCCCTTCAATGAGCGGGAGTGGTCCTCACCGCCGCTGGCGGCGAATCGGGTGAAGATGGACCCCTTTGGCGAGGTGATCATCGCTCGCGGGGCGATCAATTCCAAGGGGCCGAACCGCATGTTCCTGAACGCCTGTGAGGCGATCATCGCGTGCGAGGGGAAGTTGCCCCTGAACATCATGTTCACGTGTGATGGGGAGGAGGAGCAGGGCAGTCCGCACTTCCATCAAGTGCTCGCGCCCTACATCTCCCGGCTCAAGACGTGCCGGGCGCACTTGAGCGCTGGCCCCTCGCAGAATCGGGATGGATTCGTCAACATGTATCTGGGCAATAAGGGGATCGCCTATGTGGAGCTGGAGTGTCACGGCCGATACTGGGGGCGCGGACCGCAGCGCATGCCCATCCATTCGAGCCGCAAGGCGATCCTGGATAGCCCCGTGTGGCGGTTGGTGAAAGCGCTCTCGACGATGGTGGATGAGACGGGGAACAAGATTCTGATCGAGGGCTACTACGATGCCATTGTGCCCCCCACGGAGGAGGAGGTGATGCTCGTCAACACGTTGATCGCGCGATTCGGTGAGCGCGCCCTCGCCTCCGAGCGGGAGAACGTGAGGGTGTGGATGAACGATTGGTCGGCGGCCGAGGCGATCTGGCACCTGGTCTTCGACACGACGCTCAACATCAACGGCATCTGGGCCGGATACACGGGGCCGGGCTCGGCGACGATCCTGCCGGAGAAGGCGGCCGTGAAGATAGATAGTCGGCTCGTCCCCAATCAGGTGATTGATGAACAGATCGCGCTCATCCGGCGGCATCTGGATAAGCATGGCTTCAGTGACATCAAGATGACGAAGCTCGGTGGCGGCGATGAATGGTCACGCACGAGCGTGCGCGCGCCGGTCGTGCAAGCGGTGCTCGCCGTCTACAAGCACTATGGCATTGAGCCGGCGATCTGGCCGCGCTCGGCTGGCTCGAGCCCGCAGGCGCAGTACACGCGTCCGCCGCTCAATCTCCCCGCTTGCTCGGGAGGTCTCGGCCACGGCGGTCGCGCGCACGCGATTGACGAATATCTGGTGATCGAGGGGAACGATCGCGTCGCGGGGCTTGTCAAAGCCGAGCAGTCTATTGTAGACATCCTCTTCGCCTACGCCTATTGGCCGGAGTAACGGGGAGAGGGGATCGGAGGGATGGTCTCTCGCCTGAGGGACCGTCTCCTCCAGTGAAGCGTTCGGATCAAACGAAGGAGGGGGGAGATGAGGATCATGCTCATAAGGCTACGACGATGGGTCACCGCGTTCGTTCTCTTCGTCCTCGCGATCGGTGGAGCCTCTTCGATCTTCTCGCGATCAGTAGCCGCTCAGGATCGCGCGTCGCGCTTTGATCCGAAGCTGTATCAGGCGATGCAATGGCGCTTGATCGGTCCGTTTCGCGGCGGACGCGTGACCGCCGTCGCGGGCGTGCCGAGCCAGCCGATGACCTTCTACATGGGCGCGACCGGAGGCGGCGTGTGGAAGACGGAGGATGGGGGTCTGACGTGGCGGAATATCTCCGACGGATACTTCAAGACGGGCTCGATCGGAGCGATCGCCGTGGCCGAGTCGGATCCGAATGTCATCTACGTCGGCACGGGTGAGGCCTGTCCGCGCGGCAACGTCTCGCACGGGGATGGGGTGTATAAATCCACTGATGGGGGGAGGACGTGGGTGAACGTGGGGTTGCGCGATACGCGCCATATCGCGCGAATTCGCATCCATCCGCAGAATCCGGACCTCGTCTACGTCGCGGCGCTCGGGCACGTCTTCGGTCCCAATGAGGAGCGGGGGATCTTCCGTTCCAAGGACGGGGGGAAGACCTGGGAGAAGGTCCTCTTTGTGGACGACAAGACAGGGGCGATTGATCTCGCTATGGATCCGACCAATCCGCGCATCCTCTACGCCGCGTTCTGGCAAGTCCTGCGTCAGCCGTGGACGCTCATCAGTGGTGG
>JBEPZV010000072.1:0-9966 GCA_041640655.1 bacterium
ACCCGCGGACCAGGAGAGCTCCGGCGAGGAGATTCAAGCCTTCATTGACGTCGGGGAACAAGAAGGCATCATCGAGGCCGCCGAGGGGCAGCTCATCCAATCCATCGTGGAGCTCGGCGATCGGCGCGTTCGCGATGTGATGACGCCGCGGGGAGAGATCGTCGCGATCCCCGCGCGCGCGACCGTGGAGGAAGCCCTGCGCCTGATGGTCGAGACTCGATATTCGCGATTGCCCGTCTATCGCGAGCACCTGGACGACATCGAGGGCATCGTCGTCCTGCGCGATCTCGTGGCCGCCGCGCTCTCCGGCCGGATGCGAGAGCGCGTCACCGCCATGATGCGACCGGCCTACTTCGTGCCGGAGACCAAGCGCGCGGCCGAGCTGCTGCATGAGATGAAGCGCGCGCATCTGCACATCGCCCTCGTCGTGGACGAATATGGGGGGATCGCGGGTTTGGTCACACTGGAAGATCTCCTGGAAGAGATCGTCGGGGAGATCCACGATGAAGGACAAGCCGAACCCGCGGAGATCCTCGAGCAACCGGATGGGACGTTCCTCGTGAAAGGGACGACCGAAGTCCGCAAGCTCGAACTCTTCTTCCAGATGGAGATCGAGAGCGATGACTTCACGACCGTGGCCGGCTTGATCCTCAAACACCTGGATCATCTCCCCGCCGTCGGAGAGAGCGTTGAATACAAGGGTTTTCGGTTCGAGGTCGTGGATGCGGATGCTCGCCGCATTCGGACCGTGCGCGTTCATCCTCCTCCATCAGCGGGCGAAGGCCACACGCCCTCTGCGGCTGCGACCGGGAGGTGATCCATCCATGTCGGAGAACGCCGCCGAGCGCATGACGAAATCTGGGTTCGTCGCCCTCATCGGCCGACCGAACGTCGGGAAGTCCACGCTCCTGAACCGCCTCATCGGTCAGAAGATCGCAGCCGTCTCAGACAAACCGCAGACGACCCGGTGGCGGATTCGCGGGATCCTCACACGTCCGGAGGGGCAGATCATCTTCGTGGACACACCGGGCATTCACAAGCCCATCCACCGCATGAATGAGCGCATGATGCGCGCCGTCGAAGCCGCCATCGCCGATGTGGACCTCCTGCTGCTGATGACGGACGTGACCGAATCGTTCGGCAGCGGTGATCGCTTCGTGCTGGAGATGGTGAAGCGCGCGGGGAAACCGACCTTCCTCCTCCTGAACAAGATCGATCGGCTGAAGGACAAGCGCCAGCTCCTCCCCCTCATTGACCGCTATCGCCGCGAGTACGATTTCGTCGACTATCTTCCGATCTCCGCCCTCACCGGGGAGGGAGTGGACTTGCTCCTTCAGTGCCTCTTCGAGCACCTGCCGGAAGGCCCGCTGTACTACTCCGAGGGTGAGATCACCGATCAACCCGAGCGCGTCCTGGTGGCCGAGATCGTGCGCGAGAAGCTCCTCATGGTCACGCGCGAGGAGATCCCATACGTCACCGCCGTCTACACGGAGAGCTTCAAAGAGGAGAATGGCCTTCTTCGCATCCACTGCGTGATCCTGGTCGAACGCGAATCGCAAAAGCCGATCATCATCGGCAAGGGGGGTGAGCGCCTGAAACGGATCGGCACCCTCGCTCGCGAGGAGATCGAATTCCTCTTCGGGAAGAAGGTCTTCCTGGAACTCTACGTCAAAGTCCGCGAGAAATGGCGGGAGAACGACGCCCTGCTCACACAGTTGGGGCTGGAGCGGTGATGAGAATGGAAGGGTGACCTCACGCAAGCGGGTCACCGTTCACGCCCGCCTCGCGCACGAACAGTGGAAACATGGATCGCTCCATCTCCCCTCTCGACACCGCCTCCCCGGGGCTTCCTCATCGCAACGCTGCTGAAGCGGACACCCCCTCCGGCCAATCAATGAGGCTTGAGGCCCTCGTTTCCTCCGAAGAGCCATGTTGGACCCGTGCCTCAAACGCAATGGGGCACAATTCCAGAATTCCGGCATCCGGGCCGACCAGTCTGAGGAATATCGCTTCTTTCGACCTCGTCACTCCGATCAAAGAATACGCCCAGGGATCGTCGAACCGATGTCTGACTGAAGACCACGTTCGGCCAAGATCGGCGGCGAGGAACCACCCGTACCCGAGCACGCCCCCCCGGCCGAGGTTCGCGGCCTGAACGACCACGCGATCCCCCGGCAAGAAAACGAGGGCGTGAATCTCCAGGAACTGCGCGCCCTTCTCGAACAGGCCGTCGAACGGCCGATTCACCGACCGAAGCACGCGCCCATCCAGCGCAAGTACCACAAGGTGATTAACCCCTGGGAGCCAGGCGTACACCTTGTCCCCGACACTCTCAAAAGCCCCGATTCCGGGGCCGGAGACATCGAGGGGATCATCCTCCTTCGGGAAGGCCGAGCGGACGAGCGTTGACGTCAGACCCCTTCCATCGAGAGAAAGCTTACGAACCAAAGCCCAGTCGTCGTTCTTGCCCAGTCGCTGCCAATCGTACCCGAGTATCCAGATGTCGTCGGCATCCAGAGCGATCCTGTCCGGAGTGAATGGGTCCATCTTGATGACTTCCCTGAGCACGCCCTTCATGTCAAACCCGAGGAGAGCCGAAGCCAACGCGCCGTTTGTGCTCCGCACGACTGCGGCGACCACGAGCGCGCCGCTCTTCGTGACGGCCACGTCTTTGATCGTCATTCGCCGAACGCCAGTGAGGTGACTCGCCGGAGAAAGCTGACTCACGACCTCCCCGTCAGCTGTGTACAGCCCAATCAGCGGTTGTGGGTGGGCGCCTCGTTGATCGTGGACGAGGTATCCGTTCTTATCCCATTTGAGTTTCCCCAGAGGTTGATCTATCAAGTGGGTTCTTCTCGCGGGGTGTATGATCATCGCGTCTCGTGAGGTCTGAGCACCCTGCGAAGAGACCGAGAGGGTGAGAAGCAAAACGGCGAGAGGCACAGCGGGCCATCTCTTCTCCCGCCAGGACTGGGTACGGCGAGGCTCCATATGCCACCTCGTTACAATTTCCACTGACGACCGGAATTATCCTGTCTGTCAAGACCACCCCGTACGTTCTCCCAGCCCGGCGGTCTGGCGAAGATCTACACGCACGAGCTTCGAATATCCCCGACGCTTTGTCCAGGGGAAAAGCCTGCGGAGAGGGGAGAACACCAGGCGGCTCCCTCAAGAGATCCCCGTTCACTTCACTTCATGTGCGAGCGAGAGGCGCGATGTCGCGGCACCGGGCCTCACGTCTAACGAGAGTTCCTGACGGGCTTCGGCGAAGTAGCAGAGACCGGTGACGTCGGAGCGGCAATAGTAGAGCGTCCATTCCACGAGAAGGCGGCCCTGCCCGTGCTGAAAGACGACCGGGAGCGCGAGCGGAAATCTCGGACGGCGGAGCGTCATCGTTGCCTGATCCTGGTCGAAGCGCACGACGGGATCGCCCTCGACGCGCAGCACGATCTGAGAGGGCGCTTGCTCGTTCAGCTTGTGCTCTTTGGGCAAACGCAGGGAGAGGACGAGCGTGCCGGGGCCCGGCGCCACCTGCTGCGGAGGCAGCGTCATCACGTCGCCGGCAAAGGCGGAAGCGACCCTGGCGCGCGGGCGCAATCGCTCCACGCCCTTGAGCTCCAGCGTCGTCACTTGTCCCGTCCGCAGATCGGCGACGCGAATGACGTGATTGTTCGTATCGGCGATATAGAGTTTCCCCTCGGCGACGCTGACCCCCCCAGGCTCATCGAAGAGCGGGCGCTCGCCATCGCGCAATCCGGCTTCTCCGGTCCCCAGAAATGTGACGACTTGTCGCATGGTCGGAAAGAGCTTCTTGATCTTGTTGTTGTAGGTATCGGCCACATAGAGGACGCCCTCGTGAAAGGCCACGCCCAGCGGATGCTGGAGTCGCGCCCGAGAACTCGGCCCGTCGCGATCACCGAAGACGAAGAGGTCTTCGCCGACGAGCGTCTGGACGCGCCCGCGCGGATCCAGATCCACGGCGCGAATGGCGCTCGCCTCGCTATCGGCCACATAGAGTCGCTGACCGTCGGTCGTCAATCCACTCGGTTGGGCGAGCGAGGCCTCCAGTAGCGGACCGTCATGACAACCTTCGTAGCCGCTTCCGGCGAAGGGCGTCACCGCCTGCGTCTTCAAGTCCAGGACCCAGAGCTGATGCGCTCCGGCCATCGCGATATAGAGCCGATCATCGAGCAGCACGAGGTCCCACGGCGAATTCAAATCTACCTGCGGCCCGGGTCCCCCCGGATGAAACGGCCGACGTGATTGATATCCCGTCCCGGCGATCGTCCGCACCGTGCGCGCCCGCATGTTCACCTCACGGATAGCATGGTTCTCCGTATCGGCCACATAGAGCGTCTCGCCGCGCACGGCCATCCCCTGTGGATGATTGAACTGCGCGGTCTCAAAATCCCCGTCGCGCCATCCCGCCTCTCCTTGACCGATCACGTCCATGACCGTCCCATCCGCGAGCGAGGCCACGACAATGCGATTGTGATTCGAGTCGGCGATGAAGAGGCGACCGGAGGCCGCATCGGCCAGGACTTTCCCGGGAAAGGAGAGCACCGGCTCCGGGACGCGCTCCCGTTCCAGATCGAACCGAATGGGCCGCCGATCAATCTGACCGCGCGCGTCGAAGGTTCGGATGACCTCGGCGATCACAGCGCCGAAGACCTCGGCCGTGATCTCCCCGGCGACCTGGCCGACGATCTTCCCCCGCGGATCAATGAGCGCCAGCGTTGGCCACGCGCGCGCTCCGTAGAGGCGCCAGATGAGCATATCGCGATCGTTCACCACCGGATGCTCGATCTCATAGCGCAGGATCGCCTGGCGAATGTTCTCGGTCTCCCGTTCGGCCGGGAATTTCGCCGAATGCACGCCGATGACGACCAACTCAGACGCGAACCGTCGCTCCAGCTTCTTCAACTCCGGGAGAATGTGCATGCAGTTGATGCAGCAATAGGTCCAGAAATCGAGCAGCACGACTTTCCCCCGCAAGTCGCGAAGCGTGAGCGGACGCTTCACGTTCAGCCATTCCAAGCCCTCGGGAAATTCCGGCGCCGTGATCTTCCCCTCATAGCCCTCGGACATGCGCTGCTCCTCCTCTGACAAAGCCCCCAGGCTCCCCCCGACGAGAGCCATCACGGTCAAAGCGATCATGAGGACTCCGCCCTTCCTCGCCATGCGCCGCGAAGGAAGCATGCTATCAGAACTTGCGGCGCGGGGCAATCGCGCCCGCTATTGTCACCAGGGCTCCCCCTCTCACATAATGAACGTCGGTGAGCGAGGGGACTCGAACATATTGCCCGCGATGCGGCGCTCCGGTTCGACCAGGGGCGAAGTTCTGCACGCGATGCGGAATGCGGATTCTCACCGCCTCAGCCGAGGAATCCGGCGGATATCGCAGCGTCTTCGCCTCACCTTCTGCAGCGTCCGAAGAGTCTCCGTATGCCTCTCCCTCGATGCGGGAATGGGGCGTGCCGTCGCCGTGGACGCCCGCGCGAGCCTTCTTCGGAGAGCCCGGCTCGGAACGGAACGTCGTGCTCTACGCGGTCGTATCGGTCTTCACCTGCGGTCTCTTCAATCCCATCTGGATGTACCTGATCGGTCGCGATCTGCGTCGAGCGCTGGCTCGAGAAGAGCCGCGCCCCGGATTGGACTTACTCCTGATTTACCTCACCTGCGGCGTGTGGGGGATCTATCTGCTCTACAAATATCCCTCGCTCATCACCGAGCTGAAGCGTCGCGCGGGTCTTCCCGAGGGGGATTTGCCGGTGATCTCCCTCATCCTCGGCCTGCTGAGCCTAGGAGTGATCAGTCTGGTGCTCATGCAGAGCGAATTGAATCACCTCTGGCGGCTCGCGGAGAGGCGAACATGAGGGTCGGGGTGAAGGACTGGATACGGCGAGCGCCCTCCGCAAGGCGGGGAGAGCGGGCGGAAGCGCTCGCTCAAATTTTCCTGGTCGCGCTCATTGTGCTCTTCGTCCGCCTTTCCTCCTCCCCGCCCCTCGCCTCGATCGCGCTCTGCCCATTTCGTCAGCTCACGGGATTGCCCTGCCCCGGATGCGGGATGACGCGCGCCCTCAACGCGCTCGCGCACGGCCAATGGGCGAGGGCGCTCTCCCTGCATCCGCTCAGCCCGATCGTCGCCACGGGGATACTCGCCGTGGGGATTTCCGCATTCATCAGGAGTCTTCTCCCACCACAGGCTCAGCGCTCTCGATGGAGCATGCGAAGTGAGCGCGCCATCGCGACTCCGTGGATCCTCCGCCTCATGCTCGCGCTCGCTCTCGGGACATGGGTCTTTCGCCTGATCCACCTCTTCACATCAGGAGAGGCGCCTGCGCTTCTTCGCCAGGGGTGGCTCAGCCGCGTGCTCTCGCCATGAGACGCGAGGCTCACCCACGTCTTCCCCGGAAGAGGCGGCGGAAGAAATCCCACACGCGCATCCGCAGAGAGGATTTGCGTTTGAGAGAGATGGTGCGTCCGCTTCTCCGGCGCTCGATGGCAACGACGCGCCCCAGGATCTGATGCAAAGCGATGGGGGTACCGGGCAGCTCCGCGCGATCCCCGCGCATGATGGCATAGACGCATCCGGCGCGCTCCTCCAAGGCGATCACGCGCTGCACGACGGCCGTGCCGCTGCTCGTCGCATAGAGCACAATATCCTGCGGGCGAACCGCCGTCACCTCCACGGGTTCGATCGTGAGGATGTCTCCTTCTTCGATGGTGGGCCGCATGGTCGGCCCGGACATCTCCAAACGCAGAGGACGATTCCGCGACAGCTCGAACCGCGCGTACTCCAAGAGATCCGGCAGATCGAGCCGCAGCCGCTGTCCGCGATACGTCTTCATCTCCTTGAAAGCCGGCATCTCGTCCTCGCGTCATGCCAATATTAGCCCGAGCAGATGTAATCTTCAAGCAGATCGGGAGCCAGAACGCGATGCCCGATCTCTCGGTCCGCATCATCGGCGAGGACACGCGCGCGCTGACGCGCCGCATCCCCGACCATGGGGCGAACAGCTGCCGGGATGAGATATGACGAGAGATCGAAGCGGGGCGCTCGAACCTGCGCTATTTCGCGAAGCACGGTGGGCGCGCTCATGCCCCCCGCTTGCATCTGGGACTCGCCGCGACTTCGAAGCCGTCGGCTGCGGAGATGCGCGCAGAGCGAAACGCCACCCCGTGGTGAACCTCAGGCGTTTCCCTCACCCGTCGCGAACGTCCATGTCCTCGAGCACCGCGCCCGCGGCGAGGACGGCGCGTCCTTCTTCGGCATTCGGGGCTGCCGAGAGCAAGGGGAGAAAGCGCCGATCCATCAGATGCGTGAGGTTGACTTTCCCGAGCGCCGCCAGCAGTGAGTTCTTCAGGCGCGGATATCGGCGTTCCAGCTCGTCGAGCAACGCTTTCATCTGGAAGCGGAGCGCCGTCTCGTCCTCACAATATGGGGAAGCGCACGGGACGACCGGCGCGCCCGTATGCGGCACGTACTGGCGAATCTCGTCCTCGAAGATGTAGCACAGCGGTCGAATGACCACGTTCTGCCCATCGTCGGAGAGAAGGATGGGGGGCATCGTCCGGATCTCTCCCCGGAAGAAGACCGAGAGCAAGAACGTCACCATCAGGTCGTCGGCGTGATGCCCGAGCGCGATCTTCGTCGCTCTCAGCTCCTTCGCTAACCGATAGAGTGTCCCGCGACGCAATCGAGAGCACAAGGCGCAGGCGGTCGTCCCGGGTTCGAGTTTCTCCTGGACGATGCGGTACGTGGGGTTGTGGACGATGTAATACTCGTATCCCTCGCGCTTCAAGTACGCCTCGATGAGGTCGGCGCGGAATCCGGGGTACCCCTGATCAATATTGACAGCGAAGAGGTCGAAGCGCACCGGAGCACGCCGTTGCAACAGGCGCAGGACGTGCAAGAGCGTCCAGCTGTCCTTCCCTCCGGAGATGGCGACGAGAACGCGATCGCCATCCTCGATCATGTTATAGTCCTTGATGGCCCGCCCGACGCGGCGCAGGATCGAACGTTCGAGCGCCTCGATCGAGCGCGCCGACTTCCCATCAGGATCTCGGCGAAGCTGAATCATCACCGAATGTCCCCGTCCCGGCTTCCGGCCTGAAATCTTACCCGAAAAGCCGCGCTCGGAGCAAACCCGTTGTTCCCTCGCTGGGCGGGCGTGTGTCCACGCGCGGACTCGTCGCCGACATTCTTTCTGGAACCCACGCGGGCGAGAAGCGTGTATGGGGGGTGAAGATCCGGAAGGGAGGAGGAATATGAGGACGCTTGGGAGAATGGGATTCGCCCTCGCGGTCGGATGCGCCATCCTGTGGGCCTTTCAAGTGAGCGCCGAAGGCGCGCCCGCAGTGAGTCCCGACGAGGGGTACCTGGGCGTCTACGTGACCGATCTCACACCGGAGAAGGCCCGGGCACTTCGCACACCTGGCGAATACGGCGTCCTCATTGTGGAGGTCGCCGAGGAGAGTCCGGCGGCGCGGGCCGGGATCAAGGAGAACGACGTCATCATCGAATTCAACGGCATCCGCGTCGAAGGCGAGGTCCAATTCGGGCGCCTCGTGCGCGAGACGCCTCCCGGTCGCACCGTCCCGATCAAGCTCGTGCGCGACGGGAAGACGCAGGAGCTGAAGGTCACCCTGGGCTCTCGCCGACCGATCACCATCGGTCCCGACTTCCGCTTCGACTTGAGGATCCCAGAGATTCGCATCCCGCCGATCGTCGTGCAACTGGGCGGATACGCGCTGCTGGGCATCCGTGTCCAGGACCTCACCGAGCAATTGGGAGAGTACTTCGGTGTGCCCGATGGGCGGGGCGTGCTCATCACCTTCGTGCGGGCGGGGAGCCCGGCCGAGCGCGCCGGCTTGCGCGCGGGTGACGTTATCGTGGCGGTGGATGACAAGGACGTGCGCAACGTGCGCGAGTTCACGCGCGCCCTCGCGACGCGGGAGGGGGAAGTCTCGCTGACGATCGTTCGGAACAAGGAGAGGCAGAAGGTCACCGTGACGCTCGAGCGCCGCGAGCGACCGAGCCGATGGTATTACGATCAGGGTGAGACCGAACGGGAGCTGTGGGAGGAACAATGGCGAGCGGTCGAGCGAGCGCTCCGGGAGTTCGCGCAGGCGCTGCGGGACTGCGAGCGCGAACGTCAACGTGAGCGGCAGGAGCGGCCCGCGCCGACCCTTCGCGGGCGATGGGTCTCAACATTCCTGCTGTGAGCGCGTGTTCCGCCGCTCACGAAAGCGTTGTCGAGCGCGCGCGTAATCGTCCGGCGTATCGAGATCCCGAAAGAAGTCCTCCGCGCCCGGCAAATGGGCGACCTCTGAGAACGTGAGGAAGCGAACGTTGAGGCGCTCGAGCAACCGGATCATCCGCCGCTCGCCTCGCTCGATCGCCTCCGCCACCTTGGGCAAACACGTGACGGAATAGACGGCGCAGAGCGGTTGCGGACGTCCCTGCGCGTCCAGTGGAATGAGCGCCTCGCCCCCTTGAAAGGTCTCCGCGAGCAGGCCGAGGAACGCGCCTGTGAGAAACGGCAGATCGCATGCGAGGACGAGGGCTGCATCCCTTCGACATCGCACGAGCGCCGCATGAAGACCGGCCAGTGGTCCCACGCCCTCATAAAGATCCGAAGCGACGGCGATCTCCGCCTTCCGACAGAAGGCCCTCACGCGAGGGTCGGATGTGATCACCGTGATCTCCGGGGTCACGACGCGCGCGGCGGCGATCACCCACTCCAGACACCGCTTTCCCCCGAGAGGGAGAAGGGCCTTGTTCCGCCCCATGCGGGTGCTCGATCCCCCGGCTTGAATGAACGCGCTGATCACAGGGCCCTCTTGTCCGTCCCCTCGATTTTTGCCACAATACGGGTGTATGAGGCAAGCGGCGAGTCTCGTCTTGGCAGTGAGCTTGAGCATCCCCTGGAGTGTGCCGAACGCGCCGGCGCAATCGGCGGC
>JBEPZV010000073.1:0-9635 GCA_041640655.1 bacterium
AGCGCCGCAAGCGGCCGGGCTCATTCACTCCGATTTCGAGCGTGGGTTCATCGCCGCCGAAGTGATCTCGTTCACGGATCTCATCGCCGCTGGCTCCGTGGCCAAGGCGCGCGAGCATGGCCTGATTCGTCTCGAAGGGCGCCAGTACGTCGTGCGCGAGGGCGATGTGATCTACTTTCGATTTCACGTATCGTGAGGGGAGCGCCGCGCTCAATCGCTCAATACACGCTGATCTCCCCCTCGATCAGCTTGCGCCAGAGGGAGGGGAGTTCGTCGAGCTTCGCCATCGCCAGTTGGGACGCCTGGCCTCGGAGACCACGCGTGAGCCGCCGCGCGCGCAGTTTCAGATTCACGATCTGAGGTTGCGTGATCGGTCGGCCGATCTGGCCGAGGATATAGCAATACGCCTCTTCGACCTCCTCGATTTGTTCGAGGACCTGTTCGGCGATGCGTCGGGCCGTGATGTTGTAGAGCTTGCCCACGTGGCTGATCGGATTCTTCCCCGCCGTCGCCTCCAGACTCATCGGGCGGAAGGGGGTGATCAGGCCGTTGACCCGATTCCCGCGTCCGACCTGTCCATCGTCGCCCGCTTCGGCGCTCGTCCCCGTGAGCGTGAGATATACGGAGCCCTTCGTCTCATCATCCGCCGGATTAACCTGCACGGTGACCGCGCGATCCGAGAGCCGTTCGGCGAGCTGCGCGATCTCGCTTTGGATCGCCTGCTTCTTCTCCCGATAGTCCGAGAGGTCGCGGACATGAGCGGAGACGAAGGCGATGGCGACCGTCAGCGTGACCTCCTCGCCGCGCCGCAGGCCCATCACCTTGATGTCCTCGCCGATCTCCGGATGCGCGGCTTTCACGGGCTCCGAATTCAGGAATCGCTCCGTCTCGTAGACGGTGCGTTCGAGCGAGGTCAGCGGGGCATAGCCGACGCCGAACGAGGTGTCGTTGGCGAGCGGCGTCGTCGTGGCGCGGTGGAAGAGGTCCACGAGATCGGCGCTGCCCGGTCGGATCACGCACTGCAGGCGCATGTGTCGCTCGGGATCGAGATGTCGGAAGTGGGTCCGGATCCATCCCGTCGCCGCGTCGCGATAGAGCGCTTCGATCGGCACGCGCTGCTCGGCGACCTGAAGCGTCGCGCGCCCGACTAAGGTGAAGAGGATGGGGTCGAGCATCTCCCCGCCGCCGAAGCGCGGGATCGTGCGTCCGCCGACGAGCAGCGCCTTGTCGAGGTTGTAGTGGAGGACGCGGCCGAATTCCTGTTCATAATAGCGGCAGAGGGCGATGCTCGTGGCTTCGGCGATCCCATCGCACATGGTATCCGGGTGTCCGATCCCCTTCCGCTCGACGATCTCGACCTCCAACTCTTCGACTCTCGGAAAATCGAGATGATCCACGACGATCATCATCGGCACTCACATCCCCGTTTTCGGCGCTCGCTAAACTGTATACCAGGCCGAGGGTGTTCGTCCAGGTGCTCCGGGGGATTTCTGGGAGAGCGCAGCGCCACTGTGCCGCGCGCGGTGCGCATGCTAAAATAGCGCGCTCTGTCGCAGGGCGAGCGTTGAAAAAGGGACGGCTGTCCACTCCTTTTCGTCGAAAGGAGAGGCGGATGAACGCACTGCGCTGGTTCGTCGGCGTTCTCGTCTTCACCGCCGTCGTGGCCGCGTTCTCCAGTGGGCCGGATCCTGGATTCACAGGGGCTCCGGGGGAGCGAACCTGTACGGTCTGTCATTCCGGACGCGTGAATCCCGACGATCGGGGGAGCGTGCGACTCGACGGCCTGCCTGGTGGCTATATCCCCGGTGAGCGCTACATCCTCTCGCTCTCGGTCACCCATCCGGATCCGGATCGGCGGCGGTGGGGATTTCAGCTGACGGCACTCACGAGCGTGGAGAATGCGCCGGTCGGGGACTTCCCCGTCGTGGAGGGGAATCTGGGATCGGCTGATCCCATACGGACGCAACGGAAGATCGGCGGCCCCGGAGGTCGCCGGCAGTATATGTCGCATACGGCGGAGAGCACGAGCGATCTCTCCAAGCGTGGCGGCGACCGTTGGGTGATCGCGTGGGATGCTCCTTCAGGGGACCGTGGAGGGGTGACGTTTTATGCTGCCGGGAATGCAGCCAACGGGGATAGGACTCCCATCGGGGATAAGATCTTCACTGCCGCGTTCTCGATCCCGGGAGCCTTGCGCTTCGTCCCGGAGGACGCTTTTGCGGCGCCCTTTGTTTCCTCCATCACGGCGTTCGCGTGGGGGGATTTCGATGGAGATGAATTTCCCGATCTCTTCCTCATCGGGGAGGGGCAGTATTTCCTCTTTCGGAATGATCGCGGGCAGCTTGTGGATGTGACCGCAGCGTCGGGCATTCCACGCTTCGGCATGGGGCGCGCCGCCGCCTGGGGAGATTACAATGGCGATGGGCGCTTGGACCTTTACGTCGTCAACGATGGGCAAGATCTCCTGCTCCGCAATGAGGGGATGAGCGGAGAAGCTCCTGTGTTCCGTGAGGTGGCCATCGCGGCGGGGATTATCGAAGCGGCGTCTGGTCGCGCGGCGGCCTGGGGCGATTTCGATGGGGACGGATGGCTGGATCTCTACGTCGTCAATGACGGACAGGACGTCCTCTACCGGAATCAAGGCGATGGGACATTCGCCGTGGTGGATCCTCACGCAGCCGGCCTCTCCGAGAATGCGAGGGGTCGCGCGGCCGCCTGGAGGGATTTCGATGGCGATGGACGGTTGGATCTCTATGTGGCGAACGAAGGGCCGGATTTCCTCTATCGCAATCTCGGTGGTGGGAGGTTTCAAAACGTCGCTCCCTCGGCCGGGATTCGCCAGGACGGGATCAGCGTGGCCGTCACGTGGCTCGATTTCGATCGGGATGGCCGAGCGGATATCTTCGTGGTTCGCGAAGGGCAAGACAGGTTGTATCGCAATCGTGGCGACGGGACCTTCGAGGTGATAGATCCCAACGTGGCGGGATACACTGATGAGGGGACCGGGGGCGTACTCGCTGTCGCCGATTTCGATGGGGATGGCCGCGAGGACATCTTCGTGGCGAAGGCCGGGGCCGTCTTCCTGTTTCGGAATCGAGGCGATGGCACGTTCGGTCGGGTTCTCGGGAGGCCTGGAGTTGACGTGGCGCCCGTGTCTTCACCTCGCGGTGCCGCCTGGGTTGATGTTGATCGGGACGGGCGCATGGATCTCTTCATCGCGAGCAGCGATGGCGCGCATGCGCTCTACTTAGGGAAGATCGGTGGGTGAACCCGAACGCGTGCCCACCCGTTGGGGTGAGCGGCGGCGGATACGTCGAGCTTTCGGCCGGGTGTTCTTGAAGCCGCGTAGGAGATTTGGTATGGTTTTCCCCCATGATTCCGGTCGAGGACGCGCAAGAGATCGTCTTGCACAATGTCGTGGTGAGCGATGCCGAAGGGGTTCCGCTCG
Organism: bacterium; assembly: GCA_041640655.1. Classification (GTDB taxonomy): domain Bacteria; phylum Acidobacteriota; class Blastocatellia; order HR10; family HR10; genus HR10. Next base: position 3,449 of record JBEPZV010000073.1, read on the forward strand.
CTGAAGCGTTCGGGCGGATCCTGCGCCAGCCGATTCGCGCCGACATGGACCTTCCCCCCTTCGATCGGGCGATGATGGACGGCTACGCCGTGCGCGCTGAGGACACGGTGCGGGCACCTGCGCGATTGCGCGTCGTGGGGGAAGTGTTGGCCGGGATGATCTTCTCGGGCGCGGTCGCTCCGGGCGAGGCGGTGAAGATCATGACGGGGGCCGTCGTCCCGCCTGGTGCCGATGCCGTGGAGCGCGTCGAGAAGACGGAGCGCGAGGGCGAATGGGTGATCCTGCGCGAGCCCGTTCGTCCGGGACAACATATCACGCCTCGGGGGAGTCAGGCGCGGGAGGGGGAGATCGTCCTGGAACCGGGGATTCGGATCGGTCCGGCGGAGATGGCCGTCCTCGCCTCGTTCGGATATGCGGAGGTTCAGGTCGCGCGTCAGCTCACCTTCGGGGTGCTCTCAACCGGGAGTGAGTTGGTCGCGGCGGATGCGCGTCCCTTGTCCGGGCAGATTCGCGACTCGAATGGGCCGACGTTGCGCGCGTGTCTCGCGATGGCGGGCGTCGTGGGGCAGCCCTTGGGCATCGTCCCGGATGATCTCACGCTGATCGAGAGGTCGCTGCGTTCGGCCCTGGAGCGTTGCGACGGGGTGATCGTCACCGGAGGCGTTTCCATGGGGGAAGCGGACTTGGTGAAGATCGCCTTGCAACGAATCGGCGCGCGCGTCTTCTTCGAGCGGGTGCGCCTGCATCCGGGAAAGCCATTCTGCTTCGCCACTTGCGAGGGGAAGCCGATCTTCGCGCTGCCGGGTAATCCCGTCTCGGTCGTCGTGACCTTCTTGCTCTTCGTCCTGCCGGCGCTCCGTCGCATGTTGGGATGCCGTGAGGAGCGGTTGCCGATGATCGAGGCGACGGTGATCGAGGACGCGACGCATTCGATCGAGCGGCGGAGTTATCTCCCGGCCCTCGTGTGGTTCTCCGAAGGACAGGCGTTTGTGCGGCGCGTCCCGTGGGAGGGGAGTTCTGATCTGGTGGGGTTCGCGCGCGCGAATGCCTTGCTCGTCCTCCCGGAGGGCGTGGCGTCCGTGAGAGCGGGGGAGCGCGCGCGTGTGCTTCTGCTGCCCTGGGGAGGGCCGCGATGAAGGACCTCACGCACGTGGATGCGGAAGGACGCCTTCGGATGGTGGATGTGAGCGCGAAGCCCGCCACCGAACGACGGGCTGTGGCCAGCGGCTTCATCCGAATGTGCGCGGAGACGCTGCGCGCGATTCGCGAGCGGCGGACGCCGAAGGGCGATCCGTTGGAGGCGGCGCGATTGGCCGGCATCCTGGCGGCGAAACGCACGGCGGAGTTGATCCCCCTCTGTCATCCGCTCCCGCTCACGCATGTGGATGTCGAAATCGAGCTGCGGGAGGCAGGTATCGCCCTCACGGCCTCAGTCGCGACGACAGCGCCAACGGGCGTGGAGATGGAGGCCCTCGTGGCGGTGAGCATCGCGGCGCTCACGCTCTACGATATGTGCAAAGCCATAGACCGAGAGATGACGATCACCGACATTCGGTTGGAGCGAAAGACGGGGGGGCAATCGGGCGACTACGTTCGAGGGCGAGAGCCGTGAGTATGGAGTTCGCTGGGAGAGGGCACATGACCGAGAAGGCGATCTTTCATCGGGGCGCGAGCGGGATGAGGCGAATCCGTTCACGGGCCGGGGCTTTTGCTCGAACGGCAGGCGCGCTGCTGGTGCAGGGCAGCGTGCTCGCTCTCTGGGGGATGGGCCTCGCGCGGGGGCAGGAGACCTCCCCACGGCAGATTGATCTCAGCGCGCGAGGGGCCATTCACGTCACGCTCAACGGAGCATCGAGCGGCGATCGTCTGGAGATCGTGCGCGTCGCCGACGTCAATGGGGACGGTGTCGAGGACATCGTCGTCGCCGCGCGCTTGGCCAACGGACCGGAAGGATTCCGTTTCGATGCCGGTGGGGTGTTCATCGTTTTGGGCGGCGTGGACGTGATTCGTGGGACGACGCGCGATCTGCATGATCGTGCCGACATCGTCATTCATGGGGCTGATGCGAACGATCGTCTGGGGACATCGCTCGCCGTTGGGGATGTCAATGGTGATGGCATCGCCGACATCATCATCGGGGCTCCAGGGGCTGACGGTCCGGGCGAAACGCGACCCGGAGCTGGAGAGGTGTATGTCCTTTTCGGTGGCCCGCATCTCACGCGCGGGACCGTGCGCGATCTGGCGGGATTGGTCGCGCCCGGAGCGGATGTGGTGATCTTCGGTCCGGAGCCGACGGCTTCGCTGGGCGCGTCGCTCGCCGTCGGGGATATCAATGGCGATGGCCTCGATGACATCATCACCGGCGCGGCGACGTCCTCACAGCCGCGTGGCGAGCGCCTCTTCGCCGGGACAGTCTATGCGATCTTCGGCTCACGCGAATGGACGAGTGGCGTGGCGCGCGATTTGAGCGATCCGAGGGATGCGGATTTGACAATTCTCGGTCCCGGCCTGCTCAGCTTCTTCGGATTCCAGCTCGCTGTGGGGGATGTGAATGGCGATGGCGCGCCGGATCTGGTGATGAGCGCTCCACTGGCTGATGGCCCGCAAGGGGGGCGACCGGAAGCGGGGGAAGTCTACGTGATCTTCGGCGGCGTCCACCTGGTTCGGGGAACAGTGCGCGATATGATCCCCGGATCGGCCGCGGGATCCGATGTGACGATCTTCGGCGCCACGGCGCAGGACTTGCTCGGCTATACGCTGCTTTTGGCGGATGTGACCGGGGATGGGGTGGCTGATCTCATCGTCAGCGCGATCCAAGCGGACGGGCCGGAGAAGAAACGACCGGATGCGGGAGAGGTGTACATCTTCTTCGGAGGGATGACCTTGGCATCCTCCCGAATCCGCGACGTCGCCGGGTTGCTCGCTCCGGGCCCGGATGTCGTCCTCTACGGGGCTGAAGCGTTCGATGAATTCGGCGCGGCGCTCGCTGCGGCGGACTTCGACGGCAACGGAATCCCGGATCTTCTGGTGGGCGCCCCGGGGGGAGATGCGAAGGAGAATCAGAAGATTGATGCCGGCGAGGTGTACGTCTTCCTTGATCGCAACCTCTCGCACAGTGGCGCTGTGCGGGATGTGGGCGGCCGCACTGCCGAGCAGCCCGATCTCTTCATCTTTGGTCCGAACAATGGAGAGCGCTTGGGCAGCTTCATCGCGCTGGGCGACGTGAACGGGGATGGATGGCTCGATCTTCTGCTGAGTGCTCCCGAGGGGGGCGGCGTGCGCTTGAGCGCGGGATCGGTCTATATCGTCTTCGGACCGATTGCGCCAGGTGGGGGCGGATGAGCCGGATCATCGCGAAGAGATGTTGACGTGAGGGAGGAAGCGATATGGCCGATCGGGTGCGGAGAAGGGCGAAGCTTCTCGCTCTCCTGAGCGGATGCGTGATGGGGGCGCATCACGCCCTCATCCCCCTTCGCGCGCAGGAGGCGCGACCGTTGATCATTGAGACGATCGCCGGAGGGGGGATCGGAGAGGGTGAGGAGGCGCTCAGGGCTGCTTTAGCTTCGCCGTCAGCTCTCGCCGTGACCGGGGAGGGGGAGATTCTGATCGCGGATACGGAGAATCATCGCATTCGCAAGGTGGGTCGGGATGGGATCATCACGACGATCGTGGGGACGGGAGTCAACGGATTCGCGGGCGACGATGGGCCGCCGGATAAGGCGCAGCTCTGGTCGCCGCGTGGCCTCGCCTTCGAGGCGAGTGGAAACCTGCTCATCGCGGATACGGCGAACCATCGGATCCGCCGCATCGAGCGGCGAGACGATGCGCTCGTAATCACGACCATCGCGGGGACGGGATCGGCGGGATTTGGCGGGGATGGCGGTTCGGCTAAGAACGCGCAGTTGAGTGGGCCACGTGGCCTGGCCGTGGATTCGGCGGGCAACATCTACATCGCCGATACGGGCAATCATCGGATTCGGAAGATTGATGGCAGTGGGAACATCTCGACGATCGCGGGCAGTGGGACGCGGGGATTCGGCGGGGATGGCGAAGCAGCCACCTCCGCGCAGTTGAACTCGCCGGTGGCGGTGGCCATTTCGCCATCCGGGGATCTCTACATCGCGGACGCCGGGAATCACCGGATTCGGAAGGTCTCCGGAGGGACGATCACGACCATCGCGGGGACGGGGCTGCCGACCTTCTCCGGCGATGGCGGGCCGGCGGCGCAAGCCAGTTTGAACGTCCCGCTGGATCTGGTCTTCGATGCAGCCGGGAATCTGTACGTCGCTGATTCGGGGAATAATCGGGTCCGCAAGATTGATCCCTCGGGAGTGATCACGACGGTGGCCGGAAGTGGCGCTCGTGGATTCTCCGGGGATGGAGGAGCGGCTCAAGCGGCGCGATTGAATGCGCCGGCGGCCCTGGCAGTGCTCCCGGATGGGACGATCGTGATCGCGGACATGGGGAACAATCGCGTGCGCGCGGTGGATCCGCAGGGGGTGATCCACACGCTCGTCGGCGGGGGGATTGGTGATGGGGGGGATCCGCGTCAGGCGGTGCTCAACCTTCCTTACGGCCTGGCCGTGGACGCGCGGGGCCACCTCTACATCGCTGATACGCAGCATCATCGGATTCGGCGGGTGACGCTCGGCCAGGAGCGTCCCAGCATTGAGACGATCGCGGGAACGGGCATCTCCGGGTTCAACGGTGATGATCGGCCGGCGATTGAGGCGCACTTGAATTTCCCGCGCGGCCTCGCCGTGGACGCTGCCGGCAATCTCTATGTCGCCGATACGTTCAACCATCGCGTGCGCAAGATCACGCCCGAGGGGATGATCACAACGGTCGCGGGGACAGGTCGAGCCGGCTTCTCCGGAGACGGTGACCTGGCGGTGCGTGCCGAGTTGCGTTTCCCTCTGGCCGTCGCTGTGGATGCGGATGGTCGGCTCTATATCGCCGATGCGGGGAACAATCGCATCCGCCGCGTGGACCTGGATGGCGTGATCGCGACGATCGCAGGGACGGGGAAGCGGGGATTTGAAGGAGATGACGGACCGGCCGTGGCGGCCGCTCTGGATACGCCGGCGGCTCTGGCCTTCGATAAGGAGGGCCGCTTGCTGATCGCCGATATGGGCAATCATCGGATACGGCGCATGGATCTCTCCTCCGGTCAGATCACCACGCTCGCCGGGAAGGGGACGCCGGGATCGGCGGGCGACGGAGGCGCGGCCAAGGAGGCTGAGCTGAATACGCCGGGCGGACTTGCCGTGGATGCCGAGGGGACGATCTTCATCGCCGATTCAGGGAATCATCGCGTGCGGAAGATCGGCAGCGATGGCACCATCAGCGCGGTGACCGGGACGGGGACGGCCGGATTCGGGGGTGATGGCACGCTCGCGAGCGCGGCCACGCTGAACTTCCCGACGGGGCTCGCCATCGCGCCGGATGGGCACCTGGTGATCGCCGATACGTTCAATCACCGCGTGCGGAAGTTGCGCCCGCAGCCGGAGGAACCTTCCCAGCCGTGAGAGGATGAAGCTGCCCGGCCCTCCGGCTCGCGCGCTCACCGTCTCCTCGACGGTTGATGAGTTCGCCGCAGCTCTTCGGCCATCGCTCGAATCTCCGTGAGCGCGCGCTTCATCTCGCTCCACCCGTACCAGAGCGCGTAATCGGGATTCGCGTGAAACGTTCCCTGGAACGTGCGCATGCGATGCTCCAGGTGCATGACGAAGAGTTTTTGTTCGATGGGCGTCGGGGCATCATGAAAAGCGAGGAGATCGGGGAAGGGATAGGCATAGTGGGGCGGCTTCTTCAAGATGCCGTCCTTGTAGAGTCCGGCGACGATCCGAATGGCTTCGGCCAGAAGGCGATCGGCTTCGCGAATCATCTGATCGCCTTTCTCCAATTCCGCCCGCGCGAAGTGGAGCGAGTGGCACTGATTGCAGACGCGGAGCATGCGCTCGCGCTCTCTCTGCCAATCCTCCGCCGTGAGGCGCGCCACATCCGCCTGTTTCACCAGATCGAAGCGAGCGGTCGGTTTGCCTTCGGGATCGAGCACGCCGAGGGCTTGCAGGATCGTCTTCTGATCGTCCGCCCACTGCTTGTCCTCCGGCAGCGGCAGGCGTACGGCCAGGAACCCCCAGGCGGTGCGCACCTCGTGCGTGCCCTCGGGCATATGACAGGTCTG
>JBEPZV010000074.1:0-9189 GCA_041640655.1 bacterium
CAGTTGGCCGATCTCTCGGGAGGGCGCTTCTATCGCGTTCGAGACGTGAGCCAACTGGAGGGCGTCTATGAGCAGATCGCCGCGGACCTGCGGACGATCTACAGCCTCGCGTACACGCCAGCGCGCGCCGAGCGCGACGGGAGCTGGCGGCGCATTGAGGTGCGCGTCGCGCGCGCGGGCGCGCGGGTGCGGACTCGCCCCGGATATTTCGCCCGATGATCAGAGGGGCTCAAAGCGCGCCGTGAAATGGCGCAAGAAGGGGGCCTGCCACACGATGCGATAGCCGCGAATCGTCTCGCGCCGCTTGTAGACCTCCAGGATTGCCTCGATCACGTAATCAATATGGCTCTGCGTGTAGACGCGGCGCGGGATCGCCAACCGCACCAATTCCATCGGCGCCGGGATCTCCTCCCCCGTCCGCGGATCGCGCTTGCCGAACATGACCGAGCCGATCTCGACCGAGCGAATGCCCGCCTCGCGATAGAGTTCGACGGCGAGCGCCTGCGCCGGATACTGCAGCGGTGGAATATGCGGGAGCATCGCTCCGGCGTCAATGTAGATAGCATGACCGCCTGGCGGCTGCACGATCGGCACACCCGCTTCGGTGAGGTGTCGCCCCAAGTAGCGCGTCGAAGCGAAGCGATATTGCAAGTAGTCCTCGTCGAGGACCTCCTGCAATCCCACGGCGATAGCTTCCAGATCGCGGCCGGCCAGCCCTCCGTACGTGGGGAATCCCTCGGTCAGGATGAGCAGGTCCTTCTCCTGTTGCGCCAGGCGATCGTCATTGGTGCAGAGGAAGCCGCCGATATTGGCCAGCCCGTCCTTCTTCGCCGACATCGTGCACCCGTCGGCGTAAGAGAACATCTCGCGCGCGATCTCTCGCACCGATTTGTGCGCGTACCCCTCTTCGCGGAGCTTGATGAAGTAGGCGTTCTCGGCGAAGCGGCAGGCATCCAGATAGAGGGGGATCCCGTATTCGGCGCAGATGGCCTTCACCTCACGGATATTGGCCATGGAGACGGGCTGCCCCCCGCCGGAATTGTTCGTCACCGTGAGCATGACCAACGGGATACGCTCCGGCCCGACACGTCGAATCAGCGCGCGCAAGGCTTCGGTGTCCATGTTCCCCTTGAACGGATGCTCAACCGAGGGCTTGTAGAATTCGGGGATCGGCAGATCCACGGCCTCGGCGCCCACGTATTCGATGTTCGCCCGCGTCGTATCGAAGTGCGTGTTGCTCGGCACGATATGACCGGGCCGGCACAGGATCGAGAAGAGGATGCGCTCGGCCGCTCGCCCCTGATGCGTGGGGATGACGTGTTTGAACCCGAAGATGTCGCGCACGACGGCCTCGAACCGATAGAAGCTCGCGCTCCCGGCATACGATTCATCCCCCCGCATCATGGCCGCCCACTGCTCGGAACTCATGGCCGCCGTGCCGCTATCGGTCAGCAGATCAATGATGACATGCTCGGCCTTGATCAAAAAGAGGTTGTACCCGGCCTCGCGCAAATAGGCTTCGCGCTCCTGGCGCGTCGTCATCCGAATCGGTTCGACGACCTTGATGCGGAACGGCTCGATGATGGTCTTCATCGCCTGTCCTCATATGGAAACCCGGCTTCCAATGGAATGAGCCGGCGTGCGGCGCGTCACTCCTCGGATCCGATCCGGCTCTTCAACATCTCGGTCGCTTCGGCGCGCGGGATCTTCACGCTCGCGATGACGTTCCGCCCCTCTTGCGTGATGCTCAATCGGGAGAGGATCGCCGCCGCCTGAGGATCCAGTTTGCCAGCGTTCAACCGCGCGAGCACGAGCAAGCCATTCAATTGGCTGACGAGCTGAGCCGCTCCCGCCTCCGACGGCGAGACGGCGATGAAACGCAACTCAGTCATCTCAGCGATGATGAGCTTCACGATCACCGAACGCGCGATGGAGAGCGGGGCGAGGATGCGCGCTCGACTCGCCTCCTCGACGATCATCAACGCCGCTGCATCCACCTGAGGGATGCCCGAGGGCTCCACGAGCGCAATATCCGTCAGCTGTCCATCCGGCTGCACGCGGAAGGAGATGGCGACCGTGATGTCTTGAAATGCAAGACGCCCCTCCTGCTTCGCGCGATAGAGCTCAACGATGGCCTCGCGGATCGGTCCGATGTTCAACTTCCGCGCCTCGGCCCTGACCCGTTGCTCCAACTCCTCCCATGTCTTCGGCAGCTCCGGCGAAGACTCCGCTTCGTCCGCCTTCGTCCGCTGTTCCAGGTGCTCGCGCAGACGGCGCGCCGCCTCCTCGCGCCGGCGTCGCTCCTGCGCGCGACGTCGCGCGGCCTCCTCCGACGGCGAGGCGACCAACCCCGGAGGATAGTAGAGCGGCGTCCCGAGCAGGATCCGATCCGGGAGCCGAAGGCCCCGCCACCCTCCCGACTCGCTCACAATCTCCAGACCGATCCAACTCCTCCAGGAAGAGAGCGCGCGATAGGAGTCGTATAGGGCATATCCGAGGAGCGAGCCATGCAGAAGGAGCGTCAGCGCGAAGCCGATCCGAACATATCGCCGATCCGGTCGGATACGCTGCTCCAGAAGACACGGGAATTCCTCCGGCGCGCGCTCGGGCGCCTGCGGTGTCTCCGGAGCGATGTCCCGACGACGCTTCATCAGCCGTCACGGACGATCGAACTTGACCTTCAGACGCTTCCGCATCGCGGCCAGCGTCGTCTCCTTCAAGCGCAAGAGTCGCGCCGCACGCCGCTGATTCCCTCCCGTTCGCCGAAGTGCCTCCGCGATCAAATGGCGCTCGAATTCCTCCACGACCTCGTAGAAGTCAATCCCCTCTTCCGGAAAGGGAACCTGAGGGATGCGGGGCGCGGGATGCCCGATCGGTTCGGGCAGGTGGGTGACGTCAATCGGCTGCGGGCTTGTGCGCCGCACGGCCACCTCCAGAACGCGTTGCAGCTCGTCCACATTCTCCGGCCACGTGTGGCGCGCGAGCGCACGAAGCGCGGCTTCGGTCACGACGCGCCGCTCTCGCTGCTGCCGCTGACAGATGCGCTCTACGAAGTAGTCCACGAAATACGGGATGTCCTCCGGACGCGCGCGCAAGGGTTCGATCGCCAGGTGCGCGTCTCGGATCACCTGATAGAGGTCTTCGACCAGCAACCCCTTGCGCCGCAACTGCTCCGGCGCCCACTGACTCCCGAAGATGAAGCGCAGCCCCGACGGGACCTCCGAGGCCGCGCTCCCGGCCTCCTGTTGCTCTCGAATCATCGCCGCCAGGCGGTACTGAAGCGGGAGGGGAATGAACGAAGCCTCCGTGATGTAAACCGTCCCCGCGCTCAACAGAGTCGTTATCCCGCGACCGAGCGACAGCGCCTCATCTCCAACCCATCCCGCATCGCCGAAGAGCAATCCCGACAAGGCGCTCGCCGGCACGTGCGCCGTATCCACGAGGATGAAGGGCGTCATCGCCCAGGGACCGCTGTAGTGGACCGTCTGCGCGAGCCGCTGCTTACCCACGCCACGTTCCCCGGAGAGAAAGAGCGGATGCGCCACGTGCGCGAACGTTCGAACGAACGCCCGACGCATCTCCGCCCCTGGACTGACGCCGATGAGGTCCTCGATCTGATATCGGGCGCGCAATTCGGCGCTCAAGCGCGCCGTCGCCTCCTGCAACACGACCACCTCCAACCGATCGCGCACCGCTTGCAGCAACTCCTCCGGGTGAACGGGCTTGATCACATAGCGACCGACAGCGACCCCCAGGTCCCGCATCCCGTGCTCAGGCCAGGCTTCGGGAATCAGCGCGATGATCTTCTGCGGATCAAGCTGCGCGAGCGCTCCCCCAAAAGGTATGGTCTCCCGCTCCAGATCGGCGACCACTAGATGAAACGCTTCGCTTTCAGGGGAGAGGCCCTCCAGGTGCAGGAAATCCACCGTCGTCACCTGACAGCCGAGCCGTTCGATCACCCGACCGAGTTCGGCCTGACGATTCGCCGTCCCGGCGACGACCAAAACCCGCATCTCCCGAAGACGACGGGAGGTCTCAATCGGCGTCACGCCCGCGCATGTCTTCTCGTCCGGCATCTTCGCCTCCCTTCGACGCTCGATCCCACCGCTTCTCACTACGCCCTGGTGGGGGAGCGAGTTTCAAAAGTTCTCTCGCGCGACCATCGCTTGAATCAGTGTATCACGCGCCGATCTTTCTGTAAAACTCCGCGAGCACGCGACTCAAGGTCTCCGGGGCCTCGAGCATGGGGAAATGAGCCGGAGTGGCCATGGTCACCAACATTCCCGCCGGAAGGCGCTCGAAGAGCCAGCGCGCCGCCTCGACCGATCTCCAGGCGTCTCTTCGGCACGCCACCAGCAGCACCGGACGCGCGCTCATGACCAATGCCTCCAGAAATCGGCGCAGGATGATCTCTTCCGTCGCCGAATGCACCAGCTCCCACGCCGCGCGCACGTTCACATGACGAAGGTCCTCGGCCAGGATGTGTTGATACGCCTTCGGGAGGCGCCCGAGGGCATATCGCCGAAAGATGAGGTTGCGGAGGAGCGGCACAGCGGCCAGGTCCTTCAACATGAGCAGCAGTTGCGCGGCGGTGAGATACTTTCCCAGGGCCTGCGGTCGTCCCGGCACCAGTGAGGGGGTGAGAATCGCCAACGTGCGCACGTCCTGCGGATGACGCTGCAGGCATAAGGCCGCGGGGATTGCGCCGAGCGCGTGGGCGACCAGATGGACTTCACCAAGTCCGAGCGCAGTGATCAGCTCATGCAGATCCTCGGCATGGGCTTCCACATCGCATGCGGCCGTCGGCGGGAAGATCCGACTGCGCCCGAGACCTCGAGGATCAAATCCGATGACGCTGTAGGTGCGCCCGAGCCGATCCGCCAGCGGTTCCCAATACCGATGGGAGAACGGCCACTCGTTGACCAGAACCACCGGCGGCCCAACTCCCACACGACGATAGTACAGGTCTCCTTCCGGAAGATGCAGGAAGGGCATAGGCGAAGGCGTCAGCGCCCGACGGGACGCCCCTCCGGCGAAGCGCGCTCACGCTGCGCCCCACGAGGCGAGGAGCGTCCGGCCATCGTCATTCCACGGGCCGTTTGAAGGTGAACTTGACGTACCGGCTGATCGAGACAATATCAATGCTCTTTTGCGAGCGATGCACGACGAAGCCATCCACGTACACGCCGACCAACTCCCACCCCTCCTCGCCCAACTTATTCAACCCGGCATCCACGTTCTCATCCACGAAATCTTTCCCCGTCACGATGGCCCCGAGCTTTCTCAGCTCTCCCCAATCCAGCGTCTTGTATTGCCATTTCCGCATCGCCCCCCTCCTCCGCAGTCTCCCCCTGGGGTGAGACCCACGACGGCCTCACCCCGCTCCGGCTCATGAGGCATGAGCGCGCACGCGCGCGGCGATCGCGCGCCCGACCTCCTCGGTCGAGAGCGAGCCGCCGAGATCGCGCGTGACCTCGTCGGCTCGAATCGCCTCGACGACCGCCCGCTCAATCGCGCGCGCGGCCGTCGTCTCTCCCAGATAGTCCAGCATCATCGCCGCCGTGAGGATCGCACCCATCGGATTGGCCACATTCTTCCCCGCCAGCGCCGGCGCCGTCCCGTGCACCGGTTCGAAGAGCGAGACGCGCCCCGGATGGATGTTCCCCGACGGCGCCAATCCTAATCCGCCGATGAGCGCGGCTCCGAGATCGCTCAAAATGTCGCCGAACATGTTGGTCGTCACGATCACGTCGCAGGCAGCCGGGTCCTGCACCATCAGCAGCGCCATCGCATCCACGTACTGATGCGTGGCTTCGATCTCGGGATAGCGCCGGGCGACCTCCCAGAACACGCGCTGCCACACTCCGTGCCCGTAGCGCAACACATTCGATTTATCCACGAGCGTGACGCGCCGCCGCCCCCGCGCGCGCGCGTACTCGAACGCCGCGACGATGATCCGCTCGGTCCCCCGCCGCGTCGTGATCTCTTCCTGGAGGGCGACCTCCTCGGGCGTCCCCGCCTTGAAGATGCCGCCCACATCCACATACGCGCCCTCGGTATTCTCTCGCACGATGACGAAGTCGATCTCCTCCGGCGTTCGCCCCTTGAGCGGCGTCAGGCGCGGATCGAGCAGCTTCACCGGACGCAGATTCACGTACAAGTCCAACTGTACGCGCAAGCCGAGCAGAATCTCCCGCGCATGCCGGTGATCTGGGACGCGCGGATCCCCGAAGGCACCCGCGAGGATCGCGTCGTACTCCCGTTGTAGCATCTCGACGGCGCCCTCGGGGAGGGCGACGCCCTCGCGCAGATATTTCTCCGCTCCCCAATCGAAGGTCACCATCTCCAGCGCGAGGCCGTAAACTTCGCTCACAGCCTCCAGCACGCGCACGGCCTCGCGCGTCACCTCCACGCCAATCCCATCGCCCGGGATGACGGCGATGCGCTTCCCCATCTCACATCTTCTCACGGGCGGCCAGCGCCGCCTCGATCCGAGGCAGCGCGCGAAGGACGACGTCTCCGACGATCTTCAAGCTCTGCGGGCTCAGCTTGTCGAGCGTATCCTGGGCCGAGTGCCAGTACCGGTTCCACAACCCGTAATTGAAGTCAATGAGGTCCACCGCCGGTATCCCCTTCTGCAGGAAGGGGACGTGATCATCGTCCACGAACGTCTCCCGATCCGTGAAGTGGCGCCCGTAGCCGAGCTGCTGCGCCGTTTCCCAGAGGATGTCCTGAAGCCAGCGGGTCGAGTACGCATCGCGCAGGATGTCCAGGTCTTTGTCACCGATCATGTCGAGCAGGATGACCGCGCGAATGCGAGAGAGCTGCCCATCCCGCTCCAGCCTCTCTACCATGTGCCGACTCCCATATTTACCGTCCGTCGCCGACCAGGAGACGAAGGCCTCCTCGCCATCGAAGAAGACGAACCAGAGCGTGTAGCGCGGCGTCTCCGAGCGCGCGGCGAGCACGCGCGCCAGCTCCAGCAGGGCGCCCGTGCTCGATCCGCCATCGTTGGCGCCGACGAAGGGGAAGTCCGTGAAGAGCTTCGTGTCGTAATGGCTGGCGAGGATGATCACCCCGTCGTTCGCTCCCTTGCGCTCGGCGACGAGGTTGACCATCAGCTTCTCTCCAAGCGGTGTCCGCGCGCGGAATTCGTCCGTCCACACGGTCAGACCATATGCCTTCAATTCGGCTCGGAGATATTCGCGCATGCGCGCATGCGCCTCGCTGCCGACAGGCCGTGGCCCCAACTCGACCAATCGGCGGACATGCTCAAAGGCCCGTTCGCCGCTGAACGCCGTTGGAGCGAGCGTCGCCTGAGATCCCGGCGTCGTGGAGGAGCGCGTCGAGCATGCGACGGCTGCCATCGCGATCATGAGCAGAAGCGCATCCCGCTTTCTTCGCATCATGTCACCTCGCCTGGGCCACGAGTTGCCGCAGCTTTCGACAAAACTCCCGGGGATCCACACGATATGTGAACGCCTTGACCCCAGCGATGAAGATGACGGGGATCTGCTCTCCATATTGGCGGCACAGCTCTTCATCTTGCTCGATATTGATGATCTCCAGATCGAAGAGGTCGGCGCACTCCACGGTCGCGAGGATGCGTTCGGCCTCTTCACAGAGATGACATCCCGGCCTCGAATACATGATCACGCGCACTCTCTCCCTCATGGCGCCGCGCGCTCCACATCGTCAGACGCTCGCCGCTATAATAACGAGCGGTCAGGGAGAAATCAACCGTGCGTACGGTCGAGGCGATGGGGGGAGCACGGGTCGAGTTCGTCGGCCTCTCTCCGCGCGCGTTCCGCCAGCTCTGGACGTGGCGAAGGGATGGGACGGGCCGCGAGCGCGTTCCTCATGCGGACGGCCCGCGCCGCCCCTCTCGCTGGAAGGGCATCCTGATCGCGCTCCTCTTCGCCGGATCTGTTGGACTGCTCCTCCATCACGCGATCGCCAAGCGGCGCGCGCTGACGGAGCTGGTGCCGCAAACGGCCTTGTTCTATCTCGAAGTAAGCGATCCCGGACGGGTCCTCACACAGTGGCGCGCGACGCGGGCCTGGCGCGATCTGATAGGCGATGCGAACGAGCCAACGGTGCGCAAGGTGCTGCGCACGCCTGATCTCGGAGAATGGCTGGAGCTCTTTCGCTCGCCGATGGCGCTGGTGGTCACAGGACTGGATTGGACAGGCGATACCCTCCGTCCGCATCTCGCCCTGCTGTGGATGACCGAATGGTCCGATGAGGCGCTTCGCCGGTTCGCGGAGCGGCATGTCGCCGCACTCGCCCATCGCGCGTATGGCGCATTCACTGTCGAGCGAACGACCTACGGGGGGACGCCCATTGTCGGCTACCGCGCCCGCGCTTCCGAGAGGGGCCTCTTCTGGAGCGCGCGGGAGCGTGTCCTCATTCTGGCCACGCACCCGGACGTCATCCGCGCGATTGTGGAGACCGCCGAGGGGCAGCGCCCTTCGCTTCACACGCATCCGCGACTGCCCCATCTGCGTCAGGCCGTGGAACGCACGTCTCCCTCTTCGTGGTGGAGGCGCGCGGGCGCGAGTCCCATCTGGGGCTGGGCCAGTGGCGAAGCGCTCGCCCTCGGAGTGCGCTCGCTCCCCAACACCACCTCTCCTCTTCAGCGCGATCTCGTGCGCGCTCTCCTTGAGGCGCTTTCCCTCACCGTCGTGTTCGCTCTCGATTTCGAGGATGGGGAAGTCATCACCCGATCCGTTCTGGACCTCGATCGAGATCTGGTGAAGCGCTATGAGCCGATCTTGTCCGCATCGGCGCCTCTGGCGGAGGAGCCGATCTTGCGTCTCATCCCCCGGCGTGTTCGCCACTTCACCGTGTATCGCTGGAGGGACGCCGCACGGCTGGCCGAAGCGCTTGAGGAAACGCTGCGGGCGCGACTTCCGCCACCGATCGCCCTCGCTCTCGATGGCGTGCTCGCGCGGATGCGCCGTGCTCTCGGATGGGATGCGGATGAGACTATCGCCGACGCGCTCGGATCGAGGCTCGCCGTTGTGGACACGGGTGATCCGACGTTGCTGCTGATCATCGAGGTGCGAGACGCCCCGAAGGTCGCCGCGCTCATCGGGAAGCACTTCAAACACGCCGGGGCGCGCGTGCATGAACGCTCCGTGCGTGGCGTCCGGCTCTTCAGCTCCGATGCGCATCCGGAGCGCGCCT
>JBEPZV010000075.1:0-9108 GCA_041640655.1 bacterium
ACATTCTCGATGAGCACGACCACGGCGATCTGTGGATCGTCGCGCGGGGCGAAACTCACAAACCACGCATGGTCCCGCAGATGAGCAGCTTCCCCCGCTCGCTCCTTGGCGACGACCTGCGCCGTGCCGGTCTTGCCCGAGACGTCCAATCCTTCGACCCGCGCGGCAGCGCCCGTTCCACCCCCTTCGTTCACCACGCCCCACATCGCCGATCGCAGCGCTTCGACCGTCCGCCTCTGAAGCGGCACGATGAGGGGGCGATCCGCCGTATAAACCGTGCCGCCCGGTCCCAATGCCTCCTTGAAGACGTGCGGCGTGTGGAAGACTCCGCCGACGGCGATCCCGCCGATCGCGCGAACCAATTGCAGCGGAGAGATCGCCACCGATCCCTGCCCGATCGAGGCGATCACCGTATCGAAATCCCGCCATCGCGGGTCCCGCGGATTGAATTTCGCCTTCAGGGCGCGACTCGGCACGAATCCGGCCACCTCATCCGGCAGATCAATGCCCGTACGTTGCCCCAGCCCGAAACGCTTCACCCATCGTTCCATGCGATCAATGCCGAGCCGCAGTCCTAACCGATAGAAATAGCCGTCGCAGGAGACGACAATCGCCCGATGCAGATCGGGCATCCCGTGCGACCCCAAGCAGCGCACGAACCGATTCCCCACCTGAAGGCCACGACCACAGGGCAACGTCGAATGCTCGGGCGTGATGAGTCCCTCCTCCAGAGCCGCTGCGGCGACGAAGATCTTCCACGTGGACCCTGTCGGATAGATCCCCTGGATGGCCCGATTGTAGAGGGGGCGCTCCGGATCGGCGAGCAAGGCGCGATATTCCGCTCGCCCCTCCGGAGTATTGATGCGCTGCGCAAAGAGCGAGGGGTCGAAGGTCGGATGGCTGGCCAGCGCCAGAATCTCCCCGTTTTGCGGATTCAAGGCGACGATGGCGCCGCGCCGTCCCCCGAGTTGCTCTTCGGCAGCCCGCTGCAGATCGAGATCAATCGTCAGCTTGATGTCATGCCCGGGGATCGGGTCCACGCGCTCGATCTCGCCGACCTCGTGCCCGGTGCTGTCCACGATCACGCGCCGATAGCCATCGCGCCCACGCAACCAGCGATCGTAGACCAGCTCCACGCCCGCGCGTCCGATGAGGTCACCTGGCCGATACTCTCGAAATTCCGGCCGCGCGAGCTGCTCGCGCGTGATCTCACCCACATAGCCGAGCACGTGCGCCAGCAACGTCCCATGCGGATACCGGCGCTGCGGCTGCTCCATGATGTCCAACTCCGGATACTCGATCTGCCGCGCCCGAACCCAGGCGACATCCTGCGGCGTCGCGTTCTCCTTCAGGACGACGGGATAATAAGCCGGCTGCGTGGCCATGGCTTCCAGACGCTGCCGAACGCTCTCCCGATCCAGCGCCAGTCCCTGAGCGATCAACTCCTCCACCAGCTCGTGCGGCTTCCGTCCCCGAGCCCGCAGTTCCTCCCGATTGAGGATGATGCTGAGCGTGGGACGATTGTCCACGATGACGCGCCCATGCCGATCCAGGATCGCTCCGCGCGGCGCCGGAATCGGGATGAGACGAATCCGATTGTTCTCGGCCGCCCGCAGATACTGCTCGTGCTGCACCACCTGCAGCGACCAGAAGCGCACGCCCAAGCCGATGAAGAGCACAAGCAGCAGATATTGCAGGAGCGTGAGGCGGTCGGTCATGGCGGCCGCCTCTTTCGCCCATTCGAAGAAGTCCCCGCTCCGACTCGCCATGGCGTCACCGTCGGCGCCGAGCTGTCCGACCCAACGTTCGCTCCCGCTCGGCGAAGATCCGATCCAAGAGGCCGAAGAGCACCAGGGCTGCCGTTCCGTTGATCCCGGCCAGCCCCCCCAGGTCTCGAAGCAGCGTCGGCCACACGGGATTTCCTATTAAATTCTGTCCAAAAAGTCGGTGCAGGCCAAGATAGATCAGCGTGTGCAACGCCGTCGCCAGAACCAGCGCGACCAAGCGCAAGGGGAGGTGATCCAGGGCGACCCGAATGCTCACGAGCGAGACAAGGAGCGCCACGACCGTCTTGGCCAGGCTCTGCGCTCCTACGATCCCGCCGGAGAAGCCGTCTTGAAGCAGGCCGGCGCTGGCCCCCACCAGCATCGCGCGCACGGGATCTCGCGCGAAACTCACATACACGGTCACGATCAGAATCACGTCCACAGGGCGCAGGACGTGCACATATCGCGAGATGATCAACTGCACGAGCGTCGCGACGATGACCACGATGACGATCTTGGTCGAATTCACCGTAGCGGCACGCGACGATGCGGGTCCTCTCACCCGGGACTTCGAGGCCACACCGGGCAAGAGGCCTCTGGCATTGGAGACGACGCCAAACACACCCCCTCTTGCGGGAGTCGCCCCTCGGTCATCTCAGGATGCGGGCCACCGAACCTCCGGGGGACGCTCTAAGAGGATCAGGACTTCCTCCAGACGGCTGAGCCGCGCCGCCGGTTCGATCAAAATATCATGCGAGACCATGGCCGATCCGCGCCGCACGGCGACGACGCGACCGATCGGCAGACCACGTGGGTAGATGCCGTCCTGGCCGGTCGTGTAGACCATCTCGCCCTCTCGGACGGGTTCACTGCCAGGCACATAGCGCATGCGGCAGAGCGCCTCATTGCTCCCTACCACCACGCCCACGGCACGCGTCTCTTCCAAGACGCCGATCGCGGCGCCGACTCCACTCCGCTCATCAGTGATGAGCTGCACGCGGGCGACCGTAGGGCCGACCTCGATCACCCGCCCGACCAATCCCTCGGGCGTGATCACGGCTGCCCCCGAGCGCACGCCATCGCGCTGCCCCCGATTGACGATGAGCGACTGAAACCACACGCTCATATCGCGCCCGATGACCCGCGCGGCGAGGGTGCGCACCGGCAGCGCCTGTTGCAAGTCAAGGAGTCGCCGCAAGCGCTCGGCCTCGCGCGCCTCTTCCCGAAGTCGAGCCACCTCGCGCCGCAGCTCGGCCACCTCCTCGCGCAAGGCGCGATTCTCCCGCTCGATCGCGCCCACTCGCGCATAGCTCTCCCACAACCGCTCCATCCGCGAGAAGACCGCATGAACCGAAGACAGAAGGGGAGCGGCAGCCGTCACCGACCAGACGCGCAGCAGCGATTCCCCCGACTGCGGGTGGCGCGCCTGCGCCGACATCAGCAGCATCTGTCCGCTCGTCAGGGCGAGAAAGACGATGACGACCAATCGTCCCCTCGGAGGCTTGCCCATGTCAGTATTCCAGACGCTCCAGATTCGTGCAGACCCGCTTGAGCAGATCAATATCGTCGAGCATCTTGCCCGCTCCGAGGACGACGGCCGACAACGGATCTTCAGCCAGGATGACCGGGACGCTCGTCTCCTGCATGAGGCGCTTGTCCAACCCCTTCAGGAGCGCCCCCCCGCCAGCCAGCACAATGCCGTGATCAATGATGTCAGCCGCCAGCTCCGGTGGCGTGCGCTCCAAGGCCACGCGCACGGCATTGACGATCGTGGAGACGGTATCGGCCAGCGCCTCGCGAATCTCCTCATCCGTGATGGTGATCGTCCTGGGCACCCCTTCGATCAAACTGCGTCCCCGCACTTCCATCGAGAGCGGCTCTTCCAACGGCCAGGCGGAGCCCAACTCGATCTTGATCTGCTCGGCCGTCCGCTCGCCGATGAGCAGGTTGTACTTCTTCTTGATGTACTGAATGATCGCCTCGTCCATCTCATTGCCGGCGATCCGAATCGAACGGGAGTAGACGATCCCCGAGAGGGAGATCACGGCGATGTCGGTCGTCCCCCCGCCGATGTCCACGATCATATTCCCGATGGGCTCGGTGATGGGCAACCCGGCGCCGATGGCCGCCGCGATGGACTGCTCCACCAAATAGACCTCGCTGGCGCGCGCGCGGTAGGCTGCATCAATGACGGCCCGCCGCTCCACCTGTGTGATCTCGCTCGGGATGCCGATCACCACGCGGGGATTCACCCAGGAGCGCCCGTTGTGGGCCTTCCGGATGAAGTTCTGCAGCATCGCCTCCGTCAGCTCGAAATTCGCGATGACGCCATCGCGCATCGGGCGAATCGCCACGATGTTGGCGTGCGTCCGCCCCAACATCTCCTTCGCCTCGCGGCCGACGGCCTCCACTTTATGCGTGACCTTGTTGACGACGACGATCGAAGGCTCGCTGACGACGATCCCCCGGCCCTTGGCGTAGACCAGCGTGTTGGCCGTTCCCAGGTCAATGGCGAGATCGCTCGAGAACCATCGAAAGATGGAGAATGCACCCATTATCCCTCTACGCCGCCTCAGGTCTTGTCAAACATGCTCGTTCAGGCATTCAATGTAACACACCCCCGCCGGACATTCAACAGCTCTCGGCTCGACCGCCTGGGTTCTCCCCCCTCCCATTGCCTCCCCCCGAGGTCTCGATCTACAATTCAAGGTCTCCGAACGCGGAGGGGGAACGAGATGTTGAGGTTCTTGAGCGAAAAACAACGCGCCCGAAATATCTTGCTCATTGTGGTCGCCCTCATGATGGTCGTGGGTTTGGTGATCCTCTACATGCCCATCGGCCAGGCCCTCTACCGGAAGGCGGTCGGCCTCGGCGAGATCACCGATGCCACCGTAGTCGCCGAAGTCGAGGGGGAGAAGATCACGGCCGGGGAGTATCGAGCGGCCCTCGCCCGCCTCACCCAATCCCGTCTGGGTCGCGGCCTGGACGATCCGACGCTGCTCAAACCCTTCAGCTCGACGATCCTGAACGAGCTGATCGAAGACCGACTCGTCCTCCTCTTGGCCAAGAGACTGCGGCTGTCGGCGACCGATGAGGAGGTCTTCAAGGCCCTCCTGCCGATGTTCCGCGATGCCAGCGGCCGATTCATCGGTCGGGAGCGCTATTTCCGCGCGGTTCAGCAGAGCGGGCAGACGGTCGAAGAGTTCGAGGAGAATCTCCGCCGCTCGATCCTTCAGGAGAAGGTGCGCCACCATCTGACGGCCGCTCTGCAGGTCAGCCCGCGCGAGATCGAGGAGGAGTTCCTCCGCGAGAATGCGTCCGTGGATCTCGCCTACGTCGTCATCAAATCGAGCGACCTGCGCGCGAACATCGCCGTGAGCGAGAGCGAGGCGCGCGCCTACTTCGAGCAGCATCGCGGGGAATTCGCCATCACGCAGATCGAGCGCCAGGTCGAGTACCTCCATATCCCCATGGCGCGCATCCCCGTCACCGTCTCCGAACAGGAGATTCGCGACGAGTACGAGCGGACGAAGTCCGAGCATACCACGGGCGCCGACGTGAGCCAGATCGAGCTGCCCTTCACCGAGCAGAACGAGGCCGAGGTGCGGCGTCAGGCCGAGGATCTGGTCAAGCGCGCGCGCGGCGACGAGAAGACGCCAGCCGAGGATTTCCAGAAACTAGGCGGCAAACGGCTCGGCTTCGTCAAGAAGGATCCCAAGGATACGTCCTACCGCCAACGCGTCTTCAGCTTGAGCGACTTCCAGAAGGATGTCACCGAGCCGATCCGCGAGGAGGGGAAGTTCTACATCCTGAAGGTCACGCGCTGGCATCGCAAGCCCCTGGCCGAGGTGCGGGCCGAACTCCTCCGGCGCATCCGCGAACGCAAGCAACGCGATGAAGCCGCCAAGCTGGCCGACGAGATCAAAAAGCGCCTGGATGAGGTGAAGGACCTGCGCCGCGTCGCGGCCGAATTCTCCCCGAAGTTGGGGAATCTGCCTCCGGAGCAGATGATCCGACGCACGGGTTTCTTCGCCGCCGGCGAGGAGCTGCCCGAATTCGGCGCCTATGCCTCGGGCTTCACCAGCGCCGCGTCAGAACTGGACGAGATCGGCCAGATCGGGAGCAAGATCTACCTGAGCGACGGGTACGCCATCCCGCGACTGATCGCCAAGCGCGAGCCGAAGGCGCCCCAGTTCGAGGACGTGAAGGATCGCGTGATCCGAAAGCTCCAGGAGCAGAAGGCCATCGAGCGCGCCCGTCAGCTGGCCGAGCAGTTGATCGCGCGAGCGCCCACGGTCGAAGCCCTGCGCAAAGTCGCAGCCGCCGAGAAGCTCGACGTCAAGACTCAAGAAGGGTTCAAGCGCGGGACCTTTCTGCCGGACTTGGAGCGTTCGGAACAACTGGAGGGCATGGCCTTCGCCCTGGAGGTCTCGCGCGTCGCTCCGCGACCGGTGCGCATCGGTAAGGATTTCGTCGTCTTCGGCATCACCAAACGCACCGAACCCGATCGGGCCAAGCTCGACGCCGAGCGCGCGGCCATTCGCGATCGTCTGCTCTCGACCAAGCGCGATCAGTTCTACCGCGCTTATCTGGAGACGCTGCGCGAGAAGATGATCGCCGACGGCCGCATCCGCATCCATCAGGATGTCATCGAGGCGATCTTCGCCTCGAAGACCGCATCGGGATCGGCGCGCACGAAGCGGTGATGACGCTCCCCCTGATGATCGTGGCCGGTGAGGCCTCCGGCGATCAGCGGGCGGCCGAAGTGATGCGTGCGCTCAAAGCCGAAGCTCCCCATCTCTCGTTCCGCATCTTCGGCTGCGGGGGGCCGGCCATGCGCGCCGAAGGGGCCGAGACGCTCGCCGACATCTCAGAGACGGCCCTCATCGGGCCGCTGGAGATCGCCAGCGCTCTCGCGCGCTTCCATGCGCTCTATCGCCGACTCCTGCACCTGGCGCGCGAGCGCCGCCCGGCCGCCGTCGTGCTCGTGGACTGGCCGGAGTTCAACATGAAGCTCCTGCGCCCGCTCAAGCGTCTGGGTCTGCGCACGATCTACTACATCGGGCCGCAAGTGTGGGCCTGGCGCACGTATCGCGTGCGCGCGCTCCGACGCTACGTGGATCGGCTCATCGTCATCCTCCCCTTCGAGGTCGAATTCTACCGCCGCCATGGCATCGCCGCCGAATACGTCGGACATCCGCTGGTGGATGTGGCGCGGGCGACGCTCTCCCGCACGACGTTCTGCCAGAAATACGGACTGCGACCGGATCACCCGCTCATCAGCCTGCTGCCGGGCAGCCGTCCGACCGAGGTCGAGCGCATCCTCCCCATCATGGTGCGCGCTGCGCGCGCCCTCGCGGCGCACGCCCCCGTGCAATTCCTCATCCCGTTGGCACCGACGATTCGTCCGGAGATGGCCTGGGCGCTCATTCATCGCGCGCTTCAGAAGATGCGAGGTGTCCGCGCCGGCCCTCCGACGTCCGAGATCGGTACGCCGCTCGATCCTCTGATGCGCGTTCTCGAAGGCGAGACCTACAACGCGCTCGCGCATGCGGATCTGGCCGTCATCACCAGCGGCACAGCCACGCTCGAAGCGGCGTTGCTGGGAACGCCGATGATCGTCGTCTATCGCGCGCGCGCGATCAATTACCTCCTGATCCGCCCCCTCCTTCACGTGAACACCTTCGGCATGGTGAATCTGCTGGCGGGAGAGCGCATCGCCCCCGAGCTCATCCAGTGGGACTTGACGCCGGAGCGGCTGGCGGAGACACTGAGAGCGTTGCTCACGGACGCGACGCGACGCGACGCGATGAAAAGGCGTTTGGCCGAACTCCGAGGACAACTCGGCGAAGGGGGAGCAGCTGTGCGCGCCGCTCGTATCATCCTGCGCGCCATCGCCGAATCTTCCTCTCCTGATCTTCGGAGAAGCGGCGCGATCCTGCCCCAGGAGGACAACCGGCTATGAAACGCGTACCGTTTGAGGCCCTCATCGAATTGGTCGAGAAGCTACGCGGCCCTGACGGATGTCCGTGGGACAAAGAGCAGACCTACGAGACGCTCGCTCCCATGACGATCGAGGAAGCCTATGAGCTGCTGGAAGCCATCGAGACACACAACGTCGAGCAGATGAAGGCGGAGCTCGGCGATCTCCTCTTCCAAGTCGTCTTTTATGCGAAGATCGCGAAAGAGCGTGGAGAATTCACCATCGAAGACGTCATCGCGCACGTTCATGAGAAGATGAGGCGCCGCCATCCGCACGTCTTCGGCGAGGCGACGGCCCGAACGAGCGAGGACGTCTTGCGCCGCTGGGAGCAGATCAAACGCCAGGAGAAGGCGCAGCGCGGGATGACGGAATCCTCCATCCTCGACGGCGTCTCGACGCGATTGCCCGCCCTTCTTGAGGCGACGCAACTCACCGAGCGCGCCTCCCGCGTCGGCTTCGATTGGGGTGATGCCGCGAGCGCTTTCGAAAAGCTCGAGGAGGAAGTCGCCGAACTCAAACACGCCCTGGCGACGACGCCCGAGGCGCGCGAGCGGCTCAAGGAGGAGATCGGTGATCTCCTCTTCATGATAGTCAACCTCGCCCGCTTGCTCGGTCTGGATGCCGAGACGGCCCTCAAAGGCGCCAATCGGAAATTCAAAGAGCGCTTCCGCTACATCGAGCGCGAGCTGCGCCGACAGGGCCGCTCCCCCGAGGAGAGCACGCTCGAGGAGATGGACCGCCTCTGGCAAGAGGCGAAGCAGAAGGAGACGCAGGCTGCCGGTCGAGATGACGCCGCCCTCATGGGGTGAGGGCGCGCGCGATCGCTGCCTGCAGGCGGGAGAGTCCAGCCTCCACATCGCCCTCGATCTCCACGCCCAGTTGGCGGCGTCCGCGCTCGGCCAAGACGGCGAAATCGCCATAGGCTTGCGCGCGCTTGATGAGGCCGAACGTATACGGGCGCCCCGGAATCGCTCGATCCTCCGCATCGTGACCGATCACGTGCAGGAAGACGCCCGTGTTCGGCCCCCCCTTGTGGAGCTGTCCCGTCGAATGCAAAAAGCGCGGTCCGAAACCGAGCGATGTGGCCACGCGTCGCGCATCCCGCACGCGATGTCGAATGGCCTGAAGCCGCTCCTCATGGGCGCGACTCCTCCCCAGGTACGCCAGAAGCGCGAAATATTCGCCCTCTCGCAATCGCCCGAGGTGCGCGCGGAGATAGGCCGAGAGCGAGCGTTCGCGCGCGCGCGCCTCCAGCTCCCATCGGTTCCCCGCATCGGCGAAGAGCAGCAGTTCGCCCTCGCGCAGGATCTCTTCCGGCTTCGGGAGCGTCCCCGTCTCCTCATACGCGCGCGCCAGGGC
>JBEPZV010000076.1:0-8633 GCA_041640655.1 bacterium
GTGCCGGGCGAAGCCGTAACCGGGATAGAGCCGATCGTATTCCCGCATGAGGCGATCGCGCGTGACCTTGGCCAGGATCGAAGCGGCGGCGATGGAGACCGAGAGCTGATCTCCCCGAATGATCGCCTGTTGGGGGATGTTCACATCGGGGAGGCTCACGGCGTCAATGAGGAGGTAGTCCGGGTGGGGATGAAGCCCCGCGATCGCCGCTCGCATCGCGCGCTCGGTCGCGCGCAGGATATTGGTGCGATCAATCTCCGCGGCGTCCACGATTCCGAGAGCCAGCGCGCGCGCCGTGTGCCGAATCGCGTCGTAGAGGGCTTCTCGGCGGCTGCGCGAGAGGCGTTTGGAATCGTCCAAACCCTCGGGGAGGCAATCCAAGTCCAGGATCACGGCAGCGGCGACGACCGGCCCGGCCCATGCCCCGCGCCCGACTTCATCCACGCCCGCGATGAACCGATAGCCCAGCCGTTGGAGCTCTCGCTCCAGAGCTGCCGTGCACGTCGACCGATTCCGTCGGCTCATGGCATGCCCTTTATTCCATATCGAATTCGAGTCCAAAGTCAACCACGCCAAGGTTCACACGGGCAGAGGCATTCGGGGAGAGAGTCATTCCGGGTGAGGCCCCCGCGCGCGAGCGACCGGGTTCAGCACGTGAGCCCCGAAGGGGGCGATCGAATTCGGCCCGGAGCGAGCGAAGCGAACCCTAGCAAGCACGCAGGCGGCCCATGGGGCTGCGTGGCGCCGTTTGCACAAACACCGCGTGTGACCACGCCAATCGGCCGCCCCTTCGGGGGCTCGGAGGATGAGGGTGCCGCCGTTATCCCAGGGCTCGCCTTCGGCTCGCCCCGGGCTGTACTCGCGCGCCCGCTCCGCGGGCTTTGTGCAGAATGGCGGTCTCTCAAGTGGCCTCGCCTGCGGCTCGCCCTGGGCGACGTTCGGACGCCTGCTCCGCGGACTTTCTTCGGAGGTGGTCTGTCCCGGAGGATGATCCCGAGGCCTCCCCAAATGGTCCGGGAAAATTTTTCATCCGGAAGCGAATTTTTTCTTGACACTCCGGGACACCTTGTGTAATATATGCGCCGGATTGCTTCTCAACCTCGATGAAGGAGGATGGTTATGAGGAAGATCGTGGCAGGGATGGGGCTGGCGGCTCTGCCCCTTGTGTCGCTCCTGGTGAGTACCGTGCCTCAGCTCATCTTCGTGATCGCGCTCCTGCTCGGTGGCGGAAACCTCGCGGCGGGTCCAACGACGATCTTCACGGCCCTGCTGGGGATTGCCGGATTTACGGGTATTCTCGGCATCAACCTGTTTCTTGGTGCTTAGCATGAGGCGCGGTGAGTGCAAGAGTTTTCAAGACCTTTCCGAACAATATCTCTAAAGGAGGAGGGTTATGAAGAAGCTATCGGTCCTGACCTTGACAGTGATGTCCATTCTGGGCTTTTCGACGGCGATGATGCTGCCGAGTGCGCTGGCCGTCGGCTTCCTGGTTGAGGCCTTGGGCGTGACGGTCATCTCGAAGCTGATCTCGGCGCTCATCCTCCTTGGGTTCGCCTTTTTCGCTCTCAACGCCCTCATCGCGTGAGGCGATGGATGGGCCAGATGGCCTGAACGGCCACAGATGAAGATCTCGTGAAAAGGAGGACACTATGAGGAAGGTTCTGGCTTTGAGCTACATGATGGGATGCTCTCTCGCGCTGGCGGTAGGGAAGGCCCTGCCGGGGATCGTGGCGATTCTTTTGTTTAGCACCGCACCGGCGGGGGTGTTTTCTTCTTTTGGTCTGCTGGGGTTGGGGATAACTGGTACTTTGTTTGGCTATTTCGTCTCGAACCAGTTCCCGACGTCACCGCCGGCTATAAGCAACTGGATTATGGGGCTGTGATCGGCCGCGTGAAGCGGTGAGTCACAGTGCCGGTGGGGAGAACGGAATCGGTGAAGGAGTGGGGGCAATGCTCGGATATTGCCCCCACCTGTAAGCGAGCTCTTGGAGAGGAGGGGAGATTATGAATCTTACGATTTGGCTTCTGCTTATTTGGCTCGTCCTCGTCGCGCTTGTTGGGCCGAAGTGATGCTCTGGGCATCGGGGTGAGGGTGGTGGTTCCCACTCTCGCCCTGTTTGCCTCCGTCCGGAAGGCCATTTGTCCGTGAAGACCCGCGAGGCGATGATGTGGGTCGGGTATTGAGGGCATTGCCGAATGTGACGCCGTCCCCTTTCCGCACAAATCCCGCGTGAGCGCACATCGGAATTTTGCCTCAGACCGGCCACACACGAGGCCGATGAAGGCAAGAGAATCCGTTTCCGCATAAAGCCTGCGAAGCAGGCGTGCGAGTATAGCCCGGGGCGAGCCGCAGGCGAGCCCTAGGACGGTGGGCTCGTTCGCGCTCTTCCTGTAGCAGGGGCGTGTTGCGGATGGTGGTCTCCTTATCCTGTGATCTCACTCCGCGCGCGGACCTTCCCGTGGGGGGTGCGCGCTTCCGGCTTCGCCCTCTCCTTTCGAGAAGGAGACAGCGCGCGTGCGCCGTGGCGCGTGCATGAGGATCGTCGTCGCGGCGACGATGGCTCCGACTTGCCCGAGTGCCAGAAGCGTCAGCATCGGCGTCGCGTTTGAGAGGAAGAGGGCGCTGGCTCCCAGGCAGAACGCGAGCACGTAGATCGTCCCCACGGCTTCGCGTTCGGTCATCCCCAGCTCCACGAGCCGATGCGACAGATGCGAGCGGTCGCCCCGATAGATGGGGCGCCCCTCTCGCCAGCGGATCCAGATCACCGAAGCCATGTCGTAGAGGGGAAGTCCGAGCACGAGCATGGGCATGAAGAGGCCGAACCACTCGTTCCGGACCTTCTCCTCGGGAGCGACCGAGGAGGCCAGCAGCGTGCTGATGCCGATCAGATAGCCGATCGTCAAGCTCCCGGCATCGCCGAGGAAGATGCGCGCCGGAGGGAAATTGTGCACGAGGAAGCCCGCCAGCGCACCGATGAGCGCCGAGAGGAGGAAGCCGATGTAGACTTCTCCGAGTGAGGTCGTGATGAGCCAGAGCAGCAGGCTGCAGATGATGGCGACGCCCGCTGCCAATCCGTCCATGTTATCGAGCAGGTTGAAAGCGTTCGTGATGCTGACGATCCAGAGGAGCGTCGCCAGGGCTGCCAGCCACGGATACGCTTGTGGGAGCGAAAGGCGCACGCCCGCGGTGACCACGAGCGTCGCAGCGAGGATTTGCCCGGCGAGTTTCGCCCATGCGGGGAAGCGCGGGCCGGAGAGGTCATCGGCCAGACCTGTCGCCAGGATGATCGTCGAGCCGGCCAGGATCACCCCAAGCGTCGGCAGCACGAGTCCGACCGCGTCGAAGGTGGCGAGCACTTCGGGAAAGAGGCGATGCGCGAACCCCTGTTGGCGGAGTATCGGAAGCAGGGCCAGGTGTCCGCCGATCACCAGAAGCAGCGTCAGGAAGACGGCCACACCGCCCAAGAGCGGCTTCGGCTCTCGGTGGATCTTCCGCTCGCCGGGATGATCCAAAATCCCCAAAGCGAGCGCGGTGCGACGGGCCGCTGCGACCAACGCAGTGGAGAGGATGAAGGCCGTGGCCGCGATATAGCCGTAGGCGAGTGCGTGTTCCCGACTCATGTCTTGTTGCGCGCTTCACCTGAAAGCCTGTCGAGCATTTCCCCTCGCGGGACGACGGTCAGCCCGACTGCTCGGTTCGCGGGGCGATTGATCCAGAAAGAGCGCGATCGGTCGGCTATAGGTGGGAGCGTTCAAGGCCACGCCGAGAAGCGCCGCGAGGGTCGGCGCGATGTCCGTCATGGCGACCGCGGGGGCGCGCGCGCCGCGGCGCACGCCTCGGCCCCAGAGGATGAGCGAGGCGAACATGTGCGGACGATCGGGCAAGTATCCGTGCGTGCCGCGGTAGTTCGGGCGCGGTGGGCGGAGGGCCTCGCCCCGATACTCTCCGCCGAAGGTGCAGAAATCGGCCGCGTCGAGGAAGAAGGCCGCCGTCGGCGCGGCGCCCAGCGGCTCCAGCGCCGATGCGTCGAGCACGCGCAGAATGGGGGAGCCTGGCCGTCGCGCCCAGTCTTCAAAGAGCTGCCGCACAGTCTCGCGCACGGCGACATTGGATGGGTCTTTCAGAAAGATGGAGGCAGAACCGCCGTGCGACCATACGGCCGCTTGCCACTCGATGAGGCGTCCGTCAGGATCGAATTTCACTAAGCCCGCCTGCGCGAGCACGACGCCGGGGTGGAACTCGCGTTCGACGGGCATGAACCCGTGATCCGAGACGATGGCCACGGTCGTTTGCGCTTCAAGCCCGGCGCGACGGATCGCCTCCAGAACGCGCGCCACGCGCGCGTCCTGCTTCTCCAGCTCCGCGTAGGCCTGTGGCGAGTGCGGGCCCGTGCGATGTTGCACGCCGTCCAGTTGGATGAGGTGCAGAAGCAGCAGATGCGGCCGATAGCGCGTGATCAGATGCGCGGCCGCTTCCACGCGCAGATCGTCATCGTCCCATGCTTCAGGCTTCTCCACGGCGCGCAGGATTTCCTCCACCAGGCCTGCCGGTCGCGCGTGCCGCGCCACGAGCGCCCATGCCGAGGGGCCTCCTTGAGCGGCATTCGGATCGAAGATCTCCGGGATGTTGTAATCAATCTCGGCCTCGACGGTGACGGGCCAACTGATCGCCGCCGTGCGCCGCCCGGCACGACGCGCGGCGGCCCAGAGCGTGTCGCTCTGAATGGCCGAGGCCCACCAATACCATCGGCCCGTCCGCGGTGCCGTCGGCTCCTCGAAGATGCGGTTGAAGAAGACACCGTGGTCGCGCGGGCGCGCGCCGGTCACAAGCGTCGTGTGGGAGGGATAGGTCACCGACGGATACACGCCGATCACGCCGTCGGCGAACGCGCCCTCGTTGCGCAACCGGCGCAGCGTCGGAATCCTCAATCCGTAGCGGTCCGGATTCCGGTAGTATTCGGGCATGAGCCCATCAATGGAGATCACGACCAGATGCGCATCCGCCGACGGCTGTTCAGGCGTCACCGAGTGCGCGCGTGGAGCCAGGGGCGCGAGAAGAAGCAGCAGCAGGGCGGTGAGCCCGAGGATTCGCCCATGACCGCGCGCAGGGTGGAGCCGGCTGCCGAATCGAGCGCGCGGATGCCTGAGACGCGGAGCGTTCGCCTTATGAACAGGCGCTCGAGGTCGTTCCGTCATCGTCTCCTCCTGTGAGGTCGCTTTTCCATGCTCGTCTTATTTCATCGCAAGGGGAGCGGTGGAGGCAAGTCAAATGGGGGCGAATGAGCACTCGGGATGGCGCTCGCGCGCCGCTTGGGTCATCCGGCTACGCGCAGGCGCGGAGAAGGACATCGGCCCAGACCGGCCGATGATCGGAGGCCACGGCGTCGTGCGCGACGCCGGCATTGAGCACCTGCAGGTTTTGCACGTAGATCGCGTCGAGCGTCATGGGGATGAAGAACCGCCGGTACGTCCACGCGGGCTTGGGGAGTGCCGGAGCGAATCCGGCCTCGCGCAACCGACGGTCCAGGGCGCGCCGATCCCCCCGGGTGAGCGTGTTCAGATCGCCGAGCAGGAGGCGGCACGGTATCGGGTGTTGACGCGCGCGCTCGAGAGCGGCTTCCACCTGTTTGACCTTCAACTCAACGGGCACAAGGGCCTGCACATGCAGGTTGTAGATGCGGAGGCGCACGGCGCCGATCTCGACCGTCGCTCCCAGCGCGACGCGCGGCAGATCGTTGGCGCGACGCTGCTGGGGGAGCACGATGCGCTCGACGTCCAGAAGG
This sequence comes from bacterium, assembly GCA_041640655.1. Lineage (GTDB taxonomy): Bacteria > Acidobacteriota > Blastocatellia > HR10 > HR10 > HR10. The sequence goes on from JBEPZV010000076.1 coordinate 5,784, forward strand.
GGATAGCGGCTGAGGAGCGCCAGGCCGATCTCGCGCCCCCCTTTGCGCTTGCCGGGGAGATAGACGTAGTCGAACCCGAGGCGCTCGGCCAGGAGGCGGGCATGGCTGAGCTGACGTTCGCGCACGACTTCCTGAAGCGCGATCACGTCGGCGCGCGACAGCTCCGGGTGCGTGCGGAAGAGTTCGAGCACGCGCTCGAGTCGCTTGCCGAGATGGACGTTGTAGCTCACGATTCGAATCGTCGAGGGCGTCTCGTCGCTGCGCTCGCGGCGGAACGAGCCGCGCTCGACGAGCGCGGCTTCAGAGGGCAGCGCGTTTTGCCCTCGGCGATCTTGTGTGGGGAGCGGCGGGAGGGGCCATGCTCCCACCAGGAGGAGGCCCATGCTCAGCGCGATCGCTCGTGCGCGGCAGTGCCGCATCATGCCGGTTGGCTCCCGCGCTCGTTCGGACGAGATGCACCGTGGAGGATCAGGCGCGGCGTCGCCGTCCATCTTTCAAATGCGCGAGGAACTCCTCACAGGGGAGCGTGTTCAGGATGTCCTCGCGTCGCGCCCAGCCGCGCCGCGCCTGCGCGATGCCGTAGCTCAGGACCCGGAAGTGGCTCGCGTGATGCGCATCGGAATCAATGACGAGCTTCACGCCGGCCTCGACGGCCTTTCGAATGTGCTCGTCCTTCAGATCCAGGCGTTCGGGATAGGCGTCAATTTCGAGAACCGTGCCCGTCTCGCGGGCGACGCGGATGATCTCCTCGATGTCCACCTCATAGGGCTCGCGCTTGAGTAAGAGGCGGCCGGTCGGATGAAAGAGGATGTCGGCATGGGGATGGCGCATGGCGCGCGCGATCCGCTCGGTCATCTCCTGACGCGACAGGGTGAAGTGGGAGTGGACGGCGATGCCGACGACATCCAGTTGCGCGAGCACCTCGTCGCGGATGTCGAGCGTCCCGTCCTTGCGGATGTTGACTTCGGCGCCGGTGAGGAGGCGAATGCCGCTCAGCTTCTGATTGAGGCGGCGGATCTCGGCGATCTGCTCGAGCAGCTTCGCCTCGTCCGAGCCGCGCGTCATCGCCAAGCTGCGCGTGTGATCGGTGATGGCGATATATTCCAGGCCCAATCGTTTCGCTTCGAGCGCCATCTCCTCGATGGAATTGGCGCCATCGGTCCAATTCGTTTGCACCTGCAGATCGCCGCGCAGGTCGCCGTACTCGATCAGGCGCGGCAGTCGGCCCTGGCGCGCGGCTTCGATCTCGCCCCGATCCTCGCGCAATTCGGGGGGGATATAGCTGAGGCCCAGGGCCTCGTAGATCTCCTCCTCGGTGCGTCCGGCGATCCGCCGCTCGCCGCGAAACAATCCGTACTCGTTCAACTTCAGGCCCATCTTCTCGGCGATCCGCCGCAGGGCGATGTTATGCTCTTTGCTCCCGGTGAAGTACTGCAGGGCGGCGCCGAAGCTCTCTCGCGGCACGACGCGCAGGTCCACGTCCAGGCCGTTGCGGAGCCGCACGCGGCTGCGCGTCTCGCCTCGCTCGTACACGTGCGCCACCTCGGGCAGGGTGACGAAGGCTTCCATCACGCGCTCGGGACGTCGGGAGATGATGAGCAGATCGGCATCGCCCACGGTCTCCTTGCGTCGCCGGAGCGATCCCGCGATCTCCACGCGTTCGACTTCGCGCAGGGCCGCCAGGCGGGCGGCGATGTCCTCCATGAGGGGCAGGATGTCGCCGAGCAAGAACCGCCCTCGGTGTCGGCGCAGCAGCTCGATGCCGCGCAAGATGGCCGCTTCCGTCTTCTCGCCGAAGCGAGGGAGCTGTCGGATGCGCCCCTGTCGCGCCGCCTGCTCCAGCTCCTCGAGCGTAGTGATCCCCAACGCCTCGTAGAGCGCGCGGAGGGTCTTCGGTCCCACGCCCTCGATCCCCATGAGCGAGGCGAGATCAATCGGATATTTCCGCCGCAGCTCCTCGTAGTAGGACATGCGGCCGGTCCGCAGCAGCTCCTCGATCTTCTGCGCGATGCTCTTGCCGACGCCGGGGATGGCCTCCAGCGCCTTCACGCCGCCGCGCGCGTACAGCTCCTGAATCGGTTCCTCCAAGGCGTCCACGGCATAGGCCGCCTTCTCATATGCGCGCGGTTTGAACGGGATGCCGTCCATGTCCAGAAGGAAGGCGATCTGGCGCAGAATCTCCGCGACGTCGCGATTGGTCATGCCGCACCTCCGCGCTCCCGCTCGATGAGCACGCGACGCAAGATCTTGCCCGACGCCGAGCGCGGGATTTGATCCACGAACTCCACGCGACGAATCTTCTTGTACGGGGCGACGCGCTCGGCCACATAGGCCATCACCGCCTCCGCGGAGACGTCGGCCTTTCGGACGATGAAGGCTTTCGGAACCTCCCCGGCCTCTTCATCGGGGCTGGGGATGACGGCGGCATCGGCCACGGCCGGATGCGAGAGCAAAACGGCCTCCAGCTCGGCCGGGGCGATCTGCAGGCCTTTGTATTTGATCAGCTCCTTGATCCGATCCACGATGTAGAAGTAGCCCTCCTCGTCCACGTAACCGACGTCGCCCGTGCGGAGCCATCCATCCGGTGTGATCGTGCAGGCCGTCTCCTCGGGTCGCTTCCAATAGCCCTTCATCACCTGCGGGCCGCGGATCCACAGCTCGCCCAGCTCGTTCACCCCGCGAGGCGCGCCCGTCTCCGGATCCACGATCTGGCACTCGGTATGCGGGAGCGGCGGACCGACGGACGCTAATTTGATCCGCGCCGGGTCTTCGGGATTGGCGTGGGTGACCGGGCTGGTCTCCGTCAGCCCGTACCCCTGCAGGACGAGGCAGCCGAGTCGTTCGGCGCAC
>JBEPZV010000077.1:0-8464 GCA_041640655.1 bacterium
CGAGGGCTTGCAGGATCGTCTTCTGATCGTCCGCCCACTGCTTGTCCTCCGGCAGCGGCAGGCGTACGGCCAGGAACCCCCAGGCGGTGCGCACCTCGTGCGTGCCCTCGGGCATATGACAGGTCTGACACGTAGGGGCGGCGACCGTCTCCGGCAGCGTCTTGTTCTGCTTCAGCAGATATCGCACGCCATGCTTGGAGGAGGAGTACATCTCCCATTGCGGATGATCGAAGCCCATATGGCACGTCTGACAGGCTTGCGGCTGGCGGGCTTCCTGTACGGAGAAGAGATGTCGCGTGTGACAGGCATCGCAGGAAGCGACGCCGAATCCCGCGCCCTGCCGCTTCAGGTCTCGAATCTCGGCTTCCGTCTTCAATCCGATCTTGTGGCATCCGCCGCAGCCCTTCATTCCCTCGGTCAGCGCCATCGGGAGCCAATGCGTGGTCGGCATCGCCTTCATCGCGGCCCATCCGAGCGCATGCTTACCGCGTTTGAACTGCTCGACCTGCGTCTCATGGCAGGGCGCGCACGTCTCCGGCGTGGGGATGCGTACCTTCTCCACATCGGCCGCCGACGTGTGATCCTCACCGTGGCAGACAGCGCAATCAATCCCGTTCTGACTGTGCTTGCTCAACTGCCAGTCCGAGACGATGTTGGGCGTGACCTTCTTGTGACATTCAATGCATGCCGTCCCCTGCCGAGAGCGCGCCTCGGAAATCCCGGCGGGGGGATGATGGATTCCGCGGGAGACGGGAACCGCCCCGAGCACGAGCCCGAAGGCAAGCGCGTATCGCCATCGGAACATACGGCACCTCCCCTCCATGTGATGTGCGCGCGCCATTGTACACGGCGTTCGGGGGGATGATCAAGCGGAGCCCTCAGCGCGCGAATCGCCGCCGCCATTCCGCGCGGAGCCGCTCGCGCACGTCGCGACGGATCTCGTCCGGGAGCGGCGCAGCCGGGAGTTGATCGCACAGGCGCACGGTTGCTTCCAGCGTTCGGAGAAAAGCTCGGCAGGGTGCGCATTCCTCCAGATGGGCGCGAATGTGGGCGCACACGTCCTCGGAGAGTTCTCCGTCCAGGAATTCCGAGAGGCGCTCGAAGAGTTGACGACAGGTCATCCGCTTCACTCCTGTGAATCCGGCGTGACCGTATCGCGATGAGCGGCGAGATAAGGAGCGAGATGCTCCCGGAGAAACAAGCGGGCCCGATGCAGACGCGTCTTGACCGCCTGCGGTGTGAGCCCGAGCGCGCGGGCTGTCTCCTCGGTTGAGAGATGCTCCACATCGCGCAGCAGAAGGACGCTGCGATATTTCGTCGGCAGCTTGGCGATGGCTTCTTCGAGCCGAGCGTTCAACTCAGCGCGCAGGAGCCGATCTTCGGGATTCGACATCACGTCCGGAATCTCGATCTTCACGTCGTGCGGGCGATCTCCGGGGAAGAACGCCTCCAGGGAGAGCTCCGCGTCGGGTTCGAACTTCCCCCGGCGACGCATCTTGCGGCAGGCGTTAGCGGCGATCTGGAAGAGCCACGCCTGAAGCGAGCCTTCGCCGCGATAGGCGTGAAGCGAGCGCACGAGGGCCAGAAGCGTCTCCTGCATGACGTCGCGCGCGTCCTCCGTGTGTCGGCACATCCGACGAGCGAAGTTGTAGAGTCGGCGGCCGTAGACCTCCATCAGGAGGTCGAAGGCCTCGTCTTTACCGGCCCGCAGCTCTTCCACCAACCGTCGCTCCTCCACAGACGTCATCGGGGAGAAGTGTATTCGCGAGGAGGCCGGCAGACAAGGCGCGCGGGCATCCCGACCGAAGGGGGGACCGGATGTGCACTCAGCGAACGCGCGCGGGTACCGATCGCTGCCCGCCGCCTCCCGGCTATCGCGGAGCGCCGTCGCCAGCAGATCCGCGCCGCGCACGACCTCTGGGGGAATTCACCCAAGGGAGGGGGAATTCGCGCAGGCGGGTGAACGTGCGCTCCTTCTGCCGGTGGTTTCCCTCGTTGGGCTAACTTTTCACTTGACAGAACGTTGAGCGCGAAGCGCGGACGTTGGTCCGCGCCTTCGGCACAGGGTTTGCAACGCATATCACGCTGGCGGAGGAATCAGCGGCGGTCGCGGAGAGAGCAGATGTCCATGCGCAGGCGTTCAGGGAGGCGAGAGGCGAGGATTCAAGCCCCCCTACTTCACTGCTTGCTAGGGGGATTTCTCCTCTGGGCCCTCGCAAGCGTCGGCTGCCGCCGCGCGGAGGTGTCCGAGCCGATCGTCTTTCCAGCAGGGCGCTTCACGTCGGCGCAGCAGTGCGGCACGTGTCATCGAGACATCTACATGGCCTGGCGCGGCTCGCAGCATGCGCGCGCGGCGGAGAATCCCATCTTCCGCGAATCCTACGAAGAGGCGGCGCGGGTCGCCGGAGAAGTCGCGACTCGGCTCTGTCTCAGGTGCCACGCGCCGACGATCGTGCTCACCGGTGATTATGCCCTCGCGCAAGAGGTGACGCGAGAGGGGGTCACCTGTGATTTCTGCCATTCCCTGAAGGGGACCGACCTGGAGCGGCGTGAGCATCCCTTTCTTCTGGAAGTCGGAGCGACCAAGTATGGCCCAATTCGCGATGCCGCTTCGACCGGACATCGCGTGGCATTCTCCGAGTTCCACCTCAGCTCGCTCCAGTGCGCCGGATGTCATGAATATCGCAACGCGCACGGGGTGCCGGTCCTCTCGACCTATTCGGAGTGGGAACTGTATCGGCAGCGGGGAGGGGACAAGGAGTGCCAGCAGTGTCATATGCCGCAGGTCCTGGCCAATATCGTGGATCCAAAGGTGAAACGGGTCCAGGGAGCGTTCGTGAACCTCCATGCGATGCCCGGTGGGCATTCTCGCGATCAGCTGGTGCGTGCGCTCGAGCTCCGCATCGTGGAGGCGCAGCGGACGCCTCGAGGGCTGCGGGTCACGGTGCGCCTTCGGAACGTGGGGGCTGGGCATGCCGTGCCGACCGGCAGTCCGACGCGGCAGGTGATCCTGCGCGTGGAGGCCGTGACCGAGAGCGGGCACCGCGCCCAGCAGGAGCGCGTCTATCAGCGCCTCTTGCTGGACGAGCGCGGGCGGGAGATTCGTCGGGATAGTCTCCTCTTCACCGAAGCGCGCGCCGTCGCCCGCGATACCCGCTTGGCTCCTGCCGAGCAGCGCGTGGAGGAGTTCGTGCTGCCGGTGCCAACCGATGAGAACCTCACGGTCACGGCGACGCTCGTTTATCGCTATTCGCCGCATGAGCGTCCGGAGACGGAGACGCGCATCGAGTTCCTCTCCGAGAGAAAGGAGTTGCTCTCGCGATGGATTCGGTGAACCCATCGCTGGAGGGGCTTCGCCCGGCGCGCGTCGGCTTGGCGCGCGCCTCTTCAAAGTTCAAAGGAGGAAAGGAGGGACTATGGGCTTCGATCTTTTGAAAAGGACAGGGTGGTTCGCTCTTCTCCTCGGGCTCTCGGGCCTGATGACGCCGCGCGCTGTCTGGGCGCAGGGGATGATGGGGCGCCCCGTGATGGGCGAGGAGACCACTGCCATAGGGTCCGATGGGACGCTCTATGTCGTAGCCTCTCCGGCCCAGCGGCAGATGGGCCCTGAGTTCGGACGTGTGGCGCTTTTCGCTCTGGACCCAGTGACCTTTCGCGTGCGATGGCGATACGTGCTGGAGGATGAGGACTTCATCGCCTCTCGACCAGTCGTGGGCGCGGACGGCACGGTCTATCTCACCGTATCCGAGATGATGGAGTTCGGTTCGCCATTCGACCCCTCCACGAGAGTGCGGAACGCGCGCCTTTTAGCCGTTCGAGAAGGGGCTTTGAAATGGGGTTACGACTTCGACGCGCCCTTCGCCTCTCATCCCGCACTTGGTCCGGATGGAACGGTCTTCGTGACCACGAGCACCGTTGGTCTGATGGGGCCATCCGGGCCGTGGACGTTCTCGCGCTCCTCTTTCTTCGCTCTTGAGGATCGCGGGACGTCGGCCACCGTGCGCGCGCGTCTTGATCTGGGCCCATACGCCGTGTCCGCTCCCGTTGTCGGCCCGCATCCGACGTCGCCGTGGGTGGTTTATGTGACGGGAGAAGGGGGCGGCATGGGGCCGGGAATGGGCATGGGCTCTGGGACGGTGCTCTTCGTCATCAGTTCGGACTTTCGCCTCGCGCGCGTGTCCTTACGGTGAGGAGGGGGGAAGAGCGGGGGAGGACGCCATATGTCACTGTGGAATGAGCAACGTCGGAAGCTGTTGAATATCCTCCTGGGGACGAGCGTGGGGGCGACGCTCGTGGCCCTTCTCTATCCGATTCTCAAGTTCATGATCCCGCCAGAGGTCATCGAGGCCACGCAGACGAGCGTCGTGGCCGGACGGGTCAACGAATTGCCGCCCAATTCCGGGAAGATCTTCAAGTTCGGGAACAAGCCCGCCCTTCTCGTGCGCACGCCGACGGGCGAATACAAGGCCTTCTCGGCCGTGTGCACGCACCTGGATTGCATCGTGCAATATCGGCCGGATCTGCGGCTGATCTGGTGCGCCTGCCATAACGGCCAGTACAACCTGAGCGGGAAGAACATCGCCGGTCCCCCTCCGCGTCCCCTGGAGGAGTATGCCGTCAACATTCGCGGGGAGGAGATCGTCGTGTCCAGGATGTGAGGGCGCGACCTCGCTGTGCGCAGAACGCCTATGCGCGTTGAGACGTGGCGAAGCTGGCTCGATGAACGCCTGGGGACGGAGGCCGTGCGCGAATTCCTCCGTCGGAAGGAAGTCCCGATCCATCGGCATACGATCTGGTACTATTTCGGCGGCATGACGTTGTTCCTCTTCGTCGTGCAGGTCGTCACGGGAGCCCTCCTTCTGCTCTATTATCGGCCGAGCGCGGAAGCGGCCTTCGAGAGCGTGCAGTTCATCATGACGGAAGTCGAGTTCGGGTGGTTGATCCGCTCGATCCACAGTTGGTCGGCGAACCTGATGATCGCGACGCTCTTCATCCACATGTTCAGCGCTTACTTCATGAAGGCATATCGTCCGCCGCGCGAGCTGACCTGGGTGAGCGGCACACTGTTGCTGTTTCTCGCGCTCGCCTTCGGCTTCAGCGGCTATCTGCTCCCGTGGAATAAGCTCGCGTTCTTCGCGACGAAGGTGGGGACGGACATCGCCGGGGATGTGCCGGTGATCGGGCCGTTTCTGCTCCGCTTCCTGCGCGGGGGGGAGGAAGTGACCGGGGCGACGCTCACGCGCTTCTTCGGCTTCCACGTGGCCATTCTGCCCGGAGTGACGACGATCGTCCTGACGCTTCATCTCGTCCTCGTGCAGAAGCATGGGATGAGCATCCCGCCGAGCTTGGAGGGGACACGCGTGCGGACGATGAAGTTCTTCCCCAATTTCCTCCTTCGGGACCTCATCGGGTGGGTCTTGGCCATCGGGGCGCTGGCAGCTCTGGCGGCGCTCTTCCCCTGGGGATTGGGGGAGAAGGCCGATCCCTTCGCGCCGGCGCCAGCCGGGATCAAGCCCGAGTGGTACTTCCTCTTCCTGTTCCAGACGCTGCGGCTCCTGCCGGCGCGCGTCGGGATCTTCGAAGGGGAAGTCGTGGGCGTCACGCTCTTCCTGCTGGGGGGGCTCTTCTGGGTGCTCGTCCCCTTTCTGGATCGGCCGGCGTCGCGCGGGTGGCGGAGTCGCTTCTTCACCGGCCTGGGCGTGTTCATCGTCCTCTATATCGCCGTCATGACCATCTGGGGATATCTCGCATGAGGGGAGAGAGGCGGGAGCGTCATCGGATTCCGCGATCGCGGCTGTGGGGAAGCTTCGCTCTGGTGAGCCTTGTGCTCGGGGGGCTCGGCGCCACCGCCGCGCGCGCTCAGCAGAAGAAGGATTCCTGCATCGAGTGTCACGCGGCGTTGGAGGGCTCGCTCGCCGATCCCGTCGCCTTGATGCGGGAGGACATCCATCGAGCGCGTGGATTCTCCTGCGCCGATTGTCACGGCGGAGATCCGGCGAGCGATGATCCGCTGGCTGCGATGGATCCGAAGAAGGGGTTCGTCGCGCGACCGTCGCATCGTGCGATCCCGGCCCTCTGTGGTCGCTGCCACAGCGATGCGGAGTTCATGAAGCGCTATAATCCCGCCCTGCGGGTGGATCAGGAGCGGGAGTACTTCACCAGCGTCCATGGGAAGCGACTGCGCGCTGGCGACACGCGCGTGGCCACGTGCACGAGCTGTCACGGCGCTCATGGAATTCGGTCCGTTCAGCATCCCCTCTCGCCCGTGTATCCGCTCAACGTGGCCGAGACTTGCGCGCGCTGTCATGCCGACGCCGAATACATGAAGGGGTATCGTCTCCCTCACGATCAGTACGACCGATACCGACGGAGCGCGCACGCGCGCGCACTCTACGACCGGCAGGACCTCTCGGCGCCGACGTGCAATGATTGTCATGGGAATCACGGCGCCGTGCCGCCCGGAATCACGTCGGTCGCGCACGTCTGCGGGCAATGTCATGTGCGCCAATCCGCGCTCTTCCGCGCGAGTCCGCACAAGGCCGCTTTCGATGCCATGGGGCTGGCCGAATGCGTGTATTGTCACGGGAATCATGACGTCCTCTCTCCGACGGATGAGATGATCGGGACGGGAGAGAAATCCGTGTGCGTCTCCTGCCATCCGCCGGGGGACGCCGGGTATCAGGCGGCCGAGCACATGCGCGCTCTCCTGGACGACCTCTCCCGCGAGCTGGAGCGCGCGCGGGCCATCTTGGATCGCGCCGAGCGCGCGGGCATGGAGGTGAGTCGGGCGAAGTTCGAGCTGAGCGAGGCTCGCGATGCCCTCACGCATGCCCGGGTGCTCATCCATGCCTTCTCGGTGAAGGAGGTGGAGAATGTCATTCGGCCGGGACTCGAGGTCGCGCGACGCGGGTATCACGCCGGCGAGCGGGCACTGGCCGAATTGAACTATCGGCGCAAGGGGCTCGCCATCTCGCTCCTGTTCATCCTCTTCCTCGCCGCCCTGCTCTATCTGAAGATCCGGGAGATCGAAGGGGCGAAGTGAGCCCCGAGCCTCACTTCGCTCGCAGCGGCGCCGAGCCCACGCGAAACAGTTCCTCCTCGGGAGCGGCGAGCACGCCCTCTGCCGGCAGAGCCGTCCAGCTCGCCCAGCGGCGTCCGGGCTCGAGCAACACGTAGGTGTACGCGCGATCGCCGCGGATGAACCGGACAAACGGCGCGCCGTGGAAGCCCAAGGTCCCTCGTCCGGGCGTCGCACCGACGAGCGTCATCACAGCATCAATCATGCAGCCGGCATCTTCCGGGACGATGACCTGCGTGCCCCAGGCCTCGGCGAAATCGAGGAATGTCGAGCGAAAGTGCTCGACGAGGCGCGCGCCGAAGACCACCCCTCCGCAGCGCTCACCGTGGAAGTTCTCCGCCTGAATGAGCAACGATTCGAGAAGCGCCTGACGGTTGGCCGGGCGTCCGATCTGCTCGTTGCGCGCCGCGTAGATGGCATCGCGGCTGCGAAAGTACGGCTTCACATCCACGACGGGTGTGCCATCCACGAAGTCCAACCGATCCAGATACAGCGTGGTCCCCTCGATCCGCTCAATTCGCGCGGCCGTCATGGCGATGGGATTCGGCCGCGTGGGGGAGCGCACGGCGAAGACCCCATGCAGGCCGGCTTCGCTCGTGTCGCTCACGCCGCGCGGGGTCACCAGCAGCCGCGTGCGATCGGCCTCGTGCAGCCACGCGAGGATCCACACGTGCGTGTGTTTCTGCACATGCCGCAGTCCGTCGGCGAATTCGGGGAAGAGCTCCACTTGGGCGGGAACGCCGAACGTCGGCATCGCCTGCCGATCGGAGACAGAGCTGCGCACCACGCCGATGGGGGTGAGCACCATGGACGTGAATGGTGGGCGTTCAGACGCGACATTCTTCGGGATCGCATCGGGAGGCGTGGTCATAATGATGCGCTTCCTCGTCCAGACCAAGCTCCAGCACCTGCGCCGATTTGCTACCGTACCGATAGATCGTGATGCCCTTCAGCCCCAATTCCCAGGCGCGCCAATACGCGTGCGCCACGTCCTCGACCGTGGCTTCCTCGGGCAGGTTGATCGTCTTCGAGACCGAATTGTCCACGGCGCGTTGAAAGGCCGCCTGGATCTGCAGATGCCGATCGGGCGGAATCTCCAGGGCGGTCACAAAGAGCCGCTTCAGCTCCTCGGGGACGTGAGGGACCTCGCGCAATTGCCCTCGCGCGAGAACGGCCTCCAGAATCTCCTCGGCGTTGAGGCCGTAGCGATCCAGGTATTCGAGGAAGAGGGGATTCACCTCATAGAGCGTCTGTCCGCCGAGCACGTGCGTGCGCCGATAGGCCAGGGCGAACAGCGGCTCGATGCTCGCGCTCGTATCGGCGATGATGCTGATCGTCCCCGTGGGCGCGATGGCCGTCAGCGTGGCATTGCGCAGGGGCCGATTC
>JBEPZV010000078.1:0-8140 GCA_041640655.1 bacterium
GACTACCGGGGGACGGCGCAACTGGACTTCGTGGAGTACTCCATCGGGACCTGGCGCTGCAAGTGCGGTCAACTGGAAGGGCTGCGCCATTTGCGCTCGACCTGTCGCCAGTGCGGCGCGCTCATCCGGCTGAATCCGTTCTCGACCGAGGACATCCTCTGCCACCAGTGTGGGACGCTCAATCCGAATGTCCTCAATCTCTGTCCGCATTGCGGGGAGCCGGTGGGGCTGAAGTTGAAGTACGATGTGGAGGAGTGCCGCGAGCGAGGCATGACCTACGCCGTGCCGATGAAGGTGAAGTTTCGGCTGACGATCTTCGACGTGGACGAGGCGACCGGTCGCCGACAGGTGCGCGACATCAAGGAGGAGGAGGTCTATTTCGGCGAGATCCCGCTCATGACGGAGAATGGGACGTTCATCATCAACGGGACAGAGCGGGTCATCGTCTCGCAATTGCACCGGAGTCCGGGCGTCTACTTCGAGAAGCCGACGATTCACTCCTACGTGGGCAAGATCATCCCCAATCGCGGGGCGTGGGTTGAGTTCGAGTACGATGCCAAGAGCATCCTCTACGTGCGGATTGATAAGAAGCGGAAGATCGTGGGGACGACGTTCCTGCGGGCGCTCGGATTGCCGCTCAAGCACGACATGACGGCCCTGCGCGATGACGACGAGTTGCTCAAGAGCACGATCGTGAACGCGCGGTTCACGGATGAGGAGCTGCTGCGCCAGTTCTACCAGTGGGAGAGCTTCCTCGTGCGCGATGGCAAGCTCTATTGGCGGCTTCGGGATGAGGCGCATCCGGAGCAAGCGGTCTTGAAGCTCTTCGAGCCGCATCCGGCGCGGGACGTCGTTCATCCGCGCACGGGGGAAGTGCTTGTGCGCGCGGGCCGGAAGATCACGACGGCCTTGTATCGGCAACTGCTGGCGGCGAAGATCCGCGAAGTCGAGATCTCGATCACTGATCTGGAGGGGGCCTACTTCATCTCCGATCTCGTGGATGCGGCCGGCGAGGTGCGCGCCGAGGCGAATACACCGGTCACGCCGCAGGCGATCTCCGGCGTGATCAGCAGCGGCATCACCGAATTCGATCTCTTCTTCCCAGAGCGCGATGACATCGGCGCCACGTTGAGTCAGACGCTACGGAAGGATCCGGCGCGCACGCCCGCCGAAGCGCTCCTGGAGATCTATCGGAAGATGCGGCCCGGGGATCCGCCGACGGTCCTCTCCTCCTGGCGCTTGTTCGAGGGCATGTTCTTCGACCCGCGCAAGTTCGACTTCTCGCGCGTCGGACGCTTGAAGTTCAACATCAAGATGGGGTATCCCGAGCGCCATCGGCTGGATGATCTGACGCTCTCGCCGCAGGATTTCTTCGACGTCGTCCGCTATCTCTTCAAGCTGCGGAAGGACATCGGGGAGGTGGATGATCGCGATCATCTGGGGAACCGGCGCGTGCGTCCGGTCGGCGAGCTTCTGGAGAATCAGTTCCGCGTCGGCCTGGTGCGGATGGAGCGGGCGATCAAAGAGAAGATGTCCGTGCACGGGGAGCTGCAGACGGCCATGCCGCGCGATCTCGTCAATGCGAAGCCCGTCATGGCAGCGCTCAAGGAGTTCTTCGGCTCCAGTCAGCTCTCGCAGTTCATGGATCAGACCAATCCGCTGGCCGAGATCACGCACAAGCGGCGGCTCTCGGCCCTGGGGCCGGGCGGTCTGTCGCGCGAGCGCGCGGGATTCGAGGTGCGCGATGTGCATCCGACGCACTATGGGCGCATCTGTCCCATTGAGACGCCCGAGGGGCCGAACATCGGACTGATCTCCAGCCTGGCCTGCTACGCCCGGGTCAATGAGTTCGGCTTCATCGAGGCGCCGTATCGCAAGGTTGAGAATGGGCGCGTCGTGGACTACGTGCGCATCCTCAATCCCGGTCAGAGTTCGTTCCGCCTCGGTGAGCATCTGCCCAAGGAGAAGGTGGATCGCGAGAATCGGCGGCTCCAGGCCGAGGGCAAGATGCCGGCCGAGTACGAGCCCTATCCGTTCTATCTGACGGCGTGGGAGGAAGCGCGCTATGTGATTGCGCAAGCCAACGTCGAGGTGGACGAGAGGGGGTACATTGTTCCCGAGCGGGTGATCGCGCGACGAGGTGGAGAATTCGTGACCGTGAGCCGCGAGGAGGTGCAGTTCATTGACATCTCGCCGAAGCAGGTGGTCTCGGTGGCCGCCTCGCTCATCCCCTTCCTGGAGCACGACGATGCCAACCGGGCGCTCATGGGATCGAACATGCAGCGACAGGCGGTGCCGCTGCTGCGTCCGGAGGCGCCGATTGTGGGGACCGGCATGGAAGCCGTCGTGGCGAAGGATTCGGGCGCGGTGGTCGTCGCCAAGCGCGATGGCGTCGTGGACTACGTGGATTCTGAGCGCATCATCATTCGCGCCGACACGAGCGCCGAGGGCGGGATCCTCTCGCGCGAGGTGACGGCGGATATCTATCCATTGGTCAAGTTCCAGCGGTCGAATCAGAATACGTGCATCAATCAGCGGCCCATTGTGCGCGTGGGCCAGCGCGTGCGCCGGGGGGAGGTCATCGCCGATGGTCCGTGCACGGATCAGGGGGAGCTGGCGCTCGGGCGCAACGTCCTGGTCGCCTTCATGCCCTGGCGTGGGTATAACTTCGAGGACGCCATTGTGATCTCGGAGAAGCTCGTCAAGGACGACGCCTACACGTCGGTCCATATTGAGGAGCTGGAGATCGAGGCGCGCGAGACGAAGCTCGGTCCGGAGGAGATCACGCGCGACATCCCGAACGTGCCGGAGTACATGCTGCGCGACTTGGATGAGAGCGGGATCATTCGCATCGGCGCCTACGTCAAACCGGGTTCGATCCTGGTGGGGAAGGTGACGCCCAAGGGCGAGGGACAGCTCACGCCCGAAGAGAAGCTGTTGCGCGCCATCTTCGGCGAGAAGGCGAGCGATGTCCGCGACGCCTCGCTCAAATGCCCGCCAGGGATCGAGGGCACGGTCATTGATGTGAAGGTCTTCACCCGGCGCGGGGCGCCCAAGGATGCGCGCAGCTTGCAGATCGAGCAAGCGCAAGAGGAGCGGCTCATGCGCGATCTGCAGGATGAGATTCGCATTCTGCAGGAGGAGCGCGATAAGCGGCTCATCGAGCTTCTGGAGGGGAAGCGCCTGGCGGCCGATCTCGTCGTGGGGCGCAAGAAGCTGGCCTCCAAGGGGACGCGCTTGGGGCGGGATTTCCTGGAGTCGCTCGACTATTCGGCCTTGAAGAAGATCCAGGTCGAGCGGGCCGACATCATGGCCGAGGTCAAAGAGCTGGAGGCGCGGATCGAGCGGCAGATCGCTGTGCTTAAGCAGTTCTATCAGGAGAAGATCGAGAAGCTCAAGCGCGGCGACGAGCTGCAAGCGGGCGTGATCAAGCTCGTGAAGGTCTACATCGCCATGAAGCGGAAGCTCTCCGTTGGCGATAAGATGGCCGGACGCCACGGCAACAAGGGCGTCATCGCCAAGATCGTGCCCGAGGAGGATATGCCCTTTTTGCCCGATGGGACGCCGGTCGAGATCGTGCTCAATCCGCTCGGCGTGCCCTCGCGCATGAACGTCGGTCAGCTCCTGGAGACGCATCTCGGCTGGGCGGGGAAAGTGCTCGGGTTGCATTTCTCCTCTCCCGTCTTCGATGGAGCGCGCGAGGAGCAGATCAAGGATCTGCTCCGACAGGCCGATGCGCGACTGCGCGAGCAGGGACTGCCGCCGATGGTCAATGTGATGGGGAAGACGATCCTCTATGACGGGCTGACGGGAGAGCCTTTCGACGAACCCGTGACCGTCGGCTACATCTACATGATGAAGCTCTTGCACTTGGTGGACGATAAGATTCACGCGCGCTCGATCGGTCCGTACTCGCTCATCACGCAGCAGCCGCTCGGTGGGAAGGCGCAATTCGGCGGCCAGCGTTTCGGCGAGATGGAGGTCTGGGCGCTGGAAGCCTACGGCGCCGCCTATACGCTCCAGGAATTGCTCACGGCCAAATCCGACGACGTGGCCGGGCGGTCCCGCATCTACGAGGGGATCGTCAACGGGAACTACGACTTCGAGCCGGGCGTGCCCGAGTCCTTCAGCGTCCTGATGCGCGAGTTGCAAGGGCTCTGCCTGGACGTGGAATTGCTGACCGGCAAGGAAGAGGAGGAGTGATCGGGGGGCGTCGGACTCCCGGAAAGGAGCGAGCCTATGTTTCCGAAGCGCCTTTTTGAGCGAGAATCAACGACGCTCGATTTCGAGGCGATTCGCATCGGATTGGCCTCGCCGGAGAAGATTCGCTCTTGGTCGCATGGCGAGGTGACCAAGCCGGAGACGATCAACTATCGCACGCACAAGCCGGAGCGGGATGGCCTCTTCTGCGCCCGCATCTTCGGCCCCATCGCCGACTACGAATGTCTCTGCGGGAAGTACAAGCGGGCGAAGTATCGCGGAGTCGTCTGCGATAAGTGCGGCGTGGAGGTCACCGTGAGCCGGGTGCGGCGCGAGCGCATGGGGCATATCGAGTTGGCCGCGCCCTGCTCGCACATCTGGTTCTTCAAGAGCTCGCCCTCGCGCATCGGTCAGCTCCTGGACCTGAGCGTCCGCGATCTGGAGAAGGTGCTCTACTACGAGTCGTACATCGTCATCAAGCCGGATGAGGAGCTGGAGCGGCTCGGCTTGCCGATCCGATACAAGGAGCTGCTCAGCGAGGAGCAATATCGGAAGCTGGCGCAGGAGTTCCCGGGGAAGTTCGGGCCGGAGGTCGCTCGCATGGGGGCCGAGGCTATCCGCACTCTCCTGCAACAGGTGGATCTGGAGGCGCTCGCGGCCGAGCTGCGCGAGAAGATGAAGACCGATCCCTCGCAGCAGAAGCGGCTCAAGTATGCCAAGCGCCTGAAGGTCGTGGATTCATTCCGCAAGTCGGGGAATCGGCCCGAGTGGATGATCCTGGAAGTGCTGCCTGTCATCCCGCCGGAGTTGCGCCCGCTGGTGCCGCTGGATGGGGGGCGCTTTGCCACGTCGGATTTGAACGAGCTGTACCGTCGCGTGATCAATCGCAACAGCCGATTGCAGAAGCTGCTGGAGTTGCGCGCGCCCGAAGTCATCGTGCGCAATGAGAAGCGCATGTTGCAGGAGGCCGTGGATGCGCTCCTGGACAATGGTCGCCGCGGGCGCGTCATCAAAGGAGCGAATAATCGGCCGCTGAAGTCGCTGGCCGATTCCCTCAAGGGGAAGCAGGGGCGCTTCCGCCAGAATCTGCTCGGCAAACGCGTGGACTACAGCGGGCGCTCGGTCATCGTCATCGGGCCGGAGCTGAAGCTCCATCAGTGCGGATTGCCCAAGCAGATGGCGCTGGAGTTGTTCAAGCCCTTCATCTACCACCTGCTGCAGAAGAAGGGCTACGTGGCGACGGTCAAGCAGGCGAAGGAGATCGTCGAGAAGCAGGACCCGATCGTGTGGGATGTGCTGGAGGAAGTGATCCGCGAGCATCCGGTGCTGCTCAATCGCGCCCCGACGCTGCATCGGCTGGGCATTCAGGCGTTCGAGCCGATCCTGGTCGAGGGGAAGGCCATCAAGATCCATCCGCTCGTGTGCACGGCGTTCAACGCCGATTTCGATGGGGACCAAATGGCCGTGCACGTGCCGCTGTCGCCAGAGGCGCAGGTCGAAGCCTCCGTGCTCATGCTCTCCAGCCATAACATCCTCTCGCCGGCCAGCGGCCAGCCGATCGCCGTGCCCACGCAAGACATCGTGCTCGGACTCTACTACCTGACCCGCCGCAAGCCGGGCGCCAAGGGCGAGGGGATGCGCTTCGCCTCCATGGACGAAGTCGTGCTGGCCCTGGAGGAGGGCATCGTCGAGACGCAGACGCCGATCAAGCTCCGCTACGAGGGGCGGTTGATTGACCTGGAGGCGCAGCGCGATCCGCAGGACGTCATCAACGCGCCGGTCTACGACGTGCAAGGGCGACTCATTGATACGACCGTCGGCCGCGTCATCTTCAATCAGCACTTGCCCGAAGGCATGCCGTTCATCAACGGCTTGATGAAGAAGAACGGGCTGCAATCGCTTGTGCGCTACTGCTTCGTGCGGCTGGGGCACGCCAAGACGATCGCCCTGCTCGACAACCTGAAGGACCTCGGGTTCTACTATGCGACCAAGTCGGGCATCTCGCTCTGCATTGATGATCTCGTCGTCCCGGAGACCAAGGCCGAGCTGATCCGTCAGGCGCAGAAGGAAGTGCTCGCCGTCGAGAAGCAGGTGAAGGAGGGGGTCATCACTTCGGGCGAGCGCTACAATCGCGTGATCGAGATCTGGTCGAACGTGGCCGAGAAGGTCGCCGATGAGATGTTCAAGGCCATGGAGCAGCGGGAACGCGAGACGGGCGTGCCCAACCCGCTCATCGTCATGGCCGATTCCGGGGCGCGCGGATCGAAGCAGCAGATTCGACAATTGGCCGGCATGCGCGGCTTGATGAACAAGCCGACCGGGGAGATCATCGAGACGCCTATTCTGGCCAATTTCCGCGAGGGGCTCAACGTGCTCCAATACTTCATCTCCACGCACGGGGCGCGCAAGGGGTTGGCCGATACGGCGCTCAAGACGGCCGATTCGGGATACCTCACCCGACGCCTGGTGGATGTCGCGCAGGACGTGATCGTGACCGAGTACGACTGCGGCACGGTCAAGGGCATCTGGGCCGAGGCGATCATCCACGCGGGAGAGATCGTCGAACCGCTGCGCGAGCGCATCATCGGACGCGTCGCCCTGGAGGACGTCATTGATCCTATTGATGGCAGCGTCCTGGTGCGCGCCAATCAGGAGATCACCGAGGACCTGGCCAACGAGATTCAGAACGCGGGGATCGAGCGGGTGAAGATTCGCTCGGTGCTCACCTGCGAATCGCGGCGTGGGGTATGCGTCCTCTGCTATGGGCGGAATCTCGCCACCGGGAAGATGGTCGAGATCGGCGAGGCCGTCGGTATCCTGGCCGCGCAGTCCATCGGCGAGCCGGGCACGCAGTTAACCATGCGCACGTTCCACATTGGTGGAGCGACGGGGGCCATCAAGGAACAGTCCTCGCACGAGGCGCGGCGCGCCGGTCGGGTCAAGTTCGTCAACCTCAAGACGATCCGCAATCGCCGGGGTGAGCTGATCGCCATGAACCGCAATGGCTACATCGCCATTGTGGACAGTCGCGGGCGCGAGATCGAGACCTATCCGGTCACGTATGGCGCCCTGTTGCGCGTCACCGATGGGCAGATGGTCGAACCGGATCAGCGCCTGGTCGAGTGGGACCCGTACACCTTCTCCATCCTCTCGGATGTGGAGGGGACGGTTCACTTCCGCGATCTCATCGAGAACGTGACCTTCCGCGAGGAGGTGGACAAGGTCACCGGCTTGGCCTACCGCTTCGTCATCGAGTCGCTCGATGAGAAGCTACAGCCGCGCATTGAGATTCGCGACGACGATGGGCGCCTCATCAAGGTGCAGCATCTGCCGATTCGCGCCATCATCCTCGTGAACGATTTCGAGGAGTGGCGCCGGCGCAAGCGCGAGGAACGGCGTGAGGATTGGCAGGACAAGGCCGTCCAAGAGGCCGAGGGCGTGCGCGTGGCGCCCGGCGATGTGATCGCGAAGATCCCGCGGCAGACGGCCAAGGCGAAGGACATCGTCGGCGGCCTGCCGCGCGTCGTGGAGTTGTTCGAGGCGCGTAAGCCGCGCGAGACGGCCGTCATGACCGAGATCTCTGGTCGCGTCAAAGTGCTCGGCATTCAGCGCGGCGTGCAGAAGGTGCAGATCATCGGCGATGATGGCGAGGTCCGCGAGTATTCGATCCCGCGCGGCGTGCACCTGAATGTGCAGGATGGCGATTATGTGCAGGCGGGTGATCCGCTCATTGATGGGCCGCTGAACCCCCATGACATCCTCGCCATCCTGGGCGTGGAGGCCGTGCAGAAATATCTCGTCAACGAGATCCAAGAGGTCTACCGGCAGCAGGGCGTCACCATCAACGACAAGCACATCGAGGTCATCGTCCGGCAGATGCTCCGCTGGGTGCGCATCAAGGATCCGGGCGATACGGAGTTCGTGCTCGACGAGCAGGTGG
>JBEPZV010000079.1:0-8112 GCA_041640655.1 bacterium
GCGGAACCGATACATCTTTCGCGGCGGAGAACTGCACCCGCTGCCTCTGACGCCCTTGGCCGTTCTGCGGAGCCGGCTCTGGAGTTGGAAGGGGAAGCTGCGCGTGCTCGCCGAACCGTTTCACGGCCGGGCCGATCGGGAAGAATCCGTCGCCGATTTCGTGCGCCGGCGCGTGGGGCGAGAGTTCCTCGATTACGCCGTCAATCCGTTCGTCGCGGGCATTTATGCGGGCGATCCCGAGCGGTTGAGCGTTCGCTTCGCCTTCCCACAGCTCTACGCGCTGGAGGCGCAATATGGGGGGCTGTTTCTGGGGATGTTGCGCGGAGCGCGGCAGCGGCGCCGTCGTCGCGAGGCCACGAAGATCGCGGCGCGCCTGTTCTCCTTTCGGGAGGGGATGGGAGCGTTGCCCCGCGCCCTGGCCGCCACGCTCGGGGACGCAGTCTGGTGCGCGACGCGCGTCCTGCGCCTGGAGCGCACCGGCGCGGCTTTCGAGATCGCCTTCGAGCGCGACGGACGCCGCGACATCCTGCGCGCGGAACGAGTCGTCCTGGCGACGCCCGCCTATGCGGCGGCTCCACTTCTTGAGCGGCTCGCTCCGGAAGCCGCCCGCGCACTGGAACGAATCGTCTACCCGCCGGTGAGCACGGTCATTCTCGGATATCCCGAGACGGCCATCGGCCGACCACTTGACGGCTTCGGCTTCCTCGTCCCCGAGAAGGAGCAGCGGCGCATTCTGGGGACGATTTGGAACTCCACGATCTTCCCCGCTCGCGCGCCACAAGGCCGTGTCACCCTCACCACGTTCGTCGGCGGCATGCGCCAACCGGAGCTGGCTCGACGCCCCACTGAGGAGTTGATCGCGCTCGTCACCGAAGAGCTCACCGACATCCTGCGCCTTCGCGGAGAGCCGGAATTCGCCTACGTCTCCCGATGGGAGCGCGCGATCCCGCAATACGAGCTCGGCTACGGCGAAATCCTCGACGCGCTCGATCGCGCGGAGCGGGAGCACGCGGGCCTCTATTTCTGCGCGAACTACCGCGGAGGGATCGCCGTCGGCGATTGCATCAAGAGCGCGCACGGGACGGCTGAGCGGATTTTGCGAGATCGCGCGCGTTCGTAAGATCAGAGCGCACGGCCGCCGGAGAGCTTGAAAAGCTCCCATCAGCTCCGCTACATTCCTGAATCAGGCAGCCAGATGCTCGACCTCGAGCGGGCGAGCGAAAGGACTCTTTGAGTCGGAGGAAGGGGCAACGATGAGACAGCACGAGCATCGCGCGGCGCAGGATCACCCTGATCGCTCAGCTTTTGAGGGGAAAGATTTCTCCAACGCCGAGCATCGCCAGGTGGTGATCATCGGCACGGGACCGGCTGGGCTCACAGCGGCGCTTTACGCGGCACGGGCCAAGTTGAGCCCGCTCGTCTTTCAGGGTCCGGAACCGGGTGGGCAATTGACCACGACGACGCTCGTCGAAAATTATCCGGGCTTTCCCGACGGCATTCTGGGACCCGAACTGATGCGACTCTTCGAAGCGCAAGCCGTGCGCTTCGGCGCCGAGGTGCGATGGGGGACGGTCACGGCTGTGGATTTCTCGCAGCGCCCCTTTCGACTGCTCGTGGACGATCATCTGCCGGTGCTCGCCGATGCTGTGATCATCGCCACGGGCGCTTCGGCCAAATATCTCGGCCTGGAGAATGAGCGGCGTCTGATCGGGCGCGGTGTCTCCGCCTGCGCCACGTGCGATGGCGCGTTCTTCAACGGCGTCGAGGTCGCGGTCGTCGGCGGCGGTGATACGGCGATGGAGGAAGCGCTCTTCCTCACGCGCTTCGCCACGCGCGTGCATGTCATTCATCGGCGCGATCAATTGCGCGCATCCAAGATCATGCAGGAGCGGGCCTTCGCCCACCCCAAGATCACGTTCATCTGGAATACCGTGGTCGAGGATGTACTCGGCGAGCGACAGGTGGAGGGTGTGCTCCTGCGCAATGTGAAGACCGAGGAGCGAACGATCCTGCCTGTTCGAGGGCTCTTCATCGCCATCGGGCACAAGCCGAACACGGAGATCTTTCGCGGATGGCTCGAGATGGACGAGCTGGGGTATATTCGGACACGCCCGGGCTCGACGATGACGAGCGTGCCCGGCGTCTTCGCCTGCGGCGACGTGCAAGATCGCGTCTACCGGCAGGCGGTGACCGCTGCTGGCAGCGGCTGCATGGCGGCTATGGATGCCGAACGCTGGCTGGCCGAACACGCCTCCACATGAGGAATGGAGGGCGTCCTTCCCGATCTTCCGGGCGAATAGGGACAGGGTCGGATGTGCCCATGCGCTGTCAAATCGAGGACGGACGCGCGAAGAGCGTTCGCTGCTCCTGTCTCAGGAACGCGCTGCGGGATTCGCCCTCTTATATCCAGGGCCGCGCACAACGCGTCCCGGTTTCGCCCCCGTGTGCTCCCCATCCTTGAGCACCTGGACGCCGTTGACGAAAACGTGGATCACACCGGTCGCATATTGATGCGGCCGCTCGTAGGTGGCATGATCCCGGATCTTCGCCGGATCGAAGATGACGACATCGGCGAAGTATCCCACCTGCAATCGCCCGCGCCGGTCGAGCTTGAGATTCTCGGCCGGGAGCGAGGTCATGCGCCGAATGGCCTCCTCGAGCGGGATCACCTTCTGCTCCCGCACATAGCGACCGAGCACGCGGGCGAACGTCCCGTAAGCGCGCGGATGCGGATTCGACTTGAGGAACACCCCTTCCGGGGCTAACGCCTCGGCGTCTGAGCCAAAGCTCACCCAGGGAAGCGCGATCTGCTTCTTCACGTTCTCCTCGGACATGAGGAAGTAGACCGTGTCCACGCGGCTGTCGTCCTCGATCACCAGATCAATGATCGTGTCCTCGGGCGAGCGTCCGCGCATGCGGGCGACTTCGGCGAGCGTCTTGCCCGTAAGTGGCTTGAGGGCCTCGTTCTTGAAGCCGACCAAGAGGACGTTCTCCGGCGAGCCGGCCATCAGATAGAGGTTCTCCCACCGATCGGTCGGCGTGCGCATCTCACGAAGGACGCGCGCACGAATAGCGGGATTCTTCAACCGCTCGATCCACGCGCGATGTCCCCCCTCTTGCACCCAGGGGGGCATCGCGGCGTTCAAACCGGTCGCGCCGGCCGTGTACGGGTACATATTGGCCGTGATGCGCAAGCCCTCGGCGCGCGCGGCTTCGATTCGACGGATCGCTTCCTCGAGCTTCGGCCAATTGGCGCGCCCGGCTGCCTTCAGATGGTAGATCTCGGCCGGAATCTTCGCCTCGCGCGCGATGCGGATCAACTCGTCAATGGCTTCGAGCAGTCGGTTCCCCTCGCTGCGGATGTGCGAGATGTACATGCCGCCGTATTCCGCAGCGACCTTGCACAACTCGATCAACTCCTCCGTGCTCGCATAGAAGGCTGGCGCATAGATGAGCGAAGAGCCGACGCCGAGTGCTCCCTCCTCCATCGCCTGGCGAACGAGCTGGCGCATCCGCTCCATCTCCACCGGCGTCGGGGACCGATTCTCGTAGCCGAGGACGTGAATGCGAATGGTCGTCGCACCGACGAAAGAGGCGACATTGGGGGAGACGCCGCGCCGGACGAGATATTCCAGGTATTCGCCGAGCGTCGTCCAAGGAATGTCGTACTTGATGTCGCCCTGCCGTTCGAGCATCTCCCGCTTCATCGCCTCGTTGAGCGGCCCCATGGACCACCCCTCGCCAAAGACTTCGAGCGTGACCCCCTGCCGAATGTCGCTCTGCGCGCGTCCGTCGGCGATGAGCGATTCGGTCGCCCAACTGAGCATGTTGATGAAGCCGGGAGCGACGGCCAGCCCCGCAGCGTTGATCTCCAGGCGCCCACGCGCATTCTCTAAGCGTCCGAGGGCGGCGATCGTGTCCCCGCGAATGGCGAGGTCCCCGACAAACGGAGGTGAACCACTGCCATCGTAGATCGTCCCTCCACGGATCACCACATCGTACTCCACGCGCGGCGAACAGGACCACAGGAGCATCGCCAGGCCACAAATGATCCCCACGCTCCGCTTCATGAGTCCTCCTTCCCCATATTCGATTGGGTAGGCTTCCAAATGATAAAATGCTCTCTCTCGCCTGACAATGCCCACTCACGAACCCCAGCCTCGTTCAGCAGAGGTCGCCAGGAGCGCAGGATGTGGTATATTTAGTGTTGCCGATGGCGCAGGAGTCCAGGGTAGATAAGGAGGAGCAAGGGACGATGGCCTTTGACGTGCACGATTATCTGGAGTTGCTCCGGCTGCTGCAGGAGCGTCCGGAATGGCGAGCGGAGTTGCGCCGCTTGCTGCTGACGGATGAGCTTCTGGCACTGCCCGAGATTGTGCGAGAGTTAGCCGAGGCTCAGCGTCGGACCGAGGAGCGCGTGGGCCGGGTCGAGGAGCAGATCGCTGCACTGGCCGAGGCTCAACGTCGGACCGAGGAATGCGTGGGCCGGGTCGAGGAGCAGATCGCCGCACTGGCCGAGGCTCAACGTCGGACCGAGGAGCGCGTGAGCCGGGTCGAGGAGCGCGTGAGCTGGGTCGAGGAGCAGATCGCTGCACTGGCCGAGGCTCAACGTCGGACCGAGGAGCGCGTGGGCCGGGTCGAGGAGCAGATCGCCGCACTGGCCGAGGCTCAACGTCGGACCGAGGAGCGCGTGGGCCGGGTCGAGGAGCAGATCGCCGCACTGGCCGAGGCTCAACGTCGGACCGAGGAACGTGTGAGCCGGGTCGAGGAGCAGATCGCCGCACTGGCCGAGGCTCAACGTCGGACCGAGGAGCGCGTGGGCCACGTTGAAGAGCAAGTGGCCGCCTTGGCCGAAGCGCAACGCCAGATGCAAGAACAGATCCGGCAGTTGACGTCTTCCATCTATCTCCTGGCCGAACAGGTGCGGTCCTTGGTAGAAGCCCAGAAGCGTACCGATGATACTGTGGGCGGTCTCAAAGGTCGAATGCTGGAACTGACCTATCAGAGTAAGGCGGTCGCATATTTCGGCCCTCTGCTCCGGCGTCCTCGCGTGGTTGATTTGGGCGCCTTGCTGGAGACGCTGGAAGCCCATCTGTCACCGGAAGAATTCCACGACGTGCTGCAACTGGACCTGCTCGTCAGCGGCAAGCCGCGCCTTCAACCGGAAGCGCCGGAGGTCTTCCTCGCTGTGGAGATTTCATCTGTGATTGATGAACGGGACGTCGAGCGCGCCTTGCGAAGATCCGCTCTGCTGCGCCGGGCGGGATTCCGGGCCATACCCGTTGTAGCCGGTGAGCGCGCAACGCTGGGAGCTGAGGATGAAGCGCGCGCCCATCATGTGGCCGTGCTGCAAGATGGCCGAGTCTTCCTTTGGGCCGAAGCGCTGCACGCGTGGGCGACATCGTGAATGGATCACCGCGGGCGGTGTGAACAGGTGCGCACACCGCCACTCCCGCCCTCCGAGATTCGGAAGTCACAGAGGGACCAGGATGAGGCCCCTCACTCCCTGCCGGGAATGGCGCTGCGCACGGTGATCATCTTGCTCGTCGTGTGCTGATTGGCGCTCGACTCATAGGCAAGCGAGAGATCGGGCAGACGGTGCCATTTGATCTCATTTTGCTCTGGCTCATAGCCAGTGTTGCGCCGAACGTGATGACAGGGCCGAATATCTCCGTCACCGGTGAACTCACCACCACTGCAACGCTGTTTGTTCCAATGTCTTAACAGTGAGAGCACGCGCCTGATACGGCGTCAGCACGGACTCTGGCAATGGACCGAGGGGTCCCCCACACGCGAGGTCCCCCATTTTCCCGCATCGAGCGGGTGATTCTCCCACCCCGGCTCGTGATTTCGCGCGCCACCACGCGACCTCCCTCCTCACCAGCCCGCAAGCGGCTCACGACAAGCCTTCAACGCTCAACAGGTTGAATTGGCCAGCCGGAGAGCCGCTTCGCACCGATGGGGGTGTGCCAATCGGTACAAGAGTTGCTTCCCTCAGAAGCGGGGAGCAGGAAAATGGCGGACGAGATGGTCGTTGATCGCGGGCGTGTGGAGATCGCCGAGGATTTGTGCAAAGGCTGCGGTCTTTGCCTTCTCGCCTGTCCGGTGCGGGTCCTCGTCCTGGCGGAGCATTTGAACAGCTACGGGTATCATCCGGCGCGCTACTTGGGCCGAGGGTGCACCGGATGCGGCGTGTGCTTTTACGCCTGTCCCGAGCCCGCCGCGATCACCGTCTACCGGCGAGAAGCCGCAGCCGCGCGTGCGTGAGGAGAGCTGAGATGACGCGAATCCTCCTGAAGGGCAACGAAGCGGCCGTCATCGGCGCGATCCTCGCCGGATGCCGCTCCTTCTTCGGCTATCCGATCACACCGGCCAGTGAGATCGCCGAAGCCGCCGCTCGCTACTTCCCGCTCGTCGGGGGGACGTTCCTTCAGGCGGAGAGCGAGGTCGCGGCGATCAACATGGTCTACGGAGCGGCGGCAGCTGGAGAGCGCACGATGACGGCTTCCTCAGGACCGGGATTGAGCCTCATGCAAGAGGGGATTTCGTATCTGGCCGGAGCGGAGCTGCCCGCCGTCATCGTGGACGTCATGCGCGGGGGACCGGGCTTGGGGAATATCGCACCTGAGCAGAGCGATTATCACCAGATCGTCAAAGGCGGAGGACACGGGAACTATCGCACGATCGTGCTCGCGCCAAATTCGGTTCAGGAGATGTGCGACCTGACGATGCTCGCCTTCGAGCTGGCCGATCGCTATCGGAACCCCGTCATCGTCCTGACCGATGGCTTCATCGGCCAGATGATGGAACCGGTCGAGCTGCCGCGCACGCTCGCTCGGCCTGCGGCGAAGCCATGGGCCGTCCAGGGAACGGCCGAGACGCGCCAGAACCTGATCACTTCCATCTACCTGGATCCTCAGGAGCTGGAAGCGCACATTCGACGGCTTGAAGAGAAGTACGCGCGCGCGGCCCGTCAGGCCGTGATGTACGAGAAGTATCGCACCGAGGACGCCGAGATCATCACGATCGGCTACGGCATCGTCTCGCGCGTTCTGAAGGCCGCCGTCACTCAAGCGCGCGCGCAGGGGATCCGGGCCGGGCTCTTTCGTCCCATCACGCTCTGGCCCTTCCCGTCGCGGGAGCTCTCGGTCATGGCCGAGTGGGCGCGGGTCTTCTTGGTCGTCGAGCTGAGCCATGGACAGCTCGTCGAAGACGTGCGCCTCGCGATCGAGGGGGCACGTCCCGTGAAGCTCTACACCCGATTCGGGGGGATCGTCCCGACGGCTGAAGAGCTGCTCGAACAAATCCACAAGCTGAGTGAGGACGACAATGTACGTGCGAGCCTACGAGAAGCCGAAGAGTATCTATGGGGTGTTTGAGCGCAAACCGGGCGATCCGCGCACGACTCACTATTGCCCGGGATGCGGTCACGGGAACGTACACAAGTATATCGCCGAGGCGATTGATGACCTGGGGATCCAAGATCGCACGATCCTGATCAGCCCTGTCGGTTGCGCCGTCTTCGCCTACTACTACTTCGACGTGGGCAACATTCAGGCCGCGCACGGACGCGCGCCAGCCGTCGCCACGGCCGTCAAGCGCGCGCGCCCGGAGAGCATCGTCATCAGCTATCAGGGGGATGGTGACCTGGCGGCGATCGGGGGGAATGAGATCCTGCACGCAGCCAATCGTGGGGAGAACATCACGGTCTTCTTCATCAACAACGCCATCTACGGCATGACCGGGGGGCAGATGGCGCCGACGACGCTTCCCGGCCAAGTCACGACGACCACGCCCATGGGACGCGCTCCCGAGCGCGAGGGCTTCCCCCTGCGCGTGAGTGAGCTGCTGGCCAGCCTGGAGGGCCCGACCTACATCGAGCGCGTCGCCCTCTTCGACAACAAATCGCGCATGCGCGCGCGAAAGGCCATTCGCAAGGCCCTGCAAGTGCAGCTCGAAGGGCGCGGTTTCTCGCTCGTCGAAATCCTCTCGCCCTGTCCCACGGGATGGGGGATGACGCCCGCTCAAGCGTGCGAATGGATTCAGCGGGAGATGCTCCGATACTTCCCCTTGGGCGTCTTCAAAGATGTCTCGGTCACGCGGCCGTCCGCT
>JBEPZV010000080.1:0-7829 GCA_041640655.1 bacterium
GACGATAAAGGGCCGGCGTTGACGGCCCTGTTGGCCGCCCGATACGCCATGGAGAACGGCATCCCGCTCAACATCCATTTCGTCTGGGAGCTGGAGGAGGAGATCGGGAGCCCGCATTTCGCGCACTTCATGCGGAAGAAACGGCGGGAGCTGCGCACGGATTCCGTGCTCGTCTCCGATACGATCTGGATCGCGCGCAATAAGCCGACGGTCCCCTACGGGCTGCGGGGGTTGCTCGGGCTCACGCTCACGCTGGAGACGGGCAAGAAGGACGCGCATTCGGGGGTCACCGGTGGGCCGGCGCGCAATCCCATCGGCGAGCTGTGTCAGCTCATCTGCGAGTGCTACGATCCGCGAACTGGGCGCGTGAAGATCCCCGGGTTCTACGACGACGTGCGAAAGGTGACGCGCCGGGAGTTGGAGAATTATCTCGCCTCCGGGTTCGATGTGCGGCGATTCATGCGCGTGCACGAGTTCACCTCATTGCGCACGACCGATCCCGTGCGCGTGGTGCGGGGGATCATGGCCGAGCCCACCTTCGAGGTGCACGGCATCGTTGGAGGGTATCGCGGCCCCGGCATCAAGACGATCATCCCGCCGCGCGCGGAGGCGAAGATCAGCATGCGATTGGTCCCCGACCAGGACGCGGAGAAGATCTTCCGCCTGGTGAGCGAGTTCATCAAGTCGAAGAATCCGGACGTCGTGATCCGGCGCGCGGGGACGTTGCGCCCGTATCTGGGGCCCTTCACCGGCCCCTACGCCGATGCCGCGCGTCGCGCCATGCGGTTCGCCTTCGGCAAGGAGCCGGCCTTCACCCGCGAGGGGGGCTCTATCGGCGCCGTGGTGATCATGGAGGAGTTCTTGCACGCGCCCATCATCTTCCTCGGGCTGAGCCTCCCTGAGCACGGCTATCACGCGCCGAACGAGAACTACGATTGGGCGCAGACGGCCGGAGGGATCAAGATGTTCGTCCACTATTTTGCGGACATCGCTCAACTGGGGCGGAGATCACGGCGGGCGACCTGAAAGGCGACTAGCGCAGCATCTCCTCCAGAGCCGCTGCGCCGCTGACGACCTCGATGATCTGTTTGGTGATCGTCGCCTGACGGACGCGGTTCATCTGCAAGGTGAGCGAGGCGATCATCTCCTCCGCGTTCTTCGTCGCCGCATCCATGGCCATCATGCGCGCGCCATGCTCGGACGCTGTCGCCTCCAGGAGGGCGCGGTAGACCTCCGACTCCACGTATCGCGGGAGCAAGTGGCCGAAGATCTCGGCCGGGGGCTGCTCGTAGAGGTAGTCAATGAAGACCTCCCGGGACGGGCGCTCGCCGTCGGTCGGCCACTCGGCGATGGGCAGCAATTGCTCGACGACGATCTGCTGACGAGCCGCCGATTTGAATTCGTTGTAGATGAGCACGACCTTGTCAATCTCGGACTCGGGAGCGAGGAAGTCCGCGATGAGCGCGTGCGCGATCTGTCGGGCGACGGGCAGCTCGACCTGCCGGGCGGTGACGCCCGTGTATTCGGCGCGAATGGGGACGCCATGACGGCGGAAGAAGTCGCGCCCTTTGCGTCCGATGCAAACCAGCTCGATGCGCTTCCCCACATGACGTTCCATGAACGCCTGCGCCGCGCGGATGAGATTCGTGTTATAGGCGCCGCAGAGTCCTTTGTCGGCCGTGATGAGGACAAGCACCAGGTGATCCTCGCCGCGCGGCTCCAGCAGCGGGTGCCGATAGTGCTCGGCGCGTTCGGCCAAGCCATGAAGCACGGCGGCCATGCGCTGCGCGTATGGGCGCGCGGCGATGACGCGCTCCTGCGCCCGGCGGAGCTTGGCCGCCGAGACCATCTTCATCGCGCGCGTCACCTGCTGCATGTTGCGCACGGCGCGCACGCGCCGCCGCAGGTCTTGCAAGCTCGCCATCGCCGCCTCCTCACGCCGCGCGCGCCGTCACGGCATGCGCCGCCACGAATCGTTCCTTGAATTCGCTCACGGTCTCTCGCAGCTCGGCCAGGATCTCCTCATCGAGCGCCTTCCGCGTCCGAATCTTCTCCAGCAGCCCGGCGCGGCTGTTCTCGACAAACTGCAACAGCTCCTCCTCGAACGGGCGCACCAGCTCGTCGGGCAGATCGTCCAAATACCCATTCGTCCCCGCCCAGATGGAGACGATCTGCTTCTCGACATCCATGGGCTTGTACTGATCCTGTTTGAGCAGTTCGGTCAGCTTGCGCCCCCGATTGAGCTGCTGCAGGGTGACCTTGTCCAAATCCGATCCGAATTGCGCGAAAGCCGCCAGCTCTCGATATTGCGCCAGCTCCAGGCGCAGCGTCCCAGCCACCTGCTTCATCGCCTTGATCTGCGCCGATCCGCCGACACGCGAGACCGAGATGCCCACGTTGATCGCCGGTCGAATCCCCGCGTGGAAGAGGTCCGTCTCCAGGTAAATCTGACCATCCGTGATCGAGATGACGTTCGTCGGGATATAGGCGGAGACATCGCCCAATTGCGTCTCGATGATGGGCAAGGCCGTGAGCGAGCCGCCGCCAAATTCGTCACTGTATTTGGCCGCGCGCTCCAGCAGCCGCGAATGCAGGTAGAAGACGTCGCCCGGATACGCTTCGCGTCCGGGAGGACGCCGCAGCAAGAGGCTGATCTCTCGATAGGCCGCCGCATGCTTGGAGAGATCATCATAGACGACCAGCGCGTGCTGCCCCCGATCCCGAAAGTATTCGCCCATGGCGCATCCGGCATACGGCGCCAGATACTGCATGGCCGCCGGATCCGAGGCCGCCGCTGAGACGACGATCGTGTAGTCCATCGCGCCATAGTCGTGGAGCGTCTTGACGACTTGCGCGATCGTGGACTTCTTCTGCCCGATGGCGACGTAGATGCAGACGACGTCCTTGCCCTTCTGGTTGATGATCGTATCAATGGCGATGGCCGTCTTGCCCGTCTGCCGATCGCCGATGATCAGCTCGCGCTGGCCCCGTCCGATGGGGATCATCGCGTCAATGGCCTTGATGCCCGTCTGCAACGGCTCTTTCACCGGCTGCCGATCCACGACGCCCGGAGCCAGCCGCTCGATCGGATTGTATGTCTCCGTGATGATCGGCCCGCGCCCATCAAGCGGGCGCCCCAGCGGGTCCACCACGCGCCCGATGAGCGCCTCGCCCACGGGCACCGACATGATCCGGCGCGTCCGCCGCACCTCGTCCCCCTCTTTGATCAGGTGATATTCGCCGAAGAGCACGGCGCCGACTTTGTCTTCCTCCAGATTCAGGGCGAGGCCATAGACGTCGTGCGGGAGCGCCAGCAGCTCGCCAGCCATCACCTTCTCCACGCCGTAGATCTCGGCGATGCCGTCGCCCGCTTTGATGACCGTCCCGACCTCTTCCAGCGAGACGCGCGTCTCAAATCCTTCGATCTGCTGACGGATGATGTCCACGATCTCGTCGGCTCTCAACTTCTCCATCTCTTCCTCCCCGAGAGCGGCGCTCACAGCAGGAGCTGGCGCCGCAAGGCTTCTAATCGAGCGTCCAGCGATCCATCATAGACTTCGCTATCCACGCGCGCCTGCACGCCGCCAAGCAGTCGCTCGTCCACGACCTCGCGCAGGCGCACAGTCCTCCCCGTCATTTGCTCCAATCGCCGATGCAGATGTTGGCGTTCGTCCTCCTGCAACGGGCGAGCCGTGCGCACCTCGACGTTCACGATCCCCAATCGGCGATCCACCTCCTCGGCGAAGGCGCGGGCGATCGCCTCCAGGTGCTGCACGCGGTAGTTCCTCAGGAGCAGATGGAGGAAGGTCGCCGTGGTCCGCCCCACCCCCGCCCGTTCGATCAGCGTCTGCAGCAGGCGTTCCTTCTGCGCGCGTGGGATAACCGGATTGGCGAAGACCTCCCCAAGCAGCGGCGTTTCCCGGAACACCTCCGCGAGCGCGCGCAGCTCGTCGTTCACCACCTCGTGTTCCTGCCGCGGGAAGGTGTATTCGGCCAGAGCGCGCGCATATCGGCGAGCGATGCGCGTGGGGATCATCGCGGCACCTCCGCCAACTCCTCGATGAATTGAGCGATCAAGCGCCGATGGTCCTCCTCCGTCACTTGCTGACGCAGGAGGACACGCGCGCGCGCCAAGACACGCTCGACCAGGAAGGTCTTCAATTCCAATTCCGCCGCGCGACGCGCCATCTCGATCTCTCGCTCGGCCAAGGCGCGAATCTTCTCGGCTTCGGCATGCGCCTCTCGCCAGAGGCGCTCATATTCGGCCTCGGCCTCACGCTCAGCGCGCGCGCGAATGGCCGCGATCTCCTCCTCCAGTCGCGCCATGCGGGCGCGCATCTGTGCCAGCTCCTGTGCCGCCGCGTCGCGCGCGCGCGCCGCCGCTTCCAGCTCCCGGGCGATGGCCTGCGCGCGCTGGCGGAAGAAGTCGCTCACCGGCTTCCGCAACACGTAATAGAGCGCCGCCACAAAGATGAGGAAGTTCACCACGCGCGGGAGCCCCGATCCCACAAGACCCAAGGGCCCGCTCAACCCTCCGCCGCTTGTGATGTCCAGAAGGAGATCGCCCATACGCTCAGGGGAGGGTGCGCGTGACCTCCTCGACGCGACGGCCGAGCACCTGACGCACCATCTCGCGCGCCAGTTCCTCGGCCTCCTGCTCGAGCTGACGTTTCGCCTCGTGAGCCTGCTCGGCCAATTCGCGGCGCGCCCGCTCGACGCTCGCGCGCGCCTCCTCGCGCACGGCGGCCAGAAGGCGCTCTCGCTGTTCCAGGGCCTCTCGTCGCCGCGCTTCGATCCGCTGATACCCCTCAACTCGCGCCCGCTTCACCGCCTCCTCGTACTGCGCGCGCTCGCGCGCGCACTCGGCCTCCATCGCTTTCGCTTCCGCCCGATACCCCCGCGTGCGCCGCTCCCGTTCATCCAGAATCTGATTGACCGGACGAAAGAGCATGCGGTCGAGGACCCACACCAAGACCCACGCCGTCAGGAGAACGACCAGGACGCTCGCATCCGGCTTCAGAACATTCTCCTGTAGCGCCAGCGCGTGGATCATGCTCATGGCCGCACGCCCGATGTCATTTCAAAGGGATGAGAGGCTACCATACGGTCAAGAGCCGTGTCAAGATCGGGCCTTTCGCCGTCCAGATGGAGTGAGCACCCCCCTCTCCCATGCGGATCGCGGATCCAGGGGCTCCCGCAAGTCATCCGGGAAGGGCTCAAAGAACGTTTGCTGGAGAAGGTGAGCGACCTCGAACCGCACACCCCATGAGCGCAGCAGAGCGATCACGGCGCTGGCCGGGAGTTGCCCACGCCGGTATTTCTCCAGGGCCTGAAGGAAGAATGCCTTCTCTCGCGCCGCCAGATACTTCGAGACGTAGCCGAACCCGTGCTGCAGGACGTTCACGATCGCCGTGCGCCGAGCCGCTCGCTCAAGCGCACGTTGCAAAAGCTGACGATATTCGGCGATCACCTCCGAGAGGGGACGATGCGCGGCATTGGCGACCAGACGCCCCATCTCGCGCAACGCCTTCTCGCTCTGGGCCATCAGAAGCAGCTTGTGCGTCGTGTGGAAGTGAACGAGCGCCGCCAGGGAGTCGGCTTTCGCCGCCTGACGAAAGCGCGCCAGCGTGAACAGTTGCGTCAAAAAGCGCTCGCGGATCGCTTCGTCATTCAATCGCCCCTCATCTTCGACGGCCAGACCGGGAAACCGACGCAGCACGGCGCGCGCGAAAAGACCCGCCTCTCGCCCGCAAGCCACCTCGCTCTCCATCGTCGGGAAGACCTTCGCATCCCGAATGCCGCATGAGGGCGATCGGCTCTTCAGGATGAAGCCGTCCACCTCGGGCAAGGCCTCCAGGAACCGATCCGCGAACCGCGCGAGCCGGTCGGTCACATCCTGACCCGTCGTTTGAATGGCCCGCACTTCGGCACCACATCGGATCAGTCGGATCGGTTCGCGCGGCACGCCGAGCCCGATCTCAACCTCTGGACAGACGGGGATGAGCGTCGCATGGGCCGCGAGTCGTCGGATGAAAGCATTGGGGATCACCTGCCCGTTGTATCGGCATGCCTCCAAATCCAAGCATCGGCTGACGACGACAATGGGACGCACAGCTTCGACAGGATTCGTCTCCCCGTTAGCGGCCTTCGCAGACGATGCGTTCACGATGCGCTCCGGATAATTCGCTCCACCAAGGGGCGATTTCAGCCCAGGTCATAAAAAACTGGAGCCGGCGATCGGATTCGAACCGATGACCTGACGATTACGAATCGTCTGCTCTACCTGCTGAGCTACGCCGGCTCCGCTTCTTCGGATCGCAGAGACCCGTGGGGTTCGCACCCCGTTCGCCTCTGCCCCCGCCGCATGACGTTCGAAATTTTAGCCGAGTTGAGGAGATTCGGCAAGCCCACTCGCCTCATCCGACCTGAGCGTCCGTCATGAGCGCGACCGACCGCCTGTTCCCGGCGATGACCTCAGATTTTGCGGACAGAGTCCGCTGTTTGGAGCTAACGTATCATCGGGTTGGTGCCGGATGAAACACGAAGAAATCGTGCACGGCACGGGCGATCTCGGCAATGGCGCGCTCGCGTGTCGGGATGTCCTTGTCCGAAGACTTCACGAACACGGCAATGGCCACATGTCCGGCATCCCCCGGCAGAGTCAGGATGCCCACGTCATTCGTCGTGCCGCCGATCGTCCCCGTCTTGTGCGCGACTTCGGTTCCCGGAGGCAGGAGACCCTTCAGCCGCGCTTCCCCCGTTCGGCAGCGCCGCAGGATATCGAGTAAGAGTTCGGTCGTCTCGCGCTTGAGCGCCCGCCCCCGATAGATCTGCTCCAGCAGCGCGACCATGGCCTCGGGCGTGGCCGTATCGCGCGGGTCTTCGTCGAAGCGTTTGGCCGCCGCCTCTCGGTGCTCCGGCTCCACCGCGCGCGCGAGTTCCCGAAAGTGCTCCAACGACCGCACCGGCGGTCCCGCGATCCCCATCCAATCGGCGATCACTTGTTTCGTCGGCCGATCCACCCGCATCCCTTCGATCCCCAACTCCCGCAGGCGGGCCGTCACGGCCTCCGCACCTCCAGCCGCGCGCAGCAAGACATCAGTCGCCGTGTTGTCGCTGATCAGAAGCATCAGTTCCAGCAGGTTTCGCACCGAGAGCGCCACGCCCGGCGCGCGGAACAGGTCCGAGAGCGTGCCACTGCCCGGACTGAGGTCGGCTGGCTCCAGCGTGATCATCTGATCCAGTGTGAGTTCGCCACGATCCACTTTGGTCAGGACCTGCACGGCAATCGGGACCTTGTAAGTGCTCGCCATCGGAAAGCGCTCCGCGCCGTTCAGCGCTACCCGCCGACCGCTCTCCAGATGCAGCGCGGCGACACCCACGATGCCACCGGCGATCCCGGCCAAACGCGCGATCTCCCGCTCCAGCCTCGCGAGCGCCGGGTCCGCCGCCCCGGTCGGGGTTTGCGCCCCCGCCCCAACGCTCGTCAGAACAAGCCCCACGGCGAGGGCCCATGCGACGACCCATCGGGATGGCCGAGTGACCTTCACATTCATACGCTCTCCCCCCTCACAGACATCGCCCGCAGGCGTTTTACAGTAGTGCCCGAGAGCGCGGCCGTCAAGGCGCTTCTCGTCCCGGCATCACACCCCTCACAGAACGACCAGATTGCCTGAACCGCCGCGCCTTCAGTCTTGACGAACAATCCCGATTTCGTGTATTCTCTCTACCGAACGCGGTGGGGCTATAGCTCAGTTGGGAGAGCGCGTGAATGGCATTCACGAGGTCGCCGGTTCGAATCCGGCTAGCTCCACCAAGCGACCTTTTTT
>JBEPZV010000081.1:0-7438 GCA_041640655.1 bacterium
CCCATCAGTCGGGAAGGTGGGGAGAGCACGGACGGTAGGGAAGGGTCGAGTGAGGAGAATCATGACGCCCCCGCTCCTCCCTCGATCTCCTGCCGTCCGTCGCGCGATGGACGAAGGTCGGGTGGACACGCCGGAGAGTCGCGCGCGCGACTCTCCTGTTCGCTATTTTGGAGGTGTGGGATGGTGTCCTTTCAATTCTCCTCCATCGGGTTGCCGGAATTACTCCTCATTTTGATGATCGCGCTTCTGCTCTTCGGGACGAGGCGGCTGCCGGAATTAGGCAGTTCGCTCGGTCGCGCCATCAGCGAATTCAAACGCGGACTCTACGAAGAGACTCCGAAGAGGGCACTCTCGGGAAGTTCGGGGGAGCCTGTCGCGGAATCGGCGGAGAAGCGGCAGGATGTCTCCGCCTCATCTTGAGGCGGAGGTGCCGTGGCGAAATGGACGGTGGCCGCCAAACCTGCCACAGGTGAACGGCGTGGAGCGAAAGGGGCTGTGACCCTAACCTCAGAAATGATAAGAGGTTGCTTCCTGCGCGTCCCCATCATGACTTCGGCATACCGATTGCTTTCCCTTAGTGAGGGCCCTGAAACGGGCCGAGATCAGAGAGAAGGAGGGAGGGATATGTCGAAGTTGTGGAAGATGCTGGCGACCCTCGTGGTCGTGATCTTTGGTGTGTCCGGCGCCTTCGCTCAAGCCGCATCGCAAAAGACGACGAAGCCGGCGGCGAAGGCGACGGCCACTCAGACGAGCGCCGCCCCAACGACGCCAACACAAACCCCTGAGGCGAAGGAGACTAAGGCGAAGCACAAGAAGGCCAAGAAGGCGAAGAAGGCTCAGAAGACGCCGTCTGAATCCACGGAGTCCCGGAAGCCTCAGTAGGCGGCGCACCTGAAGTTGGAGGGAGCGGGGGAACGGTGTGGTTCTTCCGCTCCTCGCTTTATCAGGGGGCGCTCGTGAGATGCTATGCGCGGACGGCTCATGTACCTGGCGGCAGCAGGGGGATGCTTTCTCCTAGCGGGTGTCGTGCTCTGGCACCACCTCCGAACATCCTCTCCGCGGGACGGGAGACCTTCGTCCGAAGCGAGGGTCTTCAACACCTCGGTGAGAGAGGGAGCGCTGACGTTCGACGGTCGGCGAGCGCTTGAGGAGTTGGATGCACTCCTTGAGGCCGTGGAAGAGGGGGATTGGGCGCGCGCGCGGGCGCATTTCAGCGAATTCGAACGGATCGCGCGAGCGCTCCCCTCGCCCGGATTGACGCATCCCGATGTCTCCTTCGCCCTCATGGATTTCTTCCACCTCTATCGGGTGCAACTTGAGCGCGCGCTCTCGACCGAGGATTCGGCAGGAGCGATGTTCGCGGGCAATCAGTTGGGCGACATCATATGGGACTTGCGCGTCCAATTGGGGCGAGCGCCTCTGCCGGAGCTTGGGCGACTTCGGTATCTCGAACGCGACCTCCGATATTGGAGCGAGATGGGAGATGAGCAGATGATCCGCGCGCGGGTCCGCGGTCTGGAGCGAGCATGGACCAGTCTCCGTCCGGTCGTCGCCAGCGGCCGCGGGCGAGAGTTGGTGGAACGCTTCGATGAGCTGTTGGAGCAATTGCGCGCGGCGCACGCGGTGGAGGAATATCGGGAGATCGCTCCTGAGTTGGAGGAGGTCGTTCAACAGGTCGAAGCGCATTTCTCCGAGCGGGGCGTTCGATGAAACTTCCATTCGTGCCCAAGCTGATCGGATGGGTCCTGGTGGGGAGGCTCATTGGCCTCATCGGTGGGCTCGCGGCGCCCGTACCGGAAGCCGACGGGTCGTCCCCTGGCTTCGCCGCATCGATCCTTGCTGATTTCGATGAGGACATGCACCCGGACCTGGCGCTCGCTCGGTATGAGCGACGCGGGTATCGGATCGAGGTGCATCTGAGTCGAAGGCAGAGGGAGATCTCGCTTCGTGTCCCCGCGCGCGAGTGGGGGATGGTTCTGCTGGCTCTCGATGTCAACCGAGATGCGCACCTGGATCTTGTGGCGGCGAACGCGCATCTTGTGCGTCCGTTGGCGATCTGGCTCGGCGATGGACATGGCTTCTTTCAGCGTGGGAGAGTGCGCGGGTGGGCGTCCTCACTCTTGCAAGCCGCGGGATATACGAAAGCTCCGGCTCGAGACCCCGAGATCTCCCTGACCTCCGAAGACCGATGGCCTTTCGATCGCTCGCTCTGGAGACTCGCAAGGAACGCTCCAGAAGGTCCTACTCTCTCCTCCGCAGGGGCAGTCGCCCCTGACCTGCTTCTTCCCCATCCCTGCTTTGGTCGGAGCCCTCCTGAAAGACCTGTGCACTTGTGAACGCTCATCAGAGGAGCGCTTCGTTCAGGCGACGTTCTCGGAACGCTCTTCTCCCCAGGAAGTACGGGGGGGTGCTTTCAGGAGGGGCAAGATGCGAATCGTTCTCGCTGATATTAAGGGGCGCGATGGATTCGTCGCGAAGGACACGATTGCTGGGGGATATGGGTCGCGATTTCGAGGAACTTCCTGGACGACGCGGTTCGTGGAGCAGATGTTGCGAATCTATAACAATCTGCCGAGCATTCAGCTCGGCTATTTGGCGGCGATCTTCGCGCAAGCGGGACATGAGGTCGTGATCTCGCGGGGCGAGCTCGTTCCCGGTGATCTCGCGCTGGTTTTGACTTCGATGGTGGATTTCCGAAATGAGATCGGCTGGGCGGAGGCCGCCCGTCAGCGATGGGGGATGCCCGTAGGTTTCTTCGGGACGTTCGCCACGTATATGCCCGATGTGCTCGTCGAGCACGGG
This sequence comes from bacterium, assembly GCA_041640655.1. GTDB lineage: Bacteria > Acidobacteriota > Blastocatellia > HR10 > HR10 > HR10. Next base: position 2,803 of record JBEPZV010000081.1, read on the forward strand.
GACCTCGTCATTCAGGGTGAGCCCGAACAGGCCGCGATGCGCCTGGCCCAGGGAGAACAGTTGCGAGGGATCGTCGTCAGCTCCCCTCTTCAGAACTTGGACGAGCTGCCCTTTCCTCGATGGGACCTCTTTCCCCGCGAGCGTTTCGGGCATGCCATCGAGCGTCCGTTCTGGTTCACGCGCCGGGCCTTTCCCATCCTGTCGAGCCGAAGCTGTCCCGAATTCTGCACCTATTGCCCGCATCGCATCGTCGCGTCCTATCGGGCGCGCAGCCCGGAGAACGTTCTGGCGGAGATCGAGACGTTGTGCCGGCGCTATGGCCGCGTCTATCTCGTCTTTCGCGATCCCATCTTCACCTATGATCGAGAGCGCGCGCTGCGGATCGCCGAAGGGATCGTTCGCCGGAATTTGCCCGTTCGCTTCGAATGCGAGACGCGCCTCGACGATCTGGACGAGGAATTGCTCCGATGGCTCCATCGCGCGGGCTTGCGCTCGGTCCGATTCGGCGTCGAATCCGTGGATGCGCTCACGCTCAAACGGGTGGGCCGCCGACCGATTCCGCCGGAGCATCAGCGAGAGATCGTCTCGCTCTGCCGACGGAAAGGGATCGTGACCCACGCTTTTTACGTCCTCGGCTTTTTGACCGATACGGTCGAGACGATTCGGGCGACGATCGAATATGCCGTGGCGCTCAACACGACGTTCGCGCTCTTCAAAATTCTGACGCCCTATCCCGGCACGCCGCTCTATCGTCAGATGGCCCGGCTCATCACCGAGACCGATCTGGAGAAATTCGATGGCTATACGCCGACGTTTCGGCATCCGACGCTCAGGCGCGAGCAGTTGATCTTCCTGTTGGAGACGGCCTATTCGCGGTTCTATGTTCGTCCCTCGTGGTTGTGGACTTATTTGCGATTGCCGATGTCGGGATTGTTCGAGCGTTGGCTGAGCCGGGCCGATGCGTATGCCGAGCGTCGGCATCTGGAGGTCGAAACGGCGCTCTTTCCGGGATAGGACGGAGAGGAGGTGACGTCTCGTGTTTCGGACGATTGCGCGCTATGGGGCCCGACAAGCGCCGGGCGCATGGCGCGCGGCCATACGGGCGCTTCTCTCAGGGCAAGGAGTTCGCGGCCCGGCCATTCGAGAGTTCGAGGAGCGATTCGCCGCCTATCATGGTGTGCGGCATGCCATCGCGGCGTCATACGGGCGGATGGCCTTTTACTACATCCTGCGGGCGCTCGACCTGCCCGCGGGATCGGAGATTCTCATCCCGGCGCTCACCTTCTGGGTCGTGCCGGAGATGGCCCGCGTGGCCGGACTCACGCCGGTCTTCGTGGATGTTGATCCGCACACCTACACGCTCGATCCGCGGGCGCTCACGGCGGCGCTCACCGAGCGGACGCGCGCCGTCGTCCCCACGCACCTCTACGGTCAACCCTGCGACATGGATGCGATTCTCATCCTGGCCGAGCGTCACGGTCTCATCGTCATCGAGGATTGCGCGCACGCCCTCGGGGCGACCTATCGCGGTCGCAAAGTCGGGACCTTCGGCCACGCGGCCTTCTTCAGCTTCCAGCTCCTCAAGGGGCTGAACACGTACGGCGGTGGCATGGCCATCACCGACGATGATGCGCTCGCGCAGCGCATCCGCCGCCTGGTGGAAGCCGAACCGTGGCCATCGGTGCTCTCGGTCTTGGGGAAGCTCGTGCTCGGATGGCTGCAGCAGGTCTTCATCAGTCCGCGCGGTTTCACCTTCAGCTTGTTTCCCGTGTTTGTGCTCGCTTCTCTCGTGGGCGATCGAGATGTCTCGGCCTTTCTCTGGGAGAAGATCCGACGATTGGATCCGCTGCCTGCCTCTTATCGTCGTCGGTACAGTAATGCGCAGGCGGTGATCGGATTGCGAGCGCTCGATCATATCGAGGAGTGGAACGCCCGCAGTCGGCAGTACGCGCGCCGATTGAGCGAGGGATTGGCGGGGATGGCGTCGCTCGCGCTGCCGCGTCCGTTGCCGGAGACCGAACCGGTCTACTACCAGTATTGCATTCGCGTGTCCGATCCGAAGGCGCTGACGCGCCGCGCCCTTCGACGTGGGATTGACATCGAGATGATGCACGTGGACATCTGCACGACGCTCTCGCTCTTCGCCTCGGAGGCCCGTTCATGTCCGGTCGCCGAGACGGCCGCCGAGACGCGACAGTTGCCCGTGTATTCCGGGCTGCGCCCGAGCGACGTCGAGCGCATCGTTCGCGTCATTCGGGAAATCAGTCGCGATTTGCCGCCGCTCGGTATCGCGGCGCGGGAGGTCGCCGCTCATGGACGCTGCGATTGAGTCGCACATTCGCGCCTATGGCTATTGGGGCGTTTTTCTCTGGGCCGTTCTCGGCGGAGAGGAGAGCGTGGTCGTCGCCGTCTGGTTGGTGAAGAGGGGACTGTTGAATCTGCCGGGCGTCATCGTGGCGGCGGCCCTCGGAGGAGCAGCGGGAGATCAGATCTATTTCTTTCTGGCGCGGCGATACGGATGGACGCGGCTCCGCCGCTCGGTGCGATTCCGGCGGTCGCGCGAGAAGGCCGAGGCGTTAGTCGCGCGCTATGGGCCGGGCGTCGTTCTGGCGTCGCGATTTCTCGCCGGACTTCGGATCACGATCCCGTTGGTCTGTGGAACGCTGGGGATGCCCGCGCTCACGTATAGTGTGCTGAATCTGGTGAGCGCATTCCTCTGGGCCTTGTTCTACAGCCTGGCGGTGGCGTCTCTGTGGTCGGCTTGGGCATCGCCGGCGCGACGCCTGTGGGTGGCAAGCGTCGTCGCCGCCCTCCTCGCGCTCGTCTTCCTGTTCCGGTTTTGGCGAGCGCGCGGGGCGCACAGGCGCTCGGACATCTCGGCGTGTCGGACTTCGCCCGACGCAGGCGAGAAGGAGGAATCTCGTGTGGGCATTCGTGCTGGCTAATTTTCGGAGCCGACCCGTGCGAGCGCTTCTCAGCATCGGGAGCGTCGCTCTCGGTGTGGCGCTCGTGCTTCTATTCGCCGGACTGGCCGATGGGGAGATCCGCGAACGCGCCGAGCGGGATCAGCAGATCGGAGCGGAATTGATCGTCTATCCCTCACAGGCCGGAGCGTTCGGCATGCTGGGCCTGCCGCTCTCGCTCCCTGTCGCGTATGCGATGTCGCTCGGAGAGATCGAAGGGGTGAAGGAGGTCACGCCGGTGGGGTATCTCGTTCAGGAAGGCGTCGGGGGAACCGGATTCCGGGCCATCGAGGGGATTGATCCCGATTCGTATGCGCGGACGAGCGACCTTCGAATCATCGCCGGACGGCCCCTGATGTCCGAGGACGATGCCCTCGTTGATCCCTCTCATGCGCGCGCACATGGAATCAGTGTGGGGGATCGAATAGACGTGCTGAGTCATCCGTTTCGGGTCGTTGGGATCTTCGCGCCGGAGATGGGGGCGCGCGTGAAGATCGGCCTCACCGCTCTTCAAAAGCTGCGAGGGGCTCCCGAGCGGTGTTCGTTCTTTTTGATCAAGTGCATCCGGCCAGAGGCTGCACCCGTGGTGGCTGAGCGGGTGAGCCGCCGCTTCCCAGAGTTGCGCCTTGTCTTCACGCAGGATCTGCCACGATTGTACCGTCAGAGCGTTCCGGCGCTCGATGTCTTCCTCCGGGTGCTGGTGGGAGTGGCGTCGCTCATCGGGGGGCTCAGTGTCTTCGTCGCTATGTATGCTGCCGTCAGCGAGCGCACGCATGAGATCGGGCTGTTGAAATCCCTCGGAGCCCGCCGACGGTGGATCATGAGGATTGTTTTGCAAGAGGCGTTCGGGTTGGGGCTCGTGGGGACTTTGCTGGGGGTGGGCGTGTCCCGGGGCGCAGGGGAGCTCATCATGCGCGCGACCTCGTTGAGTTTCCACGTCGAAGCGCGGTGGATTCTGATCGCCGCCCTGATGGGAGTGGGGAGTTGTCTGCTGGGATCGCTGTATCCCGCGTTTCGGGCGGCTCGGCTGGATCCCGTGGTCGCGCTCGCGAAAACGACCTGAGCAATGAGGAGTGGCGAGCAAGTGCTGAAAGCCTGTGCTCGATCTGCATCGAGGTGCCACCCGGAGGGCGCGTCGTGGGGAAGTATCTGATCGTCACGGCCGATGACTTCGGGCTCACGCCGGGTATCAATCGGGCGATCCTTCAGGCTCATGCCGAGGGGATCGTGACGAGCGCGAGCCTGATGGCCGTCGGCCCGGCTTTCGAGGATGCCCTCGTTCGGGCGCGATCCGCTCGGCGATTGAGTCTTGGCGTGCATCTGGTATGGGTGGATGAGCGTCCTGTCTCTCCTGCCGAGAAGATTCCCACGCTCGTGAACGCCCACGGGCGATTCCATTCGGTGAGGGGGTTTCTGCTTCGCCTTCGGCTCGGCCTCATTCGTCGGGATGATCTGGAACGGGAGACACGCGCGCAATTGGAGCGGGTGCTTGGAGCTGGAATCCGACCGACGCATGTAGACAGCCATAAGCATCTGCACGTTCTTCCTCCCCTGCTTGACCTGATACTTCGCCTCCTTCCGGAGTATGGGATTCGCGCTGTGCGGCTGCCTCGGGAGCGTGTCCCTTTCTCCGTCTCGTGGGCTGCCGCACGAACATGGCCTCGGGCTCTCGC
>JBEPZV010000082.1:0-7429 GCA_041640655.1 bacterium
GGTGAGGACGTCAAGCTCTTCGATGCGCACGACGGTCAGGGGTTGAAGCTCGCCGCTCGCGCCGGACTCCGCACGGGCGTCATCACGATTCGACATTCGCGCACGTTGGAGCGGCGCGTCGCCGAGGTCTCCGTCCACCATCTCTATCAAGGGATCGAGCGGAAGCTTGAGGCATATGAGCGAATTCTCCGCGAGGAAGGGGCGCGCGATGAGGAGGTCGCGTATATCGGGGATGACCTCCCGGACCTTCCGCCCATGAGGCGCGCGGGGTTGGCTGTGGCCGTCGCTAATGCCGTGGATGATGTCAAGCGCGCGGCCCATTACGTGACGCGACGCGAGGGGGGACGCGGTGCTGTGCGCGAGACGATCGAATTGATCCTCAAAGCTCAAGGGAAGTGGGAGATCGTGCTCGCCGAATATCTCGCCGAAGGAGCCTCGCAGAAAGCCTGCGAAGAGGCGACCGAACGTAGCCCCGGGGGAGCCGCAGGCGAGCCCCTTTGAGACGACTGCCTTTCCGCACAAGGCCCGCGCGGGTTCGTCGCGCCGAAAAAGAGTGGTCTCGTAGCGCTTGTGTTCGCTCAAGGTGAGCTCAATCGCCCGCTTCGTGGGTTCGTTGAAAAACGACGCCTCCGTGTCGCATGTGGTCTCCCCCCTCTCGCTGGTCTCGGCTCTCGCCGGTGTGCTATAAAGATGGGTGAGCGGGTGGGGAGGGGAGGCGATGGAGATTGACCGTCAGCTTGTCGCCGACATCACCGAGGCGATTTTAGCCAAGCTCCGGGAGTTGGAGCTGATTGAGGGGCCGGGGCCGAGCGAGTGTTTTCAGCAGCAGTCCGATCTCCTGCGCGAGGCTATCGCGCTGGGAGTGGAGCGATTGGGGGGGAAGCCGGAGCCGGCCGATGCGGCGCGGGATCTAGCGCGATACATTGACCATACGCTGCTTCGACCGGAGGCCACGCGCGAGGAGATCCTTCGGGTTTGCGAGGAAGCGCTCAGCTACGGCTTCGCCACTGTCGTCGTCAACCCCTACTGGGTGCGCGACGTCGCCCGACGGCTTCACGGCTCGCCGGTCAAGCCGTGTACGGTCGTGGGGTTCCCGTTGGGGGCGACGCTCACGGATGTGAAGGTCTATGAGGCGCGGCGCGCGATCTTCGATGGCGCGCGCGAAATTGACATGGTCATCAACATCGGCGCGTTGAAGTCAGGGCAAGATGAGGTCGTCGAGCGGGATATTCGCGCCGTGGTTGAAGCCTGTCATGAGTTTGGCGTCTTGTGCAAGGTGATCATCGAGACGGCCCTGCTGACTGAGGAGGAGAAGGTGAAAGCGTGTGTGTTGGCCAAGCGCGCGGGAGCGGATTTTGTGAAGACTTCGACGGGGTTCAGTCGGGGCGGGGCGACCATTGAGGATGTGCTGCTCATGCGTCGCGTGGTCGGGCCGGAGATGGGGGTGAAGGCGGCCGGAGGCATCCGCGACGCGCAGACCGCGCGCCGCTTGCTGGAGGCGGGAGCGACGCGCCTGGGCGCGAGTGCGGGCGTGAAGATCGTGCAGGAAGCGGCTCGCCCATCGCAGCAGACGTGAGCGACCGGTCGTTCCCCTTCAAGCGTTTGACAGGTCGGGGGGAGGGGCCTAAGATTTAGTCACGTCGGACGAGCGCATGTTCAGTGGGATTGTCGGACAATATGGTCGGATCGCGCGCGACGCCTTGGCTCGATGGTTGGCGAGGTATCGTTTGCACCCCAATCTGCTGACGATCGTGGGGTTGGGCGTCACCATTTACGCGGCCGTGCTCTTCGCCCTGGGGCACTTCATCGCGGCGGGTGTGGTGCTCATCGTGGCCGGAGCGTGTGATATCCTCGACGGCGCGCTGGCGCGCTTGACCCGTCAGGTGACGCGATTTGGCGCCTTCTTGGATTCGGTCTTGGATCGGTATTCGGATGTCATCATCTTCCTCGGATTGATCGTCTACTTCGCTCGCCCGACGGCCGAGCAGAGCCTCTTTTACGTCGTGCTGACGGGGATCGCGATGATCGGATCGCTCATGACGAGCTATACGCGGGCGCGGGCGGAATGTCTGATCCCGCAGTGTCGGGTGGGGTTCCTGGAGCGTCCGGAGCGTTTGGGGTTATTGATCATCGGGGCGTTGACGGAGGTGCCCGGAGCCGAGGGGAACTATTTCCTCCACAAACTGCCGGCAGTGCTCTGGCTCATCGCGATCCTCTCACATTGGACGGTGGCGCAGCGCATCTACTACACGTGGAAGGCGACGCGAGCCCTTGAAGCGGAGGCCTCACCTTCGGCGGAGGTTCGCGTACCGCCGCGGGCGTTCTCCTCGGCCCGCTCGGCCCTTGCCGGGGGAACGCGCGTGGAGAGGGAGGCGGAGCTATGAGGCGGGATGAGCGGCATCGGAAAGCCTGTCCGAGTTGCGGACAGATGGTCGCTCAGGAGGCGATCGCGTGTCGGTGCGGAGCGCGATGGGTCACCCTCCAACCACCGGGGGCCGAATTTCATGTGCCGCGCATGGGGAAGCCGCTGGCGGCCATGGGGATGATCGGGCTGGCGCTCGTGATCGAGAGCCTCATCCTCGCGCATGAGGTCTACGTGAGTCCCTTTGTGTGGACGGAAGCGGTCGGCTCGATGCTCGTGTATCTGGCACGGTTTTTCGTGCCGGTGGCACTGCTGGTGCTATCCCTCGCCTATCGGGGATGGCGCCAGGCACGACGTGAACCCCACCGATATGGAGGAGCGCGCTTGGCGCGGGTGAGCATGATCACGGCGATGCTCGTGCTCGGTGTGCATGCGGGGGTTCTCGTCACGCGCATCCCCCGAATGATCGAGAACGGTCGCCTTCGGCGCGAGGCCGCCACGCGAGCGAATCTCTACCGCTTGGCCTGGGCCGTCGAGGCGTACAAGCATCAGTATGGCATGTACCCGCGTCGGCTCATTGACTTGCAGGAGATGGATCCGAGTCTGAAGCCGGCCGTGGATGCCTGGGGGCGCGAATTCGTCTACAATGCCATCTCGGGAGACGTCGCGGCGACGACCGCGCCGATGCCTTTCCAGCGATATCAGCTCATCTCGAAGGGACCGGATGGGATCCTCGGGACGGAGGATGACATTGTGCTGCGCGATGACGTCCTCTTCCACGCGACCAAGCGCGGGGAGGAGCGTGGAGCGCGGTGATGTTTCGGAAGATTCTCATCGCCAATCGGGGTGAGATCGCTGTTCGCGTGATCCGCGCTTGTCGCGAACTGGGCATCTCTCCCGTGGTCGTCTATTCGGAGGCCGATGAGCGATCGCTGCATGTTCGGTTGGCGGATGAGGCGTATCTCATCGGCCCGGCTCCGTCGGCGGAGAGTTACTTGCGCGGGGATCGCATCATTGAAGCCGCGTTGCGAGCGGGAGCCGAAGCCATTCATCCCGGATATGGATTCCTGGCCGAGAATGCGGAGTTCGCGCGCGCGGTGGAGGACGCGGGGTTGATCTTCATCGGGCCGAACTGGCGCGCGATGGAACGCGTGGGGCAGAAGACCGAAGCGCGCGCGTTGGCGCGTTCGGCTCAGGTGCCCATTGTGCCGGGAACGGAGGAGCCGGTTCAAGACCTCGCCCACGCGCACGCGATCGCCGAGCGCCTGGGGTATCCCGTGATGTTGAAAGCGGCGGCCGGGGGAGGGGGCAAGGGCATGCGCCTGGTGCGCCATCCCGAGGAGCTGCCCAGCGCGCTGGCGATGGCGCAAGCGGAAGCGCGCGCGGCCTTCAACGACCCGTCGGTATATATTGAGAAGGCGATCGAGCGCCCACGACACATCGAGATGCAGATTCTGGCCGATCGGTATGGGCAGGTCGTCTATCTGGGAGAGCGCGAGTGCTCCCTTCAGCGGCGCCATCAGAAGGTGATCGAGGAAGCCCCAGCGAGTCTGAATGATCCCGATCTGCGACGGCGCATGGGGGAGGCGGCCGTCCGTCTCGCTCAGGCGGCCGGATATACGAATGCCGGGACGGTGGAATTCCTCGTGGATGAGGATCGCCGCTTCTACTTCCTCGAAGTGAATGCGCGCATTCAGGTCGAGCATCCAGTGACGGAGATGGTCACCGGCATAGACCTCGTGCGCGAGCAGATTCGTCTGGCGGCGGGCGAACCTCTTCGGCTGCGGCAGGAGGAGATCGTCCTGCGAGGGTCGGCCATCGAATGTCGCATCTATGCGGAGGACCCGGAGAACGATTTCTTCCCTTCGGCGGGACGGATCGAGCTGTTGCGCCTGCCCTCCGGACCGGGTATTCGCGTGGATAATGGCGTATATGCCGGATGGGACGTCCCGATCTATTATGACCCGCTGCTCCTGAAACTCATCGCCTGGGGGAGCACGCGGGAGCAAGCGATCGAGCGCATGCGATGGGCGTTGGAGGAGACGACCATCGCCGGGATTCGCACGACGATCCCGCTCTATCGCGAGATCTTTCGCGATCCGGATTTCCTCGCGGGGAGAGTGGACACGGGGTACCTCTCGCAGTTCCTCGCGGCTCGCGCGGCGTCGGGGACGATGCCCGGCGCGGACGATGATCATCTCGTCCCTGATGCGGCGCTGATCGCCGCCGCGCTCGCGACCACGACCGAATCGGAATCGCACGACGTCGCTGCGACCACCCCATCGAGTCTCTGGAAGTGGCAAGGGCGGCTGTGGCGGCTCTCATCACGGCTATGAAGGTGGAGATCGAATCCGAGGCGGGGAAGCATCTGGTTGAGATCGAGCGGCGCGAGGATCGCCTGCTCGCGCGCGTGAACGGGCGGACGTATGAGTTGAAAGTCTTTCGCCCGGAGCCGGGCATCTACACGCTCCTTGTCGGACCGCGCGTGATCGAGGTGCACGTGGAGGGGAATGCGCAGACGGGGACGGTGAAGGCGACCGTGCGCGACCGCGTCTGGCATGTGCGGGTGGCGGATCGGCGACATCGGCGGCGAACAGGCGATTCGGGATCGGAGGGGCGCATCTCGCTCACGGCGCGCATGCCGGGGAAAGTCGTGCGCCTGTTGGCGGAGGTGGGGAGCACGGTGCATGCGGGGCAGGGCATCCTCGTCCTGGAAGCGATGAAGATGCAGAATGAGGTCAAAGCTCCGAAGTCGGGGCGTCTCGCCGAGATTCGTGTCCGAGAGGGGCAAACCGTCGGAGCGGGCGAGCTGCTCGCGATCATCGAATGAGAGGAGATATGCCGTCGAAACCGCGTCTGGAGTTTCAGGTCGGCGATGAGGTCATGTATGCTCTGGCCTCAAGCGTTCGATATGGGACGGTCGTTCGCGTCATCGGTGCCGGAAATACACAGATGGTCGAAGTCGAATTCGAGGACGGCAAGCGCGAGTTGAAGAAGGCGAACGACCGATCGCTGCGATTGCTGCGGCGGAAGGCGGTCGAGGAGGCGCGACCACACATCCGCGATCGCGAGGTCGAAGAGGTGCGGCGCAGCGAGACTCGTCGCCGATGAGCGCATCTCGTCGCGGAGGGTTCAGTGCGGAGCATGCGCCGGAGGCGGACCCTCCGGACGCGCGCGCTCGCTGAGCGTGATGGCGATGTCGCTGTAGATGACATACCCCATTAGCAGCAGGATGAGCGCCAATCCCACCGTCTGAATCTTCTCCCGCAAGGACATCGTCAGCTCCTTCCCGGCCAAGCCCATGATCCACTCCACGCCGAGCATCAGGATGAGCCCGCCATCGAGCACGGGAATGGGGAAGAGGTTGAAGATGCCGAGGCTGAGACTGATGAGGCTCATGACGATGAGCAGCTCCCGCCATCCGCGCTCGGCCGCTTTCCCCGAGAGATCGGCGATGCGCACAGGCCCGGCGAATGTCTCGCGGACGGTCCGCTCTCCGCGGAAGACTTCAACCAGCGCCTCCAAGGTCAAACGCCCGTAGAAGAGATTTTGTCGAACGGACTCGCGCAGCGCGGCGCCCACGCTCATGCGGACGACGCCTTTCAGCGGAACTTCCGGCTCCGGCGCGATCCCGATGCGCCCTCGCCCGCGGTCGTTGAAAGGGACGACCGTCACCTGGTGCGTCTGACCCTCGCGCACGTAGGTGAGGGTCAGCGCTTTCCCAGCGCTGCGGCCGACCAGGGCCACCAGCACGGGGAAAGCAGTGATCTCCACGTCATTAATGCGAATGATCTTGTCTCCGGGGCGCAGACCCGCCGCCTCCGCTGGTGATCCCGGCTCGACGTCGGCGATGACGACGCCATCGGTGATCGGAGGCGGGAGTATCCCGGATTCTCCGATCACGTCGAATCGGCCGCGTGTAGCTTCCAGCGTGAGGGGGACGCGAAGGCGCTCCCCCTGACGCTCGACGACGACGACGACCGTTTGATTGGGCTTCACCGTAGTGAGGTCCTCGACCTCACCCCAGGTCGGATTCCGGCGTCCGTCGAACTCGACGATCACGTCTCCTGGGCGCAGGCCCGCGCGTTCGGCCGGAGAGCCAGGCACGATCGCGCCGATCTGCGCTCGCTCGATCCGATAGGCCGGTCCTGGATAGCTGACCATGAAGACGGCGGCCGGGAGCAGGACCGCCAGCAGCAGATTCATCGCCGGGCCAGCCAACGCCACCACGAAGCGCTGCCACTTCGGGCGCGCCAGGAACGCCTCTGGCGGCAGCGGGCCGAAGCGGACATCTTCGGGATTCTCCCCGAGCATCTTCACGTAGCCGCCCAGGGGAATGGCCGAGATGCGATAGTCCGTCTCCCCACGTCGAAAGCCGAGGAGACGCGGGCCGAAGCCAAGGCTGAAGACTTCGACGCGAATCCGAAAGAGCTTGGCTGCCACGAAATGACCCAGCTCATGAACGAAGACCAGAACACCGATGACGAAGAGGAAGATCGCAAACGTCGTCACAAATCCCCACACGTCTTCTTTCCTTCCCGCGACCGTCTAGTACGTCACGCCAGAAGTGTACCTGACGCGGGCGCCGTTGTCCATCTCACTTCGCTTGGCGCGCCGTCGGAAGCCCTTCGTTGAGTGCTCCTTGGCGGTATCCTTCCAGGTCGAGCGTCACGAACGTGAAGCCGAGCGCCTTGAAGGCTCGCACCAGGCGTTCGATCATTCCGGGCTCCAGAGCGCGCCGCAGCTCGTCCGCGCCCAGCTCCAAGCGGACGAGCGCGCCGTGATGGCGAACGCGGAAGATGCGGAAGCCGAGATCCCGCAAGAGGTCTTCCCCGCGCTCGATCGTTCGCAGCTTCTCCCACGTGACCGCCATCCCGTACGGGATGCGCGAGGCCAGACAGGCCGAAGCGGGTTTGTCCCAAGTGGGCAGACCATGGCGTCGCGACAGCTCGCGCACGTCGGCTTTCGTGATCCCGCACTCGATGAGCGGACTGATCACCCCGAATTCGCGCGCCGCTTGGCGCCCGGGCCGGAAATCGCCGAGATCATCGAGATTCGCCCCATCGC
>JBEPZV010000083.1:0-7310 GCA_041640655.1 bacterium
GCTGAGCACACCTGAAGAATGCGCATCGGCTTGACAAATCCAGGGGCAACCATACACGATGCCTTCGGTATGTGGCAAGAGAGGCCGTGGGGGATCGCTCCTGAGGGGGAGCCGCTTGTCCTCCTCCTGCTGGCGGCGTTCCTCTTCGGGCTCGTGGTGGGCAGCTTCCTGAACGTCCTCATCTATCGCGTCCCGCGCCGCCTGTCCATCGTTCGACCCGGCTCGCAGTGCCCGCACTGCGGCGCTCGAATTCGACCGCGCGACAACGTCCCGCTGCTCAGCTTCCTTCTCCTGCGGGGGCGATGCCGCTCTTGCCGACAGCCGATCTCGTGGCAGTATCCGGCCGTCGAGCTGGGGACGGCCCTGCTGTTTGTGCTCCTTGTGTGGGAGCGAGGATGGGGATGGGAGCTGGTGCCGGAGGCGCTCTTTGTGAGCGCGCTCATCGCCCTCGCCGTCATTGACGCGCGCCATCGCCTGCTGCCGGATGCCATCACCTATCCGGGATTCGTGCTGGCCGTCGGCTTGCGCGCACTGGTGCCTGCTGAGCCCATCGCTGGCGCGCGCGGCCTTGTGGAGAGGCCTTCGGGCAATCCGCTCTCAGCACTTCGACACTTCGTCTTCGATCACGCGCTCGGCGCGGGCGCGCTGCTCATCCTGATGAGCAGCGCGCTGCTCCTCATCCTGGAGCGCGTGGATTACCGACTGCTCGGTCGGAAACTCGAGGGGGTGGATCAGGCGCGTTCGCAGAAGGACGAACCGTCCGCTCCTGCGCCTGATCCTGCAGCGACGCGCATCGAAGGGTCGTCTGATGCCATCGGGGCCGGTTCGGAGTCTCCCATGTCGAGCGCGGGGATCGGGGGGGAAGACGCCACCGGTGGGTATCCTCGCGATTCTGAGCGGAAAGACGCATGGTCGCCCGAAGGGGTGGCGATCGTCGCCGCAATCGGGCTCGCGGGAGCCTTCGTGCTCCGTGGGCTGCACGATCCGTCCTTCGCCCTCTCCGGCGTGCGCGCGGCTCTTGGCGCTCTTGAGGGCGCCGTGATCGGAAGTGGCGTGCTCTGGCTCTCGCGCCTCGGCTATTATGCCCTGCGCCGCCTGGAGGGCGTGGGGTTCGGCGATGTGAAGATGCTGCTCATGATCGGCGCCTTCCTGGGATGGGGGGAGACGCTGCTGACCATCTTCCTCGCCTCGCTGCTGGGTTCCGTCTACGGCGTGACGCTCATGCTCCTCAGGCGCGAGCGTAATCCCACGCTGCCCTTTGGCTCGTTCCTCAGCTTGGCGGCGCTCGTCATCCTGCTGTTTCTCCCCTGAGGCTTCGGCTTCGAATGGGCGAGGCCACGCCCTCCGAACCCACTGGGTTGAGCGCATGCGGGGAGTGTTGTCCAGCGAGGGGAGATGCGCGCCCTTATGGATCGGGCTCGAGCCGAGCCAGAGAGACAGCTCAATGTGCGGCGAGCACGCGCAGGGCGAAGGGCAGACCGTAGGCGTGCGTCCAGCCGAAGACGCGCAGTCCGTGCGTGAAGCTCCACAGGGGACGACTGCCATCGGGATTGCGCGGGAGATGACTCGCCTTCTCCAAAGCGACGAACAGTTCGCGTTGCGTCCAGGTGTCATCAATCGGGCGAGGGAGCGGATCCATCCTCATGACCTCAAGGCGTCGCCGCAATTCTTCCAGGAAGCTGGGCTCGCCCGTCAGGTCATAGCCCACGACGAGACTGTGAATCGTCGCCAGGTAGGATTCCATCCCGTGGCTGAGCGGGGGGACATCGCGCACGCGTCGCGCATGGCGCACGAGCGCGGCGCGCACGGCTCGATCTCCTGTCCGATCGAGATATCGCGCCAAAGCATACGAGGCGTAGTTTTGAGCGTACCCGTAGCGATCCATGACCAGACTCCCCCCCTGCTCGCGCTCTTGCCACATGAGCATGCGCGCGATTCGTTCTCTCAACTCGCGATGGTAGCGTTCGTCCTGGGTCGCTTCCCACACCTCGAGCAGATTCCACACCGAGAGATAGAGCCGACGCCCGGTGAGATCGTGCTCCCCCCAGATGCGTTTCAAATACGTCTCCGCCGTTTGAAGAGCCACGTCCAGGCCGCGATGGTACCCGGCCACGTAATAACTCGCGAGCCATCCGGCCACCCAGACATGTGCGCTCAGAGCGCGCGACCAATGCTGCATGCCGTGTCGGCGCCCGATGCCGAGATACTTCGTCCCCGGCGGCCGTTTGAGCGTCTGCCAGAAGTCGAGCGCCGAGTTCGTGTCCCCGTAGTACTTCGGATCGGTCGGCCAGTGCGTGTTGTCCACGTCCATCGAATGGCGGCTCGCTGCCTCCGCAGCCAGGTGAAATCGGCGATCCCCCGTGCGGAGAAAATGGAGCCAGAGCATGAAGTCCACGGCCGGCTCGTTGCACACCCAGACGTCCCACTTCTGGCCGTCGAAGTTCCACTTCCCATCGCCGTAGTCGAACATCCCGAACCAGGGCACCCATCGCTGGTTGAAGAGCCACCACTCGAATTTATAGTCGAGGGCGCGTTCGAATTCGGGGAAGCGTTCCGCGCGCGGAGCGAAGCGCCCGTAGACGCCGCTCTCGGCGTACCAACTCGGATCGGCGTGCGCGATCGGCGGATCCAGGACGTAGCTCATCGTTCGCGCGATCTCTTCCGAGGAGGCGTCGCCTGTGTGGAAGTAAAGGATCAACTCGCTCGTCTTCGCCAATCCTTGCGCCCAGTTCTCCACCGTTCCCTCGGAACCATCCTCATACTCCAGCTCGCTCGACCAGCGGGCGAAGCTCATCGGTTCGACGCGCGGCGACCAGAGGAACGCCGTCAGGCGATCCGGCGCTTCCCAGCGGATCTCTTTCGGGTACTCTTCGAGCACGTGTCGAATCCCAATGGCGAGGCCCCATCGTTCATCCGCGAGGCTCAGCCATCCGTCGGCGCGTTCCGCCCGAACGAGCGTTCGATCGTCCACATCGAGGTGCGCGAAGAAACCCTCCAATCGCCGATCCGGCGTGGATTCGGGAACAGGAGGCATGCGGGTCGGTTTCGGCCCGGATTGCAGCAGCGAGACCTGACGCACCGCCGGTATCGGGCGCGCGAGCACGCGGCGGGTGCCCTCTTGCCACCATCGGCCTTCGCGATAGGCCATCTGCAACCGTCGCCGTGGCGAGAGGTTCACCCGGAGCGCCAGACCGGCCGCCGCGATGCGATCGTTCGGCCGCGTCCATCCGGGATCGCCCGGCTCTTCCTGACGGATCCGCTCGCCCTGCGTGGCGACGTGCGCGTGTTCCCCCTCTTGCGGTCGGTGGTGATCAGGAACGCCCGTGTAGACGAACGTATGGAGGACGCGAAGATACGGCTTCCCCGCATAGGCATGAAGGCGCATCACGAAGGGGGCCGGATGGTTATCGGCGCGCGCGTAGCGGTATTCGCCCTCAATGCGCACGATGGCGTGAAGCGGTCCCGATCCCTTCTCGACGACCGTGCGCGTGATGAAGGCGCGCGAGGGGTCCAGGCCCGCATCATCGAGGAGGTCGAGGAACGATCCGCGTCCGACCGGCCCTTCGGCGATCACATCCGACTCCTCGAATCCGTTGCCCTCGAGGTCTAATTGCACGCGGTGCAGGAATCCCCCCTCGCCTTTTCGCGCGAGGATGCGCAGCGGTCCCGTCGTCACTTCGACGAATCCGCGCTCCCCTTGATTGTTCACGATGCTCACGCGCGCGCCTCCAGATGCAGTGCGTCGAACTCCGGGGCCGTACTCGACGAAGTACTCGGTGGTGGCCTCGGCGAAGAAGAAGACCCAGGCCCATCTCACGCTCTCATCCGCCGGCTCCCACGTGCTCACCTCCGTGATCTGCGAGGGGATCTCGCGACCGTCTGGCGTGAGGACGCGCACGTGATCGGGCGAACGCAGGGCGCCTTTAGGAAAGGGAAGGCCGAAGAGGATCGGCGCACCCTCCTGCGGCCGCTCGATGCGAATGCGCACGCGCTGGGCGATCGGTGCGGGGCGGATCGGTGATCCGTCACTGATGCCCGCGTGCACCTGAGCGAGTATGAGGATCGCCGAGATCCAGACCCTCATCTCCCCTCTCTTCAGCGTTCGGTCCGGCCGGCGTAGAGCAGATTCACGAAGAGGCGGATGGCGCCGGGCACGCCGGCCGGCAGTTGCCGAAAGAAGGCGTAACCGGTGTAGATGTACGTGCCCGCTCCGTATCGAGCGCGCAAGAGGCCGCCCCTGAGCGGCGGCTCGCCCGGATCGCGCGAGGCCAGAAGCGGCGTGAACCGCTCATCCCAGGCCTCCATGAAGTAGAGGCCGCGCTCTTGCACCCATCCCTGAAAGTCGCGCTCGACGATGCGATTCGGCCAGCGAAAGAGCCGATCTTCCGGAGCGAGGATCTCGACCGGCGCGTCCTCAACGCTCACGCGTCCGGAACCGAGCGTCGCCGGATAAGGTGTGAACCGTCCCGCGTTGAAGACCGCGATGTTCTGATTGTATTGCACGATGAGCGTTCCCCCGCGCTCGACGAAGTCCAAGAGCCGCCGATTGTGGTCCCGCACGTCCGACCGCACATCGTAAGCCCGAATGCCGAGGATGATCACGTGGAAGCGATCGAGGTCCCCGCGCGCGAGCTGTTCGGGCGTGAGCAGCTCCACGTTCAGCCCGAGTTGCGCGAGCACGCGCGGGATGTCGTCCCCGGCGCCCATGACGTATCCGATGCGCATCTCACCGGGCGGCACACGGACATCCACGACGTGGAGGCGAACCCGAGCCGGCTGGCAGAACGGGAACCAGCCGATCTCACGCCGTCCGAGGATCGTGCACCCTTCGCGGTACGTCCGCCCTTGATATTCGGCGATGGCCGTCACCTCAGAGCGACCTTCGCGCACGTCCCCAGGCGTGAGCGTGAAGGTGACGCTCTGCACTTCTCCCTCGCGGGAGAAGTCGAGCGCGTGCGCCGCGGGCTCAGCGCGCCAGTCCGGCGGTGCCTCAAGACGCACCCTGACGCGGGCTCCGCCGATCACCTGGTTGCGCACGCTCACCGTCACCGGGATCGCTCGAGGAGCAGACGCGCTCTGAACGACGGATTCCGGGTGAACATGAACCGAGAGCGGAGGCCCGATGACGAGCGGACGGTGCTCCTCACCATACATCGGGTCCACCACGCGCGCGCGGGGAATGGCGGCGATCTCGCCCTTCAACTCCTCGATCGCATAGATCGCGCGAACGCGCAGCGGCAACGGTGGCAGCGGAAGCGTCGCATACTCCGGGACGTCAAGCCGAAGGATCGCTTCCGTCGGCGGATCCTCGCGCCGCCAGTACGGGCGCGTCCACAGGGAACGCGGGATGTCGTGAGGGATCGTCACCTGATACTGGACGAGCGCGCTCTCGTTAGGACCCAGCGACCGGAGATCGCGTCGAAGTACGGTGACGGTGAAGTCCGGGGGCGCTTCGCATCGGATGTCCTCGGCGCGCACGCGCTCACGCCCGCGATTGACGAGGCGCGCCGTCAGCGTGAACGTCTGCCCTGGATAGGCCACTGCGAATGTCTCGCGCGGACGCGAGAATCCGAGCGCACCGGCTCGCTCCGCTGGGACATCGCTTGGCGCGTCCACCAGCGCTTCGAGCGTGAGCCCGAGCGCCAGATTGATCGCTCGAAGGCATTGCGCGCGCTTGGTCCGCAAGGGGACCAGGACGTTCTGCCGCGCGGCGGGGGAGAGGGGCGCGCGCTCAAGACGCGCGAGGAGATCGGTGAGCGTCGCCAGACCGCGCAGCAGGGGATGAGCGACGCGCTCCGGATGCTCAGGGGTGAGCGCGGCCATCGCTTCGGCGATGCGCTCCTCCAGCTCGCGCAAAGCGGGGCGGAGCCACGGCACCGCGCGCTCTTCCGCGCCGAGTCGAGCGGCCAGTCCGGGCAAGCTCGTGTCCAGGCCGTCGAAGACGCTCTCTTCCCGACGATCGCCCGGTCGCGAGAATGGCATCCGCGTGGCGGCGAGCCGATAGTACGCGTACCGATCTCCAGCCGGGACGACGACGCCGCCCGCTCCCTGCGTGAGCTGCAGGCTCAACCCCCTCATGGCGAGTTGCGCGTACGATTGACCGAGCGCGGGATCATAGGCTCCCGTGTTGAGTCGCAGCACATCGCCTTCATCCGCGCGCACATTCCCCACATAGAGCTTGTACGGCGACCAGGGGAGCCATCCCGCCGCGATCTGCTCCGGGAAGCGGCGCGGATCGCCCGCCGCCTCGAACGCTTCGCGCGCGAGCAGACCTGCGGCTTGGTGCTGGCCGTGCCCATCGCGGGGCGCTCCCTGAAAGCGCGCCACGATCACATCGGGGCGAAAGGCGCGAATGATGCGCACCATGTCGGCGAGCGCCGTCTCGCGTCCCCGCCATTTCTCGAAGGTCTCCTGAGCCGTTTTCGAGAAGCCGAAATCAGCGACGCGCGTGAAGCGCTGGCGCACCCCATAGTGCGCGTCGGCCGAGAGCAGCTCCAGCGTGCGCAGCAGCCCCAGGGCATCGAAAAGCTCCGGGCCCGTCTTATTCTGTCCCCCCTCGCCCCGCGTGAGCGTGAGCAACATCACTTCGGCGCCCAGACCGCGCGCCAGCAGCGTGAGCATCGCGCCGTCTTCGTCATCGGGATGGGCCGTCACATGCAGCACTCGCGCTGTCGTGCGCAGTTTGCGCAGCGCCTGCACAAGCCCCGCCAGACCGAGGTCTTCGCTCGGCTTCGGGACGATCTCCATCCACGGCTCATCGTCGTCCACCTCCCACGCGGCAATCTCTGGCCCTCGGAGGCCGGGCGCTTCCCGCGGAAGCGGCCCCGCTCCGACACGGAGCATCGCGCCGAGGACGAGCAGGGCCACCCACGCCCGATGAGGCCCGCGAGCCATCGAAAGGCCGCCCGTGTTCCGTCTCATCCTCCTCCCCCCTCAGACTGGCCCCCGCAAGGGAGGGCGCGGTGAGATGCCGGCATCACGTCCTCTCGTCCCGGCATCTCACCGAAGGTCTCACGCCCGCTCGTTCAGAAGTTGAGCTTGAAGCCGAGCTGCAACTGCCGCGATTCGAGCGCTCCCGCGCGCGGGAACCGCTGCGGGAGGGCCGAGACCAGACTCCCATCGGTGTTCACCGCCACCGTCGTCGTCAGGTCCGTGATGTTCGGGTGATTGGTCAGGTTCGTGAACTCGGCGAAGAACTCCACGTTCGCGCGCTCCCCCAGCCGCACGAAGCGCGAGTATCGAAGGTCGAGGTTGAAGTGGTTCGGTCCATCCACCGTGTTGCGCCCGATGAAGAGCGGACGATCCATGAG
>JBEPZV010000084.1:0-7078 GCA_041640655.1 bacterium
GCGGTGAAGGTCGTCGCGCTCGGTGGGGCGGGGAAAGACTTCTGCGCGGGACTTGATCTGACGGCCTTGCGGCAAGCGGCGGAGCCGGCGGTGTTCGAGAAGATGCAGGATGCCGAACGCCTGGTTCGGCTCTTCCTCCAGATGCGGCGGATGACCAAGCCGATCGTGGCGTTGGTGCGCGGGCGAGCGTTGGGCGGAGGATGCGGATTGGCGACGGCCTGCGATATTGTTCTGGCGGCTGAGAGCGCAGAGTTCGGATACCCGGAGATTCGGATCGGGTTCGTCCCGGCGATCGTCAGTGTGCTCTTGCGGCGGTCGGTGGGGGAGAAGAAGGCGGCGGAGCTGATGTTGAGCGGACGTCGGATCACGGCTGTGGAGGCCGAGCGCCTGGGGTTGGTCACGTTCGTCTTTCCGGACGCGGCGTTCGAGCAGAAGTGCGAGGAGAAGCTCGCCGAGCTGGCCGCGCAGGGCGCGCAGGCGGTGCGCTTGACCAAGCAGATCCTCTATCAGATTGACGGCCTGAGTTTCGAAGCGGCGCTCCGAGCGGCCGTGGATGTGAACGTGCTGGCGCGCTTGACCGAGGACTTCGCGCGAGGCGTGGCGGCGTTCCTGCACAAGTGAGGGCCGCTTGGAGAGGCGGCTACGGAGGCGGGCGGCTTCGCATCGCCGTCGGGCCGACCCGATATCACGCATGGACGAGGGGCCGAGGGGGCGAGCGTCGGTGCTCGTCGTCGCGGCGGATGCCGTCGCGGCCGAACGGCTCTGCGCGCGCCTGCAGCAGCTCGGATTTTCGGCCCTTCGATGGGAGATCGAGGCGAAGCCCCATGCGCCACTGCCCGAGGCGCGCCTTGTCCTCATCGGAGCGCGCGCGCCGATCGAACGCCTCCGATCCTGGATCGCCCGCGTGCGGGAGCACGAGCCGACGGCTCTTCTCCCCATCCTCCTTGATGGGGGGAGCGAGCTGCTGGCGTGGGAGACGAGGGCCGATGACGTCCTTCCGGCAGATGATGAGGCGGAATGGGCGTGTCGCGTGCGGGTGTGGGCGGCGGTGAGCGCGCGCCTGAAGCGGTTGCTTGAGGAGCGGATCGCCGAGCAGACGGAGCTGCTGGAGCGAGCGCTCTCGGGGCAAGAGCATCTGCTCGAAGATGTGCGAGCGGCGCGCGCGCAATGGGAGGCGACGTTCAATGCCATCGCGGATGGTCTGGTGCTGACGACGCCCGAGGGGATCATTGAACAGGCCAATGAAGCGCTCGCGCGATTTTTCGGCCTCCCGCGCGAGCACTGGCCGGGTCAATCCTGTCGTCTGTTGTGGGAGCGGTTGGGGCGATCGGGGCCGTGCCCGCATGAGCGGGTTGTGGCCACCGGACGGGCGCAGGAGGAGGAAGTGGTGGAGGCCGCGACGGGACGCACGTTTCGCGTCCTCATCACGCCGGTGCGATCGGTGCGCGGAGAGGTCTTGGGGCTGGTGCACATCTTTCGGGATGTCACCGTGGAGCGGCATCTGCAGCGGCAGGCGCGACATGCCGAGCGCATGGTCCTGGCGGGACAGATCGTCTCCGGCATCGCGCATGAGGCGGCCACACCGCTTTCGATCATCGCCAATATTGCGGAGGCGTTATTGTTGGATGTGCCGTCGGAGAGCCCCATGGCGTCGGATTTGCGGAGCATCGTGGCGCAGGCGCGGCGCCTCACGGAGATGTTGCGCCAGCTTCTGGATTTCGTCCGTCAAGCGCCGCCCGCCTTTCGCGAGCTGGACGTGAACGCGCTCGTTGAGGAGACGCTCGCGCTGCTGCGGTACAGCTTTCGCGCGGCCCGGATCGAAGTCGTCGCGGATCTGGAGCCGGGGCTGCCGCCGATTTGGGCCGATCGGCATCAGCTCCAGCAGGTCTTGCTCAATCTCCTCACGAATGCTCTTCACGCGATGCCGGAGGGCGGACGTGTGCGCGTGCGCACGGAAGTGCTCTCGGGCGCGCCGAAGCAGGTGCAGATCACGGTCGAGGATACGGGCGTCGGCATCCCGCCGGAGTATCTCCCGCGCATCTTCGATTTCTTCTTCACCACGCGGGCGGATCGAGGGGGCACGGGATTGGGGCTGGCCATCGCGCGTCAGATCGTCGAGGCGCACGAGGGGACGATCGAGGTGGAGAGTGCGCCGGGGAGGGGGACGCGCTTCCGCGTGCGATTGCCGCTGCGCGCGGAGCCGATCCGCGTCGAGGATCCCGGGAGCGTGACCGAGCGCGCGCCTTGCGCGCGGGCGGAGGACTCGAGCACACTTTCCGGGTGAAGTTATGGAGCGCTTGAGCGTCCTCATCGTCGAGGATGACGTGCAGCTGGCCGAGGTGCTCGCGCGCTTTTTGCGCAAGCAGGGATTTGAGGTCCAGACGGCGGCGGATGCCCGGACGGCGCTGGAGGCGATGCTCGAGCGCGTCTTCGACATCGTCCTGAGCGACATTCGGCTCCCGGATCGCTCGGGGATCGAACTGCTGCAGGAGATCAAGCGCGCGTTTCCGGCGACGATCGTTCTCATGATGACGGCCTTCAGCTCGATTGATTCGGCGGTGGAGGCCGTGCGCATGGGCGCGGATGATTACCTGAGCAAGCCGCTGCAGCTTGAGGATGTGAGGATGCGGATCGAGCGCGCCCTGGAGCGGCGACGGCTGGAGACGCGCGTGGCCGATCTGCAGCAGCAACTCACCGAGCGCTATCGCTTCGGCAACATCATCGGCAAGAGCAAGCCGATGCAGGAACTGTTCAAGGTCCTGGAGCGCGTGGCGCGGTCTTCGGCCACCGTGTTGATCGTGGGGCGCACGGGGACGGGGAAGGAGCTGGTCGCTCGCGCCATTCACTACAACAGTCCGCGCGCGAAGGGGCCGTTTGTGGACATCAACTGCGGCGCGCTGCCGGAGGAGCTGCTGGAGAGCGAGCTGTTCGGCTATGTGCGCGGCGCCTTCACCGGGGCCACGGAGTCGCGGCCCGGATTGTTCGAGGTCGCGCACGGGGGCACGCTCTTTCTGGACGAAGTGGAGGCCCTGAAGCCGGAGCTGCAGGTGAAGCTCTTGCGGGTGTTGCAGGAGCGGGTGATCCGTCGCGTGGGGGGACGGGAGAACATCCCCGTGGATGTGCGGATCATCGCGGCCACGAATCAGGACCTGGAGGCCGCCGTGCGGCGCGGGGAATTTCGCGAGGACCTCTACTATCGGCTCAACGTCGTCACGCTCTATCTGCCCGAGCTGCGGGAGCGGCGCGAGGACATCCCGCTGTTGGTCGAACATTTCCTGCAGCAGTACGCGCGGGAGAACAATCAGCCGGTGCGCCGATTCTCGACCGAAGCCATGCGGCTGCTCATGAGCTATTCCTGGCCGGGGAACGTGCGCGAATTGCAGAACGCCGTCGAGTATGCGCTCACCATGAGTACGGAGCCGGTGCTCACGATTCGCGATCTCCCCCCGCACATCAGCGGGATCGCGCCGACGGAGCGGTGGGCGCCTCCGGAGTGCGGGCTGCGCACGCTGCAGGAGGTGGAGAAGCGGCATATCCTGCGCATCCTCGAGGAGACGGGGGGGAATCACACGCGGGCGGCGGAGATTCTCGGCATTGATCGGCGCACGCTCTATCGCAAGTTGGAGAAGTACAAGATCCCGCTGGATTCCTCTCTGCGACGAGAGCGCGCGGATGGGGTCTCCCATGAGGGGTGAATTCGAGTGGATTCGGAGGATTCGGGAGAGCGCGCGTCGCTTCGCTCCCGAGCTGGTCGTGGGGATCGGCGATGATGCGGCGATTCTGAAGCGTTCTCCGGGGAAGTGGTGGCTGGTGACGACGGACGCCTTGATCGAAGGCGTTCACTTTCGGCGCGAGTACGCGCCGGCGCATCTGCTCGGGCAGAAGGCGCTCGCCGTGAATCTGAGCGACATCGCGGCCATGGGGGGGCAGCCCCGCTTCTTCGTGCTCTCGCTCGCCGTGCCGGGGGATTTGGAGGAGGCGTATTTGGAGGACTTCCTGGCGGGGATCCTCGCGGCTGCCGACCGATATGCGACGGTCCTCATCGGGGGGAATCTCGCGGCCTCGCCCTCCGGTCTCGCCATCACGGTGACGCTCATCGGCGAATGTGCGGCGCATCGGGCCGTGCGCCGCGATGGGGCGATGCCGGGAGAATTGATCTGCGTCACGGGGCAGCTCGGCCTCTCGGCTTTGGGGCTGAGGCTGCTGAGCGAGGGGTATCGGCTGAGTGACCAGCTCTGCGAGCGCGCGCGGCGGCCGATCCTGGCGCATCTGGCGCCGGAGCCGCGAGTGTCCCTCGGTCGCTATCTGGCCGAAGCGGGCCTGGCCCGCGCCATGATTGATCTGAGCGATGGCCTCTCGCAGGACCTTCTCCACCTCTGCGAGGAGAGCCGTGTGGGGGCGGTGATCTCTGCCGAAGCCCTTCCGATCGTCGCGGAGGCGATGGACTTCGGCGCCGATCCTCTGGAGCTGGCTCTGCATGGGGGGGAAGATTATGAGTTGCTCTTCACCCTGAGAGAGGAGGAGGCCGTTCGGCTCGAGGAGGCGAGGGCGCGCTTCCCCGATCTCCCAGTGACGTGCATTGGGCGCACGACGGGAGAAGCCGGTCAGGTGTATCTGGAGCGCGCCGGGCATCGAGAGCGGCTTCTGCCGCGCGGGTACGATCACTTCCGCGCGCGAACGCTCACAGGATAAGACCCTCCCCTCTCCGGCACACCGAGGGGATGGGCACGCGCACGGAGAGCCGCCCGCAAGCATCCCTCCGGCGCGCGCGTGTTCGCGAAGCGGCCCGTCAGGGCCGCGCGCCCTTCACGCGATCGAGACCAGCTCAATATCGAAGATGAGCGTTTGCCCGGCCAGGGGGTGATTCGCATCGAGCGTCACCGTCTCCTCGGTGAGCTTCGCCACGGTGATGGGGATCACTCTCCCGGACTCCGTATGCAGCTCGAGCGTCATCCCCTCCACCAGCTCGAAGTCCACGTGCAGTTCCGAACGCGGGACCTCTTTGACGAACTCCTCAATGTAGGCCCCGTAGGCTTCCTCGGGAGGAATCTCGACGGTCTTCTTCTCGCCCACCTGCATGCCGATGACGGCTCGCTCGAAGCCCGGGATCACCATGCCCGCGCCGACGACGAACTCCAGGGGCTCGCCCCCTTCCGAGGAGTCGAAGATGGATCCATCGCGCAAGCGCCCCGTGTAGTGGACGCGAACGATACTGCCTCTCTCGGCTCGTTGACTCATCCTCTCACGTCTCCTTTGCTCTCGACGCTCCCGGAGCGTCAAAGAAAAATCGGCTCATAACCTGTCGAGGGTCATGAGCCGCGACCTCGGCCACTCAAAACCCGCAACGGTTATGACCGAGCGAGAGTATAGCACCATCTGAGAGGCAGCGCAATCGCGGGGGGCTGAAGGGCGCGCCTTGGCGAGTGGAGCGCCGATGTGTTAAGGTTTCTCGCCATGCGACGCCTCACCTATCGCGAAGCGGGTGTGGATCGAGAGGCAGCCCGCGCGGCGAAAGACGCCATCAAGCGGCTCGCCCGGACGACATTCACCCCGGAGGTCTTGGGGGACATTGGGGGATTCGGCGCGCTCTTTCGTCCGGATTTCTCCGCGTATCGCGATCCCGTCTTGGTCTCCAGCGTGGACGGCGTGGGGACGAAGCTGAAGGTCGCGGCTCTGGCCGGACGGCATCAGACGGTCGGCTATGATGTGGTCGCGCACTGTGTGAACGACATCCTCGTGCATGGGGCGCGGCCGCTCTTCTTCCTCGATTACATCGCCATGGGGACGTTGGTGCCGGAGGTGGTCGCGGAGATCGTCGAGGGGCTCGCGCGCGGATGTCGCGAGTCCGGATGCGCGCTCGTGGGGGGAGAGACGGCGGAGATGCCCGGCGTCTACGCGCCGGGCGAATATGATCTGGTGGGCTTCATCGTCGGTGTGGTCGAACGCGCGCGGTTGCTCGATGGTCGGCGCATTGAGCCCGGGGATGTGGTCATCGGCCTCGCCTCATCCGGCCTGCACACGAATGGCTATAGCTTGGCCCGGAAGCTCTTCTTCGAGGTCGCCGGATGGACGCTCGATACCTATGTGGAGGAGCTGGGGGGAACCGTCGGTGATGAATTGCTCAAGCCGCATCGGAATTATCTCCCCGTGCTGATCGGCCTCGTGGAGAAGGGGATCGTGAAGGGCCTGGTGCACATCACGGGGGGAGGCTTTCTGGAGAACATCCCCCGCCTTCTGCCGGAAGGCTGTGCGGTGGAAATCCGGGAGGGGCAATGGCCGATCCTCCCCGTGTTTCGTCTCCTGCAGCGTTTGGGGAACCTTGAGCCGCCGGAGATGTATCGCACGTTCAACATGGGGATCGGCATGATGGTGATCGTCGCGGCGATGGATGTCCCCGCGGTCCTCGACTACCTCCGTCGCGTGGAGGAGCCGGGGTACGTGATCGGGCGCGTCACGTCCGGGGAGCGCGGCGTCACCATCCGCTCTTCCTGAATTCGGAGGCCCGAGGGGGATGGGCGACAAGAAGAAGATCGGCATCTTGATCTCCGGTCGCGGATCGAACATGCTCGCCCTGATCGAGGCGACCGAGCGCGGGGAGTTGGCGGCGGAGGTCGCCGTCGTCATCAGCAATGTTGAAGGCGCGCCGGGACTGGAGAAAGCGCGGGCGCACGGCGTGGAGGCGCTGGTCATCAGCCATAAGGGATTGAGCCGCGAGGAGCACGAGCGGCTCATCGTGGCCGAATTGAAGCGGCGTCAGGTCGAGCTGGTCTGCCTGGCCGGATACATGCGATTGCTGAGTCCCTACTTCCTCCGCGAGTTCCCCGGGCGCGTCCTGAACATTCATCCCTCGCTGCTGCCCGCGTTCCCCGGCCTGGAGGCGCAACGCCAGGCGCTCGAATATGGCGTCAAGTTCTCCGGCTGCACCGTGCATTTTGTGGACGAGGAGATGGATCACGGGCCGATCATCTTGCAGGCGGTCGTTCCGGTCTACGATGACGATACGGTCGAGACGCTCTCGGCGCGCATCCTGGCCGAGGAGCATCGGTTGTACGTGCGGGCCGTCGCCATCGTCCTCAGC
>JBEPZV010000085.1:0-7070 GCA_041640655.1 bacterium
GGGTGTCCGGAGGACTGCGCCTATTGTCCGCAGTCGGCGCACTATCGCACGGGGATTGTGCGCACGGAGCTGCTGTCGGTGGAGGAGGTCGTCGCGGCGGCCCGGATGGCGCGGGCGCAGGGGGCGACGCGCTTCTGCATGGGGGCGGCCTGGCGCGAGGTCCCCTCGGGGCCGACCTTCGCGCGCGTGCTCGAGATGGTGCGGCGGGTGCGCGCGCTCGGTCTGGAAGTGTGTTGCACGCTGGGGATGCTCACCGAGGAGCAGGCGCGCGCGCTGGCGGCGGCCGGATTGACGGCGTACAACCACAATCTCGACACCTCGCCGGAATATTACGGACGGATCATCACGACGCGCACATATCGGGACCGATTGGCGACGCTCGAGCGGGTGCGGCGCGCCGGGATTCGCGTCTGCTGCGGTGGGATCATCGGCCTGGGGGAGAGCCGATGGGATCGGTATCGGTTGCTGGAGCAATTGGCCACGCAGCGGCCGCATCCGGAGAGCGTCCCCATCAATCTGCTCGTGCGCGTGGTGGGGACGCCGCTGGCCGAGGCGCCTCCGGTGGATGTGTTCGAGCTGGTGCGCATGATCGCCACCGCGCGCATCCTGATGCCGGCGTCTCTGGTCCGATTGAGTGCCGGGCGGCTCTCGCTCTCGGATGAAGCGCAAGCGCTCTGTCTGCTCGCGGGGGCGAATTCGATCTTCATCGGCGAGCGGTTGCTCACGACGCCGAATTCGCCCCCGGATCGGGATCGCGCGCTGCTGGCCCGTCTGGGGATGCGGTTGCGTGATCTCGCCTCGCGAGATGGGGATGGCATCTCTTGAGGCCTTGCATCGGCGCGTGAGGGCGCGGCTGGCCGAATGGGAGGCTGCGGGGCTCAGACGCATGCTCCATCCGCCCTCGGGGATTGATCTCTCCTCCAACGACTACCTGGGATTGGCGACACACCCGCGTCTGGTGCACCGGCTGGTGGAGGCCGCGCGCCTCTACGGATGCGGGGCGACGGCCTCGCGCCTGCTGCGCGGTCATCGCGAGATCTTCACCGAAGTCGAACGACGGTTCGCCGCCTTCAAGGGGACAGAAGCCGCCCTTTACTTCGCGAGCGGATATGCGGCGAATCTCGGCGTCCTGACGACGTTCCTGGAGCCCGAGGATGTCGTCTTCTCGGATGAGCGGAATCACGCCAGCCTCATTGATGGCATGCGCCTGACGCGCGCGCGCCGCGTCATCTTCCCTCATCGGGATGTGGCCACGCTGGCGCGGCTGCTGCGGGAGGAGGTCGGCGCCGGACAAAAGTTCCTCGTCACCGAATCGCTCTTCAGCATGGATGGGGATCGCGCGCCGCTGCGCGAATACGCGGCGCTCTGTCGCGAGACGCAGACGGCGCTGATCGTGGACGAGGCCCATGCCGTCGGCCTCTATGGCGCGCGCGGGAGCGGGTTGATCGAGGAGCTGGGCGTCGCCGACGAGGTCTTCCTCTCGATCAACACGGCGGGGAAGGCGCTCGGCGTCTGCGGCGCCTTCGTGGCCGGACCCACGTGGGCGATCGAGTATCTGGTGCAGCGAGCGCGTCCGTTCGTCTTCTCCACGGCGCCGCCGCCCGCGCTGCTGGCCGCGCTCGATGAGGCCTTGACGCTTCTTGAGGAAGAGCCCGAGCGGCGCGCGCGCGTGCGGGAGAACGCGCATCGGTTTCGCGCCGCTTTGGCCGAAGCGGGCGTCGCCGTTCCCGATGAGGACACGCAGATCATTCCCGTGATCCTCGGCGAGAGCGCGCGCGCCATGGCCGTGGCCGCTGCTCTGCAGCGAGAGGGCTTTGACGTCCGCGCGATTCGTCCGCCGACGGTCCCGCCGGGGACGGCGCGGCTGCGCATCTCCGTCAACGTGCATGCGGATGAGGCCATCGCCCAACGGTTCGCCGCCGCACTGGCCCGAATCTTGCGGGAGTTCCCGCACGGGAGGGGGAGATGAGGAGGCGGGGCATCTTCGTCACAGGGACGGACACGAATGTCGGGAAGACCGTCGTCTCGGCGGCGCTCTTTCATCGCTATCGGCGCGAGGCGTCGCTCTGCTACTGGAAGCCCGTGCAGACGGGGATCGAACAGGATGATGACACGGCGACGGTGCGCGCTCTGGGGGCGTGCGCCGAGCGCGAGATCTTCGATCGCGGCGTGCGGTTGCCGCGTCCGGTCTCGCCCCACCTGGCCGCGCGATGGGCGGGGGAGCGCATCGCGGTGGCCACGCTGCGGACGCTCTGGGAGGAGGCGCCCTCTGACGTCAGGTGGATCGTCGAGGGCGCGGGCGGCGTGCTCGTCCCTCTCAATGAGACGGAGCTGATGGTGGATCTCATGCGCGCACTCCAGCTCCCGGTCCTCATCGTCGCGCGCTCGACTTTGGGAACGATCAATCACACGTTGCTCACGGTGGAGGCCGTGCGGCGCCGCTCCCTGCGCGTGGCCGGTGTCGTGATGGTCGGCCCTCCGGATCGAGAGAACCGCCGGGCGATCGAAGCGTATGGCGATGTCATTGTGCTCGGCGAGCTGCCGGTCTTCGAGCCGCTCGCGGTGGAAGCGCTGCGCGCATGGGCGGAAGAGGAGTTGGACCCGCACGGGCGACTTCGGGAGTTGTGGTCATGAGCGATCTCCTCACGCGCGATCGCCGACATCTCTGGCATCCGTATACGCAGATGCGAACGGCGCCGCCCCCGCTGCCGATCGTGCGCGGCGAGGGGGTGTATCTCTATACCGACGATGGGCGGCGCGTGCTCGACGGGATCTCCTCCTGGTGGGTGAACATTCACGGGCACAGCCATCCGAAGCTCAACGAGGCGCTCGCGCGACAGGCGCGGGAGTTGGAGCACGTCCTGTTCGCCGGGTGCACGCATCGGCCCGCGATCGAACTGGCTGAGCAGCTTGTGGCCCTTCTGCCTGCCGGGCTCACGCGCATCTTCTATTCCGATAATGGCTCGACGGCGGTCGAAGTGGCGCTCAAGATGGCCGCTCAGTACTGGTGGAATCAAGGCGACTCGCAACGGCGCGTATTCGTCGCGTTGCACCACGCCTATCACGGCGACACCTTCGGCGCCATGTCCGTGAGCGAAGCCTCGATCTTCACCGAACCGTTCGCGCCGTGGCTGTTCCCGGTGCGGCGGGCGCATGCGCCCTATTGCTACCGATGTCCGCTCGGATTGACGCGCCCGAGCTGTCAGATCGCGTGCCTGAACGATCTGGAGCGCATTTTACAGGAGGAGGGGGAGCGCGTCGCCGCTGTGATCGTCGAGCCGATGCTGCAGGGTGCGGGGGGGATGATCGTCTGGCCCGCCGAATTCCTGGCCGGCGTGCGACAATTGTGCGATCGCTTCGGCACGCTGCTCATCGCCGATGAGGTCCTGACCGGATTCGGACGAACGGGGCGCATGTTCGCGTGCGAGCATGCGGGCGTGCGACCGGATATCCTGTGTCTGTCGAAGGCCATCACCGGAGGGTATCTCCCTCTCGGCGTGACGGCGACGACTGAAGACGTTTACGAGGCCTTTCTCAGCGAGGATCGGCGCAAGACGTTCTTCCACGGCCATTCGTACACGGCCAATCCTCTGGCGTGCGCCGTGGCCATCGCCAGCTTGGAGATCTTTCGCACAGAGGGGACGCTCGCGCGCATCGCGGCGCTGGAGCGGCAGCTGCGCGCGCGTTTGGAGCCGTTGCGCGACCTCCCGCACGTGGGCGATGTGCGCGTCATCGGCGGTGTGGGAATCGTGGAGCTGGTCCGCGACAAACGGACGAAATCGGCCGAGGGGTATCTGGATCGCGTCGGGCCGATGCTCGCTGCCGAGTTCCTGCGTCGCGGGCTCCTGCTACGTCCGCTCGGGAACGTGCTCTACTTCATGCCGCCCTATGTCATCACGGAATCGGAAGCGGCGTGGGCTCTGGATCAGATCGCCGAAGTCCTCGTCGCATGGCGCTGGCCTTCGGAGTGAACGCCGCGTCGTTCACAACACCTTGCGCATCGCGTCCACGGCCGCTTCGATCGTCTCCAGGGGGACCGAGAACGTGAACCGCAGATGGCCCTCCCCATGCGGGCCGAAGACGACGCCGGGGACTGTGGAGACACCCGCGCGCTTGAGGAGCAGATCGAAGGCGTCCCAGCTTTTCGGTCCGAGGACGCGTTCCACGTTCGGGAACGCGTAGAACGTCCCCTGTGGCGGCTCGCACGCGAAGCCGAGCGCGCGAAGTCCGCCGACGAGCCGATCGCGTCGCTGACGATACACCGCGCGCGCCTGTTCGATGAAGGCCTCGCCCTCGGTGAGCGCAGCGACGGCAGCCCATTGCATCGGCGTGCTCACGACGTTGATCGTGTTGAGGACGAGCTTTCGGAGCGCGCTCATCCACGGCTCCGGAGCGACGATGTAGCCCACGCGCCATCCCGTCATGGCGTAGGATTTGGAGAGGGTGAAGATGCTGAGCGTCCGCTCGAACATCCCCGGCAGCGAGGCGATCGAGACATGCGGGGTCTCAAAGGTGAGGTCCTCGTAGGCCTCATCGGAGATCACCACCAGGTCGCGCTCGCCGGCGAATTCCGCGATCTCCCGGAGCTCGTCAGCGGTGAGGACCGTACCCGTCGGATTCGCCGGCGTGTTCACCAGAAGGACGCGGCTGTGCGGCGTGGCGTGACGCTCGAGCGCCGAGCGAAAGCCCGTGTGTCGAGCTTCGGTCCACGGGATGAGTCGCAGCCGGCCGCCCGCCAGCGCCGCCAGGTCCTTCATCGGCGTCCAGTACGGGGAGAAGATGAGGACCTCGTCACCCGGATTCACCGTGGCCAGGAAGGCGACGAGCAGGCCGTGGAGCCCGCCGCTGGTGACGATCGCATGATCGGCCTCAGCGGGAATCCGATTTTTCCGACGCACCTTCTCGACGATCGCCGCGCGCAATTCCGGGATGCCGCTCGATGGCGCATAGCGCGTGCGATGCTCGCGCAGAGCGCGGACGGCGGCCTCCGTGATGAAGGCTGGCGTCTCAAAGAGCGGTTCGCCGCCGTGAAGGGCATGAAGACGCACGTCGGGACCGAGTTCCAGAAGGCGGTTCCGAATTCGCGCGATCTCGGAGAACCCGAGGTGCGCGCAGCGCTCGGCCGGTTGGCGATTCATCGCTCTCCTCCGCCTTGATCTCCCGCCATCGGATCGGGGAAGGATTATACTCGTCCGCGATCGAGAGGGCTATAGCCGCACTCTCCCGGCTCACGGGGTGGTGGAGCGCGAGGGAGGCTTCGCTTGATACCGTCTGTGCGCCCTTCGTAGAATCTGGGGCGTGGCCGCAGGCGAGGAGGACACGATGGGGCGATCGTCGCTCTGGTGGGATGTGAGGGAGCCGGCGGCTCTCCTGGGAGCGGCTGCCCTGGGGATGTCTCTCTCCGCTCGATGGCCCGTCGTGATCCCCATCGCCGAGCGTGCCCTCACACCGCTTCTGGCCCTGGTGCTCTTCACGGTCTTCGCGCGCATTCCTCTGGAGCGGCTGCGCGAAGCCGCGCGCGATCGGCGCTATGTGCTCGCCGTCATCGGACTGAATTTCGGGAGCACCCCTGTGCTCGCCGCCGCGCTCGGTGGCCTCTTGCTGCCCGACGCGCCGGAATTGCGCGTCGGACTGTTCCTGGCGTTGCTGACGCCGTGCACGGATTGGTACCTGATCTTCACGCATCTGGTCGGCGGGGATGTGGCGCGCAACCTCGCCGTGTTGCCCTGGAATCTGATCCTGCAAGTGGCGCTCTTGCCCGTTTATCTCTGGCTCTTCACGGCGGCATGGGTTCCGGTGGACATGGGAGAGATCGGGCGGGCGCTGTTCGTGTATGTGGGACTGCCGGGCGTCGCGGCGCAGATCGTTCGCCAGCAGTGGGGGGAGAGACCGGAGCTGGGACGCATCGGCTTCGCTGCGCTCGCGCTGGTCGTCGGGGCGATGTTCGTCAGCCATGGACACCTCGTGCTGGAGCACCCGATGCTCTTACTGCGCCTGGCGCCGCCGCTCGTTCTGTTCTATGTCCTGGCGCTCGCGCTCTCCTGGGGGGTAGCGCGCGGCCTGCGCTTCCCGCGCGAGCGAGCGCTCGCTCTGGCGTGCACGGCGATGGCGCGAAATTCGCCGCTGGTGTTGCCCTTGGCCGTCGTGCTCTTTCCTGAACATCCGATCATCGCTCTCAGTCAATTGGTCGAGCCGGTGCTAGAGATCCCAAGCCTCATCCTCTTCTCAGCCATCATGCGAAGGCGAGCTGTCGGCGTGAGCGCGCCGCGCGCTTGACGCTCTCCCGAGGCCACTGGTACCCTCATCGCTTCGAGCGCGCGTATGGAGGTCGTTCACGAGGAGGAGGTTCTCGGTCGAGCGTACGATGCCCGGTTGATGCGACGGCTCTTCGGCTATCTGCGACCGCATCGGCGCACGCTCGGTGTGGCCGTCGTCCTCATCGTCCTCGCTTCGCTCGTCCAACTGGCCGGACCGGCTCTGACGGTCATCGCCGTGGATTTGTTCATTCATCCGCGCCCGGCGGTGAGTCCCGTCGCTGCGCTGGCCGAACGCGCGCTGCAGGCCCTCGGATGGTCGCTCTCGCCGCGCGAAGGACTTCATCTGATCGGCGGGCTCTTTCTGCTGTCGTTGTTCGCGCTCTTCGCGCTCACCTATGGACAGGCGGTGCTCGTGCAGTCGCTCGGGCAGCGCCTCATGTTCGACCTGCGCGCGCAGATCTTCGATCACCTGCAGCGCGTGGACATCCGCTTTTACGATCGCAATCCGGTCGGCCGATTGATGACGCGCCTGACGACGGACGTGGATGCGCTGAACGAGCTGTTCACCGCCGGTGTCGTCGCTCTCGTGCAGGATGTGTTCCTGCTGGTGGGGATCGTCGGTCTCATGTTTTACCTGAACTGGCGGTTGGCACTGGTCGCCCTGCTGGTCCTCCCGCTTTTGGTCGCCCTGACCGTGTGGTTCAAGACGAATGCGCGTCGCGCCTATCGCGAGGTGCGCACGCGCATCGCGCGCATCAATGCCTTCCTGCAAGAGCACATCACGGGCATGGCGATCGTCCAGCTCTTCAATGC
>JBEPZV010000086.1:0-7065 GCA_041640655.1 bacterium
GTAGAATGAAATCGCCTATGGAAGAGCGCAAGCGCATGCGACGTCGTTCGGTCGTCGTCAACGTCGGGGGAGTCATGATCGGGGGCGATCATCCCATCGCCGTGCAATCCATGACGAACACGGATACAGCGGATGTGCTGGCGACGGTTGAACAAATCCTCGCACTCGCGCGGGCGGGGTCGGAATTAGTGCGCATCACCGTCAACACGGAAGCGGCCGCGCGGGCCGTTCCGGAGATCATCGCGCGCGTGCGCGATCGCGGCGTCCGGGTCCCTATCATCGGCGATTTCCATTATAACGGGCATCTTCTGCTGGCGCACTATCGCGAATGCGCGCGCGCTCTGGACAAGTACCGCATCAATCCCGGGAACGTGGGCGTCGGTCGCCACCAGGACGAGAATTTCCGCCGCATGATCGAGATCGCCCTCGAATATGAGAAGCCGATTCGCATTGGCGTGAACTGGGGCTCGCTCGATCAGGCGCTGCTCACACGGCTCATGGATGAGAACGCGCGACGTCCTGACCCTCAGGATGCGCGCGCTGTCGTGCGCGAAGCCATGATTCGCAGCGCATTGGAATCCGCCGCGCGCGCGGAGGCCTACGGGATGCCGCACGACCGCATCATTCTGAGCGTCAAGACGTCCGATGTCCCGGATCTGATCGAGACGAATCGTCAGCTCGCCGCCCGCTGCGACTATCCTCTGCACATCGGTCTGACCGAAGCGGGGATGGGGATCAAAGGCATTGTGGCGTCGGCCGTGGCGCTCGGCATCCTCCTCGATGAGGGAATCGGGGACACGATCCGCGTGAGCGTGACGCCGGCGCCTGGCGGCGATCGGTGCGAGGAGGTTCAGATCGCGCAACAGATCTTGCAATCGCTCGGCCTGCGCCACTTCGCGCCGCAGGTCTCCGCCTGCCCCGGCTGTGGGCGCACCACGAGCACCTTCTTCCAGGAGATGGCCGCCGAGGTTCAAGCGTACATCCACCGGATGATGCCCGAATGGCGCCAGCGCTATCCGGGCGTGGAGAACCTCCGCATCGCCGTCATGGGCTGCGTCGTCAATGGTCCGGGCGAATCCAAGCATGCGGATATCGGGATCTCGCTCCCGGGCGCGGGCGAAGAGCCGAAAGCCCCGGTCTTCGCCGATGGACAATTGGTGGCGACGCTGAAGGGCCCGACTCTCGTGGCCGACTTCCTCCGTATCCTGGACGGTTACATCCGCGCGCGGTTCGACCGGTCCTCGGAAGCGCCCTCCTCCGATCGGACCTGAGTCTCGGATGGACACGTCACCTCCTCGGGGCGTACAATGAGCATTGGGCGCAAGCGAGGTGGGATTTGAGAAAGGAGGTGTCACCATGTCGGCCAAACGGGCGCTCATCCTCGTCGATGTGCAGAACGACTTCCTGCCGGGCGGATCCCTCGCCGTCCCGGAAGGAGATCGGATCATCCCTGTCCTCAACCGATATATTGAGCTGTTTCACCGCGCGGGTCTGCCGATCTACGCGACGCGAGACTGGCACCCGGAGCGGACGCGACATTTCCAGGCCTACGGAGGCCTGTGGCCTCCTCACTGCGTGCAAGGCACGCGGGGCGCTGAGTTCCATCCCGACCTGAAGCTCACCCCGGAGACGATCATCATCTCCAAGGGGATGGATCCGAACGAAGACAGCTATTCCGGCTTTCAGGGTCGAACGGCCGACGGCGTTGAGTTCGCCGAGGAGTTGAAGCGGCGCGGGATTGAGCACCTCTACATCGGCGGGGTGGCCACCGATTACTGCGTGCGCCATACGGTCCTGGATGCGCGGCGCTTGGGATTTCACGTGACCGTCCTCGAAGACGCGATTCGTGGCGTGGACCTCACACCGGGCGATTCCGAACGAGCCCTGCGGGAGATGGTGGAAGCCGGAGCCTCTCTGGCGCGCTTCGAAGACGTCGCGCGTGAGATGAGCGCCTCGGCCGAAGCGGCGCCCCGGTGAACCGCCGGCATGGCGCCCCACGTCGCTTGACAAAGCCGAAACCGAGATAGTAGATTTTGCACTCGCATTGTCAGCCATCCCATGGGCATCAATGCGCGCAACGACGACGAGCGAGGGACGAACGCGATGGATGTGAATAATCTGGAGCAACCGGTGACCGAGGCCCAATCCCTGGGCGTATCTCCGGCGCCGACTGAACCCGAAGCGATCCCCACCAGCGAGAGCTTCGGAGACCTCTTGGGCTCTTTGGATGAACAAACGACGACGACCCTGGCGGTCGGCCAGATGCTCACGGGCAAGGTGCTCGCGATCGGCGAGGACCTGACCGTGATTGACATCGGCTACAAGACCGAAGGCGTCATCCCCACCGAAGAGCTGCAGATCAGTCTGAAGGAGATCACCATCGGCGACGAGATCCCGGTCATCGTGAAGCATCTCGAGAGCCCGGATGGGTATGTGAAGCTCTCCTATGCCGAAGCGCAGCGCAAGCTGGTGTGGGCGGCGATTGATCGCGCGTTCAAGACGGGCGCGCCGATCACCGGGCGCATCACCGAACGCATCAAAGGCGGATTGAAAGTGAATCTGGGCGGCGTGGAGGCCTTTCTCCCCGCGAGCCAGGTGGACCTGCGCCAGGTGCGAAACCTCGAGGCCTGGAAAGGGCGCGAGATCGAAGCCCGGGTCATCAAGGTCAACCGACGACAGCAGAACATCGTCCTCTCTCGTCGTGCCCTCCTCGAAGAGGAAGAAGCGCGACGTCGCGCCCAGATCCTCAGCCAACTTGAGGAAGGCTACATCGTGGAAGGGCGCGTCAAGAGCCTGGCCGACTACGGTGCCTTCGTGGACATCGGGGGGATTGATGGCCTCCTCCACATCACGGATATCTCGTGGAAGAAGATCGCCCATCCGAAGGAGGTCCTCACCGTCGGAGAGGTCATCCAGGTGAAGATCCTCAAAATTGACCGCGAGACGGGCCGCATCAACCTCGGCTATAAACAGCTCTGGCCGAATCCCTGGGACACGCTCGCCGAGCGACTGCCGCCGGGCTCGCGCGTCAAGGGGAAGGTCACGCGCGTCACCGACTACGGTGCCTTCGTGGAAGTCGAGGAGGGGATTGAGGGACTGATCCACGCCTCTGAGCTGACATGGGAGAAGCGTCCGAAACATCCCTCGAAGTACGTCAGCCCGGGAGACGAAGTCCTCGTGGAAGTCCTGCAGGTGGATGCGCAGAATCGGCGGCTGAGCTTGAGCCTGCGGCAACTGCAGCCGGATCCCTGGCGTCTCTTCGCGGAGACGCACTCCATCGGCGCGCGTGTGCGCGGCCGCGTGCGCGGGATCACCGACTTCGGCGCCTTCGTCGAGGTCGAGAAGGGAATCGAAGGCTTGGTCCATGTCTCCGATATTTCGCGTCGGCGTGTGAAGCATCCCTCGGAGGTGCTGAAGAAAGGCCAGGAGGTCGAGGCGATCATCAAAGAGCTGGATCTGGCCGCTCGTCGCCTGGGCCTCTCGATGAAAGAGCTGGAGCCCGATCCCTGGGAGGAGTTCTTCAACACGCATCACGTCGGGGACATCGTCCGCGGGAAGGTCGTCCGCTTTGCCAGCTTCGGTGCCTTCGTGGACGTCGGCGGCGTTGAAGGCCTCTGCCATATCTCCGAATTGTCCGACGAGCACATCGAGAAGCCCGAAGACGCGGTTCAGATCGGCGAGGAGTTGGACTTCCGCATCCTGCGGCTCAACCCCGAGGAGCGGCGCATCGCGCTCTCGGCTCGCGCCGCCCGCCATAATCGCGAACCCGCATATACGATTGGCGAAGATACGGGCCGCATCGCGAGCTTGGGAGAAATCGCCCGACAGCGGGAAGAATAGCGGGAAGCCCGTCAGAGATTTCGCCCCTGTGGAAGCGGCGGGCGCTTTGACCTTACACTGAGCGAACCCTCCGTTCCACCGTCTGGTCCCTCTATCGCATGTGGAGCTGAAGCGCTCTTAAGGGAGCCACACGCCCTGCGAGATGAAGCGGAGGCAACCTTCTTCTCCCCCTGCGAATCTCAATAGGCGACCACGTACCACCACGATACCTCCTTAGTTTGGGCGGGGTGAGCCAGAAGGACCGGCTCACCCTATCTTCTTTCGCCCGCGAGCGGTAGGAGCAGCACAAAAACTCGTCATTCTCCGCAAAATTACGTGCTCATCCGTTACGCGTCACCACGGCGAAGGCGGCCGTGAGTGCAGCGATCAGTTCATCAATGTGGTCCTTGGTGGCGATGAGCGGTGGGCCGAGGCGAATCACATTCCCGTAGAGTCCTCCGCGGCCGATGAGAACGCCCCGCTGCTTCGTCTCCTCGAAGACCCGTTGCACGGCCTCGGGATTCGGCTCCTTGGTCTTTGGGTCTTTCACCAATTCGAGCGCTTGCATCAACCCCATACCGCGCACATCCCCAATAACTTGCGGATACGCCTCCTTGAGCGCCTCCAACTGCTCGCGCAGGTAATCGCCGACAATACGCGCGTTCTTCGGCAACTCCTCTTCCTCGATGACCCGGATCGTAGCCAGGGCCGCGCGGCACGCGACGGGATTGCCGCCGAACGTCGAGAAGGTGAGCGAGGGGTAGGCGTCGGCGATCTCCGGCGTGGCGATCGTCGCGCCGATGGGCGTCCCATTGGCCAAGCCTTTGGCGAAGGTCATGATGTCCGGCTCCACCTCCCAATGTTCGATCCCGAACATCTTCTCGCCCGTGCGCCCCCATCCCGTTTGCACCTCATCGCAGATGAAGATCCCACCATAGCGGCGCACGATCTCGACGACGACCTTGAAGTACTCCTTCGGTGGGACGATGAAACCGCCGACGCCCAGGATCGGCTCGGCGATGAGCGCGGCGATGCGGCCGGAGGTCGTCGTTTGAATCACCTCCTCCACATCGCGCGCGCAGGCCAGATCGCACGCGGGATAGGTGAGCTTGAACGGGCAACGATAGCAGTAGGGCGCGACGGCGTGCACGACGCCGGCGACATAAGGCGTCCCAAGCTTCCACGGCGCCTGTCCACTGACGCTCATCGCCAGAGCCGACCGGCCGCTATAGCCATGCCGCAGTGCGATGATCTCCTGCCGTCCTGTATACAGCCGCGCCAGGACCAACGCCGTCTCATCGGCCTCGGTGCCGCTATTGGTGAAGAAGCTCTTCTGCAACCGGCCTGGTGTCAGCTCGGCCAGCTTCTCCGCCAACTGCACCTGCGGCTCATTGATGTAGAGCGTAGACGTGTGCGAGATCTTTCGCACCTGGTCCGTGATGGCTTCGACGACCTTCGGATGCGCGTGTCCGACGCTGATCGTCAACACGCCGCCGAAGCAATCCAGATACCGGCGCCCGTGATCATCCCACACGTACATCCCTTCGCCGCGCGTGATCACGAGCGGTTCCCGATAATACGTGGAGACACATCGAAAGAGGTATTCCTTCTGCTTGCGC
The DNA here is from genome assembly GCA_041640655.1 of bacterium. Classification (GTDB taxonomy): domain Bacteria; phylum Acidobacteriota; class Blastocatellia; order HR10; family HR10; genus HR10. The sequence goes on from JBEPZV010000086.1 coordinate 5,439, forward strand.
ACCAGTTCTTCGTGGCTCATCGTCGCGACTCCTGGCTGATGTCGTGGGGAGAGTTTACTGTGGAAGTCTCGTCGGCGCAATGGCGACGCGCGCTGGAGCAGACCGCGCGTGGCCTTTCGATCTCCTCGCGGATCGTTCGGCTCGGGAGTTGCTCCGGTGTGCCGCGGGGTGATAAGCTGAAGGGCTTGAGAATCGCGTTCGCGCAAGAGGCGTGAGATGTCGGCGAAGGTCACGGTCATCCTCTATATCCTCGTCTATTTCGAGCTGGGCGCCATCCTCATCGTGGCCCCCTGGACGTCGTTCTGGAGCGATAACGTCTTGCTGGCATACCTGGTGCAACGGACGGGCTCAGCCGAACTCCTGCTCACCCTCAACAGCACGGCGGTGAGAGCGGGCGTCACCGGACTCGGTGCGCTCAACGTCCTCCTGGGCCTGTGGGAGGCCTCCCGATATCGGGACCTCCTTCGATTGATCGAAGAGGGCCGGCGCCGGCCCTCACCTCCGAAGGGCGAGCAATGAAGGCGCTCGGCCGTCCCCCACTGCTCTACCTCATCACCGACCGAACGCTCTGTAGGACGCGATCCGTCCTGGACCTGATTGAGGAAGCGGCGCGCGCGGGTGTGGATCTGATCCAAATTCGCGAGAAGGACCTACCGACGCGCCGGCTCTGCGCACTCGTCGAGGAGGCGGTGGCGCGGATCGCGGGAACACCGGCGCGTCTTCTCGTCAACGATCGCGCGGATGTCGCGTTGACCTGCGGCGCTCATGGCGTCCACCTCACGACGCAGTCGCTGCCCGCCGCGATCGTGCGCGAGATCGTCGGTCCAGAGGTTTTGATCGGCGTCTCGACGCACTCGCTCGAAGAAGCGCATGCGGCGGAGGCGGGCGGAGCGGATTTTCTCGTCCTTGGCCCCGTCTTCGAGACACCGAGTAAGAGACCCTATGGCCCTCCTCTCGGCTTGGAGACCTTCGCCCGCATCGCGGCGAGGATGCGCATCCCTGTTCTCGCCATCGGGGGCATCACGCCGGAGAATGCCCCCACGGTCCTGGCGCATCATGCGGCAGGCGTGGCCGCCATTCGAATGTTCGCTGAAGCCGAAGAGCTGGCGCTGCTGGTCGCGCGACTCAAGGGCGGCCGATGATTCCGCCAAAGGCCGGGCTCCCTCGATCGCTCACAATTCGGCGACGCCCTTGACGATGAGCGCCAGCGTCAGCTCCCCACCGGTCGCCGTCTTCGCCGGGGCGACAAGAAGCGTATATCGGGAAGCCAGTTCCACAACTGTCGGGATGGTCGTGTATCCAGCCGCCGAGCGGAGGCTGAGCCCGGCCGGATGATTCGTTCCCGCTGCCTTCGCGCTCAGCTTCACCAGCTCCTCGAACGAATACCGGGCCGCCACATCTCGATCCAGATCGGCGGGGACGAGCAAGAGGAAATCTCGATTGGGCGCGATCCCCATGTGATTGCCATCGGCCGGATACAACGCGTAGCGCAGCGTATACGCTCCCGCCTTGATCGCCTGCCCTCGATAATCGGTCGTCGGTTGCGGGAAGACGATCACGCCCACGAGTGTGGACTCCTCAAGCCCCGCATAGACGACATCCGGTTCTGCCGCCCTCCCTGCGCGCA
>JBEPZV010000087.1:0-6824 GCA_041640655.1 bacterium
CCTATGAGGCGCTGGGGCCGCTGCCTTCGGAACGGCTCGCCGAGCTGGCCGGGTGGCTGCTTCTGGAGCAAGTGGCGCAGGAGATGCGCCTGGACGGCTATCGGGTGGAGCGCGAGCGCCTTCGGCATCTGGTACTTGAAGGGGGGGAGGCCGAGACACCAGAGGAGTCTCTGGCCGTGGCCTTCGCCGCCGCCGTGCGACGCTTGAGCGCCTATGTTGCCGAGAAGGTGGAAGAGGGGGCGTCGGTCGAGCTGACGCTCGACGTGCTTATGGATCTCATGCGCCTGAGTGCGGGGCGCGCCGAAGGCGGGATGGGGCTGCTGCGCCAACATCGCGCGAACCCCTTATATCCGGAGCACGATCCGTGCTCGCCCGACGAGCTGCCGCATCTGCTGCGTGTGACCTTGGAGTGGTTCACGGCGGAGAGCTTCGCCGAATTGAATCCCATTGAGCAGGCGGCCCTGGTGCACGTTCGGCTCACGGACCTGCAGCCGTTTGAGCGCGCGTATCAGCGCGTGGTGCGGTTGGCCTCCAGTCTCTACACGCTGCGCGCGGGGTTGCCGCCTATCATCATCCCCGCCGAAGCCGCCCCGGCGTACTACGAAGCGTTGCTCTCCGGATTGCGCATGGCGACGCAACCGCTGGTGGAACTGTTCGCGCGGCTGGTGGCGGGAACGCTGCGGACGCTGCGCGAGCTCGCCCTGGAGGGCGCGTGACCGATGGACGTTCGCCGGATCGAGGAGTACGAGGGACGCATCGTGGAATTCCTCGAGGAAGGGACGCCCCGGTTGGGGCTCGTCCTCAAGGTGGGGAGAGCGCGCGTGCACCTTCTGGATGAACGTGGGCGAGAGGGAACCGTTCCGGTGACGCGGATCTATGTGGTGCATGCTCTGCGGCCCGCGCAACCGGCGGAGTTCCCGCATCTGGTCGAGGCGCTGCGGGCGCAGATCGAAGCGCGATACCGGGAGATTGAGCTGGAGCTGTTGTGGGAAGGGGTGCGGGAGCAGGAGCGGGAGTATGCGCTACCGGAGTTGGCTGAGCACTATTTTGGCGCGGCTTCGGGGATCGAGCAGGCGGCGATGATGCGCGCGCTTCTGGATGACCGCTTCTACTTCCGACGGCGGGGCGTGCGCTTCGTTCCCCGCCCTGTGGAGCAGGTCGAGCAACTTCGCCATCAGGAGGCGCAGCAGCGCCAACGCGCTGAGCAGAAGGAGCGCGCGATCGCGTGGCTTCGCGCCGTGCTCGCCTCCGAGGACCCGGTGGCGGTCCCCGAACAGTGGGCGGGCCTCCTGGAGCGCGTGGAGGATTTCCTCTTGCGCCGGCAGATGAACGATGTCGCCCGATGGCTCGCGGAGGTGGATGAGGAGCGAACGGCGCGCGAGGTCGCCTACGAGGTGTTGGTGAAGACGGGGCGAGTGGACGCGGCGGCCGATCCCTTCCTCATCCTCGCCGGTCTGGAGACGTCCTTTCGCGCGCGGGCTCTGGAGGCGGCTGAGCGGTTGATCCCTTTCGCCGGAGCATCGGATCGCGCGGATTTCATCGGTGCGTGGACTATCTCGATTGATGATGAGGAGACCGAGGAGATTGACGACGCCCTCAGCCTGGAGCCGGGAGATGGCGGATGGCGCGTGGGGATTCACATCGCCGATGTGGCGCACTATGTGCGCAAGGGCGATGTGCTCGACCAGGAGGCTTTTCGGCGCGGCGTGACGGCTTACTTGCCGACACAGCGCGTGCTGATGTTCCCCGAGCGGCTCGCGTGCGATTTGGCGAGCTTGCGACAGGGAGAGGTGCGGCCGACGCTCAGCCTCGTGCTCGACGTTGACGAAGAGGGGACTGTGAGGGAAGCGACGCTTGTCCCCGGCATGATCCGCGTCGTGCAGCGGCTCAGCTATGATGAGGCGGATCGGTTGATCGCCGAGGACGCGGGAGAGATGGGAGAGCGCTTGCGGCGGCTCCTGCGCTGGGCGCGCCGATGGGCCGACGAGCGATTCCAGCGCGGCGCCGTTTGGTTGCGACGGCCCGAAGTGAAGGTGCGCGTGCGCGACGGGCGCATTCACATCAAGCAGCTCGATCCGGGGGCGCCCGCCCGATTTCTGGTGAGCGAGCTGATGGTCCTGATGAATCATGTGGCGGCCGAGCAAGCGGCGCGGCGGGGGATCCCGATCATCTTTCGAGCGCAGGACCCGCCTGCCCACCCGCCGGACGACGAGCTGCGCGCGCGCCTGCGCCAGGAGTACGATCCCCTTCGGGTAGAGCAAGCCGTGCGCGGGCTCCAACGCTCGCGGCTCTCGCTCTCTCCCCAACCGCATGCCGGGCTTGGCCTGAGCGCTTACACGCAACTGACCTCACCGATTCGGCGGTTCGCCGATCTGGTCGTGCAGCGGCAGATTCGGGCGGCTCTGGTCGGCGAGCCCTACCCGTATGAGCGAGAGGAGCTGCTCGACGTCCTGGCGACGGCCGAGACCGTCGAACGCGAGATGCGCGCTTTGGAGCAGCGGGCGCATCGGTATTGGCTGCTGGAATACATTCGGCAGCTCCCGGAGGAGACGGAGCTAGAGGCCGTCGTCATCCGTCGCACCCGTGAGGGGTATGAGGTCGAGCTTGGGGAGTGGTTCCTGCGCGCGTCCCTGCGCACGAACGCAGAGCTTATGCCGGGAGCGCGTCTGCGAGTGAGATGCGAGCAGTGCGATCCGAGATCCGGCGTGCTGCGGGTGCGGATCGCGTGAGACGATGCGGCCGAACTCTGCGATGGAGGAGGGAAGCGGAGATGATCACCGTTCCGAAGTTGACGTTGCAGGACGCCAAGATCATCCTGGAGGGCGCCGAGCGCAAGGCGCAGGAGATCGGCGTCCCCATGGACATCGCCGTCGTGGACGATGGGGGGAATTTGCTGGCCTTTCACCGCATGGATGGGGCGAAGATCACCAGCATTGACATCGCCATCAACAAGGCCTTCACGGCGGCCGGAGCGCGCAAAGCGACGCACGAATACGCGGAGATCGCGCAGCCGGGGGGGCCGGCCTTCGGCATTCATGTCAGCAATCAGGGACGCTTCATGATCTTCGGCGGCGGCCTGCCGATCTTCGTGGATGGGCACATCGTCGGCGGCGTCGGCTGTAGCTCGGGGACGCCGGAGCAAGATCGGTTGGTCGCGCAAGCAGGCATTGACGCTTTCCTGGCTTCCCTCAAACGAGAATAGGGGCGCGGCGAGCGCGCGCGGGGACGTGCCACGTGCGGGCGCAGCGGTCGCCCCTCGGGGGGGATGTGCTTGCTCCGAGTGTCGCGCCTTTGATATATTCCGAGGCGATGTCTGAAGATGTCGCTGAGCGTATCGCGCAGGTGCGCGAGCGAATGTGCCGCGCTGCCGAACGCGCCGGTCGCTCGCCTGAAGAGATCACGCTCGTGGCCGTGACCAAAGGCGTGGAGGTCGCGCGCATTCGCGCGGCGATCGCGGCCGGACTCACCCATTTCGGCGAGAATCGCGTTCAGGAGGCGGAGCGGAAGATCGCCGAGATCGTGGAGCCCGTCACTTGGCATCTGGTCGGGCATTTGCAGTCGAATAAGGCGCGCAAGGCTGTCGGACTCTTCCAGATGATTCATTCGGTGGACAGTGTTCGGCTCGCCGAGCGGCTCGATCGTCTGGCGGGCGAGCGGGGGCGTCCGATCCCCGTCCTGTTGCAGGTGGATCTGGCGGGAGAGCCGACGAAGTTCGGCATTCCGGTGGACCATCTGGTCGAAGTGGCTCAGGCCTGCCGCTCCTTGCGCCATCTGCAGGTTCGGGGACTCATGGCCATTCCGCCCTATTTCGAGGATCCCGAGCGCGTTCGCCCATATTTTCGTCGGTTGGCCGAGTGCCTGCGGGAACTGAACGCGCGCGAGCTGTTCGAGCCACCGCTGCGTGAGCTCTCGATGGGCATGAGCCATGATTTCGAGGTCGCGATCGAGGAGGGGGCGACCTTGGTCCGCATCGGACGCGCGATCTTCGGGGAGCGTCAGCCATGAGCGTCGTGGGCATCGTTTTCGAAGCGCTTCGGGGATTACTCTGGGGGGCTTTCGTCCTCACCCTCGGCGTGGTCATCGCGCGAATGGTGGTGGATGGCCTTCGCCTTAATCCCTTCGGGTGGTTCCCTTATCTGATCCGGCGATGGAGTGAGCCGTTGCTCATGCCCTTGCGACGCAATCCGCTGGCCTTCTCCTCGCGGTACGATCTGGCCCCTGTGCTCTTCATCATCCTGGCGATCCTCATCCTGGCGTTCGGCCTGCATTTCCTCGGCGATGCGTATCGCGCGGTGGTCGGATTTGGACTGGCGGCGCGATTTTTCGCGCGCGGCGATCTCGGTCTGGGCGCGCGGTACTTCATCGGCCATGTGCTCTTGCTCCTGCTCTCGGTGGCCATGATCTGCGTCGTCTTCGGCGTCGTCTTCTCCTGGATCGGCCTCTATCGCGGTCGGCTTGTGCGCTTCGTCTGGTGGGGATTTGAGCGGATCACAAGACCACTGCGCCGCTTGGTGCCGCCGGTCGGCCTGTTCGATCTGACGCCCTTGGCGGCATATTTCATCTTGCTGCTTCTCTCCTGGTTCGTCGAAGTCATCTTTCTCCGGTAGTTCGGCGCATGCGGGTCGCCGTCCTGCGAGAGAAGGGGCGTATGTCGCGCGTGCCCGTTCGCGTTCGGACCTATTCGGGATATCGAGGGGAGCAACGCCCCACGGCAGTGGAGCGCGACGGGCAGTGGATTCTGGTGGAGGAGATCCTGGAAGAGGCCGTGGAGTGGGACGGCGAACGGGTCTGGCGGCGATTTCGCATTCGCGCCGGAGGGCGCGTTCTCATGTTGAGACGCGATGAACAAGGGGGCGCGTGGTTCTTGGGGGAAGAGGGGGGGGACACATGAGGCCCTTGCTCGCCCCGCGGAGCCCTTCGCCGGAGATGCGCGGGAAGCTCCCTCAGGCCGTGCTTGCCAAACCGGGACCATTCCCGTAGTATACCGAGCATGCGGTTGGGATTTGAGAGCGAGATGGAACAGGTGGAATGGCGGAGCGGATCGAGAGGCCGGTGATCGCGGCCTCGACGTATTTGAATTCAGCACCGTTGTGCTATAGCTTCCTTCACGGCTCCCTTCGTGAAGCCGTTCTTTTTCTCCCCCATGCGGCGCCTTCGACATGTGCGGAACTCTTGCGGGATGGGCAGGTGGATGCGGCGCTGATTCCCGTCATCGAATATCAACGGATCGCGGGCGTGGTGATCGTCCCTGAAGTCGCCGTCGTCTCCCGGTATGAGGTGCAAAGCGTCTTCCTCGCGTCGCGGGAGCCGATCGAGCGGGTACGCCGAGTTGCGCTGGACATCTCCTCGCGAACGGGGGCGGCGCTGACGCGCATCATCTTCGAACATTTCATGGGGCGCCGCGTGCAGTATGTCCCCTGGCCGCCGAATGTGGACGCCATGCTCTCGGTCGCGGATGCGGCGCTGCTGATCGGGGATCCGGCGCTTCTGGTGCGCTATCATCGCCGGGATCTTCGGATCTACGATTACGCGCGGCTGTGGCGGGAATATACAGGGAGACCCCTGGTCTTCGCTTTCTGGGCTGTCCGGGAGGATCGTCAGAGACAGGGGCAGCGCGTGGACTTTCAGCGGGCGAAGGTGGAGGGGCTTCGATTCCGAGATCGAATCATCGCGCGGTATGCCGAAGCACTGCGGCTGCCGCCGGAATTCCTCCGGCAATATCTGGAGGAGTCGGTCACGTACGACCTGGATGCGGAGGGGATATCCAGCCTCATGCTCTTTTACGATCTCGCTCGTCGAGTGGGCGTGGTGAGCGATGTGCGACCACTGCGCTTTCTCTCAAAGCCGACATGAGAGGAGGGTGCTGTGAGGCGATGCTCGGTGACGCTCTTGGTCGTCCTGCTGTGGGGTGGTGTGTGTGTGATCGAGGGCCAGCAAGTCAGCTCACCTCCACCGATGACCTCGACGGTGATGGGGGGGTCGAGCACGGGGCTTTTCGGGACGTTCGGCGCCCGCACGCTGCGCCGGGGAGAATGGACCTGGGGCATCTTCTGGAATAATTTCGATCGGGACCCGGGAGATATAGACGTCAACCAGATCCCCGTGAACTTCACCCTGGGGCTGACGGATCGGATCGAGGTCTTCGGCAACATTGACTTCTTTCAACAGGTGACGACGCGCCAGCCATTTCTCTTGAGCGGGAGCGGATTCAATCTCGGGCGTTTGCGCTTCGGCGGGCCAGGGGCGGATCCCATTCGAGCTTTCGGCCCACCGCAAGGGGGGAAGGAGGGGACGGCCTTCTTCCCCGGAACGAGCGCGCCGGGCGGAGGGATCTTACCGGCGCTTGGGGCTCTGGCGTTTCGGTTCCCCGGATTCGGACCGTTTGATCGGCCCAGTTACTACAACGACTTCCCCTTCTTCCCCTTCGCCGATGAGAGCGGTCCGCGGATGTCTTCGAACGGCCTGGGGAACTTCACCTTGGGGATGAAGATCGCGCTCTCGAATGCGGATCGTCGGGTCGCCTGGAGCGTGGCGGCCGTGTTGCGGTTGCCTTCGGCCCGCCATTTCTCGGCGCTCGCGCACGGGCGCGGGGCGGGAGCTGTGGATGGCGGACCGATACTGGTCGTCAGCGAGGATCTGTGGGGAGGACGGCTGCGACTCCATCAAAACATCGGGTACATCGTCACCGGGGGCGTTCATCGCGCGGGCGTGCAGATCCTCGATCGTCGGGATGAACTGTGGCTCAATGCCGGGGCCGAACTGGGCGTGCATCGGTCGGTGGTCTACACGGCCGAAGTGAACTCGAAAGTCTTCGTCGGTGGGGG
>JBEPZV010000088.1:0-6717 GCA_041640655.1 bacterium
GGGCCTTTTGAGATCGGATGGCGAGGAGGGCGTATGAAACGGATTCGCGACATCGTCGGCTCCCGCACGGAGGTGTACACCGTCCAAAAGACGGACTCCGTGCGACAGGCTGCCCAGCAGATGACCCGATGGAACGTGCGCGCCATCTCGGTCGTGGATGGGGATCGGTTGGTCGGCATTCTCTCGGAGTGGGACATCATGACGAAGGTCGTCGCCGAAGGACGCGATCCCGATACGACGCGCGTCGAAGAGATCATGACGCCGGATCCGATGACGGCCACCCCGGAGGCGACATATGCCGAATGCCTGGTGACGATGCTCGCCAACGACTTTCAACATTTGGTCGTGGTCACGTCGGAGGGGAAGGTCCTGGGGACGGTCTCACTCGGCGATCTGCTCAGCCTCGATAAGAAGGAACGGGACGAAGCGCTGGAGTTCTACGAGCACTTCTTCCAGGTTTATTGAACGCACATGCGGGAGGACGCCGCGACACCGCAGGAGCGTCTTCGAGCGATCGAAGGGGATCATCTCGCGGGGGCGACCGAGTTGACCGAGCGCTTGGCGGAGGTGCTGCGCGATGCCGTCGCGCGCTCTCGCGCCACGACCGTCGGGGCGCTCAGCGCGGAGGTGCTCGATCTGGGCGAGCGCGCGATCAGGGCGCATCCGAACATGGCCCCTCTCGTGCATCTGGTGAATGTCGCCGTACGCGCGGCATCCGGGGCGCCGACCCTGGAGGACGCGCGCTCCGCCCTCCAGCAGGCCCTGGATGAATTCCTGCGCGAGCGGCGGGAGAACGCGCGCATCCTGCGGGAGCGGGCGAGCCAGCTCATTCCGGAGGGAGCGCGCGTGCTCATCCACTCGTTCAGCGGGACCGTCCTGGATGCTCTCCGCGCGGCGCGCGCGCAGGGGCGCTCCTTCTCGATCGTGTGCACCGAAGCCCGTCCACTGTGCGAAGGTCGCCTCTTGGCCTCACGCGCGCTCGCGCTCGGCCTGCCGGTGACGCTCATCGTGGACGCCGCTATGGGGGAATGGGCGGGCCGATGCGCGCTCGCCCTCGTGGGCGCCGATTGCATCTCCCCCGAAGGCGTGACGAACAAGATCGGGACGCGACTGCTCGCGCTCGCCGCTCGTGAACGCGGCCTCCCCATATACGCGCTCGCCGAGAGCAGCAAGTTCTTCCCGCTCCCGCTGAGCGCCGCGCGCCCGCAAGCCCCAACCGAAGTGTGGGAGACACCGCCGGCCGGACTCGTGATCTGGAACGAATATTTTGAGACGACGCCCCTTGACGCCTTCACCGCAATTCTCTCCGAGCACGGCCCCCTCTCGCCCACGGACGTGCGACGCCATATTCGCAACCTCTCGTTCGATGAACGCCTATGGTCACGGTTGAGATCATCACCATCGGCAATGAACTGCTGCTAGGGGACACGCTCGATACGAACACGCAGTGGCTCTGTCGGACCTTCACCGGTTTGGGCGGCCGGGTCGAACGCGCCGTCCTCGTGCGCGATGACCGTCCGGCGATCGTGCGGGAGATTCGCGGAGCCCTCGAGCGACGGGTGCACCTGCTGGTCACCTCCGGCGGGCTCGGACCCACCGATGATGATCTGACGCTGGACGCCGTCGCCCAGGCGCTGGACCGTCCATTGATCCTGGACGAACGGGCGCTCGCGCTCGTGCGCGCGACATACGAGCGGCTGGCCGCCGCTGGCTCTGTCGCCGACGCCCGCCTCACCGAGAGTCGTCTGAAGATGGCTCGCCTCCCGCAGGGGGCAGAGCCCGTGGAGAATCCGGTGGGCGCGGCGCCGGGCGTCCTCCTTCGTCTGGAGCGCACGATGCTCATCAGCCTGCCCGGTGTCCCCGCCGAACTGAAGGCCATCGTCACTGGCCCGCTTCGCTCCGTCCTTCAGGAACTCTTCGGCGCGGGCGTCTTTCGCGAGCGCGAGCTCATCGCGCTCTGTCAGGATGAGACGGTGCTGGCGCCCATTCTGCGGGAGGTCTCGCGCCGCCATCCGGACATCTACATCAAGTCTCGGGCGCGGGAGTTCGGCGCCGATGTCCGATTTCGGATCACGCTCTCGCTCTCGGGTCGCGATCCGACGCTCGTCGAAGCGCGCCTGGAAGAGGCGATGCGCGACCTGCGCGATGCGCTCGCCCGCGCTCACATTGAGACCGCGGCGTGAGCGCTCACGCCTCCTCCCGCCGCTCCAGACACCGGATCGCGGCTCTGAGGAAAGCTTGACGCAGATCGGGATCGGCGATCTTCTCGGCGAAGGGCATCAACTCGCGAAGGAGACGCTCGCGGTGATGAGCGCGAGCCCGCGAGGAGCGGGCTTCGGATTCGGACGACTCGCCCCGCGATCGGGATGTTCTGACGGGGTGGCCCTTTCGCTCCACACGATATTCGATCGCCTCCACCAGGTCCTCACCGAACAGGCGATTGATCCGCGTGAGGATGTCGGGTGAGAGCCGCTCCAGTTGCGCCTTCCACGTGTGGTCGGTGGTCAGGACGATCAGACACCCCTTCCGCAGCCGAACCGGGCGGGCATGCGCCGCAATGAAGTCTCCCACAACGTGGTTCCACGCCGCCTGCAGCAGGCGCTCGCAGACGGCCTCCTCGCGTCCCACAGCGCGCATCACATGCGGGAGGATGTGCATCAACTCCTCCATACTGGGCCGCTCCCCGAAGTGCAGAGAGATGACGCGCGGCGCCGTCTCAGTGTTTGATCTTCGCCCAATAGCTCACGGGCTCGAAATCCGGACTGTTCTCGCGCGTGTGACACGGGAGGCATCCCTCGGGAATACCGACCTTGCCGTAGGGACGCGTCGGATCCTCAAGATGCCGAGAGGCCGGCCCATGACAGGCCTCGCACTGAACGTCCTTCAAGCGCGGCGTGGAGAAGACAGTGAGGAATCCTCCGGGTCGCTCATATCCCGTCACGTGACACCCGAGGCATTGCGGATCGTTCTCTCGCTTCGCTTTTTGAAGCGTCGCGAAGGCGCGCGCATGCCCGGAGGCCGTCCATACCGCGTATGCTTCCGAGTGGCAGGAGTGACAGGTGCGAGAGCCGACGAACGTCGCGCCTTCTCCGGACGAAGCGGGCAACGGACGCCTGGCTTCGGCCATGGCGCGCTCGGCGAGTCGTCTCTGCACGGCGGCCAGTTCCCGCCGCGCTGCGGCGCGCAGCGCCTCCGTCGAGGGCTCGTCGGGAATGAGACCGTCCAGCTCGACGTAGCGGGCGAGGACCCGCTTTCCGCCTCCGCGCTCGTTCAGATACAGGCGCAGCTCGCCGAGCAGTTTCGTCTGGTAAGCGCTATAGGCGATATACGTTCGCCCGATGGTCGTCGGTGGAAGCCACAGCGGGCGCCCCACGCTGGCCAGGATCACATCCACGTCTGGATTCTCGCGAGCGAGCCGTTCGACCAGCTCCTGAGGGAGATACGCGAGCACGATGACCATATCGGCGCGCGCGCGCACTTGAGGGAGGAGCTGACGAACAGCCGTCACAGGATCCCGCACGAGGAAATCGCGCCCGCGATAGCCTCCGACCTCCGTCACGCCGATGAACGCCAGACGCAGCTTCCGGCCTGCGAGCCTCCCTCCGCTCAACTCGCGAATCACGTACGGAGGCAGACGCGGACGCTGCGCCTCGCCAACAACGACGTTCGCCGAGAGGAAGCGCGTCACCACCGGCGTCTCCTTCGCGTGACGGCGGAATTCCTCGGGTCGGAGGCAGTGCGCCAGTTGTGGGAGATCATGATGGGAGATGTTCACGACATCGAGCTTCATGTGATCGTAGGCGCGGATCACCCACTCGTTCCCCACGCGGGCATCCTCGGTCAGATCACCCGTCAGCGGATGAATGCGATCGCTGAAGAAGTATCCGGTGTCCACCTGCAGGAAGGGCACGTCTGGGTATCGCTCGGCGAACAATCGCACATATCCCTGACGACGCGCCACGCCGCCCAGCGGATTCTTCGGGCAGCCACAAACCTCCAGATTCCCCATAATATCGCCGCCGAAGAAAATGACGGCCACGAATCCATCATCTTCGCCTAATCGCCCCGCCAGGTTCGCCCGCCGCGCGCGCTCTCGCTCGAACTCGAAGATGTCCTGCGGTCGCTCGGAAGCCCCCCCGGAGGCCGCTTCTTCCGGGATCGGCCCCGACTTCGAGCCGAAGGCGCGGATCATAGCCCACGTGAGCGCTCCGGCGCCGAGCACGAGAACGATCACCACGACCTTGCGCGCCATCGGTCTCCCCCTTCGCCGCTCTCACCGATCGGCGAGATCATAGTCGAGTCCACCGGCATCGGCAACCCCGGAGCGGACGGTGTCTTCAGTGAGAGAGATCTCCCACAGGGCCTCGACATCTTCCCGCCAGCGCGGGATGAGTTCACAGACGAGGATCCGAGGTGGGCGTCATCCGCGGCAACCGCCGGAGCAGATCAAGGCGGTAATAATTGACGGCCTCCAGGCCGAGGCCGAGTGCAGCGGCGATGACCTTATCCGACCAGCCCTTCGCCAAAAAGCGTAAAAGTTCCAGCTCGACAAGCGGTATGGACTTGCGCCCGAAGCTGCGGCCGACCGCTTCCCCTTGCGCGAATTCCAAGATCCCGCGGGCGACGCGCGGGCTGAGGAAGGAGACCCCTCCACAGACGGCACCGAGCGCCCTTCTCAGAACGACGAGATCCTCGCGCTTTGAGACGTATCCCATCGCTCCAGCAGCGAATGCTTCGCGGACGACCTCCGGGTCTTCGATCTCCGAGAGCACGAGCGCTCGCGGCACTGGGGCGATGCCCCGCAAGCGCTTCAGCACCTCGATCCCATCAAGCGCCGGCAAGATGGCGTCTGTGAGGATGATATCGGGCCTCGTCCTCTCAGCCTGTTCCAGAAGCGCCTCTCCACTGGCGGCCTCGCCCACGACGCAATAGGCGCCAAATCCCTCGAGGACTTTCCGCAAGGTGTGGCGCCAGAGCCGATGGGCATCGGCAATGACGACCTGCCGTCTCGCGCGCACGCTCCCTTCTCTCCCTGAGGATCACGCGCCCACGCACAGACGCCTCGTCCGCTGACCTCCGCCGAGAGCGCCTTCGCGCACAAAGTTGCTCCTCTTGTGAGCCTCTATGATCCACGATGCGAGGATCGCAGACAATGCGGCGCCGAACGGATTTTCCACCCTCCAAGGGGAGTATTTTCGGGAGCCGACGGAGGGACGCCGAGTTCATCCTTGGATGATCCCACGACGAATCGCATAACGCACCAACTCGGCGACGCTGTGCAGGTCGAGTTTCCGCATGATATTCTCCCGATGCGTCTTCACCGTCTTCTCGCTGATGTAGAGCATCTGGGCGATCTCTTTGTTGGAATAGCCCTCGGCGATGAGCTGCAAGATCTCTCGCTCGCGAGCCGTCAGGTCCAAGGGTCTCTCTTCCGGCGAGACCTTCCCCCGCGCGAAATCGAGATATTGGGCGATCACGCGCTTGGCGATCGAAGGGCTCAGATAGGAATCTCCTCGATGGACAGCTCGAATCGCGGCGATCAATTCCTCGCTCGCCGCATCCTTGAGAAGATACCCTGTGGCTCCAGCGTTCAAGATCTCCATGGCCATCTGGTCATCCTCATGGACGGTCAGGACGAGGATCTTCGTCTTCGGGAGCGACTTGGCGATCTGCCGCGTGGCTTCGATCCCATTCATGATCGGCATCGAGATGTCCATGACGACGACATCCGGCTTCAGAGCCTCCGCCTTCTTGACGGCCTCGCGGCCATCGCTTGCCTCTCCGACGACCTCGAAAGCGGGATCAGCCTCCAAGATCTTCCGCAGACCCTGCCTCAGGATCGTGTGATCATCCGCCAGTAAGACCCTGATCTTGCCCATAGCGCCGATTCGACGTCCCCGATTTTGGTTTGGCCTGATTATATTCGAGCCGGTGGAGGAATGCAATAGGACGGCTCCCCCCTTCGACTCGGGGCGCGAGCGGTTGCTGTTTCGGACGACCTCGCGCATAATGTGAGGCTGATGCGAAAACTCGTATTGAGGAGAGACGTATGGTGCCACCATTTCGAAACGAGCCGTTCACCGATTTCAGCCAGGAGGCGAATCGGCGGGCGATGTTCGAGGCGCTCGCTCGGGTGGAATCCGAATTCGGGCGCGAGTACCCGCTTCTCATTGGGGGGAAGCCTCAGACGACAGGCGACCTCCTGAAATCCGTGAACCCTTCGCAGACGGATCAAGTCGTGGGATGGGCGCACCGCGGAGGGCCCGAGCACGTGGATCAAGCGCTGGAGGCGGCCTGGAAAGCCTTCACCGCTTGGAGCCGGCGTCCGGTCGAGGAACGCGCGCGATACCTCTTCCAGGTCGCGCACATCATGCGGCGCCGAAAGTTCGAGCTGGCCGCGTGGATCGTGCTCGAGGTCGGAAAAAGCTGGGCCGAAGCCGATGCCGATGTCGCCGAAGCTATTGACATGTGCGAATTCTACGGACGCCAGGCCCTCCAGTACGAGGGGCCGCGTCCGGTGACCCCCTCCCCTCTCCCCGGAGAATACAACGAGTGGTTCTACATCCCCCTTGGGGCGGGCGCCATCATCCCCCCCTGGAATTTCCCCTTGGCCATCCTCGTCGGGATGACGATGGGGGCCGTCGCCGCGGGCAATACGGTCGTCGTGAAGCCCTCCAGTGAAAGCCCCATCGTCGCGGCGAAGTTCATGGAAGTGCT
>JBEPZV010000089.1:0-6671 GCA_041640655.1 bacterium
AGGCTCCCCGTTCGGCCCCGTGAAGCGGCGCTGGTTCCAGAGCTGCAGCGAGAAGCCGACGATCTCGTGCCCCTCGCGCTTCAACAGGGCCGCCGCCGTGGAACTGTCCACGCCTCCGCTCATGGCGACGGCAATGCGCATCTTCACGCCCATGTGCCCCCTGGTTGTAGTAGCACGCCTTCTGCAAAGATGCTATCATAGCAGAGGCTATGTGGGAAGTGGCGGAGAAGTATCGGATCAAGAGAGAACCGTTCTATCTGCCGACGAACAACGAGGTGGAGTTGTTCACGGCGGCGTATCATCAGAAGCTCCCGGTGATGTTGAAGGGCCCGACCGGATGCGGCAAGACGCGCTTCGTGCAGTACATGGCGTGGCGACTCGGACGACCGCTCATCACCGTCGCCTGTCACGAGGACCTCTCAGCGACGGATCTGGTCGGCCGCTTCCTCTTAGAAGGGGAGGAGACGGTCTGGCACGATGGGCCGCTGACGACGGCTGTGAAGATCGGCGGCATCTGCTATCTGGACGAAGTCGTCGAGGCGCGCAAGGACACGATCGTGCTCATTCATCCCCTCACCGATGATCGGCGCATTCTGCCCATCGAGAAGTTGGGGACGCTACTGGAAGCGCCCGATGAATTCATGCTCGTCATCTCCTACAATCCCGGCTATCAGAGCGTGCTCAAGGACCTGAAGCAATCCACGCGGCAGCGCTTCGTCAGCCTGGAATTCACCTACCCCTCCTTCGAGAACGAGGTGCGGATCGTCATGCATGAGGGCGGTGTGGACGAGGAGACGGCGTGCGATCTGGTGCGCATTGGGCAGAAGGCGCGGAATCTGAAGGGGCATGGCCTGGAGGAGGGCGTTTCCACCCGCTTGCTCGTCTACGCGGCCCAGCTCATTCGGAGCGGCATCCCACCATACGAGGCGTGCGAAGCCGCGATCATTCAGACGGTCACGGACGATCCGGAGATTCAGCGCAGTCTGCGCGAGATCGTGACGACGATCATCTGAAGAGGCGGGGGGATCGCGGGCGCTATGGATGATTCGATGCGCAGGGCCTTGGAGAAACAGTTGAGAGGGGTGACGCCGGAGAAGGCTGAGCATTTGGTGGGGCGCATTCTGAAGCTGCCGGCCGATCGCGCCTTCCTCCTGCTGGAGGCGGGATTGGGGCTGGCGGCCACCAGCGTGCGTGCCGCTGCCGAGTTCGTGCGCGTCGCTCCGGAGGTGGGGATGGCGCTGGACCCGGAGAGCCTGAAGGTGTGGGGGGAGATCGGTCGCCGCCTGGCGAGCGTGAATCCGGAGAGCGCCATCGCGTTCTTCCAGGTCAGTCCCTCGGTGCTCTCAGCGCTTCCGGCGCGTCTTCGGCGCGAGCTGCTGCTGACCGCTCATCGGCAGTCGTTGATCTCCAGCACGGTGGCTCTGGATGGCTTCCGGGCCGCGCCCGAGCTGGTGCGCGCGATCAAAGATGAGGAGTTGGCCGCGCGCGTGTACGCCATTGCCGGGGAGATCGCTCGCCGCAGCGCGACGCAGAGTGCGGAGTTCCTGACGCGCGCCCCTGAGGTGATCGCGCGCTTTCGCCGTCAGCATCCACCCCGAGCGCACGCCCGCGATCTCTCGGACGCAGCCTCGCGCCGGTTGCTGGAACGGGCGCTCACGCTGGCCGCTCTCTTCGCGGAGAAGGCTGGGGGACTGGCGACGGAATTCCTGTTGGCCTTCTCCCGCATGCCGAGGGCTCATCGCCTCGAAGATCACCTCAAGGTGCTCGATCACACGCACGCTTTCCTGGAACGCGGCGGCGGTATCGCCCTGCACTACTTTCATGTGGCCGCGCGCGTCCTCGCCGTGGCGGGGGCGGACGCGCTCGCCCGATGGACAGACCTGACCTGGGGGATCGCCCTGCAGGACAATGCCGCCGTGTATAACTTCCTGAAGCTCACGCCACGCGTTCTGGAAGCGCTCGCACAGCTTCAGGCAAGAACGTCGGAGCCCCTCATCCCCCGGGTACTTGAGGTCGTACGCCGGGTGAGCGAACGCAGTCTCGTGCTGGGGATTGAATGTTTCCGCTCCAGTCCCCGCGCCTTGGCCTCGGCCACGGTGGAGCAATTCGTGCGGTGGGCCGAAGCCGGATTGGCGTTCTCCCCCAAAGAGAGTCGCCGCGCGCAAGCCTACTATGCCTTGGAGACGAAGGCGAGCCAACAGGCCCTTCAGCGAACGGCCGGAGGCCTCACGCTCGATCGGGTGAGTCAGACGTTGCGTCTCTACATTCAGGCGATGACCGGGCGCTCGGTGACCATTCAGCCGTTGAATCATCTGCCCGATCGCGTGGAGGTGAACGACGGCAAGACGATCTATTTGCCGGCGGCCATCTCGGAATTCGGGGATGAGGAGGCCGATTTCAAGCTGTACAAGGTCTTGGCCGCTCATGCCGCGGGGCAGATGGAATTCGGCACCTATGCCGGCGACTCGCCCGAGCTGCGGACCCTGGCCGACGAGTTGCGGCGGGAGTATCGGGCCTCCGCCTCCGAGCGTTCGACTGACTCCATCACCTTCTCGACGATCCTCGCCCTCATGCCGGATCGCGAGTGGGCCGAACGCGTGTTCACCACGATCGAGAACGGGCGCATTGATTTCCTCCTGCGCCATCACTATCGCGGGTTGCGTCGGGACCTCGATGCCGTGCGCCAGTGGATGCGCGCGCGACGGCCGCCGCTGGAGGAGCTGTCCCCTGCCGATCGCGTCCTGGAGCTGCTCTTTCGCTTGGCGCTGCTCGGGGGGGTCTCCGAGGACGTGCGCCAGCGGTTCCCGCAGCTGGTGGCGTTTCTGGAGAACGTCCTGGATCGGTTCGTCCGGAGAGTGGAGGCGACAGTCGCCGATAGCTTACGCGCCGCACACGTGATCCTGCGGTTGCTTCAGGCCGAGGGAGCGGCGCGCGAGGCCGAGACCCCCTCAGAGGGGGCGAGCGCCGAGGACGCACAAGCTGCAGCCGAGCCGGAGATGGGCGAGCAGCCCGTGCTGCCGCGCGCACTCACGGAGCGTCAACCTCGTCCGGCCGATCGCCTGGAGCCCTTCAACTTCTGGATCCGACGCCACCACGATCCTGAGCGCTTCGAATGGGAGCATCTGCAGGATTCCCCCTTCGCCGAGGAGCTGGAGCAGCAAGAGCTGGAGCCGGGAGATCAGGCGTTCTACTACGAGGAGTGGGATCATGAGTTGGCCGATTTCCGCACGGCCTGGTGTCGGGTGATCGAGCGACCCGCGCGGCGCGGCCCGCGACACTTCGTTCAATCCGTACGCGCGCAATACGGGCCGATGATCTCCTCGATCCGGCATCAGTTCCAATTGCTGCGCCCCGAGGCGTTGCAGAAGATCCGAGGGGAGTGGGACGGCGAGGAGTTCGATCTGCAGGCGGTGATTGATTATGCGCTGGATCGTCGCACGTCCGGGCGCGTCTCCGAGCGGCTCTACGTGCGGCGATTGCGTCGCCAGCGCGATGTGGCCGTCTCGTTCCTGCTGGATATGTCCAGCTCGACGGCGCGCACGGTCGCCCCACGTTCCGCGCGCATGGGAGCCCCGCGCCCGAGCAAGCGCATCATTGACATCGAGAAGGAGGGTCTGGTCCTCATGAGCGAAGCCCTGGAGGCCGTGGGCGACCGCTACGCCATCCAGGGCTTCACGAGCGAGGGCCGGCACAATGTGAAGTTTTACATCATCAAGGACTTCGACCAGAAGTACTCGCCCGAGGTCGAGGCCCGCATCGGCGGGATCACCTATCAGAATAACACGCGCCTGGGAGCCGCCATTCGTCACGCGACGGCTCGTTTGGTGCAACAAGAGGCGCGCACGAAGCTCCTGATCATTCTGAGTGACGGTCGTCCCTACGATCACGACTACGGCGATGCTCGATACGCGCGCGAGGATACGAAGATCGCCTTGCGACAAGCGCGCATGGCGGGCGTCATCCCCTTCTGCATCACCATTGACCGCGAGTCCGAGATCCAGCTCCGGGACATGTACGGAGAGGTCGGGTACACGATCATTGATGACGTCCTGAGCCTGCCGGAGCGACTGCCGGGCATCTACCGCCGCCTCACGCAATGAAGTCGTGCGGACTCTTCCCCCGCCGCTCGCGCGAGCCGGAGCGCCGAGGGTTCTGAGAAAAAGTTGTTGACATTTGGCGGGAAAAGGATTATAAGATAGGTCAAGATGTTGTGGCTGATCTTTGATTGTGTACAAGCGCAAGGTGACCACAGGATCTTGTGGTCGCCGAAAATCTCAGCAAGGAGAGGGAACGATGGCTAAGAAGGCGACAGCCAAGAAGACCGCTGCGAAGAAGACCGCGGCCAAGAAGAAAGCTGCGGCGAAGAAGACCGCGAAGAAAGCCGCGAAGCTGACGGCGCGCTCCTCGGCGGCGAAGTTCGCCGCCAAGAAGAAGGCCGCCGCCAAGAAGACCGCCAAGAAAGGAGGCAAGAAGTAAGATGCCGGCCAAGAAGAAGGCGACCAAGAAGAAGGGCGGAAAGAAGTGAGCGCTTCGGGCGCATCCGTCTCCGCGACGGATGCGCCCGCGAGTCGCTCCGTGTGCGGCTTTCTCGCGCCTCAGAAGGGATGGGTGATCCATCCCTTTTTTCATCTCCGCCCGCCACATGAGTGGTGGACGATCGAGACCTCGGCGTTCTCCCCCGAGTGGGATAAAATGATGGGGTGTACGAGCGCGCGAGGGAGGAGAGGCGCATGAAGCTCTTCGTCACCGGTGGTGCGGGATTCATCGGCTCGAACTTCATCCGCTATATGCTCGAGGCGCACCCGGATTATACGATCGTGAACTTCGACAAGTTGACCTACGCGGGGAATCTCGACAATCTGCGGGACGTGGAGGCGTCGCCTCGCTATCGGTTCGTGCGCGGGGATATTTGCGATCTGCCGGCAGTGCTCGCCGCGCTGGAGGAAGGAACGGATGTGCTGGTGAACTTCGCCGCCGAGACCCATGTGGATCGCAGCATCGAGGAGGCCGCGCCGTTTGTGCGGACGAACGTCCTCGGCGTGCAGGTCCTGCTCGATGCCGCGCGCGCGCGTCGCGTCGCGCGGTTCGTGCAGATCTCCACCGACGAGGTGATGGGGAGTCTCGGCCCGACGGGCTATTTCACCGAGGAGAGCCCCTTGCGGCCGAACAGCCCTTATGCCGCGAGCAAAGCGGCTGCCGAGCTGCTGGTGCGCGCGGCCCATCAGACGTTCGGCATGGATGTCCTCATCGTGCGCGCGGGGAACAACTACGGGCCATATCAGTTCCCCGAGAAGTTGATCCCTCTGATGATCACCAACGCGATGGCCGACCTCCCGCTCCCGATCTACGGCGATGGCCGGCACGTGCGCGATTGGATCTACGTCGAGGACTATTGCCGCGCGCTCGATCTCATTCTTCATCATGGGCGAGCGGGGGAGATCTATTGCGTGGGGGCGCGCGCGGAGCGGACGAATCTGGAGGTGGTGGAGCTGATCCTGGCGCTGTTGGGCAAGCCGCGTTCGCTCATTCGATTCGTCGAAGATCGTCCGGGGCATGATCGGCGCTACGCCATTGATCCGAGCAAAGTCGAGCGGGAGTTCGGCTGGCGGCCTCTGGAGACCTTCGAGAGCGGGCTCCGGAAGACCATCGCCTGGTATCAAGCGAATGGCGCGTGGGTCGAGCGGGTGCGCAGCGGCGAGTATCAGCAGTACTATGAACGGATGTACGGACGGCGGAGGGTGATCGGATGACGATGCGCGTCCTCGTCACCGGCGCGGGCGGATTGTTGGGGCGCTATGTCGTGCGGGCGTTCGCGCGCACGGCGTCGGTCTGGGCGATGCGGCGGGAGGACCTCGATGTGCGCGATCGTCAACAGGTGGAGCGCCTCGTGCGCGAGCTGCGCCCTCAGGTCGTCATCAACTGCGCGGCGCTCTCGAATGTGGATCTGTGCGAGCGCGAGCCCGAGCTGGCGTTTCAGGTGAACGCCGAGGGGCCGCGCCATCTGGCCGAAGCGTGTCGCGCGATCGAGGCCGAGCTGGTGCACGTCAGCACGGATTACGTCTTCGACGGGAGCAAGCGCGCGCCGTATACGATCGCCGATCCGCCGCATCCGATCAATTGTTATGGCGCCTCGAAATGGGCTGGCGAGGAGGCCGTGCGCCGCGCGTGGGCGCGGCATTACATCATCCGTCCGGCTCGGATCTTCGGTCTCGGGGGAAAGAACTTCGCCAGCACGCTCCCCGAGTTGCTGCGGACGCAGCCCGTGCTTCGTGCGATCGTGGACGAGGTGGGAGCGCCGACGTATGCCGCGGATCTGGCGGCGCGCATTCTGGAGATTCTGGCGCGAGGACGGCCCGGGACCTACCACGTCACCAACCGTGGCGTGTGCTCTTGGTATGAGTTCGCCTGCGAGGTCGCCCGGCAGTTGGGATACGACTGGGTGCGAATCGAACCCGTGCGGAGCGCTGATCTGGAGCGTCCGGCTCGGCGGCCGCTCTATACGGAGCTGCGCTGTCTGCTCTCGGAGCAGCTCGGCCTCCCGCCACTGCGTCCCTGGTCCCTGGCGCTTCGTGATTTCCTGGAGGAGGTGAAGCGCGATGAGTCGCTATGTTGAGGAGCGCCCGTGGGGGAAATTCGAGGTCCTGGAGAAGGCCGATCACTATCAGATCAAA
>JBEPZV010000090.1:0-6642 GCA_041640655.1 bacterium
TTCGCGGGCGTGCGAAAATATCCCGTGCGCGTCAAATGCGCGACGCTCGCCTGGCATACGCTGCGCGCCGCCTTGGAACGAAAGGCGGAGATGGTCTCGACCGAATGACGCCGACTGCGGGGAGGGACACCTATGGACGACCTCACCAGGATCTCGGACTCAGGGGCGGAGACGCCCGCTGAGCCTCAGGCGTCGGAGCCCACCGCTTCGACGGACCTTCGGGAGCGTGTGATCGAGGTGCTCCGGACGTGCTACGATCCGGAGATCCCGGTCAATATTTACGATCTCGGCCTCATCTACGACATCGAGATCACGGCCGAAGGCGCCGTGACTGTGCGCATGACGCTGACGGCGCCGGGCTGTCCGGTCGCCTTCTCGCTCCCGGCTGAGGTGGAGGCGAAGCTGCGGAGTGTGGAGGGCGTGACCGACGCGCGGGTGGAGCTGGTCTGGGACCCCCCATGGACGCCGGATCGGATGAGCGAAACGGCGCGATGGCAATTAGGGTGGTGGTGATCGCCGTCGCTCGGAAGCGCGCCACCAGGGGGAACTCCGTATGCTCACGCGCGAATTGGACCGAACCGGCGTTCAGATCCCCATCATCGGCCAGGGAACGTGGCGCATGGGAGAACGCCCCTGGCGCGAGCGCGAGGAGATCGAGGCTCTCCGTCTGGGGTTGGACCTGGGCCTCACGCACATTGACACGGCCGAGATCTACGGGAACGGACGCACCGAAGAGCTGGTCGGCAGAGCGATCGCCGGACGCCGCCACGAAGTCTTCCTCGTGAGCAAGGTCTTTCCCGAACACGCTTCCTACGCGGGGACGATTCGCGCGTGCGAACAGAGCCTTCACCGATTGCGGACCGATTATCTCGATCTCTATCTCGTCCACTGGTGGAGCGATCGCCATCCGATCGAGGAGACGATGCGCGCCATGGAGGATTTAGTCGCGGCCGGCAAGATCCGCTTCATCGGCGTGAGCAACTTCACCGTCGAGCAGCTGGAACGGGCGCAGCGCGCCCTCACGCGCGAGCGCATCGTCTGCAATCAGGTCTGCTATCACCTGAAGGCGCGCCAGATCGAATATCGTCTGCTCCCCTATTGCGAGGAGCGGGGCATCGCCATCGTCGGCTATTCGCCCTTCGGCAGCGGGGATTTCCCCTCTCCCCGGAGTCGCGGCGGACGCGTGCTCGCCGAGATCGGGAAGAAATACGGGAAGACGCCCCATCAGGTGGCCTTGAACTTCCTCACGCGACGGCCGAGCGTGTTCACGATCCCGAAGGCCAGCCGCCCCGAGCATGTTCGAGAGAATGCCGAAGCCGTTGGATGGACGCTCGCGCCCGAAGATCTCGCCGCCTTGGACGACGTCTTCCCTCCACCGACTCGGGAACGCCCCTTGCCCATCATCTGAGGGTGACCGCTCATCGCCGTCGCGGTCGCGCTTGCCGCTCCATCACGGCGAGGATATTCTTGGCGTCCTCCAGATGCTTCGGATCCTTCCCGATCTCGACGTACTTAGTCAGCAGCGTGCGCGCTCGTCCCTTGTCAGCGTTGTAGAAGTTGTAGACACCCAGCTCGTAGTAGCTCTCCGCATGGTTCGGATTCAACTCGATCACCCGCTCGAAGACCCGCGCCGCCATATCGAGCTTATTCTCCTGGATGAGCCGTTGCCCCAGCTCAAAGAGGCGTTCGTCCACCGGCTCGCCCAACTGCCGATACGCTTCCACGTATGTGCGGAGGGCCTCATCCAAACGCCCCGCGTTCAAGTAGAGCAAGGCGAGGGCTTGATGATACTCGGGCTTGCGCGGATTCAACTCAATGGCTTTCTGATAGGCGGCGATGGCCTTGTCCGTCTGCTGCAGGCCCACGTAGCATCGGCCCATGGCGAACCAGATCGAGGGCTCCTCGCGCGAGATCATGCCGCGCGCCGTCTCGTACTTCTGCAACGCCTCCTGATACTTCCCCTCGCGCAGGAGCTGATCGCCCTCGGCCAGGATCTGATTCGCCTTCTGGACGGTGGCGTACTCCTTGTGCTCGAGGATCTGACTCTTCAACCGCTGATACTCCGCCTCCTGGGGCTTCCGCCGAATCGCTTCATCAATGATCTCAATGGCTTTGTCGTACTGCCCATCATTGGCGTAGGCGAGGGCGAGATTATACCGGACGTCCGTATTCTCCGGCTGAAGCGCGAGCAATTCGGAGAACTTGGCGATGGCCGTCTTGAAATCGCGATTTTGCATGGCCCGTTGGCCGGCCTCATGTAGCTCATCCTGCGCGCGGAACGCCGAGAGCCGATCGAGCACCTCCCGATAGCGCGGCTCGTTCGGATTCAGCTCCACAGCCATTCGAATCTCCTTCTCCCCCTGATCCCACTTCCGCTGCTGCGCCAGAGCCACACCGTACCAGAAGCGCCCCTCAGCGTTGAAGGCAGCGATCTTCAGAAATTGCGCGAGCTTCTCCTCGGCTTCGGCGAATCGCTGCTGCTGCAGCGCTTGAAGTCCATCCTGGAGGAATTGATGCGCTTGCTGGATGAGGGCCGGATCCTCGAAATAGAGTCGTTTGGTCATCTCTCCGGCCTGGAACTGGAGCGTCACCGCCGTCTCCCGCTCGGGGACCACGGTGATCGGCTCCCGATAGGTCGGCTCGTATCCTTTGCGCCGTCCGATGACGCGATACGCGCCCTGATCCAGCTTCTTGAAGACAGCCTTCCCCTCCTTATCGCTCTTGGCCTCGAGGACCTTCTGCACTTGCAGGCTCATGAGCGTGAGGTTCACGTCCTTGAGGGGCTGCCCCGCAGCATCCACGCATGTGATGACGAGCGTCGCGGTCGCTTGCGCGCGCGCGGCCGACGCCGCGAGCACCATGCCGAGGCTCACCATGAGCCCCAGGATCACGCTTCTCTTCCCCATACTGTCTCTCCTTCGCGTCTGGGATAGTGTCGCAGTAAAGGGTACCCGAGTCCGGTGACCGCGGGCAAGGTCAATCCCTCCTCACAGGGACAGAGCTCGCCACGCGCGATCGCTCATGGTCTGGAGGGGGAGATGCCGAGCGCGCGCATGCGGCGATAGAGATGGCTGCGATCCACGCCCATCGCTTCCGCGGCGCGCGTGACGTTGCCGTGATGCTCGGCGAGCTTCTGCAGGATGTACTGCCGCTCGAACGCCTCGACGGCCTCCTGAAAGGTCCTATACTCGGCCCGCTCGGCGAAGGCCGCCGGATCGCCCAGCAGCGGCGGCAGATCGTCGGCGTCCACGACCGGACGCGCCCACATGATGACGATGCGCTCGATGATGTTGCGCAGCTCGCGGACGTTCCCCGGCCAGTGATACTCTTGCAGCCGCGCGATCGCCGCCGGCGTGAACTCCTTCGGCGTGCGCATATAGGCGCGAGAGAACTTTCGATTGAAGTGGTCCACGAGCAACGGAATATCCTCCACGCGCTCGCGCAGCGGCGGGACGACGAAGGGGATCACATTGAGCCGATAGAAGAGATCCTCGCGAAATTCGCCGCGCTCGATCAACCGGGGGAGGTTCTTATTCGTCGCTGCGATGACGCGCACATCCACGTCAATCCAGACGTTACTGCCAAGCGGTTGAATCCGTCCCTCCTCGAGCGCGCGCAAGATCTTCGCCTGCGTTCGAAGGCTCATGTCGCCGATCTCATCCAGAAAGAGCGTGGCGCCATCGGCCAACTCGAATTTCCCCTGCCGCGCCGTCATCGCTCCGGTGAACGCGCCCCGAACGTGCCCGAACAGCTCCGATTCCACCAATTCCTCCGGGATCGCCGAGCAGTTGACCTCGACAAACGGCTTCGCCGCGCGCCGCGAGGCCGCATGCAGCGCGCGCGCGACCAGCTCCTTGCCGGTCCCCGACTCCCCGTAAATGAGGACGCGCCCATCGGTCGGCGCCACCAGCGCGATCTGCTGCCGGAGCGCGCGCATGGGCACACTCTCGCCGATCATCTCGTAATCGCGCACAAGACGCGCCTGCAGCTCCCGCGCCTCGCGCTCCAGGCGCTTCTGCTCGATGGCGTTTTTCACCGTCAGGAGGGTGCGCTCCAGCGAGAGCGGCTTTTCGAGGAAATCGAAAGCGCCGAGCTTGGTCGCCTGTACAGCCGTCTGAATCGTCCCGTGCCCGGAGATGATCACCACGGCCACGTCCGGCGCCAGTTCCTTCACGCGTCGGAGCGCCTCCAACCCATCCATATCGGGAAGCCAAATATCCAAGAGCACGCAGCTATAAGGGCGACGCTCGAACGCCGCCAAGCACGCCCCGCCGCTCTCGACGGCCTCGACGACGAAGCCCTCGTCCTCCAAGATGGACGTGAGCGATTGGCGGATGTTCTCCTCGTCATCCACGATCAGGATCGAGTGCGCCATAGCGCCGTTCCTCAGCTCCTTCGGCCTCAGAGACGGGCAGCTCGATGACGAAGCGCGCGCCGCACGGCTCATTATCCTCCACCCAGATCGTCCCCCCGTGCGCGACAACGATCTGCCGCACGATGGCCAATCCCAATCCCGTCCCCTTCGCTTTGTTCGAGAAGTAGGGGGTGAAGAGCCGCGGCCGCGCGCTCGGCGGAATCCCCGGCCCCGTATCGGCGACGCTCACGCGGACGCATCTGCGCTCAGGGACATAGCGCGTGCTCACCGTAATGCACTTCTCCCCCTCCGCGCCTTCGAGGGCATCCCATGCGTTCTCGATGAGATTGACGAGCGCCCGTTTGATCTGCTCGGTGTCAAAACGAAGACGCGGCATATCCGGGGCCAGTTCAGCCTCCAGACGGACCTCTTCCGAGCGACCGTCATACAGTTGAAGCGCCGCTCGGACCACCTCGTTGATCTCCCCTCCGCTCAGTCGCGTCTCCGGCAGGCGCGCGAACTGGGCGAACTCGTTCACCAACCGCTGCAGCGTTTGGACCTCGCTCTGAATGATCGCCGTCCCCTCGGCCACGATCCGCCGATACCGCTCTTCGGCGAGCGCCTTCGAGTCGCCGAGCAGATGCTTGGCGATGCGCTCGGCCGAGAGCCGGATCGGCGTGAGCGGATTCTTGATCTCGTGCGCCATGCGACGAGCCACTTCACTCCAGACCGCTCGACGCTGAGCATCCACCAGTTCGGTGACGTCCTCGAGCATGAGCACGGCGCCGCGTCCTTCCCCCCCGGAGTCTCGCAACGCGGAAGCGGTGAGGATCACCTGTCGCATCCCCGTCGGCGTCGGCCATTGAATCTCCCCCATCGCCCAGCCCTCTCTCGACGCGCGCCCGATCACCTCTTCGATCGTCGCCGCCTGCGCTTCTCCGAAAACAGCGCAGAACAAATCGGTCGCCGTCCCCGAAGGCAGTGGCTCGCTGATCCCCAAGATCTCGCGCGCCGCCCGATTCACGGTCGTAATGCGCCCCGATTCCTCGAAAGAGAGAACGCCCGTGCTCAGGCTCTCCAGCACCGTCTCGATATATCGCCGTCGCTCCTCCAGAGCCAGGTTCATGGCGCGCAGCTCGCGCGCGGATTCCTCCAGACGACGCCGATTCTCCCCCAGCTCCGCCATCATCCGATTGAACGACTCCACGAGCATAGCCAACTCGTCCTCGGCCATGCAGATGACCGGTCGTGAGAAATCCCCTCGCGCCACCTGCTGCGTCGCCTCAGCCAACGCCTGAATCGGCTCGGTGATCCCCTTGGCCAGATACATGCCCATCCACGTCGCCGCGAAAAGGAGCAGGAACGTGATCACACCGAGCACCTGCAGGGTGACCCGCCGCGTCTGTCCTTGCCGCCGATGGAGCTGCTCATACGCCTCCTGCTGCCGCGACATCGTCGCCATCAACCGGGCGATCTGCGGCGGGATCTCGGCCAGCATGACGACGCCCTCGGCAGGACCCCGCGCCACGGGACGTCCGAGGATGAGGAAGCGCGCATCCCCAGCAGCAGCCAGAGAGGCTTCCGATGGACGACGCGCGCGCACCGCCTCGATCGCCGCCGCCCACGCTGCCTCGATCGAGGCCGGAACCCGGACATTCGGCTCCCCCCAAACCTGCATGCGCGAGGCTTCCACCAGCGCGATCCGCTTCACCTTGGGATGCCCCACCTCGATCGCGAACTCCCGTTCCCCCCTCTCCACCCGATGCGCGAGCTGCTCGACCACCGCCCGCAAGTCGGCGACCTCATCCTCCCAATAGGTCCGCGTGAGCTTCTCCGACTCCCGAACGATGTTCCGATAGGGCTCGCCGAACCACTTCTCCAGCGTCCGATTGATGACGAGATAGGAGAACATGGCCAGGAACACAAGCGGCAGGATCGAGATGAGGATGAAATAGCGCACAAGCCGCGCTTTCAAATGCGAGCCGAGCCGGCGCGCCCGCCGCTCCCGCCACAAGCGCAAGAGATTCCGCGCCAGAATGAAGGCGAACACCGAGAAAGCGACGAAGTTGAAGGCCGTCAGCAGATAGAGCACGAGCGTCTCGTCGGCGCTCACCACATCCGTCGGGGGAATTCGCAAAACCCCCAACAACAACAGCACCATGAAGGCGATGAGCGTCACCGCCGAGAGGCTCAGAATCACGACCCAGGCTTGAACGGACGCCCGTCTTGGTTCCGTCATAGGCAGGGAAGATTGTACCAAACCCGCACGCCCCCAAACGAGAGGAGGA
>JBEPZV010000091.1:0-6639 GCA_041640655.1 bacterium
AGAGGGTGATGCGATCCCTCCGAAGGTGGTGGGGAGGACATAGAAGCAAGCTGATGATCGGAGTGATCGCGCGACAGACGATCCTCGAACACCTTCTGAGCTTTCGCTTCTTCGCAGGTTGCGCGATCGCTTTCGGGCTCATCGCCACGACGACATTGGTACGCATCTCTCAATTCAATCGGCAGCTCGCGCTGTATCATATCGAGCGTCAACAGGTCCAACGAGAGCAAGAGCGGACGACCGTGGCTTCCTCTCTGGAGCTGAAGATCGTTCGTCCGCCGGAAGTTCTTTCGATTTTCGTTCAAGGCCCGCTTCCTCCGGCTCGACAGGTGGCCACCGTCGATTATTTTAGCATGCGTCAGGAACCATTCGTCTCCGCCGGGGGCAATCCCTTCCTAGCTCTCGCCTCGCGACTCGATCTGAATGGCCTGGTGATGTACATCTTCAGCGTATTGGTCTTATTTTTGACCTACGACGCGATTTGTGGGGAGAGAGAGCGAGGGACACTGCGCGTGATCCTGGCCCATGGCGCTTCGCGTCAGCATATCGTGTTGGGGAAATGGATCGGCGCTCTCGCGGTTCTATCTGTGCCCCTCGGGGGAGCCGCCATGATCTCGCTCCTTCTGGTGGAGAGATTCTGTGCTCTCCCCCTCGCTTCCACCGACTATGGCCGAATCCTGATGATCGTCGCGGTCTATTTCTTCTTCCTCGGCCTGATGGGTTTGCTGGGCTTATGGATCTCTGCCCTTGCCAAAGACTCGGTTCATTCACTTCTCCTCTGTCTCTCCGTATGGTCGCTCATCGTCCTCCTTTGGCCCTCAGCAGTGACGCATTTTCATCAGATGGGGGCTCCCCCTCGCATCAGTCACCAGGTCATTCACGCGCAGCGTATCGCGGAGGAACGGGCCTTTCGCCAACAGGTGGAGGAGCTCCTGTTCCAGTTCTTGGATGAGCTCCGTCGCGTCCTCCCCGGAAGGCGGATCCGCTTCGGGTGGGACGGGACTCAGATGCTCTTCCGAAACATTCCTCCGGAAGTCGAGCCCCTTATTGAGCGATATGTCCTCAAGGTCGTCTCCTTGAGGGAGAAGATGGAGCAGCGGCGGGAGCAGCTTCTGGAGGAATATGCGCGAGAACTTCAGCATAGGCAGCGAAGAGCTGACCGGATATTAAGTTTCTCCCCTGCGTCCCTTTGCGAACGACTCGTATGGTCTTTGAGCGGGACGTCGGCCGAGGATGCCGACCACTTCTCCGATCTCGCGCGGGCATATCAGAAGACCGTGCGCCGTGTCCTTCACACTCTTGCCCCCCCCACTTCTCGCCGGTGGTATTCGGACGATCCTCCAGGGAACCCCGGCTCCATGATCGAACAGTTCGGAGAATTCTTGAGCACCGGCCCCGACCCACAACGTTCCTTCTCGTGGCGTCTGCCGGAGTTTCACTACTATCGGCGTCCTCTCTCCCGAATCCTCGCTCATCATTGGCTGGACATCGCTGGCTTTTTGCTCGCAGCTCCTGCGCTTTACCTCCTTGCGTACTATGCGGCTGTGCGCGCCGATGTGCGATGATGGACAGATGATACGCCTCATTCTGGCGAAGGAACTTCGACTCCAAATGGGACGTCCGATCTTACTTGGATCGGCCGGAGTCTTAATCTTCCTCATGGGATTGAGTGGAGGCATTGCGTCCGCTCACTTCCGCGCGGCGAGAGCGGCTTGGCAGGATCGAGCAACGCTGCAGCAAGAAGGCATACGCCAGACGGAGTACGATCTCTCGCGCTTGATCGTACTGGACTATACTTGGGAACTGCCCCCACACCCGCTCTTATTCATTGCGTCGGACGACGATCTTCCCCGGGTCATCAGAGCGGAAGGGTTCTTAGGAGGCTCGCTCGCACTCCAAGAGACGACGAGAGGACATCCGTGGATAGTCGTGCCACGTCCCTTCGATTGGACTTTTCTCATTGGGCTTCTCTTCAGCTTTTTCGTGATCATCTTGGCGCATGGGACGATCGCCGAGGAGAAGGAGCGCGGGACGTTATCCCTCGTCCTCTCGTATCCCATCAGTCGCGTCCAGCTCCTTGTAGGGAAGCTCCTCGCCCACGGGATCGTCATCAGTGTGGTCTTTCTGGCAAGCGTCTTGGCTTCACTCCTCATGATTATCCTCCTGAAATCCATTCCGCTGAGCCAATGGGAGCGGATCGGGATGAGCGTCGGGGTCGGCCTGCTTTATCTCTACCTCTTTCTCCTCATCAGCCTGATCGTCTCTTGCCTCACGCACCGGGCGGTGACGAGCTTGCTGTTGTTGATTTCCCTGTGGGTGTTTTGGGGAATCCTCATCCCACAAGCGGCGACCATCGTGGTGGAAAGGCTCATCCCTTATCCATCAGAAGAGGAATGGGTAGAACGGCAGCGTCCTTCTCTGGGACCGGACGCTTTGCGTTATGCGCTCTCCCAATTGAGAGGGCAGGAGGCCGATCGCGCCGCTCTCGCCCGGTGGATGGCTCGGTGGTACGAGGCCTACGTCAGCGATCAGAACCGGTGGTTGCGAGAACGAGTCAATGCAATGGTTCGGCAAGTGGCAGCCGTGCACAGGATCAATCAACTCTCTCCAGTCATGACATTCCAAATGGCCGAGCGGGAGATCTGTGGCACAAGCCATCATCGCTCCCTCGCTTTCGTCATGCAAGTGCTGAGCCACCGAATGGAGCTTTACGAGGCCTTGCGCCACGTGGCGAGCCGATCGACAGGCAGCACGGAAGAAATCATATTTCCGTATGAGCTTGGGAGCGCGAAAGCGCGTCCAGAGGATCTTCCCACTTTTCGTTTCATTGAACCGCCACTGGCCGTTACCTCGGCTCTCGCAATCCCGGTGGGATTGCTCCTGATGGAGTTTCTGATAGGGACCATCGTCCTCTTTTCAGTGTTTGCCCGATATGACGTGCGATGAAATGAGATTCCGACGTGGCCGGAGGAGCGGGGGGAGACTCAAGGGGCTGGCGGATACAGGGAGGGAACTTTGGGGACTGCAGGGCGTCTTCCCGAGAGGGATCAGGCCCATCGAAGGCCGGCTCCCACCCCCGCACGAGCAAAAAAAGGCAAGAAAAAGCAAAAAAAAGGCAACGAAAAGTGCTTGACCCAAAAAGGCGAGACGAAGAAAATAGACCCCGCCAAGAAGTGAGCGAAGGAGGGTTCTCTCATGAACCCCGAGGCAAGGACGATGGGCCGATCATGCACATCGCTCCTGGTAACGGTCGTCTTATCCGCCGCTTTCGAGATGGCGATCAAGACTCAAGATCTGGCGTGCGCTGATCTCACGAGCTGTAGAGGCGCGGCTCGCTGCGGCGGCCCAGGCGATCCGGTGGGATGCATGCTCCTGTGCGAGGATGGGACGACGATCTTCTGCCCATCCCGGGGAGAGTTGATCGCCCGGAGAGATGGCTATTGCACGGCTACCAGGATCATCACCGTCACCACCCACTCCGCTCTTCAACAGCGGGACATATTGACGGACTTCGCGCGGGCATGGTCGAACATTGATCCCAAGCGATCACACTTGCTGTTGAAGCTGGCGGGAGAGAGAAACTCGATGGTGGCGGTGCGAGTGAAGAGGAGAATGCCATGAGACTCGTATGGCCGATCGTTGTGGCCCTGACTTTCGGGCCGGTGGGGTCGCAGGATGCACAGGAGCAAGGCCGTGCTCTCTTCGAACAAGCCGAGCTGACGCTGAAGCGGGAGAACGATCCGGCGCGTCGTGCCCATGGAGCGATCATCGTCGCGAGCCTGATCAAAGACGTCGAACCAGACCGCGGTGAGGCTCTGCTGCGGCTGGCCGCGCAGGCATTATCTCAACTCGACCGTGAAGCCCCTCTCGAGCGAGGACCAAGGCAGATGGGGCAGACGCCCCGCGTCGTCTTTCGCACCCCATACGATGTCGCTCGCCTTTGGGAGAGACTCCTTGAGGAGGCAGCCGAACTCCGAATCGCCCTCGTGCGCGAGTTTCTGGCCGAGATCCCCTGGGATGAGCAGCGAAAGGGCAGCGCGCTCTCCCGACTCGCCCGGTTTGTTCGCGACCCTCGCGCGATGAGCGAGCTGGTGGAGCTGAGCCTGTCACATGCGGTCTCGTTCTCCGCGGTCGCCCTGCTCTTCGACCTCCGAGAGAGAGATCCGGAGCGAAGCCGCGCGATCTTTCACATGGCGTTAGAGCGGACGGTGCGACGTGGTGACCTGGACGGCCTCTATTGGTTAGGGGCTTATGCGATCCCCGGAGTGAATCTCCCCAACCGCTTCCCCCTCTTCAATCCTCCGGCGCCCGATCCGGCGCTCGCTCGGATGTACATCGGAGCGCTCGTGGGGGTGCTCTCCCAAGTGGCTCTTCGGGTCACCTCCACGCCGACGCACGTCTATCGCGCATTGGTCAACATCCGTCCCTATGCGGAGCAGTTCGTCCCCGAGGTCGTGCCTCAGATAGACAGTCTGTTGACGCTTGTCGCGGGCCGGCTTTCACCGAAAGCGATCGCCGAAACGGAACAGAGCGATCTGGAGCGGGCAATGCCAAAGCCCGAGAAGGCGGAGGATCTGGAGAGGAGAGCCCAGGGCGCGAGGGATGAGAAGACCCATGATGATCTGATGGCCCAGGCGGCATTTCTGACCCTCGGGGATCACGATTTCGAGCGCGCGCTCTCGCTCGCTGCGAAGATCAAGGATCGGGCGATCAGATCGGAGATGCAGGACCTCATCAATTTCACGGCGGCGCTTGAGCTCTCCGAGAAGAACCAGACGGATCGAGCTGAGAGGCACGCGCTGGCGATCGAACATCCCGAACGGCTCGCCGTAGCCGTGGCGAACATGCTCCCGAGGCTCGGCGATAAGATTCGCGCCGATGCCCTTCTCACGCAAGCTCAAGCCCGGATCGAGCGACTGCAAACGGGGGGAGCGAAAGGGCGTGCCCTCCTCTATCTGGCGGGACCAGCGATGTCCCTTGATGCGGAGCACGGGAGATTTCTCCTCAATCGAGCGATCATCCTGTTTAACGCCGCGAAAGCGGATTTGAACGGGGCCGGGGATTCCGCCATTCGCATTGAGACGGGAGAGTTCGCTACGGGTCGAGTCGTTGGCTCCGCCGATCTCGCCACGGTCGTGATCGAAGCGTTCGCGAAGTTGACGGAGGCGGATCCCGAGTTGGTTCACGCTCCTTCTCTGACGATGCTGTGGGAGAGCGCGGAGATCAGAGCCATTGCCCAAGCCGCCGTCGCCCGGTCCCTCATGGAGAGGGCGAAGCGCTGAGCCGATACCGGCCCGCCATGACGGCTCTGAACCGTCAAGCGGCGGCGGACATCTCCCTACACCGACAAGGCACATGTATGCCGAGGTATAATGCCTCCCATCGCCCGAGAGAGGCATGCGAGGTGCGCCTGCTCCACCCACCTGCTCCAAAGGAACTGAACGGAATACATGGGGATTGACAGACAGACAGTATACTTTAACTGCCATCCTGAATTAGGAGGTGAGGACGTTAATCGGTCGCGTGTGCGTCGGGGCTTTTGTCGCGATCCTCTTGGCGTTGAATCTCGTGGTCCTCTCATCCCCGGCGTCGGTGGAGCCGCAACAAAAGGCGACGGGGAGATGGGTGGATCTCGGAGGAGATCGCGGCGCCTGTATCTGTCCAGAGTGGCACGCTGGCTGTGAATGCCTGCGGGAGGAAGTGCAGGAGTAACCTGCGGGCTGCAAGGCGCAGGGCAGCCCATGGGAAGCGCCTGCCGTCATGAAGAAGCGGAGAAGCGAAGCTCGGCCTGAGGACGTCAGAGATGTGAGCGCTGGGGAACGTGCTCACGGTGCGAGACGAGAAGGGTCGGGGAGAGGTCGGGTTTTGCCTCGTTTTATCCTCTGGGCGGTTGTGCTCTCTCCTCTATGGCCTCTCCCACCGCACCGCCCTGATGCTTTGAGCGCGCAGCAGGTTGCGCCCGTAAGAGGTAATGAGGCTTTTCACAAGACCTTCAAGCTCGTCAAGGCATACGTGTTGGAGAAGAAGGAAGGCGAGATCAGGCAGCTCATCGTTGACCAGCGGGGATTCTTGTGGGTCCGGGATTAGGAGGCGATCGAGAAATACGACTCCAAGGGAAAGCTCGTGAGGGTCATCGGGGGTAAGGGGAGCGGCCCCGGGCGATTCCTCCTCCTGATGGGGTTGGCCCTCGACGAAGAGAGCGGCCGGGTGTTCGCGGTTGATCTCCAGCAGCAGCGCGTTCATCTCTTCACCCAGGACGGTCAACTCCTGCGGTCCTGGATCGTCGCGCGCCCGGGCTACATGCCTCAGGAGATCGCGCTCGACAGGACGCGCGGCTTTTACTACATGGGCGGCTCTCTTCCCTTGAAGACGGTGATCTCGGAGGGCAGTCTCCACGTGCACCAGTACAAATTGGGGACGAACGAATACGTGAGGTCCTTCCTGGAGACCGATCAGGCCGATCGCAGTATTCGGGAGAAGAACCTCTTCAGTTACCTCTATGTCTCCTCCCTCGATACGGATCCGGCGGGAAACGTGTACTGCACGATGGCCCCCGTTTACAAAATCTTCAAGATCGCTCCCAGCCGACGTGTGATACGGGCCTTTCGAGGGAGGCATCGCTTTTACAAAGCGCCGCCG
>JBEPZV010000092.1:0-6609 GCA_041640655.1 bacterium
TCGAAATTGGCGAACATCTTCTGATTGAGCCGCACGATGCTGCGCTCTTCGTCTTCGCCCACGCGGAACCGAACGATGGCCATGGCGAAGCCGGGGGAGGACGTCGAGTAGATGTACTCGACGCCGGGGATCTCCCAGAGCAGCTTCTCCATGGGCTTGGTCACGCGCTCTTCGACCTCGCGGGCCGACGCCCCGGGCATCTGGACGAAGATGTCAATCATGGGGACGACAATCTGCGGCTCTTCCTCGCGGGGAAGCAGCCACGTCGCCCCGATGCCGAGCAGGATCGCCGCCACGATCAAGAGTGGCGTGAGCTTGGAGTCCACAAAGGCGTTCGCCAGTCTCCCGGCGAGTCCCATGCCCCCTCGCATATCCGCGCTCCCTCCGCTCACGGTTGTACGCGATTGCCCTCGCGAATGCCGTGCGGGTTCTCCACGACGATGCGTTCGCCCTGGGTGAGTCCGGAGAGGACTTCGATGCGATCGCCGTAGACCTTCCCGAGCGTGATGAGGCGGAATCGCGCCACGCCCTCCTCATCCACGACGTACACGCCCGTCAATTGTCCGCGCTGGAGGACGGCCGTTCGCGGGATCGTGAGCGCGCGTCGCTCCCCGATCCGAAAACGCGCCTTCCCGTACATGCCCGAGCGCAACGCCGATGCCTTCTCGCTCGGCAGATCCACTTTCACCGTAGAACTGCGGCTCATCGGATCGGCCGCCGGAGTGATCTCGGCGACCCGCCCAAGAAGCGGCTTCGATCCCAACGCGTCAATCTCCACGGATACAGGAGCACCGATGTGCACGGCTGCGATCTGGGATTCCGGAACCGTGACTTCCAACCGATAGTGCGCGTCATCCTCGATGGTGAGCAGCGGCATACCGGGGGTCGCGAGCATCCCGACCTCCACCGATTTCGCCGTGACCAGGCCCGCCATCGGTGCCACCACGCGCGTGTGGCTGAGCGCAATGCGCGCCGCCGCCACATCCGCTTGCGCTTGTTCGATCTTCGCCAGGACTTGCTCTCGCTTCGCGCGCAGCGAGAGGAGCAACTCCTCGGCGCGCTCGGCCTCGGCCAAGGCGGCCCGATAGCGCGCGCGCACTTCGTCGAACTCTTGCGCGCTCACCGAACGCCGCTCGCGCAACGCTTCATATCGGCGAAATGTGGCCGCAGCGAGTTCCGCTTGTGCGCGCGCGGCCTCGCGAGCGGATTCGGCGGCGCGAATAGCGCGCTCGATCTCATCCCGAGCGTGTTCGGCCTCGCGCCATCCGGCCTCGGCTTTGCGAAGCTGTGCCTGCACATCGCGATCGTCAATCTGGACGAGTACCTGACCTGGTCGCACCCGATCCCCTTCGCGGACGAAGATGGCGAGGACATTCCCCATGATCTTGGCCGAGAGCACGCTCGTCGTTCGCGAGCGCACGGTCCCCACGGCCTCGTACGTGTCTTCGATCGGTGCCGTCGCCACCGTCTCGATGCGGGCGCGCACGACCGTCGGTGTTCGGTCGGCAGCGGCCTCTTCTCGTTTTCCGCAGGCAGCCGTCGCGGCGAGTGCGGTGGCGAGAAGGATCGCGTGGTGTACCCTCTCCATCTTGAGCATCTCCTTGTGTCCGGTCATGAGATGAAGGCTCGGACGTCGGTCAACCGTCCGGTCGCCAGCAGCACGCTGGCGTACCCGATGAGGTATTCGTATCGCGCGGCGAGCACGTTCATGCGTGCGCGCACGAGCGCCGTCTCCGCGCGCAGCACTTCGGTGATCGTCGTCAGTCCCTCCTGATACCGATCCTGGACGATGCGGAGCGCTTCTTCCGCTTGCTGGACGGCGCGCGCGGCCACGGCCAAGCGTTCGCGCGCCGAACGGTAGTGCTCGAAGGCGCGCACGACGTCCAGGCGGATTTGGTTCACGAGCTGTTCCTCCTCAGCTTCCGCGAGCGCGAGCGCGGCTTCGGCCTGACGCACGCGGGCCGTGCGGCCGAGGTCGAAGAGGTCGAATGTGAGGCTGGCGCCGATGAGGTAATCGGCGCTTCCGCTGCGCAACCCGCGTCCGGTCGCCCCCAGGGTCGCGAAGAGATCGAGTCGGGGGAGGAACTGCCCGAACGCTCCGCGCACGCCCTGCTCGCGCGCGCGAATGGCCCATCGAGCCCGCGCCACATCGGGCCGATGCTGCAGGGCCAGGCGCAGCAATTCCTCCGGCGCCTCCACCTCGAACGTCCGATCGCTCAAGTGTCCGACGACGCGCTGCGAGGCATCCACCGGGAGCCCGAGCGCCGTGTTCAACGCCGCGCGCGCGATCACCACCTCGCCTTCGGCCTGGATTTGTTGCTGGCGGAATTCGGCCGCTTGCACCTCGGCGGCCAACACATCCGAGACGACGACGAGCCCGGCCTCGAACATATCGCGGATGCGCGTCAGGTCGGCTTCGGCCATGCGCACGGCCTCATCGGCCACCTGCTTGCGAGCTTCGGCCACGAGTACGCCGAAGTAGGCGCGAATCACTTCGAAGCGAATCTGTTGCGCGATCCACGCCGCTTGAGCGTCAGCGCGTTGGGCTTCGGCGTCCGCCTGCGCGCGACGCGTCTCCGTCTGCAGGCGATCGAATAGCGGCAGACGCAGCGTCAGCGCCGTGCGGAAGACGTTGAGCGACGGCGGATGGTTCAGGAAGCGCGGATCGAAATTCGCCGGTCCAAACCGCGCCTGCTCCAGCAGGGATCCGAAGACGAAGACGGGGTTGTTCCCGTGGGAGAACGTCTCGCTGAACTGCAACACGGGGAATCGCGCGGCCCGCGCCTCGGCGACGTTCGCCTCGGCGATCTCTCGACCGGCAGCCGTCGCGCGCACGAGCGGGTTCCGCTGCAGTGCGATCTCCACCGCGCGGGGAAGCGTCAATCCCTCCTCCGCCTGCCCCCGCGCAGGAGACGTTTGCGCTGACACCGTGACGATGACCCAGCTGAGAAGGCTCGCGCCGATTCTCCGCCGCCATCGTCTCATGTTCCCCTCCGGTTCACGAGCAGCTTCTCACACCGAGCCACCGCAGGGCCGTCATCATCGGGCACCAGTTGGTGAAGGCCGATTGGATCAGGTTGAGGGCTACAAAGCCCGTGAAGAGAAACCAATAGGGGCTGTGAAAGTAGCCGAGCAACAGGCTGAGCAGGACGAAGCTCCCGGCGATCAATCGCAAATAACGCTCGATGGTCATGGCCCTTTCCCTCCTCCTTGTGATCGTTCACGCCCCGTATGATCCAAAACCGGGTCGGAGGTTTCATCCTCCAGACGAAATCCCACCGCCTGTCCCGTGCGGCGAGCGTGGAGCCAACGTCCTCATGTCGGTGGGGAGGAGAAGCAGGTGCGCGGCGCCGGATCAGCGGGGTCTTCCGACCTTCAACGGCGTGAGCCGCAGCAGGACGATCTCCGCCGGAGCGTGAAAGCGAAGCGGGGCGAAGGTGAGTCCCAATCCGTTTGTCACATTCACCCAGAGCGATCCCACGTCATAGGAGCCTGAGACATATGGCGTCTCGATCCGCGCGAGCGCCAGGCGGAAGCCGAAGAGCGGGAGCGCGATCTGTCCCCCATGCGTGTGCCCGGCCAGGAAGAGATCGTAGCCCTGATCCTTCGCCCAGTGGACGAGAGAAGGTGAGGGTTGATGGGCCATGAGGACGGAGAAACGTCCGGCCGGTTTCTCCTCGGCCAAGCGCGCGAGCGTCTCCGGCGAGGGTCGCCGCCGATAGATGTTTGTCACCCCGGTGAGATGAAGCGAGATGTTCCCGGCCGAGATCGAGCGCGATGCGTCGTCGAGCAGGACAATGCCATGGCGGCTCAAGCTCTCCGGCACCCGGCGCGGATCGGCCCAATAGTCGTGATCACCCAAGCAGGCGTAAACGCCATACCGCGCGCGCACGGCTCCGAGCCAGGCGACAGCTGGTTCGATGTATTCGGTGCCGAAGGTCACCAGGTCGCCCGTGAAGAAGACCAGATCCGGTCGCAGAGCGTTCACCCTTTCGATGAAGCGCCGCACGAGTGCGGCATCGGTCCGCGCATCCAGTTGGAGATCGGAGATGTGCACCACGCGCAGTTCCCCCATGTCAGGCGGGAGCTTCTCCGAAGCGATCGCCTGCTCGCGCACGCGGATCTGCCGAGTGTCCAGATATGCGCGAATCGGCGTATAGGCGAGGGCGATCACGGTGAAGCCGAGCATCGCGCGCGCGATCCCGTGGTCAGCGTTCTTCATCCAGAGGCGGGCGAGCGCGCGGCCCGCCTCAAGCAGCAGAAAGATGAGGAAGAGCTGAAGCGCGACGAGCAGCCCGATCCAAAACGGATAGGTGAGCAGCGCATCCACGAACGGATGCCCGCCGCGAAGGGCTGTGCGCCAGAACGACGCGTCGAGCAGATACCCCCCGAGGGCGACCGCCGGATAGAGATTCAACAAAGCGGCTATCGGCCACAGGCGTTTTTGCCAGTGCCGGGTCGAGCGCCCGGTCTGCTGCGCGAGCGCCCACGCGAGCCGCCAGATCACGTAGCCGTAAAGGATCAGCAGGCTCGCGCCCAGAAGCAGCAGCATTCTCACAATCCACGGCATCGGCGATGATCCCTCCCTACCAGGGGAAAAGAGTAGCATGCTTTGAGCCCTCGGCGCACGTCTTCGGTGAGTCTGCGAAGAAGATCGGACGGTGATTTCGTGGAGCGGGTGCCCGGACGCGGTCTCGGGAGAGTGGGGGAGAGTCAAGGCATCGCCGTATGAGGTCCGCGTGAACGGGCGTGTGAATGTAGCCTAGGGCGAGCCCTAGGGCCCGACGGCCCATTTGTGTGGCCACACTCCGCGTTCGTGTGGACGACGTCACACGCTGCCTCTGCATGGGCCGCCCGCTCACGCGGGCTTGGGATGGGGTTGGGGGCTCCTTCTCCCTAGGGCTCGCTGCGCTCGCCCTGGGCGAGATTCGGTCGCCCACTTCGCGGGCTCGCGGGCGGAATGGGGTCGGTCTCGTGATGCTCGCTACGCTCACCTTCAGTTACATTCGGTCGCCCGCGCGCGGGGGCTCGCATGTGGAGGGGGGCTCACAACGTGGGTTCGCTCGTGCTCACCTCGGGCTCATCTTGAACACCAGCGCGCGTGGGCTCGGATGGAGCCGCTCTCCTCTGGTTTTTTCGCCGCGCGCGGCCGATATGCGTTCCGGTTGGTGAACGCAAAAAAATACGCTGTGGGCGCGGGTGATCTACTCCCTTCATCCGATTGATCGCGCCGGAAGGAGTGGTAAGATGGAGGCGCGAGACATCGCGAAAACTTTCGGGAAAGGAGGATGGATATGATCGAGCTGCTCAATCGCATGAGGAACGAGAAGGGTCAGGGCATGGCCGAATACGCCTTGATCCTGGTGCTCGTCAGCATCGCCGCTATTGCTGCATTGACGGCACTCGGAGGCAGCATCACGGACGTTTTCAACCGGATTGTGGCTGCGCTCTGATTTCGCCACGCGAAGCGGACTCGGAGTGTGCCGTATGAACTCAGGCGCGAAGGAGGAGGGGAGGATGAGTGAGAGTGGTCGGCGGTGGTCCCCGTCCCCGATTGGGTTCTCTTTGAACGTGCGTATGGCCTCTTCCTCCTTTACCGCGCCTGGTTGAGGCGACGAGGCCCCCACGCGGTCCTTCGGGATCGCGTGGGGTATCCTCTTCGGGGGCATCGAGTGCGTGGGATTCACCGGTGTGCGGTCATTCGCCGTCCGATGAGGGGGGGAGGATGAGGCGCAGGGCTCGTGCGCGGGGACAGGCACTTGTGGAGATGGCGCTGCTTGTGCCGCTCCTGTTGCTCGTCGTCGTCGGGCTCGTTCATCTCGGATGGGCGCTCAAT
The DNA here is from genome assembly GCA_041640655.1 of bacterium. Classification (GTDB taxonomy): domain Bacteria; phylum Acidobacteriota; class Blastocatellia; order HR10; family HR10; genus HR10. Next base: position 5,837 of record JBEPZV010000092.1, read on the forward strand.
GCTCATCAAGTCATCACCAATGCCGCGCGCGAAGGGGCGCGCGTGGGGACGCGCGCGGGGGCGACGACGGCCACGATGCGCGCTGTCGTGCTGGATGTCTGTCGCAATGCCGGATTGGACACGGCGGAGGTCGCCGTCGAGGCCACGCCGGGCGCGCCGAACGTGCCGAGCAGCGTCACCGTGAGCTACACCTTCCATTCCCCGTTGGACGCGCTCTTTGGCCGCCTCTTCGATGGACAAACCGTGGTCGTGCGGGCGCAATGCGTGATGAAGTATTGAATGGTGTGGAGGCCGAACGTGAGGGGAGCGAGCGAGCGCGGGCAGAGTCTGATCGAACTGGCGCTGACGCTGCCGGTGGCCATGTTGCTCATCGTCGGCGCCCTGGAGTTCGGGCGGTTCCTCTTGGTCCGGCATGCCGTCACGACGGCCGCGCGCGAGGGCGCGCGCGCGGCCATCCTGCCGACGACGCGCTTTCAATCGGACGTGGAGGCTGTGGTGAGGGAATGGCTGCGAAACGCCAATCTGGATCCGGCTCGCGCGCAGATCTCCGTCAGCGGGCTCCGATCCAGCACGGGCACGCCGACGACCGTGGATGTGCGGTATCCCTTCGACTCCGTGCTCTTTCGGCTGATCGGACGAAGTGGCGCGATCACCGCGCGCGGAGTCGCGACGATGTTGCATGAGTAGGAGGCGAGCATGAACAAAAAGGCCCTCATCGTCTTGAGTCTCGCCGCGATCTTCGGTCTGCTGACGGCCGTGCTCGTGCATCGCAC
>JBEPZV010000093.1:0-6126 GCA_041640655.1 bacterium
GCCCCCATGAGCACGAGCGGCCAGGCCATCTGTCCGGCCATGATCCCCTGCGACATCATCGCCATCAGTCCCGCCTGCGGCGCCGGCAACGCCTCCGAACCGATCGTGTACGTCTTGTGGAGGACGACCAGAGGGATCGTCAGCACGAACGCCGAGAACCAGACGCCGATCATCTCGCCGAGCTGCATCCGCCATGGCGTGCCGCCGAGCAGCTGTCCCACTTTCAAGTCTTGCATCATATCGCCAGCGATGCCCATCGCGCAGCAGATCACGGCCGCGACGCCGAGCACGGCGAGCACGCCCCGCTCTCCGCTCACGCCGATGCCGAGCAGGATCAGCCCGGCCAGGATCAACGTCGAGAGCGTCAATCCCGAGATGGGATTATTGGAACTGCCGATCAACCCGACGAGATAGCCCGCGACGGCCGCAAAGAGGAGTCCGGCCAGGAGCATCACGAGCGTCGTGACGATGGCCGCCCCCACGCGCTCGGTGAAGTACTCGTAGAGGATGCCGACCGGAACGGCGAGGACGAGGATCCCCAACAGGACGGCTCCCAGCGGCAGATCCCGCTCCGTGCGCACCGCCTCGCTCGAAGCCGCACCCCCCCTACGCACGATGCGCAGCAGATCCTGCACGGCGTGAGCGAAGGCCGACTGAAGGGCTCCTCGCAACCGAGAGAGTGTGTAGAAGGCAGCGACGATCATGGCCCCCACGGCGAGCGGACGCACTTGCTGCCGCCAAACCGTCGAGGCGATCTCCATCCAGCCCCGACTGCCCACCGCCGATTCCAGATGCGGTCCCGCGAACAGCAGAAGTGGGACCAACAATCCCCACGCCAGAAGTCCCCCGGTGAAGATCAACGCGGCCAAGCGCCACCCGATGATGAACCCCACCCCCATGAGCATGGGCGACGCCGATGGCGTCACCCACACGATCCCCCCGCCGTGTTGAACGCCGGGAAGAATCGGGGAGGCGAAGTGCCGAAAGGGAAGGAACCCACGCGCGTATTCCTGAATGACTTTGATGCCGATGTCATTCTTGAAGAGCTCAATGAACGCACTGAGACCCATGGCGCCGAAGACATAGCTGGCGCCCGTTTGCCCCGCCTGCCCGGCTTTGGTCAACTCCGCGCAGGCGACGCTCTCGGGAAACGGCAGCTCCGGATCATGAACGAGCACACGACGCAAGAACGTGACGAACAAGACACCGAGCGTCCCGCCGACGAACATGATGAGCGTGCTCTCCCAATAGTCGAACTCCGCCCACACGCCCGTCAGCAGGAAGGCCGGGATCGTGAAGATGGCGCCCGCGACGAGCGCTTCGCCGACCGACGCCGTCGTGCGCGCGACGTTTTGCTCCAGCACGCCTCCGCCCAAGGGGCGCAGCAGGGCCAGCGCCATCACCGTCGCTGGAAAGGTCGCCGCAACGGTCAAGCCGGCTTTCATCCCCACATAGGCGTTGGCCGCCCCCAGGACGATCGCCAGAATGACGCCGATGAACAAAGCCCGAAACGTCAACTCGGGTCCGCTCTGCTCCGGTGGAACATAGGGCGTCTCTTTTCGATTCATCGCCTTCCCCCTCCCCATTGAGACTGCGCGCGACCGCATGCGGGCGATGCCGCCCGGCGCGCCCGACGTAGTGTACGGGATCGCTCTCCCCTCTTCAAGCGGTTCTCTCATGCGCCGAGCGCCCCTCGTTGACTTCCCACCGTCTGTCACCTATAATGCGAGCGGTTCATCGAAAGGAGGAGCGGAAGGGCAATGACGATCACAGAGCGACGGCATAACGACGTGGTGATCCTCGACATTGATGGGAAGATTCTGCTGGGCGAGGGCGACGTCCAATTGCGGGAGGCCATCCGCCGCCTCCTGCAGTCGGGCGTGCGGAAGATCCTCCTCAACCTGGCCAACGTCCCCTACATGGACAGCGCCGGATTGGGCGAACTGGTGCGCGCGTACACGACGGTACGTCGAGAGGGGGGTGAACTGAAGCTTCTGAATCTCACCGCGCGCATTCAGGATCTGCTGACGATCACCAAGCTCATCTCCGTCTTCGAATCCTTCGACTCCGAGGAAGCGGCCCTCAAGAGCTTCGCCCGCTGAGCGCGAGCGCCCATCCCCACGCCCCGCCTCATCGTCCGCGTCCTCCGAGCCTCTGCCAACGCAAGCGATCCGCGGGCGTGGGGAGAGAGATGCGCGTCGCCCCGGCGAGCTTCGCTTCATCGAAAGCGGCGATCATCGCCTCAAACGGAGCCTCGGGATCGGTGTCAATGATCACCGGCGTGTTCTTGTTCTGCTCGATCTTCCCCTTGATGGCGGGGCCGAGATCCTCGATGCGAATCGGCTGATCGTTCAACCGATACTGTCCGTCGGCGAGGACTTTGACGTAGAGCGCTTGCTCCGGCCGGACGTGCACCATCAACGTCGGATCCTCCGGCGGCAGACCGAAGCTCAACCCCTTGATGGCCGCGAACGCCGCCGTCAGCATGAAGAAGATGATGAGCAGGAAGGCGATGTCGGCCATCGAGGCCGTGGGGATCTCGGACGGAATCTTCCGACGCGGGACGCGCATGGGTTCCCTCCAGTCAGCTCGGACGCCGAGGCGGACGCCCCTCAGTCAGGAAATAGACCGTTCGCGCGCGACTCAACCGCAAGCGCTCCAGGGCGAATTCGACGAGCTGATACGGCACGGCGCGATCGGCCTTCACGATGAAGGGCCGATCGGGATTGCGCCGCAGGACATCCGCGATGAACCGATCCAGGTGCTCCACCGTCTGTACTGTCTCGGAATGCTCCCCATCGGTGACCTTGATCACGCGATCCACCGTGATCGTGATGATCGCGCTGTTGCGGTAGACATCCTCCCGATTCACCGACGTCGGCAAGTCCACGACCGTTTGATCCGTGCTGAAGACCGTCGTGACCAGGAAGAAGATGATGAGCAGGAAGGCGATGTCGGCCATCGAGGCCGTGGGGATGGTCGGCGCGATCCGATGCACGCGTCGTCGCAGGCGCAACATGGTCACCGTCCGGCCATCGGCGTCTCAATCTCCGGCCGCGGCAGATACGACTCCAGCTCCTTGAGCGTCTCCAGGAGCATGGCCCCGGCCGTCTCCATGCTGAGTGAGATCTTATTCACCCGCGTGGTCAAGTAGTTGTAGGCCGCCTGCGTCGGCAGCGCGATGATCAGGCCCGCCGCCGTGGTGATCAACGCCTCGGAGATCCCGCCGGCCACCGCGCGTGGATTCCCCAGGCCGACCTCCGCCACGCGATCGAAGGCGTTGATCATCCCCGTCACCGTCCCCAGGAATCCGAACAGTGGCGCGATATTGGCGACTGTCGCCAGCACCCACAGGAACCGTTCCAACCGCGCGATCTCCTGCGTCGCCACGATCTCCATGATCCGCTCGATCTCCTCGGCCGGCTTCCCGACCTGAAGCAACCCGGCTTTCACCGTGTTCGCGATCGGTCCTTGAATCGTATCGCACACGCGCACGGCCGCATCCAGATCGCGGGCGTGCAGGGCGCGCCGCACGCGCCCGATGACCTCCGCCGCATCGTCCTTGATCCGATGCAGCACCCAGCTGCGCTCGATGATCACCACGAGCCCGGCCAGTGAGCACATCAACAACGGATACATGACGGGGCCGCCCCGTTGGAAGTAGTCCACGAGCGTCCCCCATCCGATCCAAAGAAGCGGCATGCCGAAGATGAGATGACTCGTCACGATGTCCTCTCCCTGCATCTCCAGTGATCTCGCTCAAAAACATGCATGAGGCCCTGCGGAAAAGTCAACTCACTCCCCCACGATTTGAAAGATGAGGCGGCGTTGACGCGGATGCGTGTCGAAATCAATGAGGACGATCTGCTGCCACGTGCCCAGCAACAGCTCCTTGTTCACAAAGGGCACGGTCAACGAGGGACCCACCAAAGCCGCGCGCACATGACTGTGGCCGTTATCGTCAATGGCGTTGTGCCGGTACGGGAGATCCTCCGGAACGAGGCGACGGATGGCCTCGGCCAGATCCGCGACCACGTTCGGCTCGTACTCGATCGTCGTCACCCCGGCCGTCGAACCCGGGACGAAGACGGTCACCGTCCCCGAGGAGATGGCGCTCGAACGGACAGCGCGCGCGACCTCCGGCGTGATATCCCGGATCTCATCGCGACCTTGCGTCGGGAGCGTCACCTGCTTCGTCTCAACCGCCATAGCGAAGGGAAAATCTTATCCGAGCCGCCCGCGCTTTTCAACATCGCCCGCGCGATCCCGAGGGGAGGATTTGGCCCCCCAACGGGCGACCCCCTATAATGAATCGCTCGGGTCATCCCGCGCCACGGAGTGGAGGCCGATGACGGAATCGCGCGTCTATAATTTCTCAGCCGGACCGGCGATGCTCCCGCTCCCGGTCCTGGAAGAAGCGCAACGCCACCTGCTGGCGCTGCCTGGCGTCGGGATGTCGGTGCTGGAGATCAGCCACCGCTCGCGATGGTTCGAGGAGATTCGGGATGAAGCCGAGGCGAACCTCCGGCAACTGCTGCGTCTGCCCGATCACTATCATGTGCTCTTTCTGCAGGGCGGCGCGAGCCTGCAATTCTCGATGGTCCCCATGAATCTGCTGCGCGGCCGCGAGGAAGCTGCCTATATCGTGACGGGCTCCTGGAGCGAACGGGCGGCCGAAGAAGCGCGCCGTCAGGGCGACGTGCGCATCCTCTGGAGCGGACGCGCGGAGAACTACACGCGCGCACCTCGCCCGCAGGAGGTGCCCATCCCCCCGCGCGCGGCCTACGTCCATTTCACCTCGAACGAGACGATCCAGGGCGTGCAGTTTGCGACCGAGCCGGAGACGGGCGACGTGCCCCTCATCTGCGACGCATCGTCGGATTTCCTCTCGCGCCCGATCCCCATCGAGCGCTACGCGCTGCTCTACGCCGGCGCGCAGAAGAACGCGGGGCCGGCCGGCCTGACCCTCGTCATCCTGCGCGACGACCTGCTCGAGCGCATCCCCGATGGGCTCCCCACTATGCTCGACTATCGCACGCACGTGCGCCATCGCTCGCTCTACAATACCCCCCCGGTATTCGCCATCTACATCTTCATGCTCGTCACCCGATGGCTGCTGCACGAGATCGGCGGCCTGGAGCCGATGGCCGCGCTCAACCGCCAGAAAGCGCAGTTGATCTACGACGTCATTGATCGAAGCGAGGGGTTCTATCGCGGCCATGCGCATCCGGAGAGCCGATCCCTCATGAACGTGACCTGGCGCCTGCCGAATCAGGAGCTCGAGCGCGCGTTCCTGCGGGAAGCCGAAGCGCGCGGGCTGTATGAACTCAAGGGGCATCGCTCCGTCGGCGGTCTCCGCGCATCGCTCTACAACGCGATGCCGCTGGAGGGGGTGTGCGCCCTGCGCGACTTCATGCGAGAGTTCCAGGAACGATACGATGCGCGTCGGTGAGCCGCTTCAGGGCGCGCGCCCGAAGAGATTCACGCTGAAGAGCGCGTCCGGATCGCGCCACTGTCCGAGCAGACGCAACCCGGCGGCCCTCGCCACTGCCGTGATCTCCTCCGGCGAGTACTTGTAGGAATTCTCCGTATGAATCCGCTCGCCCGCGGCGAAGGAGACCTCCAGGTCCAACTGCTCGATGCGCACGCGCTGGGCGCGAACACTCACCAGATACATCTCGATCCGCCCTTCCGCCTCGTTGTACAGCGCGTGATGGCGGAAGGCCGCGAGGTCGAAATGCCCGCCCAGCTCTCGATTGATGCGTGCCAGGAGATTCGCATTGAACCGCGCCGTCACCCCGCGCGCGTCATTGTACGCGCGCTCCACCACCGCGCGATCCTTGCGCAGATCAATGCCGACGAGCATCGCGTCCGCTTCTGACATCCGCTCGCGCACGCGGCGAAGGAAGGCGATCGCTTCCGCGCGCTCCAGATTGCCGATGTTCGAGCCCAACCAGAGGATGAGCTTCCGCCCCCGCAGTGACGTCAGATGTTCGAGTCCATCCGCATAATCCCCCGCGATGGCGCGCACGCGCAGTCCCGGATAGTCGCGCACCAGGCCGCGGGCGCTCTCCTCCAACATCTCGCGCGAGATGTCCACGGGCACATAGAGCAGCGCGCCCTGAC
>JBEPZV010000094.1:0-6032 GCA_041640655.1 bacterium
TTCCGAGCGCGCGCTTGGGATTGTGGATCTTCCTCGGAACGGTGACCATGCTCTTCGCCGGGTTCACGAGCGCGTATCTCGTGAGGCAGGCGGGGCCTGATTGGCAGCCGCTCCCGCGCCCGCCGATCTTGTGGGTCAACACGGGGGTGCTCCTGTTGAGCAGCGTCCTGCTGGAGATCGGTCGGAGGCGGAGCGCCTCCGTGCGTCGATGGGTGAGCGGAGCGACGGCGCTCGGCGTGCTCTTCTTGCTCGGGCAGCTTCTGGCCTGGCGGGCGCTCCGAGCGCAGGGGATTTATCTGCCGACGAATCCGCACAGCTCCTTCTTCTACATCCTGACCGGTGCGCACGGCGCGCATGTCCTGGGCGGCGTGATCGCCTTGCTCTCTTTGCTCGTGCTCATGTGGCGCGGGGCTTCCGAGGACCGGGTCTGCCGCCGCTTGGCGTTGTGCGCCACCTATTGGCATTTCGTCGGCGGACTCTGGCTCTATCTTCTGCTAGTGCTCTTCCTCTTTTGAGGAGGGCGCGAAAGCGCGAGCGTGAGGGAGGAAGGGATGAATCAGGTGGCCAAGAGCGCAGGGATCGAATCCGTGTGGCGGGGGGGCGTCTCCCCCTTCGCCGTGAGCTGGCGGAAGTTGATGATGTGGCTCTTCATCATCACCGATGGCCTGTTGTTCGCGGGTCTTCTGGCCGGCTATGGCTTCGTGCGCCTGGCCAGCCCGCGTTGGCCCAATCGCGCGGAGATCTTCCATCTGGACTTCATCGCGCTGATGACCTTCATCCTGATCACGAGCAGCGCGACGATGGCGACGGCCGTCGGCGCCGCGCGTCAGGAGCGTCCGAAAACGGTCGTCCGGTTCCTGCTGCTGACGATCCTGGGGGGATTGAGCTTCCTGGGCTGTCAGGCTTATGAGTGGGCGAAGCTCATCGGTGAGGGAGCGCGGCTGAGCACCAATCCGTGGGGCGTTCCGCTCTTCAGCGCGGCGTTCTTCATCATCACCGGTTTCCACGGTTCGCACGTCCTGACGGGCGTGCTCATTCTCTCGATCGTCGCCGTGCGCGCGCTCCGACAGCGCGTCTCGCCCGAGGGCGTCGAGCTGGCCGGCCTCTACTGGCATTTCGTGGATCTGGTCTGGGTCTTCATCTTCACGCTCTTTTACCTGATCTGAGAGGCGCGCGTCGGATTCGGCAGGGGGAGGAGAAGGCTTATGCGTCGGACAGATCAGGCGCACGGGTATCGCGTGTATTGGGTCGTTTGGTTCGTTCTCCTGATCGTCACCGTCGGCATGATGTCGCTGGGGACGGCGGGGCTGACCACGTTCCTCATCCTCATTTTGCTTCTGGGGATGCTCCTGAAGGCGTCGCTCATTGGCGGATATTTCATGCATCTGCGCTTTGAGCGTGCGAGCCTCATTCTCATCGTCGCCGTGGGCATTCTCGCGACGGCGGGTGTCCTCTTCTTCTTGATTGCGCCCGACGGTCTTCGGGTGTTGCATTCCGGTTCTCACGTGGACCTCGGAGGGGGCAGATGAAGCGGCGAACGTTTCACCGGCTGAGGCCGTGGATATGGGGCGTTCTCCTGCTCGGGCTCGCGGAGAGAGTTCTTTGGGCGCAATGCGCGATGTGTCGAACCGGACTCTTGAATTCGCCGGAGGGGCAACAGTGGGTCAGCGGGTTCAATCGGGGAATTCTCTTTCTGCTCGCCGTTCCTTTTGTGATCGTTGGAGGGATCGCGGCGCTCATCTGGAGAGCGCAACGTCGGCGAGCCCGCGAGGGGCTCCCGCAGACCATGCGCACGGCTGCGGAAGCCCCTGAGCCTGCGCTCACTTCTTCGCGAGCGAGCGGATGAAGGCGACCAGGTCCCAGATCTCCTTCTCCTTCAGCTTGTCCTTGTACGCGGGCATGAGCTTGGACTTCCCGAGAGCCGCTCCACCTTCCGCCGTGATCTTGTAGAGGTCCTGGTCGCTGTATTTGGCCATCTCCTCGCGATTCGTCCAGTCGGCGATCTTCACCGTCTTGACGGCCTTCATGGCCGGGCCGTCACCTTTCCCCTGCTCACCATGACAGCGCTGGCAATGCTTCACATGCAGTTCCTTGCCGACCTTGGGATCTCCCTTCCCCTGAGCCCACAGGGGAAGAGCCACCCCCACGGCGATGAGCGATGCGAGCATCACGTGCGAGATTCGCGTCATCAGTCCCCTCCTCCTTGAGATGGACTCTCACGCCCCCGAGACATTATGCCCGAGCCTCGCCTTCTCCAGCAATCCCGGCCAGACGCGAAGACCGCGCGCGCTCCGCAGAGGGGGCGCGGTCGCGCCAGGCCTGTGCGCCTATCGAATTTCGCCGACCAGCAGCGCATGGACTTTCGAGACCGCGAACGCCTTTCCCTCTCCGTGGCAGACGGCGCAGGTCTCGACCGAGCCGGTCGTGTTGACGAACGCGTGAGCTTCGGCCGAGAGGCTATCATGGCAGGAGGTGCAGGCGGTCGAGGTCGGCGGCGTCGGATTCTGGAAACCGCGCGGTGTGACCGTCGCCAGTTGCGCGCGCACGGGTAGCAGCTGCGTCCCCGACGCGTGGCAGAGCTGACAATTCTTCAGACTCGCCGGGAAGCGCACCTCGTTGAAGGGAACGGGCTGCCGCGCGAAGTTGTAAACCGTGTAGTCACGCTCCAGATGCTCGCCCCGGTGGATCTTGTGGATGAGGAGCTTGAAATCAATGCTCTCGGGCGGCATCTGATCGGCCGGGCGTCGCGCTTCATCCGTGCCGGTCGGATTGTGGCAGATGACGCAGTGCTCGATGTTGTTATTGCGATTGCTCCCGTGCGCGCGGAGTGAGTCGTGGCACTTCAGGCAGTTATTGAGGTCCACGACCTGCCGGCGCGCGATCGGCTGCGCATCGGTGATGGCGAAGTATCGGACGACGTTATCCCCAGCATCGCGCACCGTGTTCGCGGGATCGCCCGGAGCTGCCGGGCCCGGATCGAGGGTGATGTTCCGATACCCCTCAATGCCCACAGTGTATGTCCCTCGGGCATCGGCTGGGAGCGGCCTTCGGAACGTGTAGCGATAGTTCCCCTCGGCGTCCGGCCCGATGGCACCGCGCGCGTCCTCACTCACCCACCAGGCGTAGTCCGTCGTCGGCCCCCCGAGCACGAGGGCCAGACGCGTCATCGCGCTCGGCGCGATCGGGCGTCCCGATCGGTCTCGGATTCTGAAGAGGACCGTCGGTGTCTGCCCCGGCCGCGTATCGGTCACACCTACGATCTCAAAGACGACGCCGGGGAGTTGCCGCGACTTGAAGGGGATCGCATGCGCTCCGGCCACCGAGAGGTCGAATTCCTCGCCCGATGTCGGTTGGTGGCACCGACTGCAGCGCGTATCGTCCCGCTGGATGATCCCGGCATGGTTCTCCCCGGTGGCGAAGTTCACGTTATCGTGGCAGGAGCCGCAGGTCGCTCGCGAGGGTTGCGTCAGATGATTATCGGCCTGCGTCGCCCCAGCTGCATGACAGGTCGTGCAGTTCCGAATATCCTGCGGGAAGCCGACGGTCGAGAAGTCGAAGACGCGCCCCATGAAGCCGATGATCCGATACGGCGTCCCCGCGCGCACGCTCGGGAGGTCGCGTCCGCGATGAATCTTGTGGATCATGACCTTGAAGTCCACCGTGTTCCCCGTGTCGGGATCCACCGTTTGCGGCTGATGGCAGAGGACGCAGGTCTTGACGGTCACGTAGCGTCCGCCATGCGCCTGAAGCTGGTCGTGGCACTGATTGCATGCCGCCGTTGTGACGACATCGCGGATGGGCGAGACCTCGCCACCGGCCGGAATGAAATCCAGCGTCGCGTTGGCGACGAATCGTTTCCCCAGCGTCGCCGTCAGATCGCGCACTGCCGAGATCCCCACGGTGTGAGTCACCGTCGGATCATAATCCGCGGGCAGGATCGTCCCCGACGTGTAGACCACCGTTCCATCCGGGGAGTCCAGGAACGTCCCACCAGTATCCACCCACGCCTGGGATACGGTTCCGAGCACCGCGCCCGTCTGCGAGCGCGTCGTGTAAGCCGTGTATTGCCGATCGCCGCGGTTGATGCGCGCGATGATCACGTTGATCTCCACGCGCCCTTCAGTGCGCACGCCCGTACGATCCAACGGCGTGCCGCGATCATCCGTCAGTCGGAACGTCACCACGACGCGCCGTTCGGGGGAGATGGTGGCGCTCAAAATCTGAACGCGCACCCCCGTGCTGATGGCGACTTGCGCGCTCGTCGGCCGATCGCGGCCGATCAAGAGTGTGAGAACGAGCAGGCTTCCAAAGGCCACTGCTCCGGCCACCGTCCGCTTCATCGCCGTCCTCCTCTGCTTGGTGATCTCTCCCGCGAGGGGTGAACTTCCACGTCCTCATCAGTAGGAGACCTCTTCTTCTCCCGCTGCTTCTTCAGGCGGGGCCTCTTTGAGTCGTTGGATCATCGTCCGGAGCCACTGCTTCACCGCCTCCTGAAGGCGCTCTTCATCTCCCGTCTGTTCCAGCGAAGCGACCGTCTCGCCCGCTTCGTTCAATGGGATGAAGTGGCAGGGGAGGCGCTCCTGGCGGTGCTCCTCCGGGACGAAATCCAGCAGGACGCAGCCCTCGTGGCATTCGGGGGGATGGCCGGGGACGAACCAATGGTTGATGCACACGACCGAATGTTGGAACATCGGTCGCGGCTTCCACGGCTCCCGCACCGATCGTCCGTACCCTCCGCCTTCGAGGACATCCAGCTCGGCTTCGAGCAGGCGGATCAAGTCTTCTCGTCGGCCTTTCATAGGTTCACCTCCGCTCACGAGGCCCTGAGGCAAGGCCGGGTCTCGGTGAGCACTCGGTCCACTTCGTGAAGGAATGCCGTCACACTGGTCTCCTTCACGACATATCGGGTCGCCAGCCAGGACGTGTAATCGTCTTGGAACGAGGTGTACGCCGTCAGCAGGATCACGGGCACGCGGGGATGTCGGTGCACGATCTCCTGAAGAAGCTCCAGGCCATTCTCCCTCCCGAGCTTGATGTCCAAAATGACGAGATCTACCGGTTCTTGTTCCAGACATCGCATGGCCTCGCTTCCGGAAGAGGCCTCTCGGACCTCGTGCCCACTCTCGCCCAACACCGTCGCATAGAGTAATCGCACGTTCGGCTCGTCGTCAATGAGGAGAATACGCGCCATGGGTTCCTCCCCTCCGCGCCCGTCTCAGGGGGCGCCGTGCTCTCCTTGAGCGTGCACAAACTCCATGCCTGCCCGAAGGCTCCTCACGTTCAGTTCCAGGAGCGAGCGGTCCTCGACCACGCGCTCCAGCGCGGCGATCACGGCCTCAGCCGGGAGCACGCGCGTGAGCTGCAGGTACGCGCCGAGCGCGACCATGTTCGCGGCTTTCGCGCTGCCCAGGCGGTCGGCCATGCGCGTGGCCGGTACCGGGAGCACCTCCACATCCGTTCGTCGCGGCGGCATGGAGATGAGCGAGCTATCGTAGAGGATCACCCCCCCTGGGATCACCTCCGGCTCGAAGCGTTCGAGCGATGGGCGGTTCATGGCGATGAGCACGCTCGGACGCGAGACCAAGGGCGAGGCGATCGGCTCGCTCGAGATTGTGACGTGACAATGAGCTGTTCCACCGCGCATCTCCGGGCCATAGGAGGGAAGCCAGGAGACGTGATACCCCTGTCGCATCCCCGCTTCGGCCAGCACTCGGCCCAGGAAGAGTACTCCCTGTCCACCGAATCCCGCGATCTTGATGCGCGGGTTGCGATAACGCGCTGGCGCGTCCACATCGTGTGGCCACGACGGATGCACCGATTCCACGCCCTCCAGGCCGAGAAGCGCGAGGACCTCCTCAGGCGAGGAGGCCAGATCCGTGACCCTCATCTGGCGCGAGGCCGCCGGAGCGGACGGCCGCGTGACCGAGACATCTTTGAAGACGCCCAAGGGGAAGTATCGGAGCATCTCCCGCTGAATCCATTCGCACGCTTGAGCGGGCGTCATCCCCCATCCCGTGGGACAGGGCGAGAGG
>JBEPZV010000095.1:0-6008 GCA_041640655.1 bacterium
CTCCCCTGCTTGACCTGATACTTCGCCTCCTTCCGGAGTATGGGATTCGCGCTGTGCGGCTGCCTCGGGAGCGTGTCCCTTTCTCCGTCTCGTGGGCTGCCGCACGAACATGGCCTCGGGCTCTCGCTGTGACGTTGCTAGCCGAACGGGGGCGTCGCGCGCTCAGTGAAGCGGGGGTCTTCTTTCCCGATCGTTTCTTCGGGCTCTTTCACACGGGCGCTCTCACGGAGTCGGTTCTTCTGGCGATCGTGAGGTACCTGCCGGAGGGGGTGAGCGAGCTGATGTGCCATCCCGGTTTTGTGGACGAGGCCTTGCGCGCGGTGCGCACGCGGCTTCGCTCTTGCCGGGAGGAGGAGCTGCGCGCCCTCACGAGCCCGATCGTCCGAGACGAAATTCGACGAAGAGGAGTTCGCCTGGTGACGTATGAAGAGGCTGCCGAGCGGCACAGACTGGGAGCGTTCGTCTGAACCCACGGCGATCCGCTACTCCCTCGTCGTTCCTCTCCGCGATGAAGAGGGGAACGTGGAGGCGTTGTGGGAGGAAGTGACCGCAGTCATGGAGGGTTTGGGCGAGCCCTATGAACTCATCCTCGTGGATGATGGGAGCACGGATGGGACGTATGACCGGCTGGTGAGCCTCTGCGAGCGAGATGCGCGAGTTCAGGTCCTTCGGCTGAGCCGGAACTTTGGACAAACAGCGGCCCTGGCGGCGGGGTTCGACTTCGCGCGGGGGGCGATCATCATCGCCATGGACGGGGATTTGCAATATGATCCGCGCGACATTCCCCGTCTGGTGCAAAAGCTCAACGAGGGGTACGATCTCGTCAGCGGGTGGCGCCAGAAGCGGTCGGATGCTTGGCTGACACGGCGTCTCCCCTCGCGCGTCGCCAACTGGCTGGCAGCACGAGTGTCGGGCGTGCCCTTGAAGGATTTCGGCTCGACGTTCAAGGCCTATCGGCGAGAGGTGCTGGCCCAGGTTCGCCTCTATGGCGAGCAACATCGGTTCATTCCGGCGCTCGTCAGTCAATGGCGGGATCGCTTCGCCGAGATCCCCGTGCGCGTGCGGCCCCGTCGGTGGGGGCGCTCCAAATACGGCCTCTCGCGCACGCTGCGCGTGACGTTCGATCTGCTGACGATCGCCTTCCTGCTGCGCTATCTCGCCCATCCCCTTCGTCTGTTCGGGAGCTGGGGAGCGGCGATGCTGCTTGGCGGCCTCGGGCTGGATGGGTACCTTGTGGTGGAAAAGCTCTGGCACCACATCTCGATCATGGAGCAACACGGGCCGCTCCTTCTGTTGAGCGTCCTGCTCATCGTCACCGGCGGGCAATTGATCTCGCTCGGACTGCTCGGCGAGATCCTCTCGCGGACGTACTTCGAGTCGCAGCGGAAGCCGATCTACTCGATTCGAGAGATTCGCACGCGGAGGCCCGAATCTCCTTGGGGAGAACCTATGCCGCAGGGCGAAAGGAGCATCCCTTCGACTCGCGCGCCATGCTCCCCGTGATGTCCATCAGGAATCTGCGCTCGCTCGTTCCAGAGGGATGCCGAAGCGTTCAGCCATGCGGTAGAGCGTGCGCCGATCAATGCCCAGGATCTCAGCCGCGCGGCTCCGGTTGCCCTTGACGGCCTCGAGGACGTAGAGCAGGTAGCGGCGCTCCAACTCGTCAAGCGAGGGGAGGTCGTGAAAGAGCTGGGCTTCCAGCGTCGTTGAGGTGCGCGCTCGTGTGAGGCGGGGCATGGCAGACCGAACGCGGTCCGGCAAGTCTTCGGGCGTGATCAATCCTCCGCGCGCGTGAATGACGGCGTATTCGATGCTGTTCTCCAGCTCGCGGACATTTCCCGGCCAGGAATAGGCCATGAGGGTTTCGAGAGCGGCGGGGGAGAAGGTGAGCGTGCGTTCCGTTCGCTGGAGAGCGCGCCGGAGGAAATAGGCTGCCAGCAGCGGGATATCCTCGCGACGCTCGCGCAAGGGGGGGACACGCAAGGTCACGACGCTCAGGCGGTAATAGAGGTCCTCGCGAAAGCGCCCGGCCTTGATCTCCTCCTCCAGGTGGCGATTCGTGGCGGCGATCACGCGCACGTCCACACGGCGGGTTCGCGTCTCGCCGACGCGTTTGATCTCGCCCTCCTGCAAGACGCGGAGCAGCTTCACCTGCAAGGCGGGGGTCGTCTCGCTGATCTCATCCAGGAAGATCGTCCCTCCGTGAGCTTCCTCAAAGAGCCCCTTCTTATCGGCGACGGCGCCGGTGAAGCTGCCCCGCATGTGACCGAACAGTTCTGCTTCGAGCAGCGTCTCCGTCAGGGCGCCACAATTGACGGCGACGAAGGGGCGCGAGGCGCGCGGGCTGTGCTGATGGATGGCACGCGCGATCAGTTCCTTCCCCGTCCCCGACTCTCCCACAATCAGCACCGTCGAAGAGGTCGGCGCCACGCGCGCGATCTCTTTGTACAGCTCGATCATCTGGGGAGTGCGGCCGATGAGACCGGAGGCCTCGTAGGGTTTGAGCGCACCCTCCAGCAGCTCCTCTCCCCGCATTGGTTCGCGCGGATGGAGGGCGCGGCGCACGGTCGCCCGTACATCCTCCACCGTGAACGGCTTGGAGATGACATCGAAGGCGCCTTCCCGCAGCGCTTCGATGGCCGCTTCCAGCGTCCCGAAGCCGGTGATCAGGATGACTTCCGTACGGGGCGATCGGCCTTTGCACGCCTTGAGCACATCCAGACCCGTTCGTGGTTCGTTCAGATTCAGGTCGACGAGGGCGCAATCGAAAGGTTCGCGGTCCAGAAGGGTCAGCGCGCCCTCGGCGGATTGAGTCGCCTCCACCGACCAGCCCTCGGTGGAGAGGATTTCGATGAGGAATTCGCAGGTCTCCCGATCATCATCCACGACGAGGATGCGCTTCATGTTCCCTCCTCCAAGGCCGAGCGTCGCATCGTCAGGGCGGGGAAGGTGAGGCGCACGCGCGTGCCCTGTCCCGGTTCGCTGTGCACGGTGATCTCGCCCTCATGCTCTCGGACGATTTGCCGCACGATGGAGAGGCCGAGTCCACTGCCCATCCCCTCCGGTTTCGTCGTGAAGAAGGGTTCGAAGATGCGGGCCAGAATATCGGGGCTCATTCCCAGGCCCGTGTCCTCGCATTCGATCGAGACCGTTCCATCCTCTCCAGCGAACGCGCGAAGGATCAAGCGCCCACCCTCGGGCATCGCATCGAGGCTGTTATCAATCAGGTTGATGAGCACCTGCTGCAAGTGTTCGGGCGAGCCGAGGACCTCCGGCAGGTCGGGAGTGACCTCTGTGATCAGCTCGATTCCGCGACTCTCCAAGGTCGGGGCGATAATTTCAGCCACCTGCTCTAGCAGCGGCTCCAACTGAATGGGCTGGCGCTCCGGTCGCGGTCTCCGCGTGGAATCGAGCAGGCGGCGCACGATGCGTTCAATGCGCTCGATCTGTCCGAGGATGATGGTGAGCCGACGGATCCCCTCCTCATCGTGCGTGCGGGCGCGCAGCAGTTGGATATGTCCGGAGATGAGGTTGAGCGGCGTTCCAATCTCGTGGGCGAATTGCGTGGCCAGCTGACCCGCCGCCGCCCATCGCTCCATCTGCAGGAGCTGACGTTGGAGCGCGAAGAGCTGCCGGTTCGTCTCCTGAAGCTGCCGATTCCGCTCGCTCAGCTCCGCCGTCGCCTCGCGCACGAGCGCCTGCAACCGATCTTGCTCCGCCTCCAGGGCTGCTGCCATCTGTTGAATGCGGGCGAGAAGAGCATTCAGCCCCAGGCTCACCGCGCCCATCTCATCCGAGGAGCGCACGGGGGCACGCGCCTGAAGATCCCCAGCTTCCGCTTGACGCATGGTCTGAAGGATCGCGTGGACTGGCCGATAGATCAATCGGCGGAAGAGCAAATGCAGGGACAGGGTGATTCCTCCGACGGCCATCAGGAGAGCGAGCCAGGTGAGACGGTGCACGCGCTCGAGCAAGGCCTTATAGTCCGACAGCTCTGCGCGCACCAAGACGAACCCGATGAGCTTGCCGTCGCTCTCAATAGGGGCCCCGACGGCGACCCGATAGCTCCCCTTGTTCTCCCTCTCGAGGCGAGAGCGAACTCTTCCTCCCTGGACCTCACCCAGCAGATCGAGGGGGACGGCGCTCTCGGTCATCCCCACCGGGAGCGCGACGATCTCGCGCACACCCGAGCGCGTCAGACCGTAGATGTGGATCTCCGTGATCTCGCCGTGTGCCCGCTGATAGTAGAGGGCATCATTGCGCAGGGCGGCCAGATCCATCGCTTGTTCTGAAGAGAGGTGCTGGGCCAGTTGCGCGGCCAAGAGCTCCGCGCGCCGCCGGTTCTCCTCGGCGATCAGCGTCCGGGTCGTGGAGAGATAGATCGAGAGGAGGGTGCCGAAGATCACCAGGACCAGGGCGACGATCGAGAGAGCGACCTTTGTGTGAAGGCTGAGCGGACGGAGGCGTTCTCGGAACGGCTCGCTCATACGGCTCTCAATTTTAGCAAAAGCACGCCGATCGTGTATAATTGTGTCTTCAGCAGGAGACAAGGGGGGTCACCATGTCGAAGGATTGGCGTCGGATTCTCGTGAAACTCGATGCGTATCGGTACATGATCCCGCGCACGTATAAGCCGGGCATGCAGACGGATGTGATCATTTACGTGGATGATCAGTTGCTGGAGACCGTGACGCGGGACCTCTCGCTGGAGCAAGCGGCGAACCTGGCGTTTCTGCCCGGCATCGTGGGGCGTCCGATCGTCATGCCGGATGTGCATCAGGGCTATGGATTCCCCATCGGGGGCGTGGCCGCGACGGATGCGGAGGAGGGCGTTGTCTCGCCGGCCGGCATTGGATTTGACATCAACTGCGGCGTGCGCCTGCTCCGCTCGGAGTTGACCGTTGATGAGGTTCGCCCGAAGCTGGAGCGCATCGTGGAGGACCTCTTCCATGCGGTGCCCGCGGGGACCGGGCGTGAGGGGCAGATCAGCGTGAATCGCGCGGAGATGGACAACGTGTTGCGCCTGGGGGCGCAGTGGGCTGTCGAGCATGGCTACGGGCGGGAGGAGGATCTCGAGCATATCGAATCGCGCGGGTGCATTCCCGGAGCGAACCCGAAGGCCGTGAGCGAGCATGCCCGTCAGCGCGGGGCCGATCAATTGGGCACGCTCGGATCGGGCAATCACTTCCTGGAGATTCAGTACGTCGAGGAGGTCTTCGATCGCGCGGCCGCGCACGCCTTCGGGCTGCATCCGGGACAGGTCACCGTGCTCATTCACACGGGATCGCGCGGCTTCGGCCATCAAGTCTGCACCGATTATCTGAAGGTCCTGCGTTCGGCCATGCAGAAGTACGATATACACCTCCCCGATAAGGAGATGGCGGCCACCTACATCCGGTCCCCGGAAGGGCAGGACTATCTGGGGGCGATGAACGCGGCGGCCAATTTCGCCTTCGCGAATCGGCAGATGATCACCCATTGGGTGCGGGAGGTGTTCCGAAAGCACTTCGGCGCCGGAGGGGACCTTCAGATCGTCTACGACGTCGCGCACAATATCGCTAAGTTCGAGACGCACACGATCGAAGGGAAACCGCGGCGCGTTCTGGTGCATCGCAAGGGGGCGACACGCGCGCTGCCGGCCGGACATCCCGAATTGCACGAGCTGTATCGCCCAATCGGGCAGCCGGTGATCATCCCCGGCGATATGGGGCGCGCATCGTATGTGCTCATCGGGACGGCGGCTGAGGAGACCTTTGCCTCCAGTTGTCACGGCGCCGGACGGGTCATGTCGCGCACGGCGGCCAAGAAGGGGCGCGACATCAATCAGGTGCGGAAGCAACTGGCCGAGCGCGGCGTCCTCGTCAAGGCGGCCAGCAAAGACGGCGTGCTCGAGGAGATCCCCGAAGCCTATAAGGACGTGAACGACGTCGCGCGTGTCGTCGAGGCGGCGGGAATCGCTCGGCGCGTCGCTCGGTTGCGCCCGATCGGCGTCGTGAAGGGATGAACGA
>JBEPZV010000096.1:0-5933 GCA_041640655.1 bacterium
GCACGTCGGAGTTCGGTCCGTATCCGGCGAGCATGACGGGACGGAACCTCTTCCGCGGCCCCGGCTCTTGGGTCCTCGATGTGGGGATCTACAAGACGACGGCCATCACCGAGCGGTTCAGCCTGCAGTTCCGCGCCGAGTTGTATAACGCCTTCAATCACGCGAATGCGTTCGTGCTCGGCAGCGAGGCGGACGTCTCCTCGACCGAGACGATCCGAACGCAGAAGGATGGCCGCCGGAACGTACAGTTCGCCGTGAAGCTCATCTTCTGATGAGCGTGGGGCCTTCGGGGCTTCGTCACCCGAAGGCCCTTCTCCGTTCATGGCTCTGGAGAGCGGTCACCGGTCATCCGCCGGTCGTTGGTACCACACGATGTGATCCCCATCCTTTGGACGATCCGAATAGACGGTCGTCGAATAGCCGATGGATCGCAGGCGCGTCACCGGGAGCTCCGGCAGGGCGTTGTTCGAGAGCAAGAATCCGCCCGGTCGCAGCATCTGCTCGATGTTTTTCATCGCCAGGCTCTGTGCGACGGTGTCATAGTAGACGAAGACATTCGTCGCAATGATGAGGTCGAACCGCTGACGAGCGGGGAGCTCCACGCGCTGAAGCACGATATTGGCGTTCACAGGGATCACGCTCCGGACGACGTCTGGACGGACGCGAATGGCGCGCCGCCGGAGTGAGGCGAGTTCGGGGGGGACGCGAGCCGGCGTCGTGGGTGTTCCGATCGCCATCCCGAAGCGTTCCCAGAACGAGAGGGCTTCCGGTCTCCAGGGAATATCGGGATCTAGGGCGAGGTGCATCGTGTACCCCAGGCCGCGGTGCGCCCGTTGCCGAGCCCGCAGCAGATGTTGAATGACGCGCTCGCTCAGATCGAGCGCATACACGCGAAGCGCCGAGGCATCGGCCAGCTCCAGGCGACGCAGCATATCCACGAGGGCGAAGGGCTGAAGCGTTTGGATGGGATAGAAGTCGAATCCCTCCTGTTTGTCGGTGAAGTCCAATCCCGGTCCGATGATGGCGACCGTGCGCACGCTTCGCGCGGGGAGGTGGCCTCGCGCATGGAGGGCCCTCAGGGCCTCCTCGAGGGCGAAGTTCGGCCACAACGATGTATCCAGCGAGAGTCCGCGCGTGCGATAGAGGGTCGAGCGCAGGAGGAACTCCTCGGCCGGGGTCGCCATCCGCTCGGCCTCCTGCGCGGCGTGCGCGAGCGCGCGTTGTTCCTGGAGCGCGCGTGCCAATAGCAGCAGCACGTGGGCGCGCAGGCGGGGACGATCGGTCGCCGCGCGCGGATCGTAGCCCTCTCGTCGAAGGAGCTGCTGGAGGAAGAGGAGTCGCTCGTTTCTCCCCGGCGCGGC
This sequence comes from bacterium, assembly GCA_041640655.1. Lineage (GTDB taxonomy): Bacteria > Acidobacteriota > Blastocatellia > HR10 > HR10 > HR10. The sequence goes on from JBEPZV010000096.1 coordinate 1,362, forward strand.
GAGCGCCCTCAGCAGGTCCTCCAAGCGTCCCCGCAGGAGCTGACCCACGCGCTCGAAGAGCTCCTGTTCCGTCATCGCGCGATGGGCGAGCGCTTCCACATCTTTGGCCGTCACACGGGGACGGCGAGTGAACGAGGTCCCGAAGAGGAGGAAATTGACCAGGGAGTCTTCCTCGCCGCGCACGAGGCGCGCGCGAATCCGCGCGTCGTGGCGTCGGGCCCACTCGGCCCACTCGGTGGCGAACGTCGGCCTCTCCAGAGCGGAGGCCAGCTCTTCGGGCACATCCGTTCGCAGGGCGCGAAGCACCGACGCCGCCTCTTCAGCCGAGAGGGTGACGACCAGCGGGGACGTCCTCGCGCGTCCGCGTTGGAGCTCGACAGACGCCGGGGGCAGAAGCAAGAGCAGCGCGCCGAGAAGCCCTCGCCTCGCGCGATGCGAGAGTAGCCATCGCCGTGTACCGGGATCGTCCATCCCCGCTGAGCTTAGAGATCGCCGCTGAAGAAGTCAAGCGGGCCGTTGTTCGAGCCCCAATGGTTCGTTTACAATTCGTCCTCTCAAGCGCGATGCGGGATCTCACGCAAACGGAGGGAGGCGCGTTGAAGAAAGTCGCGATCATCGTATCCAACGGCAGCTTCAACAATCTCTTTCAGGTGAGCACGCTCATTCGCGCGCTGACGGCCTCGTTGGAGACATCCGTGCGCGTCTTCTTCCGCGACGAGGCCGTCGTGAAAGTGACCCGAGCGCGGATCAATGAAGTGAACCTCTCGGACATCGTTCGCCCGATGGAGGCGGAGATCCTCCGGCGCCTTCGGGAGGCCGATTTCGTGGACCTGCACTCTTTCCTTCGCGACTCCAAGGAGCACGGGGACGATGTGCGATTGTTCGCGTGCACGTCCTCGATGTACATGTACGGCGTTCGAGAGGAGGATTTGATTCCGGAGATTGATGGTGCGCGCACGCTCACCGACTTCCTCTTGGAAGAGGTGAGCGATGCGGAGAAGGTCTTCACGTTTTGATCGTCGGCCCCATGAGCGACGCGAGGAAGAGCTTTCGCATCGGCGATCTGGTGATCGGGGGCGCGGAGCTGCTGGTCATCGCCGGACCCTGTGTCATCGAGAGCGAGGATCACGCGCTTCGAATGGCCGAAGCGCTGACGCGCATCGTGGGACGGCTGGGCCTCCCCTATGTCTTCAAAGCCTCGTATGACAAGGCGAATCGGTCCTCGATCCATTCGTTTCGAGGGCCAGGCCTGGACGCCGGCTTGAGAATTCTGGCGCGGATCAAGCGGGAGCTGGGCGTTCCTGTCCTCACCGATGTGCATGAGACGGCGCACGTTGGGCCGGCGAGCGAGGTCGTGGACATCTTGCAAATCCCGGCCTTCCTCTCGCGGCAGACGGACCTGATCGTCGCGGCCGCGCGCAGCGGGCGCGCCATCAACATCAAGAAGGGACAGTTCCTGGCCCCGTGGGACATGCGGTACGTGATCGAGAAAGCGACCTCCGTGGGGTGCGAGCGCATCCTCGTGACGGAGCGAGGCACGACCTTCGGCTACAACAATCTCGTCGTGGACATGCGCTCGCTGCCGATCATGCGGGCGTTCGGATATCCGGTGGTCTTGGACGTCACGCACAGCGTGCAACTGCCGGGAGGAGCCGGAGGGCGCAGTTCCGGACAATCGGAGTTCATCGAGCCTCTGGCGCGCGCGGGTGTCGCGTGTGGTGTGGACGGGGTCTTCATGGAGGTGCATGACCAGCCCGAGCGCGCGCTCTCGGACGGCCCGAATTCGCTGCCCCTGGAGCGGGTGGCGTCGCTTCTGGCAGTGCTCAAGGAGATCCATCACCTGGTTCGTTCGACCGAAGCGGCGACGCCCGACGAGTGAGGCGGTGGCTTCGTGATGAACGGCGGGCACGGTGGCGGAACATCGCGCTCAAAGGGCGGACCGCTCGTGAGCGTTCGGCTCCTTCGGGGCATCGGTGGAGGTGGCACATGAAGCGCTCTCTGGGGATCGGCATCCTCGCGCTCTGGTTCATTGGGGGCACCCCGCATCTGGCGCAGGAACCTTCAGCTCCGGCCTATCTGTCCTTGCGGATGGAGCGATACGAGGTGAGTGTTCAGCTCGCGCCGGTCGAGGGGCGAGCGCACGTGCAGGCGACGCTCGTCGTCATCAATCCCTCGACGCAGACCGTGGATCGGCTCACGCTGCGGATCGGGTCGGTGGCGGAGGTCAAGGAGATCAGTGTGGACGGAGCGCCGCAGTCCTTCGCCTCGCGCAAGGATGAACTGACGGGGTTGGTCAACTATTCTTTCACGCTCACGGAGCCGGTGCGCCCGGGGCGGACGATTCGGATCGCCCTCGCCTACGACGTGCATGTCGAGGAGGCGACGCCGCGCGCGGCTCTGACGCCGGAGGAGTGCGTGCTCCTGCCGGAGAGCTTCTGGCTCCCCATGATTCACACGCCGTTCCAGGTCGAGTATCGCGTGGACCTGGCGCCGTTCACGCTCAGCGTCGAGGGCCCGGTGGAACTCTTCGGTCTCTCCACGGGACGCCTGATTGCCGAGAAGATGGAGGGGGGGAGGCGCGTCACTACGTTCGAGGAGCCGATGCTCTCACAGCCGGTCTTCATCGCGCGCGATTTCGAGCGGGTGGGCGAGGACTCGGAGGGGGTGGAGTTCTATCTCCCTCGCGGATTCGCGTTCTCGCGTCCGGAAGCGCTCCAGCGGATGCGCGCGGAGATCGCGCGGATTCGGGAGTTTTATGCGGCGTTCTTCGGCGCTCCGATCCAGCGCCCGATTCGCGTGGTCGCCTCCAGTGAGGTCCCCGCCTACGGGGCTCCGGGTCTGGTGATCTTCGACGAGCGCGTCTTCGCCCGCGAGGTGCTCGATGAAGATGGGCTCTTCTTCCTGGCGAGCCAGCTGGCGCGGCTGTGGATGGGCGCGCGCGTGGAGATTCAGGGCGTCGGGCATGCCGTTCTGGATCAGGGGTTGCCGAATTACCTCGCCCTCCTCTACATGGAACACCGGTTTGGGACTGTCGGTCGGCAACGCGCCATCGAGCGCTTCCGCCGCGCCTATGCGACATTGGTGACCGGAGGGAGCGCTTATGATGTGCCGCTGCTGCGACAGACACTGATGACGCGCCAGTACTACACGAGCATCTTCAACAAGACGCCGATGGTGTTGCGGCTGATCGCGCACGCGGTGGGCAGCGAGCGTTTTCATGCGCTGGTGCGCGAGTTGTTCGTCCGTTCGGGGCAGCGGCTCACCTTCGAGGAGTTTCAGCGCGGCTGTCTGGCTTTGGATGCGTCGGGCACCTTGAAGGAGGTGTTTGATCAATGGTTCGCGGAGGTCGTGTTGCCCGATTTCGCCGTGGGGAAGCCAGTGGCCGAGGAGGGCGCGTGGACGGTCCAGATCGCGAATTTCGGGAGTGGGGAGGCCGCGGTCGACGTCGAGGCCGTGACGGCGCGCGGCGAGCGCGTTCGCCAACGCGTGCGCGTTGAGGCCCAGGGGTATGGCCGAGCGCGATTCCCATTGGCCGAGGAGCCGGTCTCGGTGGAGGTGGATCCGGATCAGCTTTACCTTCAAGCCGATTACACGAATGACACCTGGCCGCGGCGGCCATCGGTGGACCGACTCGTGAGTCAGGGGACATTGGCCCTGGCGCAGGGGCGGGCGTTGGAAGCGGAGACCGCGCTGCGTCAAGCGCTCGCGCAGGATCCGAATCGCCCGTTGGCGCAGGCCGCACTCGCGCGTGCGCTCGCGCTCTTGGGGAAGACCGAGGAGGCCGAGGCGTATGCCCGAAAGGCGCTCGATCAGGAGCCGCTGACCTTGGCCGTCTATGCGTGGGCGCAGATGGCCCTCGGGGAGGTCGCGCTCACGCGTGGGCAACCGGCTCAGGCTGCCGAGCACTTCCGCCAGGCGAGCTTCGCTTTCGCCGAGGACATCTCCTTGCTCATGGCCCGCGATGCGCTCATTCGCGCTGAGAGTGCAGCCCAAAAGCTCCCGGCCGTCGAGCGCTCGGTACAAGAATTCATTCGCCAACTGGATGGAGTCCTCAGCAGCGGGCGGCCGGCTGCCGTGCGCGAGATCGTCACGCCGCAGAATCTGAAGCGCTTCATCACTGGGGCGTCGTTCCTCAAGGGCTGGAAGACGGAGATCCTGCGCGCGGAGGCCATTGATCGAAATCGCGTCCTCGTGGATGCTCGCATCACGGCGACGACCCTCGGAGGGACGCAGGCGTCATCGCGGGCCCTCTACATGCTGCGGCGAATGGGCGAGCGCTGGATTTTGGACGATATTCCGGTCTTCCTCCAGCGATGAGCAGAGACGGACGAGGCGAGGAGGTCGTCATGGATGAGGAGGTGAGGCGTCGCGCTCAAGCCATCCGGGTGGTGCTCATGGATTGCGACGGTGTGCTGACAGATGGTCGTATCGTCCTGTTGCCGGAGGGTGAGGACGTCAAGCTCTTCGATGCGCACGACGGTCAGGGGTTGAAGCTCGCCGCTCGCGCCGGACTCCGCACGGGCGTCATCACGATTCGACATTCGCGCACGTTGGAGCGGCGCGTCGCCGAGG
>JBEPZV010000097.1:0-5647 GCA_041640655.1 bacterium
GCCCGCATGGAGGAGCGCGTGGGGCGATTGGAGGAGCGGACCGCGCGATTAGAAGAAGCCGTGGCGCAACTGGTCGAGGCGCAGGCCCGCATGGAGGAACGCGTCGGGCGGCTGGAGGAGGCCGTCGCCCATCTGATCGAAGCGCAAGCCCGCATGGAGGAGCGCGTGGGGCGATTGGAGGAGCGGACCGCGCGATTAGAAGAAGCCGTGGCGCAACTGGTCGAGGCGCAGGCCCGCATGGAGGAACGCGTCGGGCGGCTGGAGGAGGCCGTCGTTCGTCTGACCGAAGCGCAAGCGCGGACGGAAGAAGAACTGCGCGCGCTCGCGGCCTCCCACGCGGAAGCGATCAAGCGTCTCGATCGGCTAGAACAGATCGTCGCTCAAGTTGTGGAGACGCAGAAGCAGATCCTCGACGAACATGTGCACATGCAGAGAGTCCTGCGACAACTCGCTCAGCAGCTCGGTGCGATCAGCGAGACCTTGGGTGCGGATCTGGAGGACATGGCCTATATCGTGCTGCGCGACGTATTGAAGCGAGAGCTGGGATGGGACGTGGAGCCGCTCGAACGGACGTGGAAGAAATGGAATGACGAAGTCGAAGAGATCAACATCTTTGGGCGAGCGCGCGATCCGAAGCGTCCCGAAGGCGTGATTTGGATTGTGGGCGAAGCCAAATATAACCTGACCGTGCGCGAGGTCGAGCAGTTCGCCAAGTTGGTCGAGCGGGCTCGAAAGCATCTGGAAGGGGAAGTCTTCCCCGTGTGCTTCTGTCGTCGAGCCCGACCGGAAGTGGAAGAGCGCGTGCGGGAGTTGGGCTTTCGCCTCGTGTACTCCTACGGCCGCCTCATTTAGGAGCGACGGTCACGAGCACGCGATTAACCCCAGGGGAGCCGCCAGATGAGAGAGCCGCCAACTCGCGCCCGGCTCAAGCGCATGCTCGTTCAGGGAATACAGAGCAGGGACCGCACCGCTGGGAAAAAGAGCGTGACAGAGAGTTTCGATCTCTTGAGCGAATGGCGAACGCGCCTCTTCCGCACCCGCGTTGTGATTGACCACGACGATCGTATGCAATCCTCCGCCAAGAGGTGCTGGGGGATGTCCCGCCGCTTCCTCCTTGGATACTGCTAGAGCGGTCTCGGCCTGAGCAGCAGCGTCTTCGGCCGACAGCGATCCTCGCACGTGGTGGCTCAACCGATCCTGATAGTAGACGAGTGTGCGATGGATTTCCTCGAGCACAGCCTCCGGCTCGCAATGAACGGCGCGTATGGCCAACGGCTCTCGATCTCGCGTGAAGAAGAGCGTGAGCCACTCCCCTTCCACCGAGATGAGCAACGCATCGTGTCCCGAGGGAAGGGTCGCCATCCACCCGCTCTCAGCCAGATTGTTCGGGATGAGAAAACCGGGATGGAGTCCCGCCTCTTTGAGGACCTCCTCGTAGGCAGCGAGCACCTCGCTTCGCGCCGCGACGGCCAGGAATCGCTCGCTTCGCGAAGCGGCCTCGCGCGCCGAAGGCGCGGCTCCCATGACTGATCGTCCACGCCGGTGGGGGAGGTGTTGCACCGCGATCGTCAGCTCAGCCGCCGAGATGCCTACCAAGCGCTCGATCTTCCATCCGATCACGGAGGCTAATTCCTCTTTCGCTTTCGGCGCGTGTTCGATCTCCAGCAGGAAGACGCGACATGTAGCCGAAGGCAAGGCCACAGCCCAACGCCGCGCATGTTGCAGGCCGGCTCTCTCCACCGCGCGCTGCAGCGCGCGTCGCAATGGCTCTTTGGCCCGCACATTCTTCCCGTCAAAGGTGGGCTCCAGCGCCCCATCGGGCACCGGCTCGACGGCCGCGCGACGCACCAGAAGACGCCCTCGCCTGCGGCGCGCCTCCACCAGGGCGATCTCCCGCTGGCGTAGCGCCAGGGCCGTCGCCGGAAGGACGGGCGCCGTGAAGAAAGTCCGAACGCGCTCAGCGATCTCGAAGATCCCCACACGCATCGCCGTGATCCCGCGCTCGGTGCTGCTCGAATATCGCTCGCTCACCACTCGCTGTACGGTGTCCCTTCGGACGAGAGGCCCTCGGCGCCACTCTTGACATCCTTGACCCCCGCCTTCCCCTCGACCGAGAGCGGTTGATCCTCGGGGACGGGAACCCACGTCTCGCGCGATCCCGTGATCGGGTCCAACGGCAGCTCGCGCAAGTAGCCCTTCTCGACCAACTCCTGCAGGGACTCCGGATATCGCCCATAATCGGCGGCGAACTCCTCGATCTGGCTCCTCAACAGATGGAGGTTCTGCTTGAGCACGGCCTCGCGCGCGCGCAGGATCACTCGTTGGTAGGCGGGAATCGCGATGGAGACCAGGATCGCCACGACCGTCAGGACGATGATCACCTCCAGCAGGGTGAATCCCCGAGCGGCGCGGCCTTCACCAATCGCGATATCGCGTCCCATCCAGCGCAATCCCATCGCTCAGCGAATACACGTCGAACACATTTTGTCCGCCCCACGAACGAGCCGTGGGCTCATCCTGCGTCGAGCGCAGGCCCCACTCGGCGCGCCCGGTCATCGGATCTACAGGGATTCGGCGGAGGAATCGAATCTTCCGATCCGGACTCCCGGCCAATTGCACGCCGTTGACAAGCACTTCGAGGTTGGGCGGGTATCCTTCGGTCTCCGCCTGCATCTCGAACCGACTGATGATCCCCGCATCGTAGGCGCGCTTGTACCGATCAATAGCGGTGCGCAACTCGCGAAGAGCGCGACGCAGCTCGATCTCGCGCTGGCGTTGAATGGCATTCCGCGCGATGGGGATAGCCGCGGCCGTGAAGATGCTCAAGATGGCGATCGTGAGGATCAGTTCCAGGAGCGTGAACCCCGCAGCGCGCCGACTTCCCCCTCGTTTGCGCTCTCGCATCCGCATGCCCCTCCTTTCACCGCACGGCGACCGTCAAGGGGAGCGCCCGGCCGCCCATCGCCCGACCGTCGGCCGCGAGGAATCGCGTATTGGAAACATCCACCTCTACCTGCGAACTGCCGCTCTGCACGACCTCGAACAGGAGGACGGCCAGGCGTCCTCGCGCGGGCCGCGCCGGTCCAGTCGCGCGCACCGTGAGGATGATCCTCCCACTCGGATCATGCTGCGTGCGGACTTCGGCTGGCGCCTCGCTGCTGGTGAGTGCTCCCCCATCGGCGGCGTTGACCAAGCGCAAGAACTGCGGGTTGTAGGTGAGCGCCACTGTCGCTTCGCGGATCTCCTCCTTCCCGTTCATGAAGAGCGCCACCTGCACCCACTCGCCCGCTCGCGGCGTGGCCGTATTCATTTGCAGGACGAGCGGAATCAGCTCCCCCTCAAGCGCCGGTGGGGTCGGGGCGGTCGTGGGAGCCGCGCCCTCGGCTTGAGGTGGTGTGGCCGATGGCTCGGGCGCCCTCTTCTCCTCCGGGAGGATGGCGCGCGCGACTCCCGGCGTCGCCGCGCTCGCCTTTTGCGCCCGCGTCTGCTCCAGGAAGCGCTCGATCGTCAGACTGGCGCCCTGACTCTGCAACGTCCCGGCCAGGCGCGCCAAACGGTCCCGCTCCTCAATCGAAGCCGCGCGCAGAATATGCGGGGTCACCGTGATCAAAATATCCGTCGTATTGCCCGTCTGCTTGGGGATGCTGAAGAAGCGCCCGATCACGGGGAGGAAGCCGAGGAAGGGGATGGTCGTGCGTCCCTGCTCATCGCGCTTCTGCGCGACGGCGGCCATCATCGCGGCCTGACCGGTCCGAACCGTCGCCACGCTCTTCAACTTCCGCGTCGTGAAGATCGGAGTCAGGCTCGTCGGCCCCTCGTTGAAGCCCGAGGTCTCCACCTCCATCTCCAGCTTCACATATTCATCGCTGTAGACGGTCGGGGTGATCGTGACGTTCAAGCCGACGGGCCGATACTCGATCTGCGGGAATCCGAACCCGAAGACGTTATTGAGGAGCCCGGGCTGCTGCACACCCGGCTGCTGCCCGGGCTGCGTGGGCGCCACGTTGACGAATGAGGTCGGGATCGAAGCCGTCTGGATCGGAATCTGGCGGCCGATGTTCGCCGTCACCTGTTGCCCGTCCAAGGCGTGGACTTGGATGCTGTCAATCAAATTGCTGCGCCCACGCGTCTGCAGGAAGCGAATGATACTCGTGGGAATAGCGAGCGCCAACCGCTGCTCGGTGATGATCTGTCCCATCGTCACGCCGAGCAGATTCAACGTGCCCGGGCGAATCGGTCCCTGCGGCGGCGTGGCGAAGAACCCTTCGTAGAGGAGCTGGTTCCCGATCTCGATGAGATCATTGCGCGCCACCTCGTAGATGCTGATGTCAATCATCACCTCGGGCTTCTCCTTGTCAATGCTCTCGATGATCTCCTGGATGAGCTTGAGATTCTCCGGGGTCGTGCGCACGATCAGGGCGCGCAGGTCTTGGTTCACCATGAGCTGCGCGCGCAACTGACCGGCCATCTGCGCCAGTTGCGTCTGCACCTGGGCGGGATCGGCGTGCTTCAGATAGAAGGTCTGCACCTGCGTCTGTTGCAGGCGATTGCGATTGGCCGGTTGGTCGAGCGCCACGATGATGGTGTTCTCGGCGAGGGGTTGGAAGAAGAGCCCGTTGCTGAGCAAAATGGCATCGAGCGCCTGCGCCTTCGTGACGTTCCGCAGCTCGACCGAGATGCGGCGCTCGGGCACGCTCTGATCGAAGAGGACATTCAATCCGAGCTGCCGGCCGAGCTGCGCGATGATGGCTTTCAGATCGTCGCGGAAGAGGATGTCCTGCCGCGCCTCCTCTCGCGGAGGCTCCGACGGTGGTTCCGGTCGCGCGCGTCCGGCTTGGAGCTCCGGCGGCCCCGGTGAGCCGAAGGTCGAGCTGGTGGGAACAGAGGCATCTTTCCCTTCCTTCTGCGCCAACTCCAGGGCGCGGCGGGCCAGCTCCCGGGCCAGATCGTTCGTCTGATCGAACTGATAGGCGCGGCGGAAGGCATGATACGCCTCCTCATATTGTCCGGCCTCCATCAGCTCACGACCGCGCCGCGTCAGCAGAAGCGACGCTTGAAGCGCTGCGCGCCGATAGGCGATGTGATACTCCGGCCGATCGGCTTCGGAGAGCGCCAGCAGATACTGCTCCGCCGCTTGATCGAACTTCCCCGCCGCCTCCAGCTTCTGGCCCTCCTGAAAGTATCGCTTCCCCTTGGATCCCGCCCAAACCACGGAGGAAGCGGCTGGCCAGCTCCCGAGCATCACCAGGCTCAGAGCCAGGGCTCCCACGCGCTGTCCAACAGACGATCGCCGCATCATAGACTCTTCCTCCTGAAGTGAAACTCCCCGCGCGGAGCGTGGGCGTCACCCGACCGCCCACGCTCCCGCGCGCGATTGATGTCATTCCACGAAAGTCACCCGGTTGATCTCGCGCAACGTCGTGATCCCCTCGAGCACCTTCCGCACGGCCGACTCGCGCAGCGTGCGCAATCCCTCGGCCTGCGCCGCGCGGCGAATCTCCGAGCCCGGACGCCGCGCGATGATCAACTCGCGGATGTTATCCGTCATGTCCAGGAGCTCGTGAATGGCCGTGCGCCCCCGATACCCCGTCCAGTTGCAGTAGTCGCACCCGACGGCTTCGTAGAACGTATACGCCCGATACTGCTC
>JBEPZV010000098.1:0-5408 GCA_041640655.1 bacterium
CGCTTCTTGAAAGGGAGCCAGCCCTGAACGACGCGCCGGCTTTCGGGCAGGGAGCTCCACATCCCATCCGACGTGGAGCTCCCTGGCAACCGTTCATCGCGCGCGGCCGTGCGCGGCGATCGGTTGTGGCGTTCGGGGCTTCCGGTCCAGCTCCTTCAGCAGCTCCTGAACGGCCACTTCGAGCTGGCGATCGCGACCAGCCAGATTGTCCTCCGGGGTGTTCTCGACGTAAATGTCGGGTTCGACCCCGTAGTTCTCCATGTTCGTGCGTCGCGGGTCGGCCAGGAAGACGCCGACGCTCGGCGTGCGGATGGTCGAACCATCAATGAGGCGATACGAGCCGGTCCCGATGACGGCTCCCATCGTCTTGGTGCCGATCACCTTGCCGAGGCCGAGGGCGCGGAAGCCCGCCGGGAACATCTCGGCATTGGAGGCCGAGCGCCAGTTCTGAAGCACGACCTTCGGACCGAAGAAACCGTTGAGCGGGCGATACGTCGGCTCGGTGCCGCGCGGCTGCCACACCTGATAGGGACGCTGAACGAGCAAGGCCAGCAGCTCTTGCTCGATGTTCCCCCCGCCGTTCCATCGCTCATCAATGATCAGCGCCTCCTTGTCCCGATTCTCCCGCAGCTCGCGCTCGAAGCGCAGAAGCGAGGGCCGATTCATCGCCTGAATGTGCACATAGCCGATGCGTCCACCGGAGAGTTTCTCCACCAACGCGCGTCGCTCTTTGACCCACCGCTCATAACGGAGCTGATTGAACGCCGCCATCGAGATCGGCTCGATGCGTGTCGTCCACGCCCCTTCCTCCGTCGGCTTGTTGTTGAACGTCACCTCGATCTTGCGGTTGAGCCGGTGATTGAGCAAGGGATAGTAATTGTCCCCGGCTTTGATCGGCTTGCCTTCGATGGCGATCAGATAATCGCCGACGCTCACCTTCACCCAATCTTTGTCGGCTGGCCCGTTCTCGTAAATGTACGTCACGCGATACCGTCCGGCTTGCTCATCGGGCTCCAGGTCGAGGCCGAGATGGCCGGTCGAGACGCTCGCCGCGCGCCCACGCGGGGGCGGCGCCGTCCCGGTGTGCGAGGCGTTCAGCTCGCCGATCATCTCGTTGATGATGTTGAGCAGCTCCTGGCGATCGCCGACGTGCTCGACCAGCGGACGATATTTCGCGCGCGCCGCATCCCAATCCTTGCCGTGCATGGCCGGATCGTAGAAGCGGTACTTCATCGTCCGCCAAGCATCGTCGAACATCTGCGCCCAGGTCGCCGGCTTATCAATCTTCACCTTGACGGTGAAGGTGATCCGCCGACGCGGGGCATCACCCCGAGCGCCCGGTGCCTGAGTTGCCGCCACGCTCGCCGGCAGTGCGACCGAGTAGACGCCGTTGCCCTCGCGGAAGAAGACCGTGCGCCCATCACGTGAGAACGCGAGATCGCCGATCCCCCCTCCAGGACCGAAACCGGGGAATGGCGGGCCTTCCTCACCCTCTTCACCGGGCACGGTCCCGGCCGTGATGCGCGTCAGCCGCCGACCGTCCTCCTGAATCGAATAGAGCACGGGCACCGTGCGCGCTCCCGCCGGCTCGCTCGTCGCGAAGACGATCGTCCGGCTATCGGGGGAGATGGCATAGCTCGTGACGGCGAACGGCATGCGCGTGAGCTGACGCGTCCGACGTCGCAGTCCGTCCCAATCTATGGCGATCTCCTTCGGAGGCTCCGGTCGCTGCAGTTGCGGACGACGCGGTCCTCCCTCGGCCGCTTCTGTCGCCTCCGCGCGCTCCTCCGGCTCGGTCGGATCGCGCTCCTCGCGCTCCAGGGTCACCGAGAAGATCTGCGCCGAGGGCTGACCGGAGAAGAGGCTCGATTCGCTGCGCAGGAAATAGAGCTTCCGCCCGTTGGGCGCAAACTGCGGCGCCATGTAGTTGAATGGCTCGAACGTCACCCGTCGCTCCTGGCCACCCCCGGAGGGGATCAGATAGATGTCATTCCGCCGCGCGTGATTGGGCTTGGCGTAAGCGATCCACTTCCCATCGGGCGACCAGGCAGGCGTGCCGATCTGCCCGTATGGGGAGGACGCGAGCTCCACGATCTGCTTCGTCTCGATATGAACCTTGCGGAGTTTGAGATCGGACGTCGTGTAGGCGATCTCTTTCGAATCTGGCGACCAGACGAAGGCGAACTTGAGGACGTCGTGATCCGTCAGCTGCTGCGGCGCGCCCGACCCATCGGCGGGAGCAATGTACAACTCCTCGCGCCCGCTCTGATCCGAGATGAAGGCGATCCATTTCCCGTCAGGCGAATACTGCGGATCACGATCGCGCGCCGGGCTGTCGGTGATCTGCTTGAGATCCCCCTGCTCGACGGGTGCAGTGAAGATCTCCCCATGAATGGAGAAGACGAGGCGTCGTCCCGAAGGCGCCAGATCGTAGTCGTCAACCTCGGAGTTGAATTCGCGAACCTCGACCATGTTCTCCTGCGTCTCGGCGGCGATCTGGAGCGGGATCGGCGTCACCTTGCGCGTGGCGACATCGAGCTTCCAGATCCCGAAATCGTGCTCGAAGACGATGACGCGCCCATCGGCGCTCATGGCGGGCCAGCGCACGTCGCCGCTGCGGAACGAAGTGACGCGCTCGGCGCGACCGCCGCGCTCGGGCACGCGCCAAATGTTGGTCACCCCCCCATCATCGCGATCGCTCACGAAGTAGATGTACCCATCCCGTCCCCACATCGGCCAGGCATCCATCCCCTCGAAATCCGTCAGATCCACGAAGCGCGTGGTCACCAGGTCCATCACCGTGATGTCGCTCTGATATGCGCCGCGATAATATTTGCGCCAGTAGGCTTGAGACTTCCGATTGACGGCGAGCTTGCGTCCATCCGGGGAGTAGCAGCCGTAGACACCCATGTCCGGGCCAGCGCTGCGGGGCATCCCGCCCTCGATGCTCACCGTATAGAGCTTGGGCATGAAGAACTCCCCGCGCTGGCTGCTGAAGAGCACCGCGCGCGAATCCGGCGTCCATCCGAGCACCAGGTCATCGGCTGAGTGAAACGTCAGCTGCTTGGGCGTCCCCCCCTCCGAGGGGATAACGAAGACGTCCAGATTCCCATGCCGATCGCTGGAGAACGCGATCCACCGCCCATCGGGCGAGAAGCGCGGATAGATGTCCCGCGCGGGATGAACGGTGAGGCGACGTACGTTCTGACCATTCTCATCCGCCGTCCAAATGTCCCCCAGATACGTGAACACGATGCGCCCTTGGTGATAATGCGGGTACCGCACGAGCTTGGCTTCGCGTGCGAGCCCGACCCAGGGAAGGACGGCGAGCATGAGGATCGCTGCGGCGTAGAGGCGAAGTCGTCTCATTGGGCTCCCCTCCATAGGAATGTTCCTGCAAAGAGCCGCCTATTGTAGCATGGTCCCCCGTCCGGTGCCATCCTCCCTGGAATTCCACTCCCCCGAGGCCGCAGTCTCAGGCGGCCACCTGTAGCCTCAGACGAGCCCGGTGACAGTGGTGGCGACATCATTCCTCGAAGGGGACGTCCACTTGCGCGACCTCATGCCCCGCTTGCCTCGATGACGCCACCATTGCCCGCACATGGGCCGCCGACATGCTCGCCACCGCGCGAAGCGTCATGTATAATCCCCGCGCTTTCATGCGCATGAGCGAAGAACGCGCGGAGGAGTGATGATGAAGCAGGGACAGCGGGTTCACTTTGGGATCACCGCGCTCGTGATCCTTCTGCTGGCGAGCGCCACCGGCTTGAGCGCTCGACAGACCGAAGCGCTTCAACGCAAGCGCGCGCAGGTGCAGGCGGCTTTGGAGCATGCCGTTCGGGTCGCCGGTCATCCAGCCGTGATCGTCATCCTGGAGGATGAACCGATCGCCACTTACCGCGGGACGAGACGAGGATTGGCGGCGACGAGCTTGGCCGCCGCGCCCGACAATCACATCGGGGGGAAACTGGACCTCACCTCCGCTCGCTCGCGCGCCTATGCGGCACATCTGCAGCGTCAACAGGACCTCTTCCTCGTGAAAGTACGCGAGCAGATCCCCGAAGCCGTCGTGCACTTCCGCTACGCGCTCTTGCTCAACGGCCTCGCGCTCACCGTCCCGGCTGAGAAGCTCGATCTGCTCGCCACGTTCCCAGAAGTCACCGAGATCTTCCCCATCGTGGAGATCTTCCCGGAATCGCGCGCCCGCGCGCTCAGCGCCGCTCTTCCTCTGGATACGAGTCACGCGCTCATGGGAGCGGAGGACCTCTGGCAAGCTGTCGGCGGACGTGAGAACGCCGGGGCGGGCATCATGATCGGCATCGTGGATACGGGCGTGGATTTCGATCATCCGATGCTTCAGGATGCGACCCTCACGCCGCCGTCCGGATTCCCGCGCGCGAACACCGGTGAGAACCTGGCCAACGGCAAGGTCATCGTCGCCAAGGTCTTTCAATCCCTCATAAATCAGCCGGAGCGCTTGGACCCGCGCTTCCGAACGGCGCAGGATTTGACCGGGCATGGGACGCACGCGGCCAGTTGCGCTGCCGGAGCGATCTCGGACCTGACGGCGTTTCCCGGAGCGCGGCCGGTCGTCATCAGCGGCGTCGCGCCGAAAGCCTTCCTGGGTAGCTATCGCGTATGCGCCCCGCGCTGCGGCCTGGATAGCCTCTTAGCCGGGATTGAAGAGGCCGTGCGCGACGGCATGGATGTGATCAATCTCAGCCTGGGCGCTCCAGCGAACGCGCTCCTGGATCGCGCGGCCAACAATGCCGTCGCTTCAGGAGTCATCGTCGTGGCCGCCGCCGGGAATGATGGTCCCCCACCAGGTGAAACGCAGAACGCTGCCGGGGGAACGGTTCGCAGTCCGGCGAATGCCCAGCGGGTGATCGCCGTGGGCGCGACGACCAATGCTCATCAAGGGGCCGCCGCCTCCGCCTTAGGGCGCGTGCGCGTGGAAGAGCCCACGCCGCCTCCGGAGCTCGCCGAGGTGCTCGGATTCCGAGGGCTCAATGGCGCGACCCCTTTCCCGGAGACGCCGATCGTAGCGCACCTTGTGGACGTGGACCTTGTGGACAACGGCATCGCCGATGGAGGTGGACTCGCGTGCGAACCGCTACCGGCTGGCTCGCTTGCCGGAGCCATCGCCTTGATCCAGCGCGGACAATGCCTGTTCGCGGAGAAGAATCGAAATGCGGCGGCGGCTGGAGCCCTCGCCGTCATCTTCTACAACAGCGAAACCGGCGGGGATACGCTCATCAGCCCCGGTCTCGGCGGAGCCCCACTTCCCGCGCTCTTTCTCCCGCGCACGGCTGGCCTCGCGCTCAAGGCGTTCGTCGCAACGAATGCGCGAGCGGGCCGCCCGACGCGTATCGCGCTGGGACCTTTGGACCTGCCCGATGAGACGATTG
>JBEPZV010000099.1:0-5310 GCA_041640655.1 bacterium
GCGATCGGATCGGTCATCATGGCCGCCCCCTCACCAACTCGCTTTGATCACGCCCGGGATGTGCCCCTCCAGCGCGAGCTGGCGGAAGCACAGCCGGCAGAGCATGAACTTCCGATAGTATCCTCGCGCGCGCCCGCATCGCCGGCAGCGATTGCGATAGCGGACCTTGAACTTCGGCTCCTTCATCATCTTGGCGAACTGACTCTTTCGCGCCATACCTCCCTCTCCTACGCTCCCGTGCGGAACGGCATCCCCAGCAGCGCGAGCAGCGCTCGCGCCTCCTCATCCGTCTTGGCCGTCGTCGTGATGCAGATGTTCATGCCGCGCGCCTTATCCACCTTGTTGAAATCCACCTCGGGGAAGACCAGCTGATCGCGCAGCCCGATCGTGTAATTCCCGCGACCGTCGAACGAGCGAGGTGAGAGCCCGCGGAAATCGCGCACGCGGGGCAAGGCGATATTGATGAGCCGATCGAGGAACTCGTACATGCGATCCCCCCGCAGCGTCACCATGGCGCCGATGGCCATCCCCTTGCGGAGCTTGAACGCCGCGATGGATTTCTTCGCCCGCGTGATCACGGGGCGCTGTCCCGTGATCATCGAGAGCTCCTCCACAGCGCGATCCAGCGCCTTCGGATTCTGAATCGCCTCCCCCAACCCCATGTTGATCGTGATCTTCTCCAGCCGCGGCACGGCCATCGGATTCTTGTATCCGAACTCCTTCATGAGGGCCGGCACAACGACCTCCCGGTACCGCTGTTTCAAGCGCGGCACATATTTGGGCGCTCTCGCCACCATAGGCCTTCACCTCATCGGTCAATCACTCCGCCACAGCGTTTGCAGATGCGCGTCTTGCGCCCGTCGGCACCCACCTCGCGGCGGATGCGCGTCGGGCGATTGCACGCCGGGCAGACGACCATCACGTTCGAGATGTCAATATAGGCCTCCCGCTCGACGATGCCGCCAGCGATCCCCCGGCGGGGATTGGGGCGCACGTGCCGCTTCACGACCCGAATCCCCTCGACCAGGACCTTCCCCTCGCGCGGCTTCACCTCCAGAACGCGCGCGCGCTTGAGCACGATGCGCCCGGACGGATCGCGCTCCTTGATATTGCTCCCGGCCAGCACGACGACCGTATCGTTCTTCTTGACGTGCGCCATGCTCAGATCACCTCCGGCGCCAGGCTGATGATCTTCATGAACTTCTTCTCCCGCAGCTCGCGGGCGACGGGCCCGAACACGCGCGTCCCAATCGGTTCCCCATCGGGCTTGATGAGCACCGCGGCATTGTCATCGAAGCGAATATAGGTCCCGTCGCGCCGTCGAACCTCCTTGCGCGTGCGCACGATCACCGCGCGCACGACCTGTCCCTTCTTGACCGCCGCATCGGGCGCCGCCTCCTTCACCGTCGCCGTGATCACATCGCCCAGGGTGGCTACGGGACCGGTCGAGCCGCCCACGGGCAGGATGCATTGAATCTTCTTGGCGCCGGAGTTATCGGCCACGTCCAACATCGTGCGCATCTGGATCATCGCCCTTCACCTCCTTCCACCTCGAGCGCCAGCTCGGGTTCGGACTCCGGCATCCGGCGCGCGGCCCGCTGGATGATCTCCACCACGCGCCAGCGCTTGCGCGCCGAGAGCGGGCGCGTCTCCATGATTCGCACCTTATCGCCGACGCGCGCGCCCAGCTCATCGTGCGCCATGAACTTCGAGCGGCGCTTGACCACGCGCTCGTATTTCGGATGGCGCACGAGCCGCTCGACGGTCACGACCACCGTCTTCTGCATCTTATCGCTGGTCACGATGCCGACCATCTCATGCCGATGGCCGCGCGGCTTGGTCGGCGACGTCGTCCCCTGCTCGCTCATACTCATCTCCTGATCCCCAGCTCGCGCTCGCGCAAGATGGTCAAGACGCGAGCCAATTCCTTCTTGGTCTGCCGATAGGTCTTGAGCACCTCCATCTCCCCGAGGCTCAGCCGGAATCGCAGCCGGAAGAGCGATTCCCGCAGCGTCGCCTCATGCGCCCGCAATTCCTCATCGCTCATCTCGCGCAATCGTTCGATGGGGGTCATGCCAGGACCTCCTCCTGCTCTCGCCGCGTGACGAACTTCGTCTTGATCGGCAGCTTGGAGGCCGCCAGCCGGAAGGCCTCGCGCGCCATCTCCTCGGACACCCCCTCGATCTCGAACAGGATGCGCCCGGGCTTGACGACGGCCACCCAGAATTCAGGCGATCCCTTCCCCTTCCCCATGCGCGACTCCTGCGGCTTGCGCGTCACCGGCTTATCCGGGAAGATGCGAATCCAGATCTTGCCCCCGCGCTTGACATGGCGCGTGATGGCCACGCGCGCCGCCTCGATCTGCCGATCCGTGATCCACGCCGGCTCCAGCGCCTTCAGCCCGTATTCACCGAAGGCGATCGTCGCCCCCCGCGTCGCGATCCCCGACATGCGTCCCCGCTGCTGCTTGCGATACTTCACCTTCCTCGGCATCAACATAGGCGTCGTCCTCCCTCATCGCCGACCCGACGGCTTCGCCCCCTTCACCATCACCGCGCGCGGATCCAGCACATCTCCCCGATAGATCCACACCTTCACGCCGATCACGCCGTAGGTCGTATATGCTTCGGCGAACCCATAATCAATGTCCGCGCGCAGCGTCTGCAGAGGCAGCCGCCCCTGCAAGTACCATTCCGAGCGCGCGATCTCAGCTCCGTTGAGCCGTCCCGAGACCCGAATCTTAATGCCTTTGGCCCCGAAGCGCATCGCATCCTCGACGGCTTTGCGCATGGCGCGACGAAAGGCCACGCGTTTCTCCAACTGCTGCGCCACCTTCTCCGCCTGCAACTGCGCGCTCAGCTCGGGGCGCTCGATCTCCTGAATCGCGATCATCACCTCCCGCTTGGTGCGCTCGGCGATTTCTCCTTTCAACTTCTCGATCTCCGCCCCCTTGCGCCCGATGATGATGCCCGGACGGGCCGTGTGAATGATGATCTTCAGCTTATTGGCCGCGCGCTCAATATCCACATGCGAGACGCCCGCTCCGCTGAACCGCTGCTTCAACTCCTGCTTGAGCTTCAGATCCTCCAGCAGCAGCTTCCCGTAGTCCTTCTTCGCGAACCAGACCGAATGCCACGGCTTGATATAGCCGAGTCGAAACCCGTAGGGATGAACCTTCTGACCCACGACTTACTCCCCTCCTCTCTCCGATTGTCGCGTGGCGACGACGATCGTGATGTGACTCGACCGCCGCCGTTCCAGATACGCGCGCCCGCGCGGGGCCGGACGATAGCGCCGCGATCCCGCGCGATGCTTCGTCGGCCCGGAATTGACATAGCACTCGGAGATGACGAGATCGTCCACGTCCAGGGCGATGTTCTGCTCATCGGCCTTGCGCAGAGCGTTGGCGATGGCCGATTGCAACACGCCCAGGATCTTGCGCGCCGCCCGCTTCGGACTGAAGAGCAGAATGGAGCGCGCCTCGTTGACGCTCTTGCCCCGAATCAGATCAATGACCAGGCGCGCCTTCTGCGGCGAACCCGGAATATATTTGCCGACCGCCCTGGCTTCCATCGCTCCCCCCTCACTTCCGCTTGGCCGTCTTCTCGGCCTTGGACGTCTTCTCCGGATGGCCGCGGAAGGTCCGCGTCGGCGCGAACTCCCCCAACTTATGCCCCACCATGTTCTCGGTGATGTAGACGGGGATGAACTTCCGCCCGTTGTGCACGGCGATCGTATGCCCCACCATCTCCGGGATGATCGTCGAGCGCCGCGACCACGTCTTGATGACCTTCCGCTCCCCCGTCTCGTTCAGCTTCTGAATCTTCTCCAGCAGATGATCATCCACAAACGGTCCTTTCTTGAGCGACCGTCCCATACGCGCTCACTTCCTCCGTTGGATGATGAACCGATCCGTGCGGCGATTGCGCCGCGTCTTGTAGCCGAGGGTCGGTTGCCCCCACGGCGTCTGCGGATGGTTCCCCTTGGAGCGTCCCTCCCCTCCCCCATGCGGATGATCAATGGGATTCATGGCGATCCCGCGCGTCGTCGGTCGAATCCCGAGCCACCGCTTGCGTCCCGCCTTCCCGAGCGAGATGTTCTCATGATCGAGATTGCTCACTTGCCCGATCGTCGCCATGCAATTGAGGTGAATCAATCGGATCTCGCCCGAGGGCAAGCGGACGTGCGCGTAATCGCCCTCCTTGGCCAGAAGTTGCGCCGCGCTTCCGGCACTGCGCACAAGCTGCCCGCCCTTTCCCGGACGCAGCTCGATGTTATGGATGGTCGTCCCCACCGGGATATTTCTGAGCGGCAGCGCATTGCCCACGAGAATATCCGCATCGGGGCCGGAGACGACCGTCTGCCCCACCTTCAACCCATGTGGCGCCAGGATATACCGCTTCTCCCCATCCGCATAATGGAGCAAGGCGATGAAGGCCGACCGATTCGGATCATACTCGATCGTGGCCACGCGCGCCGGGATGCCGAACTTGTCCCGCTTGAAATCAATGATGCGATAGAGGCGCTTATGCCCTCCACCGCGATGGCGGACCGTGATATGCCCGTCGTTGTTTCGACCGTGAATCCGCCGCTTGCTGACCGTCAGCGGCTTGTACGGCTCCTCGGCCGTGATCTCCTCCTTGGTCAGGAAGGTCTGAAACCGCCGCGACGAATTCACCGGTGCGACCGTCTTGATCCCCATACCGACCTCCTTTCCGGCCAGCCCTTCAGACCAGCTCCGTGTACTCGGTGATCCGCTCCCCGGCGCGGAGCGTCACATAGGCCTTCTTCCACGCCGCCCGCCGCCCGCGCAACCGCCCGAAGCGAAAGACACGCTTGCCGCGATAATTCACCGTGCGCACCTTCTCGACCTTCACCTTGAAGATCCGCTCGACCGCCTGCTTGATCTCCTGCTTGTTCGCCTCCCGATCCACCTTGAAGACGAGGACCTGTTTCCCCTCCTGCTCTTTCAGCTTCAACGCCTTCTCGGTCACGACCGGCGCTTTGATGACGTCCCAGATGCTCCGCATCGCCCCACCTCCTCTTGCGCTCAGCTCTTGGAGAGGATCGCCTCGACCTCTCGGATGGCCGCTTGCGAGAAGGCGATCGTCTCATAGTAGAGGGCATCGTAGACATTCATGCCATGTCCGCTCGTCAATTTCACGCGCGGCAGATTGCGCGAAGCGAGCCAGAGATTGCGATTCTCCAACGAATCCACCAGCAGCGTCTTCCGCTCCGCCAAGCCGAGCGTCGCGAGCACCTGCGCCAATTCCTTCGTCTTATGGCTGGGCAGCGCGAACTGATCGAAGA
>JBEPZV010000100.1:0-5266 GCA_041640655.1 bacterium
CCGCCTCGATGACATCCACGCCGAGCGCGTCCAGTTGACGCGCCATGCGCAGCTTCTCCTCGACGTTCATGCTGCAGCCGGGCGATTGCTCCCCATCGCGCAGCGTCGTATCGAAGATGATGATGCGTTCGGTCATCTCGCCCTCCCTCCTTGCTCTCGAGGACTGACGCGAGGGTGTAGTGTAGCCGCTTCCGGGCGGTTTGTAAAATTTATTCTTTTTCGCTGACAATTAACGGCCGTTATGCTACACTGGAGGACGATCACGCCCGTTTGGAGGGGGTCGGACGATGGAATTCGCGCAATTGGAAGCGCTGGTGGCCATCGCGCGGGCGCGCAGTTTCTCGCGCGCGGCTGAGCAATTGGCGCGCACGCAGCCCGCTCTGAGCATCGCCATCCGGAAGTTGGAGGAGGAGATCGGCGCCCTGGTCTTCGATCGGTCCCAGAAGGAGGTCACGCTGACGGAGGTCGGCCAGATTCTGTTCGAGTACGCGCAGAAGATCCTCAACCTCCGCCGCGAGGCCCTGGAGACGATCGAGGAGCTGCGGCAATTGCACACCGGGCGCGTCACTATCGGGGCCAACGAGAGCACGAGCCTCTATCTGCTGCCGCGCATCATCCTCGCCTTTCGCGAGCAGCATCCGACGATCAAGATCGAGGTCTATCGCTCCTTCTCCGAACGCCTGCCGCGCGAGATCAAGGAGCGCAATCTCGATTTCGGGATCGTCTCCTTCGATCCGAACGACAGCGAGCTGGCCTCGTTCCCGATCTTGGAGGATGAATTGGTCCTGATCCTGCCTCCCGGACATCCGCTGGCGGCGCGGCGGCAGATCACGCTGAAGGACTTGGGCAGTGAGCCCTTCATCGCGCACAACGTCCGCTCGCCGGCGCGCGAGCGGGTGATTCAGGCCTTCCGTCGCGCGCGCGTCCCACTGAACATCGCCATTGAGCTGACGAGCATCGAGACGATCAAGGAGTTCGTGAAGATGGGGCTCGGATTGGCCTTCGTCCCGCGGATGTGCATCGAGGAGGAGCTGGCGCAGGGGAAGCTCGCGACGGTCCCCATTCAAGGATTCCGGCATCGGCGCGTGCTGCGCGTGATCTATCTCCGCGACAAGGTCCATTCGCACGCCGCGCAGAAGTTCCTGGAGGTCATCAAGGCCATGGCCCCGAATGCCCGAGGCCGGAGGGCGCGCTTGACGAGTGACTCCCCTCGGCCCATAGTATAAGCGTGACACCGGAGGGAGCAGCGACGATGTTCGGCGGCCTGTCCATGACCGAAGTGCTCGTCATTCTGGTGATCGCCCTGATCCTGTTCGGGCCGCGCAAGCTGCCTGAGCTGGGGCGCTCCATCGGCCAGAGCCTCGCCCAATTCCGCCGCGCTTCGGAAGAGTTCAAGCGCTCCTGGGAAGAGGAGATCCTCATGGAGGAGAAGCGGCTGAACACCTCACCGTGGACGCCCCCATCTTCCCCATCGGAACCGAATCGAGAGCTGAAAGACAACCGTGAGTCTGAAGACTGAGGACCTGGAATCACGAGTCGAGGACGAGCTGGCCGGGACGGAGATGTCGCTGCTGGAGCATCTGGAGGAGCTGCGGCAGCGACTGCTGCGGTGCGTGCTGGCGATCCTCATTCTGCTGGTGGGTTGCTGGTTCTTCCGCGAGCCGATCTTTCAGTTCCTGGAGACGCCGGTCCGTCAGGCGCTGGCGCGAGCGGAAGCGGCGGGTGTGCGCACGGCGCTTCACCCTCAACCGTATGAGCTGCATCCGGGCGATCGCTTCCAGTATTCGCTCCCGGAAGAGGTGCGCGTCGGATGGCGCGTCATCCCGGCCGGCACACCTGTCCCCGCGCGCGTCGAGCAGCGCGGCGAAGAGCTCGTGATCGTCCTGGCCGAGCCGTGGATGACCGACCAGGGACTGATCTCCGCCGGCACGCGCTTGCCCGATCCGCGCCGCGCCTCGCTCAATCCCACCGGCGAGAAGTTGATCGTCACGACGGTGCAGGAGGCCTTCAGCCTCTACATCCGCGTCGCCTTCTACGCGGCGGTCTTTCTGGCCATGCCCTTTTTGCTCTACCAGCTCTGGGCCTTCGTCTCGCCGGGGCTCTACCGGCACGAGCGGCGGTACGTGCTGCCCTTCCTCATCATGGGCTCAGCCTTCTTCGTGCTCGGCGCGGCCTTCGGCTACTACATCGCCTTCCCCCGGGCTGCCGATTGGCTGTTGCAATTGGGGAGTGATTTCCGCCCGCTGTTGCGGGCGAGCGACTATTTCGATCTCATCCTCGTCATCATGCTCGGTCTGGGCGCCGTCTTCCAAATCCCGACGATCACGCTCTTTCTGGCGCGCATCGGCGTGGTCACCCCGCAGATGCTCTGGCGTCCCTGGCGCTATGCGATCCTGGGGATCTTCGTGCTGGCCGCCATCATCTCGCCGACGGGCGATGTCCCGAATCTGCTGGTCTTCGCCCTGCCGATGATCGCGCTCTATTTCCTCTCGATCGGCATCGCGTGGATCGTCGGGCGACCCGCTGCGCGAAAGGCCTCTTGAAGGCCTCTGGCCGCTTCATTATACTTAACCGGCGAACGATCACACGGCCAGGAGGGCGAGCGATGAAAGACGGAATGGAGATCACGCGATCTGGCCTTCCCCTTCGATCGTGGCACGCGAGGCGAGCGATCGCTCGCGTCCTTCGGACCGCGCGCGGGCCTGTGAGTCTGGGCCTTGTCGCGCTCGCGCTTCTGCTCGCCCCGATGGGCGGACTGCTGAGCTACTCCGCTCCGGAGACCAAGCCGCGACAAGAGGAGAAGAAGAAAGACGACAAGGAGCGGCAGAAGAAGCGCAAGACGGAGCTGAGCGAGGTCTATAAGAAGTGGCTCGAAGAGGACGTGCGCTGGATCATCACCGAGGAGGAGCGCGCGGCCTTCTTGAAACTGGAGACCGACGAGGAGCGCGAGCAGTTCATCGAGCAATTCTGGCTGCGGCGCGATCCGAACCCTGATACGGAGGAGAACGAATATCGCGAGGAGCATTATCGGCGGATCGCCTACGCCAATGAGCGCTTCTCCTCCGGGATCCCCGGATGGAAGACCGATCGCGGGCGCATCTACATCATGTTCGGCCCGCCTGATAGTATTGAGAGCCATCCGGCCGGCGGCACCTATGATCGGCCGATTTGGGAGGGGGGCGGGACGACGAGCACCTATCCGTTCGAGGTCTGGTTCTATCGCTATATCGAGGGGGTGGGCAGTGGGATCGAGATCGAGTTCGTGGACCCCACGATGACGGGCGAGTATCGCATCGCGCGCAGCCCGGATGAGAAGGACGCGCTGCTGTTTGTCCCCGGCGCCGGATTGACTCTGGCCGAGCAACTGGGACTCGCCTCCAAGGCTGATCGCCCCTTCTTCTCTCCGGGCAATCGCGAGCGGTATCCGCTCATGCACCAGCGCGTGCAGGATCAACCGTTCGAACGCTTGCAACTTCTGGCCAACCTGCAGCGGCCGCCCCGGGTCAAGTTCAACGATCTGGCGACGCTGGCCGACGCCAAGCTCGAGGTCGAATTCGACGTCCTCCCCTTCCAGATGCGGGTGGATTTCGTGCGCATCACCGACAGCTCGATCCTCACGCTCATCACTGTGCTCATGGAGAACCAGGACCTGAGCTTCAAGAACAACGGGGGGTATAACGAGGCCACCGTCAACATCCACGGGCGCATTCGCCCGGTGACGGGTCGCCGTCCCCAGATCTTCGAGGACGTCGTCACACAGCGGTACACGGACGACGTGTTCGATCAAGGGGTGAAGCAGAAGTCCATCTACCAGCGGCAAGTGACGCTCCCGCCCGGCCACTATGTCATTGATCTCGTCATCCGGGACGTCAACAGCGGCCGCACCGGCGTCGTCCATCACGGCATTCAGGTTCCGAAATATGCCGAGGGGCAACTCTCGACCAGCTCGCTCATTCTGGCCGAGCGGATCGAACCGCTGCACGGGCGCGTTGCGGCCGGCCCCTTCGTCCTCGGGAATCTGAAGGTGCGTCCCAACGTCAATTCCATCTTCCGTCGCGGCGATCCCGTCGGCATCTACCTCCAGATTTACAATCCGGGCATTGATCAGACGACGCTGCGGCCGGCCGTGGACGTCGAATACGTGCTGCTGCGCGATGGGCGCGAAGTGATGCGCTTCAAGGAGGATGGGCAAAACGGCCTCACGCGCTTCACGACCCAGCAGATCGTGCTCGCGCGCACGCTCGCGACGGAGACGCTTCCCGCTGGAACATACACATTGAAAGTCCGCATCACCGATCAGGTGGCGCAACGGACGATCGAGCCGGTGGCCACCTTCACGATCACAGAACGGAGAGAGAACTGAGCGAGCCCGAGAACGCGGCGACCGAAGCGATCACGGTTTCGGCATCCCCCACGCGAGAGGGCGTGGGGGATTTTCGGTGCCCTATTCGTATCGTAACGCCTCGACGGGATCCAACCGCGCGGCCTTCATCGCGGGCCAGAGGCCGAAGAAGAGACCGACGCCCACAGAGACGGTGAATCCAGCCACCGGAGCCCAGAGCGGCATCGTCGTCGGCAGGAAGGCGCGCACGACCTCGCTCAAGCCCCATCCGACGAGGATTCCCAAGATGCCGCCGATCCCCGTGAGGACCATGGCCTCGATCAAGAACTGCCAGGCGATGTCACGGCGGCGCGCCCCGATGGCTTTGCGAATTCCGATCTCGCGCGTGCGCTCGGTCACCGACACGAGCATGATGTTCATGACCCCGATGCCGCCCACCAGCAGCCCCACGCTCGAGATGGCGAACATCAAGACGACGATGGCGAAGGTGATCTGATCGAACTGTCGGCGAATGACGTCGGGCGTGGAGATGCCGAAATTATTGGGCTGATCGTAGGGGACATTGCGCCGTCGGCGCAGCAACTCGGTGATCTCGTCAATGGCCTGGTCCATGCGCCCCGGAGCCGCTTGCGCCATGATGAGGTGGTCCTCCAGCTGCGGGTACATCTTCTTCAGCGTCTCATAGGGGACGTAGATGCGGCTGTTCTCTCCGGAATCGCCCCCGGCGAAGATGTTCTCCCGTTTCTCCAGGACGCCGACGACTGTGAACTCCTTGCCGCCGATGTAGATCGTCTTCCCAACGGGATTCGTGTAGGGGAAGAACTTGTCGGCGATGGCCGAACCGATGACGCACACCGGTTGCCGATGCGCGTTCTCCCAGTCGGTGAAGAATCGTCCCTGAGCGATGTGAATGGTCGCGATCCG
>JBEPZV010000101.1:0-5250 GCA_041640655.1 bacterium
TCGAAGAAGATGAGCGTATACGGCACGGTCTTGAGCCGCTCCAACTCCGCCCGCCGCTCGGTGCGCCGAGCCGGGAGGAATCCGACGAAGAGGAAGCGACTGACGGGCAAGCCCGCAGCCATCGCTGCCGTCGTGATGGCCGACGGACCAGGGATCGGGACGATCGGAATCCCCTCGGCGATCGCTCGCTCAAGCAGGACGGCGCCGGGATCAGAGAGCAGCGGCGTGCCCGCATCGCTGACCAGAGCCACCTTCTGCCCGGCCTTCAACCGCGCGATCAATTCCTCCGCCCGCCTCCGCTCATTGTGCTCGTGATAGCTGGTGAGCGGCCGCCGGATGCCATAATGCTGCAGCAACTTCATCGTCTGCCGCGTATCCTCGCACGCGATGAGATCAACCTCCTTCAAGATCCGCAGCGCGCGCAGCGTGATGTCCTCCAGGTTCCCGATGGGCGTCGCCACGATGTACAACGTGCCGGGCATGGCGCGAGGTTTCAAGATACCCCACCGCCGCCGATGATTTCAACCGCGCGGCGTGCTGTGCTACAATGATCGGCGACATGCCGAAGCGGAATCCGCTCACAAGCGGTGCGCCGACAGAGGAGGATCGGCAATACGATGCTCGGCTGCGCCCCCTCCGACTGGCCGAGTACATCGGGCAGCCGAAGCTCAAGGAGAATCTGAGCGTCTTCATCCGCGCGGCGCGCGCGCGCGGCGAGGCGCTGGATCACGTGCTGCTGCACGGGCCGCCGGGAACGGGCAAGACGACGCTCGCCTACATCATCGCCCACGAGCTGGGTGTCGAGATCCGCGCGACCTCTGGGCCGGTCATCGAACGGTCGGGCGATCTGGCCGCCCTGCTCACGAACCTGGGGCCGCGCGACGTGCTCTTCATTGATGAGATCCACCGGCTCAATCCCGCCGTCGAGGAGATCCTCTACCCGGCCATGGAGGCCTACCAGTTGGACATCATCATCGGGCAAGGGCCGGCCGCGCGCTCGATCAAGATTGATCTGCCCCCCTTCACGTTGATCGGCGCCACGACGCGCAAGGGCTTGCTCGGCGCACCCCTGCGGGGCCGCTTCGGTATTGACCTGCACCTGGATTTCTACGAGCCGGAGGAGCTGGAACAAATCGTCCTGCGCTCGGCGCGCATTCTGGGGATCGAGATCGAGCCCGAAGGCGCGCGCGAGATCGCCCGCCGCGCGCGGGGCACACCCCGCATCGCCAATCGGCTGCTCCGCCGCGTTCGCGATTTCGCCGAGGTCGAAGCCGATGGGCGGATCACGCGCGAAGTCGCCGAATATGCCCTCAATCGCATGGAGGTGGACCGCTTCGGACTCGATGAGGTGGACCGCAAGCTGCTGCTGACGATCATCGAGAAGTTTCATGGCGGCCCCGTCGGCCTGAACACCCTCTCCGCCGCCATCAATGAAGAGAAGGACGCGATCGAGGAGATCTACGAACCGTACCTGATTCGCATCGGCTTCTTGAATCGGACGCCACGGGGTCGTGTCGTCACCGAGGCCGCCTACCGCCATCTCGGATATGCCGCCTCGCGTCTGCCTCTCAGCGATCGCGGCCTCTTCCCCGAATCGCTGTGAGCGAGCGCCGGGGCGGATTCTCCGAACCGCCGCGCGGATGCGCTTCTCTGAGGAGCCTGCACGCGCGGCCAAATTTGGCCCGGGGTGACACATGAGCCAGCGCGCGTGGGCGATCCGAATTAGCCCGGGGCGAGCGCAGCGACCCCTGGGGAAGGGAAGCCCCCCATCCCAAGCCCGCGCACGCGGGCGGCCCATGCGGTTGCGGACCATGACGCCATTTGCGCAGACACCGCGTGTGACTGCGCGGATGGGCCGCCCCCTTCGGAGGCTTAGGGGATGAGGGTGGCGCTTGACATCAGGGGGATCACAAATGCGCGAGCTGGCCCCTTGTCCCCGTCGTCCTCTGACGTGTATATTCGCTTGTCGCGATGAAGCACATTGTGTTCGTGTGCGTCGAGAACTCGTGTCGGAGCCAAATGGCCGAGGCGTGGGCGCGCCATCTCGGACGTGGACGCGTGCGCGCCTGGAGTGCCGGTTCGCGCCCCTCAGGAGAGGTCAATCCTCTGGCGCGCCAGGTCATGCGCGAGCGCGGAATTGATCTGACCGAGGCCGTATCCAAGGGCTTCGAGGCGCTCCCTGAGGTGACCTGGGATGTCGTCGTCACCATGGGCTGTGGCGATCAGTGCCCGTGGCTCCCGGCGCGCGCTCGCGTGCAATGGGACATCCCTGATCCCAAGGGGCAACCGATCGAGGTCTTCCGCCGGGTTCGCGATGAGATCGAACGCCGTGTGCGCGAACTTCTGGAGGCGCTCGACTCGGCGTGAGCGGCACGAGGGTGTTCGGAAAGGCGAGGTGGTCCTTCGCTGAAGCTACTCTATGCTTGAGGTGAGAGACCTGCGCACGTACTTCTTCACCGATCGCGGCGTGGTGAAGGCGGTCGAGGGGGTGAGCTTCTCGATCGCCCCGGGACGCACGTTGGGACTCGTGGGGGAGTCCGGGTGCGGGAAATCGGTCACCGCGCTCTCGCTCATGCGGCTTGTGCCTCCGCCGGGGCG
Organism: bacterium; assembly: GCA_041640655.1. GTDB lineage: Bacteria > Acidobacteriota > Blastocatellia > HR10 > HR10 > HR10. The sequence goes on from JBEPZV010000101.1 coordinate 2,599, forward strand.
CATCGTCGGCGGAGAGATCCTCTTCGAGGGACGAAACCTGTGCGAGCTGTCGGAGGAGGAGATGCGGCGGATTCGCGGCGCGCGCCTGGCGATGATCTTCCAGGATCCGATGTCGGCGCTCAATCCCGTCCTCACCGTGGGGTTTCAAATCGCCGAAGCAGTCTTGGCGCACGAACGCGTCTCCCGGCGTGAAGCCTTCGAGCGCGCCATCGCGATGATGCGCGAGGTGGCGATCCCCGATCCCGAGCGCCGCGCGCGCAGCTATCCGCACGAGCTGTCCGGGGGCCTGCGGCAACGCGCCCTGATCGCCATGGCGCTCGTCTGTCGGCCGGCGCTGCTGATCGCCGACGAGCCGACGACGGCGCTCGATGTCACCATCCAGGCGGAGATCCTCGATCTGCTGGCGCGCTTGCGCGAGCACTTCCGGCTCGCCCTGTTGCTCATCACGCACGATTTGGGGGTCGTCGCGCAGACGGCGGATGAGGTGGCCGTCATGTATGCGGGGCGGATCGTCGAATATGCGCCGGTGCGCGAGATCTTTCACAATCCGCAACATCCGTACACGCGGGGCCTCTTGCGCTGCGTGCCGCGTCTGGTGACCTCGGGCGAGAGACCGCGCCGGCTGGAGACGATCGAAGGGACGGTGCCGAATCTGCTGACTCTCCCCCCCGGCTGCCCGTTCGCCGATCGGTGCCCGGAGGTGCGCCCTCTCTGCCGAGAGGGTGAGGTCGAGATGATCCAGATCGCGCCCGCTCACTTCGTGCGCTGCGTCGCGCGCGGATCGCCGATTCTTCCCCCCGCCTCCGCGCCGTGCGATCGAGAACAGGTGCGCGTCTCCTGAGGGAAGAGATGAGCACGGCCCAGGCGCTCATCGTGGTGCGCGACTTGAAGAAGTACTTTCCCCTGCGGCGCGGGCTCTTCAGGGAACCGGCCTGGGTGCGCGCCGTGGATGGCGTGAGCTTCACGATTCGGGAAGGGGAGACCCTGGGTCTGGTCGGCGAATCTGGCTGCGGCAAGACGACGACGGGTCGGTGTCTGCTCCGATTGATCGAACCGACGTCTGGAGAGGTATACTTCGATGGCGTGGATCTGCTCCGACTTCCTCCGCGTCAGATGCGGGCCATGCGTCGCCACATGCAGATCATCTTTCAAGACCCCTACGCCTCGCTCAATCCTCGGATGACCGTCGAGGAGATCATCGAGGAACCACTGCGCATTCATCGCGTGGGGACGGCGGCCGAGCGCCGCGCGCGCGTCCGAGAGGTGCTCGAAGAGGTCGGGCTCCCGGCCGACGCGCTCGCGCGATACCCACACGAATTCTCCGGCGGGCAGCGGCAGCGGATCGCGATCGCGCGCGCGCTCGCCCTGCGCCCGCGGTTCATCGTCGCCGATGAGCCCGTGTCCGCGCTGGACGTCTCGATTCAGGCGCAGATCGTGAACCTGCTCCAGGATCTGCAGCAGCGATACCGCTTGACCTACCTCTTCATCTCGCACGGTCTGGCGCTGCTGGGCCATCTCGCCACGCGCATCGGCGTGATGTACTTGGGGAAGCTCGTCGAAATCGCACCGACGGAGACGCTCTATCGTCGTCCGTTGCATCCGTACACGCAAGCCCTGCTGCAGGCGGTGCCCGAGCCGGACCCGGACGCGCGACCGCAGCGGCTGCCGTTGCGCGGCGAGTTGCCCTCTCCCCTTCATCCCCCCTCAGGCTGCCGCTTCCACACGCGCTGCCCCTTCGTGATGACCGAATGCCGAGAGGCCGAACCGCCATTGAAAGAAGTCGAGCCCGAACACTGGGTCGCGTGCTTCCTCGTGTGAAGGCCTCCGGGGCGCTCGCCGAGAACCCGGTGTGCTATACTTTAGGCTCAACACAAGGAGAGCATGAGCGGCTGTCGAGCGCTTCTTCCCGGAATCTTCGCGTCGCGCTCGCACCGCCGCTCATTCGAAGGAGGAGGTGCGTATGTCGCAGGCCACCGAATCCAGCGGACTGACGTTGGAGAAGCGCTTGCGCATGTATCAGGCGCGCGATGCCATCATTGATCGCCTGAACCCCGAGGCGAGCCAACTCATTGACCTGGACACCTTCCTGCGCGCGGCCACCGAGGAGTTGGGGAAGCTGATGGAGGTGGATCGGTGCCATCTGGTCACGCGCGCGCAGAGTGGAGAGCTGCAGATCGCCTACGAATATCGCGCCGACGAAAGCATCCCCTCGATGCTGGGGATGCAGATCCCGGTGAGTTTTCAGACGCTGGAGCGGGGGCTGGATCTGTCGCGACCGATCGCCATAGATGACACAGCCTCGCTGCGTCTGGATCCCGTGCTGGCGCGGATCGTGGAATTGACGGCGACGCGCTCGCTGCTGATCGTCCCCGTCGTGCGCAAGTCGGAGATCCTGGGCTTGATCGGCCTCCACCACTGCCGTCGTCCGCATCGGTGGCTGCCGGAGGAGATCAGCTTCATCGAGTCCATCGCGCGACAGGTCGCCATCGGCTATGAGTACACACGGCTCTACATGGAGAAGGAGAAGGAGGCCACCATCAACCGCGCGCTTCTGGAGATCGCCAATGAGATCAATCGGAGCGGCGATTTCCTGGAGGTCACGGCCCTGGTCGTGGATCGCGCCGTGGAGCTGGTGGGCGCCGATCTGGGCTG
>JBEPZV010000102.1:0-5186 GCA_041640655.1 bacterium
ATCCGGGCCAGCGGGTGTGGGCGGCGGCCTTCGGGATCTTCGCCTTCGTGGATGTGCCGATCGTCTATCTCTCGATCCGACTCTGGCGAACGCAGCATCCGGGGCCGGTCATCGCCGGGGGAGAACAATCGGGCATTGACCCGCGCATGTTCCTGGCGCTACACGTGTGCTTCGCGGCCTTCCTCTTGCTCTTCATCGTGCTCTTTTACTGGCGGTATCGCCTGGAGCAGCAGCGGGTGGAGTTGGCCGAGCTGCGCGCACGGCTGCAGCGATGGCATATGGACCGCTTGGCGTGAAGGGGGAGTCATGAGACACTTGGTCATCGCGATGATCGTCGCCTGGCTCATTCATCTGGCGTACCTCGTCAGTCTCGCCCGCCGGCAGCAGCGGCTTCACCAGGAGGCCGAAGAATTGCGACGCCTCGCCGAACGCCTGGAGCGATCCTCAGCCCACCCCTCCTCGTGAAGACCACAGTGGGCGTGCGGCAGCGCCACGCCTTACCGTCCCCTTTCGGCGAGGAGTGAGGACGAACGCCGTTCAGATCCCGGATGGTCGAACGCCCTGAATCGCGCGCGACCCTCTGCCGATTCTCGGCTTCAGCCCGCGAGCTTCAAGATTCGAGCCGCGTTCTCGTAGAGGATCTTTCGCCGCACCTCCGGCGAGAACCCATCGAGCGCGTCGAAATCGGCGAGCCAGCGCTCGGGGGTGATGAAGGGATAATCGCTGCCGAAGAGCATCTTGTCCGAGAGCCGCTTGCGCGCGGCCTCCAGGACCGAAGAGGCGATATATCGCGGCGACCACCCGGAGAGGTCCATGTAGACGTTGGGCTTGTGCCCGATGATGGCGAGCAACTCCTCATGCCAAGGCCACCCCGTGTGCGCGCCGATGATGATCAACTCGGGGAAATCGGCCGCCACCGCGTCCAGATAGATCGGGCGCGCATACTCGAGCTTCACGCCTCCACCGCCGGGCAGCCCCGCGCCCAACCCGCTCGTGCCTGTGTGAAAGAGCGCGGGCACGCCGAGGGCGCTGATCTTCGCATAGAGCGGATAGAACCGCGGATCATGGGGGTAGAAGGCTTGCAGGCTCGGATGAAACTTCACGCCTTTCAGGCCGAGTTCGGTGATCGCCCGCTCGACCTCCGCGAGCGCCTGCCGTCCCTTCCACGGATCCACGCTCGCGAATCCGATGAAGCGCCCCGGATAGCGACGGACGAGCTCGGCGACCTCGTCATTGGTCACCGGAGGCCGCCCCGTCGCCGTCTCCGTATCCCAGGCGAGCAGGACGCCGATGATGTCCAGCTCTTCGTAGGCGCGCGCGACCTCGTCCATCTCGCGGACGGGGACGCTCGTGCGGAAGAATCGTTCCGCAGCGGCGCGATACGGGCCGATGGCGCCCTCCAGAAAGCTCACCGTGGGAAGATGGACGTGCAGATCAATGGCTCGCGGCATCGGTCTCCTCCATGTTCTCCGCGATTTCGCGGCGCAGATATTCGGCAGCGGCCTCCGGCGGCGTGGGATTGATGAACAACTCCGCTCCCCACTCGAAGCCCGCGATGCGCGTCAGGCGCGGCACGATCTCCACGTGCCAATGATAGTCGTACTCGATGGAGCTCCAGTATTCGGGATGGCCGGGTCGGGAGAACGCCGGTGGGCTCGTATGCACGATGAAGTTGTACGGCGGATCATTGAGCAGCCGCTTGATGGCCCGAAGGGTCACGCGAAGCGCGTGCGCGGTCCGCAGCAGCTCCTCATCGCTCAAGCGCGAGAAATCATGCAGATGTTTCTTGGGCAGGATCCAGGTCTCGAAGGGGAATGCCGAGGCGAAGGGCGCCCAGACCAGGAAGGCCTCGTCCTGATAGATGACGCGATCCCCGAACGCCACCTCTTGGGCGATCAGGTCGCAGACGAGGCATCGCTCTTTCTTCACGAAGTTCTCCCGGCAAACGGTCAGCTCCTGCTTGACGGCCGGAGGGACCATGGGCGTGGCGATGAGCTGCGAATGCGTGTGCGCGAGCGAGGCGCCGGCCTCTGCCTTGTGGTTTTTGAAGATGAGGATGTAGCGGAGCCGCGAATCGCGGAAGAGATCGCGAATGCGCTCGCGATAGCTGAGGAGCACATCTCGAACCCAGGGGAGCGGGAGATCGGCGAGCGTCTTCGTGTGATCCGGCGTCTCGATGATGACCTCATGAGCGCCGGCGCCGCTGAGGACGTCGAAGAGGCCGACGCCATAGCGCACGGCCTGATCCTCGATGCGCAGGGCCGGGAACTTATTGGGGACGACGCGCACGCGCCATCCCGGAGCGTTCGGAGCCGTCCCCGCCTCGCGCAGGGCGAAGATCTCCGGCGGCGTCTTGTCCTCGTTCCCCTCGCAGAAGGGGCACGCGAGCACTCGCGCCTCGCGCTCCAGGGGCGGCCGCGCTTCGATGAGATAGTCGCTCGGACGACGCGCGCGTTCGGCCGCGATGATGACCCAGCGATTGCGCAACGGATCGTAGCGGAGTTCACGCAGCGTATCGCGCTGAAGATTCACGTGACTGCCCCCCTACACCATCCAGTATTCCATCTCGAATTCGCGCCCGGGCACGCGCAGACGCAGCGTGCCGCTCGGCGGATATCGCTCCAGCAGGCTGTCGTCCCTCAACACGAGCACGAGATCGAAACTCTCGCCCGCGCTCAGCTTCAGTTCGGAGAGCGACACGGCCATCTCCACGATGTCCGCGATCGCCCAGGAGGGGGACGGCCGATCGGCCGAGACCTCGCCGCGCCATTCTCCCTGCGACGTGTAGATCTCCACGCGCAGGACCGCGCGCTGCAAGAGGGCGCGCGCCGGCTCTCGAAAGTCAATGCGAAGATAGAGATGGTCGGGATCGAACCCGAAATAGAGCGCGGCCAGCCGGCCACCGGCGCGGTGCATGGCCCCATGCGCCTGCAGATGGATCATTCCGGCCGGAGCCCACTCGAAATAGTGCGTATCGCGCCCATCCAGGATCGGACGCAGGAACGCCACCGGCGTGCGGAGCAGGAAGCTGCGCTCCGTGCGAATGGGCGTCTCCAAATACGAGGGCGGCTCCAATCCCAGGCCGATATACACGTTCCTCAGGTGCATGCGGAAGAGCTCGTCGAAGATCGGATCTTGCGGGCTGTGATGTGGTTCACCGAACCACCAGAACCAATCGCTCCCTTCGGCCGCCAGAAGGGAACGCCGCGCGAGATCGGCAGCCGAATCCTCGCGCGCCGACACAGCCCACCGTCTTCGCGCGCGCTCCAGATACCCCCAGGCCGTGTTCTTCTCCTCATCCCCGATCCAGGTGGTGAAGCTGGCGTCAATCCAGGAGCCCGGATGCAAATGGCGCAATTCCGGCACGCTCGCGCATGCCGCCAGCGCCTGGCTGAAGGTGAGCGTCTCGATCCAGGGCTCCTCTTCCACTTGGCGATAAAGGCGCGTGAGGAAGTCATAACCGTTGGCCGGATAATGCTCCCACGGGTTCTCCCCGTCCAGGATGACGGAGACCATCGCCTCGGGCGCGCGCGCGTGGATCGAGCGCAACCGCTCGAGGAAATCGCGGACGGCCTCCTCCTCCCGCCACCGCGGGTAGACGAATCCGATCAGGTCGGACAGCTCGTGATCGCGGAAGAAGAGGGCGATGGTGCGCCCCTGGCGCGCGAACCGATATGGTCGCCAATGCGCACCCTCGCGCCGCGCTTCCGGAGGGAGGCTGCGCGCGAGGATCGCACTATCGCTCGCCGTCCAGGCGATCTCGGCGTCCATGAGCAACGCCACCGCCTCCTCACTCACAGCGCCTTCGGCCAGCCACATGCCGCGGGGACGACGGCCGAAGACCGCGTGACACTTCTCCAGAGCCCGCGCGATCTGCTCCCGCGCATCTTCCGGGAAGCGAAAGTGAAGATCATCCAAGCGAATCCCGGGCGTCGCCTGGCGCGCGATCTCCGTATCGCAGAGCAGCGGCAGAATCGGGTGATAGTAGGGCGTCGTCGAGATCTCAATGCGCCCGCTCTCCCACAGCGATCGGTAAAGCGGGAGCGTTCGGCGGAAGATGTGCTCCATGACCGCCTGAAGCCGCCGTTTGTCCTCCTCCCGATAGCCCCGCCGCTTCTGGACGAGCGCGCGAATCTCCGGATGCGTCCGCTTCCAGCTCTCCCCAAGCCATTGCAGGTGGAAGAGGACCTGAAGATCGCGCAGGTCCTGCGGCGTGAAAGAGCGATGCTCGAGGCGCATGGCCTGCAGCTCGCGATACCGGGGATGCGCCTCGATCACCGAAGCCGGCACGAGGAAATAGTGCTCCACGAGGAACGCGCGCTCGCCCGCATCCATCACCTCCGGCGCTTTCCGGAAGTGATCCAGAAAAGGGTCCTGGGCGCGACCGCTCGCATAATCCTCCAGGCTCTCGATCAAACTGGGGACGAGATTGAACGTCACCCGAACCCGCTCGTGCTGACTCGCGATCCACGCCATCTCATAGTAGTCCTTCAGCGCGTGCAGGTAGACCCATGGGAGTCCGTAGCGACCCGTCCGGTAATCCTTGTACATCGGCTGGTGCATGTGCCAGAGGAGCAGAAGCCTCATACGATCCCGGATCACGAGCGGGCGGCCCGCCCGGAGAGGACGCGCTCGACCTCCTCCAGCAGCGCGCGCGGATCGCTCGACTTCACGCAATAGCTGTGGGCGAGCCACGACGTGTAATCGTCCTGAAACGAGACATAGGCCGAGCAGAGGATGACCGGGACCTGCGGATGTCGAGCGACGATCTCCTGCAGCAGATCCAGTCCGCTCTCCCCTCTCAGGCGAATGTCGAGGATCACGAGATCAAACGGCTCGCGCTCCAACGCCTCCAGCGTCTGGCGCCCGTTCTCGACCTCGACGACCTCATGCCCCTTCTCGGTCAAAACCGCCGTGTAGAGGAGCCGGATGTTCGGCTCATCATCGACAATCAGAATCTTCGCCATGGACGTGCTCCTTTCATCCCCCGCGCGACTCCTCGGAAGGCTCTGCGCGCGCCGATTCGCCTCCCGCCTGCACCTCCGAGGAGAATTCGGGAATGGGGAGGCGAATGACGACTTCACACCCCTGGCCCAATTGGCAGGAGAGCGTCAGCTCTCCGCCCAAGCTCTCGACGATCTGTTTGGACGTGTAGAGGCCCAGTCCGCTCCCCGTCGGCTTGGTCG
>JBEPZV010000103.1:0-4692 GCA_041640655.1 bacterium
GGGCGCCAGAAGGGTCATCGCGAAGACGTACCATCCCGTGAATTGAAAGAGGTCCGAGCTGATGAGTCCGAGCTGCTGCCCGAACGCCGCGTAGAGGAGAGCATACTCCCCGCGCGGGATCATCCCCGCGCCAATCGCCAGCGCCACAGATCCGGAGAAGCCGGCCAAGAAGGCGAGCGAGGAGGTGACCATCAGTTCGGTCAGGATGGAGAGCGGGGCGATCAGCAGAACCAATGGGAGGACACGTCGCAGGCTCTCCCCCTCCAGCATCGTCCCAAACGTGAGGAAGAACAGGGCGAGGAAGACGTCGCGGAACGATTCCAGCCGGCTGTAGATGCGCTCGCCGAGATCGCTCTGGCGCGCGGGAGCGATCATGCCGAGCAAGAACGCTCCGGCGGCCGGGGCGAGGCCGAAGAGCGACGCTCCGACCCCCGCGAGGGCGATCAGCGCCAGCCACAACAGGGCGAACAGCTCCTCTGATCGCACGCGCAGAGCGAGGGTCAGAAGGCGGGCGAGGCCCCTCCCGCCGAATCCGAGGATGAGCGCGTAAAAGGCGATCGCCTTCAGCAGCGAGACGACGGCCGGCGATGTGCGCGCGCCTTCGCCGGAGAGCCCCGCGAGCACGCCCAAGTAGAGCACGGCGATGAAATCCTCGAAGATCATGATGCCCATGAGGGCTTCAGCCTCGGGGTTGGCCGTGCGTCGCCATTCGATCAAGAGTTTGGCGACGACCCCACTACTGCTCATGGCGACGATTCCTGCCAAAAATGCGCGTTCCATCAGGCTCCATCCGAGCGCGTATCCGACCAGGAAGCCCACCGAGAGGTTCGCCAAGAGCTCTCCTATGCCGATGAGCAGGACCGCCGCGCGCACGCGCCGGAGGCGCTCCAGGGAGAATTCGACACCGAGGAAGAACATGAGCAGGACGATGCCCAGCTCCGCGAGCGTTCGCATCAACGCGGCGTCGGCGATGACACCGAGGGCGTGAGGACCGAGCACCGCTCCGATCAGGATGTAGCCGATGATGACCGATTGGCCGAGGCGGACGGCGAGCCACGCGCCGAGGAAGCCGAAGAGCAGGAGCAATCCGAGATCGCGCAAGAACGAAGATTCCGGCATACAGCATCCGCTTCGCCGTCTGGGCCGGTCCCCCTTGTGCGCGGGGGGCGTATCCGCTCGCCTCAGGCGGCCGTCTCGATGAGTCGGCGGAAGGCGTCGAACCCCTCCTGCTTGCCGAGGACGACGATCGTGTCTCCGGCGCGCAGGACCTCGTCGGCCGGAGGATTCGGGACGCTCTCCGGCTCACGAATGATGGCGATCACGGAGACGCCCGTCCGCTTTCGAATCTGCAACTCGCCGATGCTCTTGCCGACTGCGGGGGAGCGGGCATCGAGTCGGAACCACTCGATGCGCAGCTCCTGAAGGACGACCTCCAAATTCTCCACGGCCTTCGGTCGAAAGAACGCACCGGCGAGGATCGAGCCGATCTGTCGCGCTTCGTCGTCCCTCAATTCCACGGCGAAGAGGGGATCGGACTCGCCGCCTCGATAGATGTAGATCTCGCGAACGCCGCTGTGGTGAATGACGATCGTGAAGCGGTCGCGCTCGTACGTGGTGATCTCGTACTTTCGCCCGACACCGGGCAATTCGACTTCGGAGATGACAGCCATAGTGCCCTCCTCATCGCCTCATGGCCCTCTCGACCTCCCGATCGTTCACGCTCGGGGTGGGTGGCGCGATCCCCTCCGCCTCCTCCCTCCGCGAGTGCCACAGCGGGTCGGTCTGCGCGCGAATCTGCTCCTTCAGGCGCGCGTAGCCCTGGGCGAGGATCGCCTTCTGCTCCTCGGTGAGCGCGGGCGTGCCGGGCGCCACGTGATCGCTGGCGATGATCCCCTCCCGATAGAGCACATGTTTCATGCCGGCGATGAGCTTGAAGACCGGCCGCCCGCTCTCCCAGAAGGTGCAGAGGCGCTCGAACGCCCCAAGCAGCGACCGATAGCGGGACATGAGCGGCTCATCGCCCGCCGCGCAGACGCGCCATGCCTTCTGCCATTCGCGTGGGAAGACGTTCGCCGGACCCGCGACGACGCCGATCGGCAGAGCGTGATGCAGGAGGTAGAGGTTCCAATACTCGCGGAGCTTTCCCAGAAGGCCGCGCGTGGGTCGGAAGAGATCGAAGATGAGCATCGCTTCGCCCACGTAGATCCCGAAGGTGCCTCGCTCATTGAAATGCAGCGCCGCTTTCGTGTAGTGGCCGAGCACGCGGCGCGGGGCGGTGACCTTGATCCCGCGAACGTAGGGGAGACGGCTGAGTCGCTTCACATCGCGCGTGCGGATGTGGGGGATCGTGGGATGAACGGCGATCTCCGCGTTGTCATAGAGGAGCACCGGCAGCTCTCTCCCTTTCCGTTCAAAGAGCGGCGTCACCTCGCGATGGAAGAAGGTCACGACATCGCCGATGTCCTCGATCGAGAGCGGGGCGATCACTCCCGCATCCGCGCCCAGCTCCAGCGCTCGTTCCAGGCCGACTCGTGTTTCGGCGCGCGTTCGCCCCGTCACCCCCACCCATACTTCGATCGGGGGCCGTCCCAAACGACGGAGATGCTCGTTGATCGTCCGTCGCTCCTCCAGAGCGACGACGATGAGCCGTTCCCGGTGCTCCATGGGGATGCGGTTCCATTCGCCCGTCGTCCCCAGGATGAAGAGAACATCCGCCCCGAACCCCGATTGGACGAGGTAGCGCAGGAGGCGTCGCTGATCGGCGTCCAACAAGCGCCCCCCCTCATCCAGGATCGTGAGGACGGGGATGCTCAAACCTCCTCGCGGGCGATCATCCTTCATGGCCTCCTCCGCGAGCGCGCGGGCGGATCGCCCTCTCGGTTCGAGAGGCGGTCGGGGAGGTCACGCGTGGCGTCGGAGCGCATAGAGGTAGAGCGCCGCCAGCGTCTTCCCGTCGCGGATCTCGCCCGCGCGCACTTTCTCATACACGGACTCCCAGGTCAACGGGACGACCTCGATGAGCTCGTCGCTATCCAACTGTTGCGCCGCCGGACGCAAGTCTTCAGCTTGGAAGACGTGCATGCGCTCATCGGTGAACCCGGGGGCGGTGAAGAATTCCCCGAGCCGGATCAAGCGACCCGCGCGATACCCCGTCTCCTCCTCCAGCTCGCGATGCGCGCACGCTTCCGCGCTCTCGGCCGCGCGATCAAGCGTCCCGGCCGGAAACTCCCACAGGACTTCGCCCACGGCATAACGGAACTGGCGGATCAGGAGGACACGCTCCTCATCGAGCACCGGGATGATGACGACCGATCCGGGATGACGCACGATTTCGCGCGTCGTCTCGCGCCCGTTGGGCAGGCGAATGCGATCCACATCGAGGGCGACGGCCCGCCCCGTGTAGATGCGTTGCGTGTGGAGCCGTTGTTCGCGCCACTGCTCAGCCATACGCCTCCTCTTGAGCGCCGCTTCGGCGCGCGCGCGATGGAGTCGCGCGCTGCAGAGCGGCCTCGTAGACGGATTCGATACGACGCAGGATCTGCTCCCGATCGAAACGCCGTCGGACGGCTTCGCGCGCAGCTTGGGCCAGGCGCGCGCGGAGCGCCGGGTCTTCCAGAAGCGCGCGCACGCGATCGGCCAATGCCGCCACATCTCCGGGAGGGATGAGAAATCCCGTCTCCCCCTGGACGATGATCTCGGCGGGGCCTCCGGCGGCGAAGGCCACGACGGGCACACCGGCCGCCATGGCTTGAACGAGCGCGAGCGAGAAACCCTCCCCATGCGAGGGGAGGACGAAGAGATCGCTCGCCGCCCACACCGAGCGCAGGTCCTCCACGTGTCCGAGAAAGTGCACGCGAGCCTGAAGGTCGAGCTCGCCGACCAGCCGTCGCAGCCGGGCTTCGAACGCGCGATGTTTCGTCGGGGCCGCGCCGACGATGACGAATTCGCAATCGTCGCGCCACCGACGAAGCAGATGCGCCGCGCGCACGAATTCCTCCTGTCCTTTGGCCGGGGCCAGGTGGCCCACCGTCGTGATCACCAACGGTCGCGTGAGGCCCAAACGCGCGCGCGCCTCCGAGCGTTCGGGGAGCGGCATCAGGTCCTCGCGCCTCACCCAGTTAGGGATGGTCACGACCTGCGCTTCGGGCAGGCCGAGCCCAAGAAGCATTCGCCGCACGAATTCGGAGACGGCGATGATGCGATCCGCGCGCCGCAGGATCGCGCGATACACCGGATTCCACTTCAGCGGGAGATAATGATGTCGCGTCACGATCGCGCGCGCGCTTCCGGCCCACATGGCCGCCAGAATCGTCGGCAGATAATCGCGCCCCAAGTGCGCGTGGACGATCTCAATGGCATGCGCGCGCAGCAGGCGACTCAGTCGGTACGCCGAGATGCCGTCCAGCGAATTCCGCAATGGCAGAACGTGCGTGGCCGCCACGTGTGCGCTCACGCGCTCCGGTAGCGGGCTGCCGCGACGCACGGCCAGATGGACTTCATGTCCGCGCTCGTGGAGTCCCGCCACCAGATCGGCGACGTGAAGTTCGCCACCGCCCATCCCCATTGCTGAGCACACCTGAAGAATGCGCATCGGCTTGACAAATCCAGGGGCAACCATACACGATGCCTTCGGTATGTGGCAAGAGAGGCCGTGGGGGATCGCTCCTGAGGGGGAGCCGCTTGTCCTCCTCC
>JBEPZV010000104.1:0-4496 GCA_041640655.1 bacterium
CTGCACGGCATACGCCAGAGAGTTGCGCTGACGGTTGAAGAGCCCCTCGCGCAGCGTCGCCCCTTGATCCCGCGCGCGCAACCGATTCGTGCGCGTCACGTCGAACCGAAACATGAGCTGATGCGCCCGTCCAAGAGCGGCATCGAGCCGAGCGCTCACATACGTGCGCCGACCGGGTGCGCTCACGTCCTCCTCGAAGAGGGCGACCAAAACGCCATCGCGCACGAAAGGCCGTCCCGTTGGCACCTCACGCAGCGGATAAGCCGGATTCGCCCGCGGATCCACGGGCAACAGTGCGATGATGGCATCCGTATCCGGCTCCTCCTGCCGTTCGACGACGCCGAAGAAAAAGAGCCGATCGCGCCGGATCGGACCACCGAGGCGCCCGCCATACTCGCGGCGTTGAAAGGGAGCGCGCTTTTGACCGCGCGCGTTGCGGAAGAAACTGTTGGCGTTCAGGCTCTCATCCTGGAAATCGCCGAAGAGCGCACCGTGAAACCGATTCCCCCCGCGCCGCGTGAAGATGTTGATCCGCCCCCCGGAAGCCCGCCCATATTCGGCCGAGAACTGATGAGCGACGACTTGCACTTCGGCGACGGATTCCAGGCTGGGGATCGCGCGCTCGCGCGCTGTGCGATCATCGTTGTTGTCGAAACCATCCAGGGTGATGTTGTTCGAGTACGCGCGCCCGCCGGAGAGCGAGAAGATCCCGGCCTCCTGCGGGGGACCGGAGACGATATCGCGCGTCGCCGGGTCGCCGAGATCGCGTACTTCAAACGGCTCCGCCTGGACGCTCGCCAGCAGGAAGACGAGATCGAGCGGGTTGCGCCCGTTGAGGGGGAGACGTTCGATCTCCTCGCTGTCGAGACTCACGCCGATGACCGTGCGCGTGGGATCAATCATTGTCTCTCCGGAGGAGGCGATGGTGACGCTCTCCACGGGACCTCTCGGCCGCAAGTGCAGATCCTGACGAAGCGTTTGCCCGGCGCGCAGCGACAACTCCGCGCGCTCAAGAGGGGAGAAGCCTGGGGCTTCCGCTCGAAGCGCATAGGTTCCCGGAGCGAGCGCCGTCAGCCGATACCATCCTCGTTCATCGCTTGTGGCCACACGCCGCCATCCCGTCTGCCGCTCCGTGAGCGTGATCGTCGCCCCCGGGATGGCCGCATGGGTGGGATCGAGCACGATGCCCTCCAGCGTCGCGTGATCGAGATCGTCAGCCCTTCCCCAGTCGGTTCCCAGCAGGAGCAGGCCCATGACCAGCACGCGGACTAGATGCGCGCGACATCGACACATCACGCCCTCCGAAAGAGAAATCCGTTTCGGATCTCGCCCCGGCCCTTAAGCGCAGAAGAGGGTAACGTCGGCTGTGTCCACGAGCTCCGCGAGCAATTCGGAGAATGACTTGGCGAGGACGGGATGCCGACCGTCGGGGAGGATCTCGCACAAGGGGACGAGGACGAAGCGCCGGCAGTGCAGACGCGGGTGCGGCAAGATGAGATGAACCTCCTCGGTCTCGATCGTGAGCACCTCGTCGTCGTAGAGCAAGAGATCGAGATCAATCGTGCGTGGGCCCTTCGGGATGAGGCGTTGGCGGCCCAGCCGCTGCTCGATCGTCTGACAGGCGCGAAGCATGGCCACCGGATCGAGGGTCGTGCGCAAGAGGACCACCTGATTGAGGAAGCGCGGTTGCTCTCGAACATCCACCGGCTCGGTCTCATAGATGGAGGAGCATCGCTCCAACGTCCCGCAGCGGGAAAGCTCCTGACGCGCGCGGGCGAGATGCGCCGCCCGATCGCCGAGGTTTGATCCGAGCCCGATGACTGCGATATGCTCACCCATGACGAAACGTCAGGGACCCTCGCCTTTCTCCGGGCGACTGAAGATCGCACCGGAAGGACGGAGAGTGTAGATCGAATCGGCGATGGCGTCAACGAAGACGGTCACGGTCACGATGCGCGGCGCCGCGCGGTGGCAAGCCGGGCATCTCTGGATTTACGCCGCGGATCTCGTGGACACTGGAGGGGCGCAAGGGGGGGCGGTGGTCGCTGTGACCGATCCGCGGGGACGACGACTCGGCTGGGCGCTCTACAGCGATCGGTCGCAGATCGCGCTGCGGTGGATCGCCGAACCGGACGCGGAGATCACGCGCGCGTTTTGGCGCGATCGGTTGCTGCGCGCCGCGGCCCTCCGTCAGCGCATGCTCGGGAGCGCGGATGCCTATCGGCTCGTCTTCGCCGAGAGCGATCTGCTCCCCTCGCTCATCATTGACCGCTACGGCGATTATTTCGTCCTGCAAACGCTCTCGCAGGGGATGGAGGCGCTCAAGCCGCTGTGGGTGGAATTGCTCGTGGAACTCTTCGCCCCGCGCGCCATCATCGAGCGCAATGATGCGAAGGTGCGAGCGCTCGAAGGATTGCCACCGGCTAAAGGCGTGCTCTACGGCACCGCGCCCGAGCGCGTGGAGGTCTTCGTGGGCGATCGGCGATTCGAGCTCGATTTGCTGGAGGGGCAGAAGACGGGCGCGTTCCTCGACCAACAGGAGAACTATCGAGCGGCCGTTCGCTACGCGCGGGGGCGCGTGCTGGATGGCTTCTGCTACGCCGGAGGCTTCGCCGCGCATGTGGCCCCGCATGCCGAGAGCGTGCTGGCCGCGGACATCTCCCCGGAGGCTGTCGCGCAAGCTCGCCGGAATGTCGCCGCGAACGCGCTCGCCAACGTCACCGTCGTCGAGGCCAACGTGTTCGACCTCCTGCGGGAACTGGACAAGCAGCAGGAGCGCTTCGATCTGATCGTGCTCGATCCTCCGGCTTTCGCTAAAAATCGCGCGGCTCTTCCCGGCGCCCTCCGAGGGTACAAGGAGATCAACCTGCGCGCCTTTCGGCTCCTGCGACCAGAAGGCGTGCTCATCACCTGCAGTTGCTCATATCACGTGAGCGAAGAGATGTTTCTCGCTCTCCTGCGCGAAGCGGCCGCCGATGCGCGGCGGCAGGTGCGCATCCTCGAACGGCGGACGCAAGCCTCCGATCATCCGATCCTGCTCGCGATGCCGGAGACGCAGTATCTCAAGTGCCTGATCCTCCAGGTCCTGTGAGGCGACCGTTGGGGGTCGCCCGCCCACCCCAAGAAGGGGTATAATTGCTTCGGAGCTTCGAGCATGAGAACTCGCGAAGGAGAGGGAGTCATGAGAAGCCAATGGCGGATGGGATTTGGCCTCGTCCTTCTGATCCTGATCGCGTGCCGATTCTCTGCATCATCTCAGGACGCGACGACGGTCACCGTCCCCGAGGGGACCGTCGTTCGCCTCGCGCTGCAGACGCCGGTGAGCACGAAGATCAGCGAGGTCGGCGATCCTGTGCGCGCGACGCTTTATGATGATCTCCTCGTGGACGGGAAGCTCGTGCTGGAGCGTGGCGCGGAGTTCTCCGGTCGCGTGACGCACGTCAAGCCGGCGCGTCGCGGACAGCGCCAATCGGAGCTGGGGCTTGTGTTCGACCGCCTTCGGACGTCGTACGGGATGGAGCCCATCGCGACCACCCTCGTCGCCATTGACGACTGGCAGGGCGATCGGAAAGTGCGCAGCGACGAGGAGGGCATCGCCCATGGCGGGCGGAGTGGCGAGCGCACGTTCCGAAATGTCTATCGCGGAGCCCATGTGGGCATGGCGGCGGGCTCGGCCGTTGGGCTGATCACTGGCAGCGGGAAAGCTGCCGGCATCGTCATCGCCGGCACGCTCGGTGGTGCCGTGCTCATGACCAAGGGGGAGGATCTGCGCCTGAATCCGGGAACGATCCTCCGCGTGCGCCTGGAGCGCGCGCTCTCACTCCCCGTGATTCGTTCGGTCCCGGAGACGCGACGCCCGGGAGCGCCTTCGTGAGACGAGCGTCCCCCTGAGCAGCGCATCAGAGCGGGAGGTTCTCGATGAGCGCGCGCACGGCTTCGGCTGACCGGTGCAAGGCGGCGCGCTCCTCCGGCGTCAGCTCAATCTCGAGGATCTGCTCGACACCCGAAGCGCCGAGCTTCACCGGAACGCCGAGGAAAACCCCCGTGATGCCGTACTCCCCCTGCAGATAGACCGAGCAAGGACGAATCTTCTTCTTATCCTTGAGGACGGCCTCGACCATCTCCACGACAGCTGCCGAGGGCGCATAATAGGCCGATCCGGCTTTGAGCAGACTCACGATCTCGGCCCCTCCTTCGCGCGTGCGTTTGACGATGGCATCAATCTTCTCTCTGGGGAGCAAGTCCGTGAGCGGGATGCCCGCGACCGAGGAGTAGCGCACAAGCGGGACCATCTCATCCCCATGCGATCCGAGGACAAAGGCGAAGACGTCTTCGACCGAGACGCCGAGTTCCTCCGCGATGAAATAGCGCATGCGGGCCGTATCCAGAATCCCGGCCATGCCGAAGACGCGCTCCCGCGGAAAGCCCGAGACCTTGTACGCCACGTAGGCCATGGCGTCCAGGGGATTGGAGACGACGATGAGGATAGCATTCGG
>JBEPZV010000105.1:0-4464 GCA_041640655.1 bacterium
ATATTCCCGAGACGTACACGCTGCGGCTCGTTCAATCCCTGGCGGGGAATCCGAAGGCGGCGACGGCGACGGTCGTCCTGGAGCGTGGCGGACAGACCTTCATCCAATCGGCGACGGGCGATGGGCCAGTGGCGGCCGCCTACGCCGCCATTGATCAGATCACGGGGATGACGGGGCAATTGGTGGACTACTCAATCCGCTCCATCGGGCGGGGGGCTGAAGCGCTCGGCGAGGTCTTCGTCCACGTGGATTTCGAGGGCAAGGTCTTCACCGGTCGGGCGGCGAGCACCGATATCGTGGACGCGAGCGCGCGCGCGTATCTGCATGCCGTCAATAAAGCGCTCCACGCGCGCGAGCGGCTCGCTCATCTTCATGCCGAAGAACGCCGGCAGTCTTCGGAGGAGATCTCCACGTCAGCCTGAACACGTGGAGGGGATCGTCCCCTTCTCGTCGCTTCGAGGGGGCGATCTCCTCTCTGCTGGGAGGGGCGAGCTGAATGAGCGAGAGCCTGAGGTCACCGCAGGCGCGCCTGTTTCGCATCGCCGTGCTGCCTGGAGATGGCATCGGCCCGGAGGTGATCGCGCAAGCCATCAAGGTCCTGCGCGCGATCGAGGAGCTGTTCGGACATCGGTTCGAGTTGGCGTATTTCCCTATCGGCGGAGTCGCCCTTCGGGAGACGGGCGTGCCGTTCCCCGACCAGACGCGAGAGGGGTGTCTTCAGAGCGATGCTGTGCTCCTTGGCGCCGTCGGCGCTCCGGAATTTGATGCGAATCCCCCGCCGCTCAAGCCCGAGACGGGACTGCTGGAATTGCGGCGAAGTCTGGGTGTCTTCGCCAATCTTCGCCCCGCCGTCTTGCATGATCCCCTCATCGCCGCCTCGCCGCTGCGCCCCGATGTCGTTCGCGGCACTGATCTGCTCATCGTGCGCGAGCTGACCGGAGGCCTCTACTTCGGCACTCCGCGCGGCATCGAGCGAGATGCCGAGGGGAATGAGGTCGCCGTCAACACGCTCCGCTACAGTCGCGCGGAGATCGAGCGAGTCGCGCGCGTCGCCTTTCACGCCGCCCGACGCCGACGGCGCAAGGTCACATCCGTGGATAAAGCCAACGTGCTGGAGACGTCGCAGCTCTGGCGTCGCGTCGTCACCGAGGTGGCGGCCGAGTTCCCCGACGTCGAGCTGGAGCACGTGTACGTGGATGCGTGCGCGATGTACCTCATTGCCCATCCGCGCCGCTTCGATGTCATTGTGACCGAGAACATGTTCGGCGACATCTTGAGCGATGAGGCGGCGATGCTCACCGGGTCCATCGGCATGCTCCCCTCGGCCTCGATCGGCGGCCGCATCGGGCTCTACGAACCGGTGCATGGCTCGGCCCCGGATATCGCGGGCAAGGGCGTGGCCAATCCGCTGGCCACGATCGCCTCCGTGGCGATGATGCTCCGCCATTCGTTCGATCTGACGCAGGAGGCAATGGCCGTCGAGCAGGCGATCGCGCGCGTCCTGGAGCGGGGCTATCGCACAGCGGACATTTATCGGGGCGATGGACAACTGGTGGGCACCGAGGCGATGGGGGATCAGGTCGTCGCTCAACTGTGGGAGATCGTCGCGATGAGTTGACGGGGTCGCGCGGGGATCTCCCAGCAGGCGCTCAGAATAGGGGTGACCTCGGCGAAGATCGCCAAGATGGCTTCCAGGACCTCGCGTCCCTCCATCGCGCGAATCTCCGCTTCACTCAGCGCGTAGAAGAGTTGGAAGCCGCACCACTGGTCAGATGGCGCGCGCGCGATCACGCGACGGAGCGCCGACAGGCCGGTGAAGTTCGCGGCCGTGAACTCTCGTCCCCTCGCCCAGTTTCCGACGAAGAGGCGAAATCCGTCCTGTCTCACCAGCTGAGCCAATGCCTGTTCCATCTCCCGGCTGCGTGCCAGCAGGGCGATCAGACGGTGCCAATCCCAATTCGCTCGGAGCCGACACTCCGGCCACCCCGCCGGAGGCGCGATATACCCGCGCTCCACCTGCATCCCCGCGTGAACGGCGCGCTCCTCGCGATCCAGGGAGACGAAGTACTTCGCGCATCCGAAGCTCGCCTTCGCGCGGCGATCGGCGTGCGGGAAGAACCCGATCCACTGCCAGTAGAGGCCACGCCCCCATCGCACAGTGACGAAGGGCTCACCGAAGGCCGACTCCAGCGCGAATTTCAGAAGGCGCGTCAGGCGTTGTTCGGGCTCGAGCCGACCGATGCGAATCCCGCGCTCGAAATCGAGGTAGTCGCTGCGGAAGGCCGCCATCGGAGGGATGGGGAAGTGAGGACGAGGGGCGTCCCAATCGAGAGCAGGCGTTGGGGAGCGCTTCGTTCGCTTCATGGTCGTCGGGACTCCGATCGAGAGGCGCCCTCCGCGTGCAGGCCGAGCGCGGACCAGAGATCGGCCGCGCGGATCGCTTCGGGCAGCGCCCTCACCGTCGTGAGCACGAAGCCTTCGGTTTGCGCCCGACGCAGGTTCCCATGCGTCGCGCGCAAGATGGCGAAGAGGTCCAGGACGTCGCTCCCATCGTAGTAGCCGTCCTCAAGGCTCACCAGCACGCTGGCCGGATGCCGGACGTATCCGGTGAGGCTCTCCCAGAGGCGGCGCAGCGCATCCGGGTACTCGTGGGCGTGCGTGGCCGCGAAGAGATCCGCGTCGGCGACGAAGCCGGCCTCGTCCATGCGCCCTTCGGCGCGCAATCGTTCCAGAATCGGAGTGAGCCCGAGCGGATCCCCGGTGAACGTGAGATAGCGATACCGATCGCCGCGCCGCTCAATGCGCGCGCGTCCGCGCGGGCCGACGATGTAGACCATCCCGTTTCGGTGATAGGCGACCAGATCCACGCCGGGAGCGAGGGCGAGGACTTCGGCCACGCGCGGCTCCTGCGCGTCGGCGACATAAAAGACTGCGCACCCGACCAATCCGTATCGGGGTTGAACGACGCTACGTTCCCCTTGCAACCGCTCGCCCATGCGAAAGCCATCGGCGCGCAGCGCCTCCTGCAATTCGGCCCGTCGGTAGCGCGCGAAGAGATTCCCATGGTCGGAGAAGACCGTGATATGAATGCGCCCCTCGGCTTCGAGGAAGAGCTGCTCCAGCTTCCGATCCAGCGTAGCGAGGAACTGCCGCAGCAAGCCCTCTCCTCCCAGATGCGCCAGCGGATCGGTCGCACTCACGTAAGCGATGAAGACCTCGTCCGAAGAGCGCCGGAACTTCCCCAAAGCCCTTCGCAGTGAGAGCTGCGCATCGAGCCACGCGCTCAGCGGAGGCGCCGCGTATTCGAGCGTCATCACGAGCCCCGAGGGGTGGTAATCGAACAGCTCCCGAAACGTCCCCTCGATGAACGTGCGCCGACGGAAGCGGTGCCAGAATCCCCCGCGCATCGCGTTGGCGAGGGGATCGTAGTAGTAGTCCTCATATCCGGCCGAAGGGGGAGCGCCGAGCGGTCTCAAGATCTCGATGAACGACGGGTTGGTGAGCGTGGGGAAGGGGGCGATCAAGCGCGCGGGCTTATGAAAGAGGGCGAAGCGCCCGTGGCGCACCATCTCCTCCACCAGCGCATACCCGACGCCGTCAAGGGAGAGGATGAGGTGGCGGACAGGCGCGCGCTCTGGTTCAGATGTCGCGCCCTCACTCAGCTCCTGTTCTTCCACAAGTCCATGCCCGATCATCATGATCCCCAGCACCAGTGCGCCGAGTCGCCGCATCACGAAAGGAGCGCCGGTCGAGGCGATGGGAGTGATCTCATGACGCAGACTCCCCGGCCGCGTCGGGCATGGTGGAGACGGCCGCGAGCATCTCCGCGACGACGCGATACGCAGCCTCCAGTGCTTCGGGCAGTCGCTCCAGGTCGCGTCCGCCGGCTTCGGCCAGGTCAGGGCGTCCGCCGCCGCGCCCTCCGATGATGGCCGCCAGCTCGCGCACGATCTTCCCGGCATCCAGCGCCGACACGAGATCGCGCGAGACGCGCACCAGGAGAGCGGCCTTCTCATTTCGCGCCTGGCCGAGGACGATAACGCCGGAAGTGAGCTTGGCGAGCAGCCGATCGGCGAGTTCCCGCAGGCCGGAGGGATCGAGCCCCTCGACGCGCTCGGCCAGGACCTTCACCCCGCGCACCTCGCGCGCGCGCTGCACCATGTCGGCAACCGCGTGCGCCGCCAGGCGCAGGCGCAAGACCTCGACCTCTCGCTCCAAGCGCTTGAGTTCAGCTTGTAACCGTTCGACCTGCGCCGGGAGCTCGGCCGGCGTCGTGCGCAGCATTTCGGCCAATTCGGCCAGCCGCGCCTCGTCCTCCTGAAAGCGTTCGAGCGCCGCGCGCCCGCACACGGCTTCGATCCGCCGGACGCCGGCTCCAATGGATTCCTCCCGCACGATCTTGAAGAGCCCGATGTCGCCGGTTCGCGCGACGTGCGTCCCCCCGCACAGCTCTTTGGAGAAGCC
>JBEPZV010000106.1:0-4323 GCA_041640655.1 bacterium
GAGCGCGTGAGGAACGTTCCCTGAACGTCGCTCATCTTCTCCTCCGATCGAGGCGATGGCGTCGCCCAAATGGGCCGTCACGTCCGAAGCGAGCATGACGCGCGCACCCAGGCGACGCGCGGCCAGATCGCCCGCTAAGCCATGCAGGTATACGGCGGCGAGCACGGCCGCAGTGGGATCCGCCCCGCGATCCTGCGCCAGACATCCGGCGAGAATTCCGGTCAGGACATCTCCTGACCCCGCCGTCGCCAATCCCGCATTCCCTGTCGGGTTCACATAGACCTGCCCATCCGGCGCGGCGATGAGCGTCCGATGCCCCTTGAGCACGAGGTGGACGTGATGCGTGACGGCGAACTCGCGCGCCACGTCCACGCGGTGTTCCAGCACGTATTGGGTGGGGCGTCCGATCAAGCGCGCCATCTCGCCCGGATGCGGCGTCACAATGAGCGGTCGCTCCCGCCCGTGGATCTCCTCCGGCCATGGGGCCAGGTTATTCAGTCCATCGGCATCCACGATGACGGGACCGCGCGCGCGCGCGATCAACTCTCGCGTGAAGCGGCGCGTACTCTCTTGCGTCGTGAGTCCGGGGCCGAGGGCGAGGACATCACGCTCAGCGGCCAACTCCAGGGCGCGATCGAGCGCCTGTTCGGCGATCGTCCCTTCGGGGGTTTCCACGAGCGCTTCCGTCATCGCCTCCGCGACCTGCGCGACGATGACTGATTGCGCGCTCGGCACGGTGGCGACAGTGACTAGCCCCGCTCCGGCCACGAGCGCCGCGCGCGCCGCCAGGCAGGCGGCACCTGGCTTCCCTCGCGATCCCGCGATCACCAGAACGTGCCCGTAGGTCCCTTTATGGCTGAGGGGATGTCGGCGCGTGCGCTCCAGCCATCGGCGCACGTCCGACGCCTCGATCACGTTCAGCTTCCCCCCCACCGCATGGAGTAAGTCTTCAGGAGACCCGAT
The DNA here is from genome assembly GCA_041640655.1 of bacterium. Taxonomy (GTDB): domain Bacteria; phylum Acidobacteriota; class Blastocatellia; order HR10; family HR10; genus HR10. The sequence continues at coordinate 964 of JBEPZV010000106.1, forward strand.
CGGCGCGACGACAACCTCGCCAGCATACAAGTAAGCGGGCGGCAGCACGAGAGCGGGCTTGGGTGCCGTGAAGGTCACCGTCAGATCGGCGCGCACCGTTGGTCCGATCACCTGGTCTCGATCGGCCGCCAATCCCGAGGGCAGATCAATCGAGATGATGCGCGTCGTGCGCGGCCTCTGGGCGAATTCGGCTAAATCCGCGATGACCTCCCCATACAACCCTTCGGCCGGTCGCTCCAGCCCCGTTCCCAGAAGGCCATCTACGATGAGGTCATAGCCGCCGAGCTGCTCTCGGAACCCACGCCACGTCTCGGACCCGACCCCCTCGAAGATGCGAAGCGCCTCTGAAGTGCGCGCCAGATTTCGCACGATCTCGAAGTTAGTGCGCGCATCCCCCGCTGTATCTTCAATCCGGGCGAAGAGCAGCACCTCCACGCGCGCGCGCCGCATCCACGCCAGACGCGCGAACGCCGCTCCATCCCCCCCGTTGTTCCCTTTCCCGCACAAGACGAGAATCCGCCGATCGGCCACGTCTCCCCATCGCTCGATGACGGCGCGAAGCGTCTGCGCCGCCGCATTCTCCATGAGCAGGAGGCTCGGAATCCCATACCGTTCCGTCGTCAGCCGATCCACCTCCCGCACCTCAGCTGCCGTCAGCACCTTCATAGCCCCATAGTGTAGCACGAAGGCAAAGAGCAGCGAATGCAGCTGCACCTCCCACCTCCTTTCGCACAGAGCCCATGCGAGCGACCGAGCGTGAGCTGGAGCGAGTCGGAGAGGCTCGTGCGGCATGGATTCGCCTCGCTCATTCGCATCTCTCGTCGCCTACGGAGTGGGAGATCACTTCTTGCCCGGAGCGAGCGGGGTGAGTTTTGGAGCAAGGGTGAGTTCGCGAGTCTCGAAGGGGAGGACAATCCCGAGTTAGTTCGGCCAACCCGGTGTCGCTCTCGTTCGGCCCTCGGAAGTTTGGGGAGGACGAGGACACGCAAGCGCAGGAGGGCGATGAATACTCCCGCAAAAGCTCAGATGTGGTGCTGAATGGGGGCGTTGTCACGACGCGGCTTGAGGCAGAAGAGCGCGATCATGTATATTGCTAAGCAGCCGATGGGGGGTAAGACGAGATGGGCTTTGATGTGAAAGATTACTTGGACTTGGTCCGGTTGCTGCAGGAGCATCCGGAATGGCGGGCGGAATTACGTCGGTTGCTCCTGACGGATGAGTTGCTGGCGCTCCCGGAGCTTGTCCGTGAGCTTGCCGACGTTCAACGTCGAACGGAAGAGCGGCTCCTGATATTAACAGAACGGATAGACGCCTTGGCAGAAGCGCAACGGCGGACGGAAGAGCGAGTGGGAGGGGTGGAGGATCGAGTGGGGCGGTTGGAGGCCGTGGTGGGGGAATTGGTGGAGGCGCACCGGCGAGCGGAGGAGCGGCTGAGTCGTCTGGAGGCGGTGGTCGAGGAGCTGGCGCAAGCGCAGCGGCGGACCGAAGAGCGGGTGGGGCAGCTGGAGGATCGGGTGGGGCGGTTGGAAACTGTGGTAGAGGAGTTGGCGCAGGCGCAGCGGCGGACGGAGGAGCAGGTGGGGGAGTTGACGGCTGCGGTCGCGCGGTTAGAAGCGGCGGTGGAGCAGTTGGCGCAGGCGCAGCGGCGGGCGGAGGAGCGGATAGGCCGGTTGGAAGCCGTGGTCGAGGAGCTGGCGCAGGCGCAGCGGCGGACCGAAGAGCGGGTGGGGCAGTTGGAGGATCGGGTGGGGCGGTTGGAGGCCGTGGTAGGGGAGTTGGTGGAGGCGCACCGGCGAGCGGAGGAGCGGCTGAGTCATTTGGATGCCACGGTGAAGGAGTTGGCAGAAGCGCACCGACAGGCGGAGGAGCGGCTGAGTCATTTGGATGCCACGGTGAAGGAGTTGGCAGAAGCGCACCGACAGGCGGAGGAGCGGCTGAGTCATCTGGAGGTGGTGGTGAGAGAGTTGGTGGAGGCGCATCGGCAGGCGGAGGAGCGACTCAGTCGTTTGGAAGCCACGGTCAGGGAATTGGCGGAGGCGCAGCGGCGGACCGAAGAGCGGGTGGGCCGCCATGAAGAGCTGTTACAAGCTTTACTGGAAAGCCACAAGCGCCTCATCGAGATCGTGGGGGATCTGAAAGGGCGCATGCTGGAGCTGACCTATCGTGATCGAGCGGCGGCCTACTTCGGCCCTTTGCTCCGGCGGATGAAGGTGGTGGATCCATACGAATTGGAAGAGGAGTTGCGGACGCATCTTTCGGAGAGAGAGTTTCGGGATATACTGTGGCTTGATCTGCTGGTGTGTGGGCAGCCGCGAGTGCGACCGGAGGTCGCGGAGTTGTGGTTGGCTGTGGAGATCTCATCAGTGGTCGATCGGGGGGATGTGGAACGGGCTGAGCGGCGAGCGATGATGTTGCGTCGTGCGGGATATCGGGCGGTTCCGGTCGTCGCCGGGGAGCGGCTGACGCAAGGGGCCGAGGAGGAATCGCGCGAGCGACGGGTCGTCGCCGTGCGCGATGGTCACATCCTCTTCTGGGAGGAGGCTTTGAGCGCTTGGATCGAGGGAACGTGAGGAGCAATCTGCTTCAGCCCGAAGTGTTGGCATCAAGGCCTTGGTCCGCAGCACCATGACCTCGTGCGAGCGCAGGTGGCCCCATGTTTTGCTCCGCGCGTGAATCCACGTGTGTGGATGGTTCAAATCGAGCCTCGGATGAGTGCAGCGAACCTTCGTTGTGAGGTCAACTTCGTTCCGCATACGAGCCACCGAAGCGAGCGTAAGTGGAACGAACCCCGGGACCCTGGACCCCCGGCGATTTCCCCAAGCCCGCGTGAGCGGGCGGCCCACGCAGAGGATGGACTGCGGCCGTGTCACCGGGACAAATGGCGCGTGCGCTCACATGAGAGGTCGCCCTTTTCAGGAGCTTGAGAGAATGGGTTTGGCCTATTCTGTCTTCAGTAATCCGGCCAGTCGCATGGCCTTTCCTTAAGAACTCATCTCAAAACTCTCCAGGTGATGAGGAAACAGGCCATATCCACGAAAGCCCGGAAGGTCGCCCGGAGACGCTCATGACGCACCATCCGGCGCCGCCCTTCAGCCAGGCCAAGAAGCGTTCCACAGCCCCCCGCAGGACCAGGTAGGAGTCGGGGTCGAAGCGATACGGCCGACCTCGCCGGTTCCCCCGGCGATGCCGGGGATTCTTGGGGATGCAGGCCAGGATGCCCCGGCGGCGGAGCGCCGTCCGCACGGGACGGCTGTCATAAGCCCCATCGCCGGCGACTTCCTTCGCCCCACCCGCACCGTCCCCAGGACTTCGGAAAAGACCGTCGCCTCGTGCTTCCGGGCCGACGTCACCTCGACCCCC
>JBEPZV010000107.1:0-4298 GCA_041640655.1 bacterium
CAGGTCGAAATCTACGGCACGGAGCGGAAACTGCCGAATGCCTACGTCTACCTGTGGTCGCTGGAGACCGAGACTCAACTGCCGTGGGATTTCATCGCGTCTGTGGGCTATCAGGCCAGCAGCAGTCACAAGCTCATTCGCATCATCAATCAGAACCTGCTCTACCCGCGCAATCCGTTTTTCGGTCCCGTCTTCTTCCTCCTCCCCGATGTCAATGCGAACTATCACGCCCTGTTGGCGCGGCTGACGCACGCTTTCTCGCACGGCTTTCGCCTGGATGTCACCTATCGCTGGAGCAAGAGCATTGACACGCTCTCCTACGAAGGGCCGGGCGCGCCGACCAATCAAACGTATCCGAGCGATCTTCGCTCTGAGCGCGGCCCCTCGGACTACGACGTCCGACATCACACGGTCATCTCCTGGCTCTGGGATGTGCCGATCCTGCACAACCGCACCGATTGGTGGGGCAAGGTGTTGGGCGGCTGGCAATTGAACGGCATCTGGACGATCTCCACCGGCTTCCCCTACACGGTGAAGATCGGTCAGAGCCTCCGCTTCGCCAACGGCGAGCCGTGGGGTCCGATTCGTCCCACCCGGTATTTCGGCGGCGCGCTCACCGAGCGCAGCGATCGCGCGTTCATTCGTCCGGGCGGGAATTTCCCCGGCGGCGGTGCCCGGTACTTCGACACGACGACGATCGGACCTCCCGGCATCGGGCGCAATGCGTTTCGCGGTCCGGGCTATCGCAGCGTGGATCTGAGCCTCGTGAAGCAGACGGCGCTCCCCCGCGTGCCGGGACTCGGCGAAGCCGCCCGACTCGAAATCCGCTTTAACTTCCTCAACGCCTTCAACGAGCTGAATCTGCAACCGCTCGGCTTCTTCGACGAGGGCGTCTTCGCCGATCGTCCGAACTTCGGTCGCGCGACGCGCGGGCTGGCCGGTCGCGTCGTCGAGTTTCAAGCACGATTCAGCTTCTGAGCGTCGGAATGATCGCCTCGCACCCATTGCCGGATCGCCGCCTCGCCGGGAGATCGGGCGCGTGGGGGCGCATGATTCGGGGTCTGATGAGCGTCGTGTTGCTTGTCGGGATGCCCCCGTCTCCCCCGTCACCGCCGCCCGCCGATGAGATCGAACGCAAGGTCGAAGCTCTGCTCCGACAGATGACGCTCGAGGAGAAGCTCGGCCAGCTTCAAATGCTCGACGGCGACGCCGATGGCTCCTATCGCCCCGAGCACCTCGATCTCGTGCGGCGAGGACTCGTCGGCGCGTTCCTCAACGTGCGCGGCGCCCGTCGCGTCAACGAGCTGCAGCGCATCGCCGTCGAGGAATCGCGCTTGAAGATCCCACTGCTTTTCGGTTTCGATGTCCTGCACGGCTATCGCACGATCTTTCCCGTGCCCATCGCCGAAGCGAGCAGTTGGGACCCGGAGGCCGTCGAGCGTGCCGCTCACATCGCGGCTACCGAAGCGCGCGCGGCGGGCGTCAGTTGGACCTTCGCCCCGATGGTGGACATCGCTCGCGATCCGCGGTGGGGTCGCATCGTGGAGGGATCGGGGGAAGATCCCTATCTCGGATCGGTCATGGCCTGGGCGCGCGTGCGCGGATTTCAAGGGCATGACTACAGCGCCCCGGATCGCGTCCTCGCCTGCGCCAAACATTTCGTCGGTTACGGCGCGGCCGAAGGCGGACGCGATTACAACACGACCGATATGTCCGAGCGCACGCTGCGGGAGGTTTATCTGCCGCCATTTCGTGCGGCCGTCGAAGCCGGTGTGGGAACGATCATGAGCGCCTTCAACGATCTCAACGGCATCCCGGCCTCGGCCAATCCCTTCACGCTCAGGACCATCTTGCGCGGCGAGTGGGGATTCAACGGCTTCGTCCTGAGCGATTACACGGCCATCGAGGAACTCATCGCACACGGGCTGGCCGCCGATGGGGCTGAAGCCGCCCGCCTCGCGCTGGACGCCGGCGTGGACATGGAGATGGTGAGCCGCCTCTACGCCCGGCATGTGCCGCACCTCATCCGAGACGGCAAGCTCTCGATGGCCACGATTGACGAGGCCGTGCGGCGCGTGCTGCGCGTGAAATTCCGGCTGGGACTCTTCGAGCGGCCTTACGCCGATGAGGCGCGCGAGCGCGCGCTGTTGCTCCGGCCCGAACATCGCGCGGCGGCGCGGGAGATCGCCGCTCGCTCGATCGTATTGCTCAAGAACACGGAAGGCCTCTTGCCGCTCGGCAAGAACCTGCGTTCGGTGGCCGTCATCGGGCCGCTCGCCGATGATCAGAAGAACATGCTCGGCCCCTGGTCGGGAGATGGGCGCGCCGAAGACGCTGTCACCATCCTCGCGGGCATTCGGGCGAAGGTCGGACCGGAGACGCAGGTTCACTACACTCCGGGGTGCGGGATCACCGACACCGTCTGTGCGGGGATGGACGAAGCCGTGCGCCTCGCCCGTCAATCGGAGGTGGCCATTGTCGTCGTGGGCGAATCGGCGGAGATGAGCGGGGAAGCCGCCTCGCGCGCCTCGCTCGATCTGCCGGGACGACAACTCGACCTGGTGAAAGCCGTCCACGCCACCGGCACGCCCACCGTCGTCGTGCTCGTCAACGGACGCCCGCTCGCGATCCGGTGGATCGCCGAACACATCCCGGCCATTCTCGAAACCTGGTTCGCCGGGACCGAAGCCGGTCACGCCGTCGCCGATGTCCTCTTCGGTGACGTCAATCCCGGCGGCAAATTGCCCGTGACGTTCCCGCGATCGGTCGGCCAGATTCCGATCTACTACAACCACAAGAGGACGGGCCGCCCGCCAGATCCTCGCAACGCGTACACGTCCAAATATCTCGACGAAGAGGTGACGCCGCTTTTCCCCTTCGGCCACGGGCTGAGCTACACGGAATTTCGGATCACGAACCTGCAGCTCAGCGCGCGGCGCCTTCGACCCACCGAGCGCGTGACGGTCAGCGTGGATGTGGAGAACGTCGGCCCCCGCGCGGGCGATGAAGTCGTCCAGCTCTACATCCGCGATGTGGCCGCCAGCGTCACGCGCCCCGTGCGCGAGTTGAAGGGTTTCGAGCGCGTCACGCTGCGCCCCGGAGAGAAGCGCCGCGTCACGTTCACCCTCGGGCCGGAGCACCTGGGCTTCTACAACCGCGAGATGCGTTTCGTCGTCGAGCCGGGCGAGTTCCGCGTCTTCGTGGGCACGAGTTCCGTCGGCGGGGTGGAAGCGAGCTTCGAGGTGGTACAATAGTGCTGTGAATCGTCGCATCGCGATTTTTATTCTCAGCATCGCCTTCATCGTTCCGGTGCACTGTGGGTCGTCGCGGGCGCCGTCGCCGCCCTCGCCTGATGACGAGGCGTTCCTGGAAGACCTCTCGTATCGGGCTTTTCTCTTCTTCTGGGAGCAAGCCGATCCGAACACCGGCTTGGTGCGCGATCGTGCTGGAACCAATGGGGAGCGTCGCACCGACATCGCGAGCATCGCGGCGACGGGCTTCGGCTTGACGGCTCTGTGCATCGCCGCCGAACGCGGTTGGATCGGCTCCGATCGCGCGCGCGAGCGCGCCCGCACGACGCTGCGCTTTCTCGCCGAACGCGCGCCGCACACAAACGGCTGGTTCTACCACTGGATGAACGCCCGGACGGGCGACCGCGAATGGGCCAGCGAGGTCTCCTCCATAGACACGGCGCTGCTTCTTGGCGGCGTGCTCACCGTGCGGCAATGCTTCGATTCCGATGCGGAGATCGTCGCCCGGGCGACGACCCTCTACGAGCGGGTGGATTTTCCCTGGATGCTCAACGGACACCCGACGCTGCTTGCGCACGGCTGGACGCCGGAGGGCGGATTTCTCCCCTTTCGCTGGGACACCTACAGCGAACACATGATTCTCTACCTGCTGGCCATCGCTTCGCCGACGCATCCGATCTCGCCCGAGGCGTGGTACGCCTGGCGACGGAATCCGATCACCTACGCGGGCTACACCTACATCTACGGCGCACCGCCACTCTTCATCCATCAGTATTCGCACGCGTGGATAGACTTTCGCCATCGGCGCGAAGAGCGCGGACTGCGCACCGACTGGTTCGAGAATTCGGTTCTGGCCACACGGGCGCATCGAGAATTCTGTCTCCGGCTGGCGCGCGAGTTCCCCGCGAGCTACTCGGAGAACGTCTGGGGCATCACGGCTTCGGACTGTCTGAGGAACGGGCAGGTGCGCTACTGCGATTGGGGCGGGCCACCGCCTCCGGGCTTCCCTCGCGACGGGCGGATTGACGGCACGGTCGTTCCCAGCGC
>JBEPZV010000108.1:0-4284 GCA_041640655.1 bacterium
GAGGAACCAGGGGGAGTAACAGGCGGCGCAGAGCGCCAGCCGATGCTCCGGCATATAGATGATGGCCTTCTTCGGACACTTCCGACATCTCATACGCCGACGAGGCCTCCGGAGACGACGCGGATCACCTCGACTTCATCGTTGACGTCGAGCAGCTCATCCTCGGTCACGATCTCCTCGTTTCTCACGACGACGACGGTCTCCGGCAGCACGCCGAGTCGTTCGAGCAGCTTCCGCACGCTCATGCGCTCGGCGAACTCGTATTCCTGCTGGCCGTATCGCACCCGCATGAGAGCTTATTGGCGGCTCGCCCCGTGCAGCTCGACGTTATTGGCCACCAGACGGAATTGGCAGCCGAGGAATTCGACGGCCTTGCGCGTCAGGATCATGCGCTCGGTGAAGATCTCGAAGAATTCCATCACGCTCCCGATGGACGTATCCACCTCCAGCTCCAGCGTGATGACCCGATGATCGGGATCCACGGCGAGCGTGCTGCGCGTGACCGAATAGTTGATGCGATCGTGGATGTCGAACTGCTTGGGATCGGTCAATCGGACGCGCGAGCGATGGACATCGGCTTTGTCGGCGATGATGACGGCGGCGCTCACCGGGCTCACGGGCAGGCCGTCGGATTCATCGTGATGCCCGATGGCGGCCATCACGACGCCGATGTAACGCGGGGGCATCTTCAAGGCCGTCAGAATCTGCATGGCCATGAGGGCGCCCGATTGCGCGTGCACGTGGCGGTTGATGACATTGCCCGCGTCGTGGAAGAAGCCGGCAATGGCCGCTAGCTCCGGAAGCGGCGGCTCATAGCCGAGCTTCTGCAGGATCTCGCGCGCCCATTTCCCCGTCTTCTTCGCGTGCCGAATGCCATGCTCCGTGTATCCGATGGCTTCGAGCACCGCATCGGCGGCTTCGACGTAGGCCAGAGCCGTCTCATCCTGCAGCAAGTCTTCGAGCGTCACGATCCGCTCGGCCGGTTCGATCAGTTTCGTCGGCATGCTCGCCCCTCGCTCTCTCGAAATCACAGGACACGCTTTAAATATACGCCGCGCCATCGTGAGGTGGCAAATCGCGCGGCAGGATCCATCGGCGATCACTTCAGCACCTTTTCCTCCTTGGTGCACAGGACGTCTTCGAAGGCGTTCAGGAGGACGCGCTCCGGTCGCGCGGGGAGCAGCACTTCGGTCTCGGCGGCGCCGTTCCCCCGCAGCATGGCCACGCCCAAGCGCGTGAGCTTTCCCCGCCCATCGTCGAGGTACACGGGGATGAGCATCTGGAAATCCTCGGGCACGCGGCTTTGGGTGATCTTGAGCCAGAGGTGGTGCCGGCCATTCGGTGCCGGGCGCAGGCGATACTGGAGCGTGTAATGAGGGAGGGCGGTCCCATAGACCCACTGGCGGAAGAACCAGTCCATGCTTCGGTTCCCGTCCAGGTCCATCTCCGGCGTCATGTATGTCTCCACCAGGCGCTGGAAGTCTCGGGTCGAGGCCGCGCGATGCGCGTAGGTGCGGGTGAACTCGTGCATCATGGCGATGAAGCGGTCGTCCCCTTGTCCCAGCGGAGCGCGCGGATCGCGCAGCATCATGCGCAGCATGTGCAGGACGAAGGCGCCCTTCGCGTAGACGAGCCGCTGGTAGGCGCCGCTTGTCCGTCCCGTGTTCAAGCGCGCTCCCAAGATGAGCGGGCCGACGCGATAGGGCTCCAGGCTCATGCGGTTCACACCCAACAGGGCCTTTTGCGTGATCAGCTCGCGCTGGCTTCTCCAGAAGTCGAGAAAGCGTTGCAACCGCCGTTCCGGATCCGCGTGAAAGGCGAACTGCAGATAGAGCGCGGCGGCGAAGTCCGAGAAGCCCTCGGACATCCATTGATCGCGATAGGTCTTCCAGCTCACGATGTGGCCCCACCACTGATGGGCGATCTCGTGGGCGCCGACAACGTCGGTGAACTCCGAGAAGCGCACGGGCAGGCCGAGCGCGCGCCGCTGCGTGCCGTCCAGAAAGGCCGTGTACGGCAGGTAGACGAGCATGGGCCAGCTCTGCCCGAAGAACGCGGCCGGTTGCTGAGACAGGGCGATTCGCCCGTAGGGATTCGGACCGAAGTAGCGCGTGAAGATGCGCACGGCATTGGTCGCTTCGGCGAGCATTCCCTCGGCCAGGCCGCTCGTGGTCAAACTCCCCAAGGGCAGCTCCAGACGAACGCCTTGCTGCTCTAACCGCTCCGCCAGCAGTTGTACGCGGCGAATCTCATCAGGCTCGGTCAGATTGGTGTAGACCTCGATGGTGAAGTTGTCTTCGGTGCGCTGTCGCGGGCGAAACAGGCCGACGTTGAATCCGGCGACGGCCATGGGCCATTCGCTCGTCCAATACGATGTCTCGGGATTGAGATCGTGTCGTTGTCCGGTCGCGATGATCGTCAGATCACGCGGGATCGTGAACGCGACCTCGAAGGTCGCGCGGTCGCCAAACGGCATCTGCCAATTATTCGGATACCAGGTGGCGCGCGCCTCGGGGACGAGGATATAGTTGCCGGGTCCGCTCGGGCGCACGGCGCCGCTGCCGCTGTACTCGAAAATCACCGTACGCGGGACGCCGACGGGAAGCGGATCCGGGAAGATCACGGCCAGAGCGTACCCCTCCTCTTCATCCGCTTGAAGGAACGGGAGAGGATGTCTCTCGGCATCCCAGGCGCGTTCGACGCGCAGCTTCGGAAAGAGGGCGAAGCGGATGACGCGCAGATGCGGCTGGCGGGGGACGAACGTGACCTCGGCAGTGACGGTCAGTCGTCCCCCGCGATCCAGGCGAACCTGCAGGCGATAGCGCGTGAGATCGTACTCGCGATGATCTTCCGCCTCGGCGTCCGGGGCCGATTCGGAGGTTCGATGAAAGAGCGCCCAGATGCCCTCGGTCGTCTCCTCATAGCTCGCCAGGCCGACCTCCTCGGCGCTCGGCAGCGAAGGCGCGAACCCGAGCGGATCCACGCCGAAGACGAGCTTCGGGTGCCTCTTGCCCTTGAGGAAGGCCAGGAAGAGGCCCTCGCGGTGTGGGGCGTAGAGATCGGCCAGAAGGCGGAATTCGAGCCCTTGTTTGAGACGGCGGCGCACTACGCGCTGATGCTCGCGAAATCGGTCGAGGATCGGCTTCGGAGGTGGCGCCTGCAGGATCGAGAGCTGCGTGCGCAACTCCTCATACGTTCGATCGGTGAAATAGAGAATGGCCTCTTCGAACGTCTCGCGCAGCTCGCCCTGACCCGCGAAGTGCGCGAGGAATTGTCGCTCGACCTCATGCGGTGGGGAGAGTGCGAAGGTGCCTTCCCCGAGGAAGACGGCGCCGAGCACGCGCCCATTCACGGGCGTGAGGAAGTAGAGCGTCCCGCGGTGGAAGGTGAGCCGCCCGGCGTCGCGCCGCAGTTCCAGGTGTTCAACCGTCGCGTGCTCCTCGGAGGGTCGCATCTGGCGCAGGGCGAGGAAGACGGGATCGGACGCCGCGGGGCTCTCTTGAGCCGGGTTCGTCGGAAGGAGGATCGAGAGGGCTAGGAACGCACAGAAGAGAGGGGCCGCTCGATGCATGTCACCTTCGACCTCTCAGGGGAGCGTTCGGGCCCTGTCGGCCGACGCCGTTCGTTCGGATGGGGACTTTCGACTCGCCCACAGCGCGCGGCGGAGGCGAGGCCAGCGATCCGCCCATTCGTCCCGCACGCCTTCGATGATGAGCACGTCCCTGCCGCGACGCTCGAGATAGACGCGGCCGGCTTCGGTCTCCCAGGACCGCCACGGCATCTCCGGGGAGTACGGGATCTCTCGCGCCCTCTTGTACCGCCGCTCGATCCGACGGGCATACGCCTCGGCGAACTCGCGCGCTTCGTCCGCGTCCTCCCACGTTGAGAGGTGAACCAGAAGAAGGTGTCCCGTGCGCGCGTCCTCATAGAGGGCGAACTGATCGCCATCCCATCCTTGGGCCGCGCGCTCGGCCACTGACTTGTCCAGATACTCGCGCAGAATGAGCAGGTATCCCAACTCGCCGTTGCGATCGGTCAAGCGCCGCCGCAGGGACCGACCGACCAGAGGACGAATATCGGCCAAGCGAATCCGAACCGGGCGATCGCGGGCGAGGAATTTCTCCGGATGGAGAATTTGCTCGGTTGAGTCCGGCGGGTCAGCATACGCGCGCGAGACGCGCGCCCATGAGCCGTGTCGCACCAGATATTGGACGAAGGCCGCCCCATAGGTGTACGGGAAGAGCAAGCTCTCGCGCACGGCGGCCGGAGCGCTCTGTAGGACTC
>JBEPZV010000109.1:0-4161 GCA_041640655.1 bacterium
GCGTAGTACCCGCGGCGCGCTTTCACGCGGACGCCGGGACGAAGGACCTTCACGCGAATGGTGCGCCATTTTCCATCGCGCGTCGCGTTGGTCGGGCTGTAGGCGAGACTGTAAATCGTGCGCAGCTCATCGGCGATGCGCTGGTAGACGCCTTCCAAGTCCTCGACCGTATCGGCTCGATAGAGGGTCCCGGCCGAATGCTCGGCGAGCGCCAGCAGTTGTCGCCGGGCGACGGCATAGCTCATGGGGCTCTCGCGCCGCTGGCGCACGACCACCTCGTACTCCGTGTCCAAGTAGATGGGATAGATGAGCACGTCCGACTCTTGAACGCGTGCCAGCAGCTCCTCGAACGTATGGTCCGTCGGATAGAGCCACGGCTGTCGAATCGAATTATCCACCCCATCGGTCATGACGACGATGGCGCGGCGTCGTCCGGGCCGTCGCTCGACTTCGGTGAGCACGTGCCAGAGCGCATCGTAGAACGCCGTCCCACCGCCTCCGCGAATCGCCTGGATCCGCTGTTTGAGTAGGACGCGATCGTTCGTGAAGGGAGCGATCGGATAGACGCGACGCGCGAAGGCAAAGACGGCCATACGATCGTCCGGGCCGAGCATGTCCACGAAGGCTTGCGCCGCTCGCCGAATGACGCCGAGCTTCGATTCCGTGCTCCCGCTGACGTCCAGAAGCAGCGCCAGATCGAAGGGCGCCGTGACCGGAGCGAAATGCGTGATCTGTTGCTCCACGCCGTCCTCGTAAATGACGAAGTCTTCCTTTCGGAGATCGGCCACGGCCTTGCCATATTCATCGGTCACGCTCACGTTGACGTTGACCAGGGGGGCTTCCAGCGTGATGACGTCTCCGGTGTCCTCTGAGCGCGTGCGGCGTGGCGGAGCAGGAGAGGCCTCACCGGGCTCGGTGCGGAGGCTCGGGCGAGCGCGCGAGGACGCGGGTTCCTCTGCACGCTCGGACGGCTCAGGGGGTGGAGCGGAGGGTTCCGTCCGGGCCGAAGACGGTGTGGGAGACAGTGTCGGCGGGAGCGCCAGCAGGCGGATGTCCCCACGCGCGGCCTTCACCGTGAGCGGGCGTCCACCGCGCCCGAGCTTCCCTTCGATCGCATGGGCATCGAACTTCCCTCGAACCAGGATCGGGAGTTCTGATTGGATCGCCCCTTGTGGGGCGAAGAGCGCGATCTCCGCGTCGAAGTTCGCCGGGAGGCGGAGCGTGACGTTGCCGCCGGTGGTCTCGATCGTCACTGCTCCCGGTTCGCCGGAGACCTCGATGGGACCGTCGGTGGATTTCAACTCCAGAGACGTCCCGTCTGGAACGCGCAGCCGCGCTTCGAGGCGAAGGTGAGGAGCAGCGGGGATGAGGCACGTAAAGGCGTCCGCCGATGTGCTGAGCGAGACGAATGACGGGCGAAAGGCGCGAGCACCGGCGAGCGGGCGCACGTCCAACTCTACCCGCGAGCGCGACCACGTCTCTACGCGAATGCCGCCGGAGAGATTCTCCACGCGCCCCCTCCCCCCGATCGGAAAATCAAAAGCCTTCTCCAGCGAGGGGATGACGGTATTCCGACCCGATTGCCGAGGGAGACCCGCGGCGGGCCAGAGCAGGAGCAGGAGCAGACACATCGCGCGCTGAACGCTTCGGCTCCTCATCCGCTCCGACCTCCTTTCCCCCTTTCGCGAATCCCTCACGGGGGAGGATGAACCCTTTCTTTGGATGCACCGCCTGGCGAGCGCGTTGAGGGGGAGGGGCGTCGCTTCGCGGAATCGGATCGTGGATCGAGCGCGTCCGCTCATCTCATCCCCCTTTGCGGGCACGAGCCGGGGTTGAACGTACTCGCTGTGGATTGAGCCACTCGTTCAATCCATCGCCCGCGAAGTTGAAGGCCAGCACGGTCACAGCAATGGCGAGGCCGGGGAAGATGACCAGATGCGGTGCGGTCGTCAGGTAGGCGCGCCCGGAATCGAGCATCTTCCCCCAACTGGGCATCGGCTCCTGAACGCCGAGGCCGAGGAAGCTCAAGCTGGCTTCGGCGAGCACCGCGCCGGCCACGCCGAGCGTCGCTTGCACGATCAGCGGTTGCACGACATTGGGCAGGATGTGCCGTAGCAGGATGCGCGCATCGCCGGCGCCCATGGCGCGCGCCGCGTGAACGAAGTCCAACTCCTTCACCTTCAGGACCTGACCGCGGATGAGCCGCGCGTAGCTCACCCAGCCGATGATCGAGAGCGCGAGGATCAGGTTGCCCACGCTGGGGCCGAGGAAGGCGATCATCGCCAGCGCGAGGAGGATGCTGGGGAAAGCCAGCAGCGTGTTGAAGAGGAAGCCCGAGATGATCCGATCCGTCCACCCTCCGTAGTAGCCGGCCAGCGCGCCGATGATCGTCCCCACGCCGGCGCAGATGGCGACGACCGTGAGCCCGACGCGCAAGGAGACGCGCGCGCCATAGAGCAGGCGGGAGAGGACATCGCGCCCGAACTCATCGCGCCCCATCAGGTGCGCGCGCGAAGGCGGCTGGAGCCGAGCCGTCAGGTCTTGCTCGCGGATGTCATGCGGCGCCACGTGCGGGGCCAAGAGCGCGATCGTGAGCAGCGCGATGACCAACCCCCATCCGATCTTCCCCGTCCAGCTCATGGTCATTCCACCTTGATCCTGGGATCGAGCACGCGATACAGGAAATCGGTCGCTGTGTTGACGACGATATAGGTCAGAGCGATCACGAGCAGACACCCTTGCACGAGCGGATAATCGCGCGCGGCGATGGCCTCAATGGTGAGCGTGCCGATCCCCGGCCAGTTGAAGATGCGTTCGGTGATGATCGCCCCACCGAGCAGGACGCCGAACTGCAGCCCCACGATGGTGACGACCGGGATGAGCCCGTTGCGGAGGACATGGCGATAGATCACCGTGCGTTCATCGAGGCCTTTCGCCCGCGCCGTCTTCACGTAGTCCTGCCGCAACTCCTCCAGGACGCTTGTGCGCACCAATCGGGTGAGGATGGCCGCCAAAGCGGTTCCGAGCGTGACGGCCGGAAGAACGAGATGAGCGGGCTCGCCGAAGCCCGATGGAGGAAGCCATCCGAGCTGCACCGAGAAGAGGAGGATCAGCAGGGGGCCGAGCGCGAAATTCGGAAGCGCGATCCCCAGCAGCGCCAGCAGCGATGCCGCGGCATCCCGCACACCCCCTTGATGCCGAGCCGCCGTCACACCCAGCGGGATCGCGATCGTCACGGCCACCAGGAGCGCCGCGACGGCCAACTGCAGCGTCGCCGGGTAACGCGAGAGGATTTTCTCGGCGACGGGCCGCCGATCCACGAATGTCACGCCGAGATCGCCGCGCACGACGTGCATCCAGTACGTCACGTATTGCTCCAGCAGCGGCCGATCCAGTCCGAACCGGTGGCGCATCTCCGCGACTTGCTCGGGCGTCGCCGTCTCCCCGAGGAACGCCAGGACCGGATCTCCCGGGACCAGATGCAGCAGCAGGAAGACGAGCGTCACGACGGCCCAGACGACCGGAATGACGAGCACCAAGCGACGGAGGAGTATCCCCATGATCTCCTTCATGCGCCAACCCTCCATGCGGTGGAGAAGGCCACGTGCGCGAGGCGCTTCGGATGAGATCCCATCGTCTGGATCGCGCTCATCTGTCTTCCTCCGTAAAGGCGAGGGCGAGCTCGAGGGGGCCAAGTGGCGACCGACTCTCGCTCCACACCCCTTCTGGGTGAAACGCCGAGACGCGAAGGGCAGGGGGCCATTGAGCGACGAGATGGCGCACCATGTCCGCATTCGACGCAGGGAGGGGAAGGGCCAACTCCCGTTTGATCCATTCGAGCGCTCGGGACACCGCGCGCGCCATCTCCTCCTGCTCCAAGGTCACCATGGTCTCGAAGCCCGAGGCCGCCGCAGTCGCCAGGCGCGCGCGCACGACGGGGTCTTCGCCCGCGGTCTCTCCCGCTTCGCGCGCCAGGATGACTCGCTCGATCTGCGCGGGGTGGCCGATGAGGAGATGGCCTTCCAGGAAAGCGAAGGCGCGCTCCGGATGCGCATCGGAGCTGAAGAGCCGGACGCCACGCACGGAGCGTTCATGCACGCGCGCCCCGGCGTGTTTGAAGTGCTTCCCGATGAGCGCGGCGACCTTCGGGGCGTCTCGCAC
>JBEPZV010000110.1:0-4161 GCA_041640655.1 bacterium
TCAGCTCCGTCGGCGTGAGGAAGTAGTGATCGGGAGGGAGGACGATGCGTCCGTTCTCGCGCGCCTGCTCATGGCGCGTTTCCATGGCCTGTCGGAACTCTTCGAGGTAGGCGAAGAGTCGCGCCGCATCATCAATCAGGAAGAGGCCTGTCGGGAGCAGATCACAGAGTGTGCTCGTGAGGGGACGGGTCAGGGGGGTGAGGAACTCCCATCCTTGGGGCAGGTCGCCGGTTTGGGCGGCGATACGCACGCGCTTGCGATCGTGCGCGAATTGGGGGTCGGGCCATTCGCGCTCCAGGTGTTCGCTCCAGCGTTTCACCTCCTCGTGGGAGACGACGAATTCTCGAAGTGGAACCAGGCGCGTGCAGTCAATGGTGGCCGTCGAGCGTTGCGATTCGGGATCGAACGCGCGCAGCGAGGCGATCTCGTCCCCGAAGAACTCGATGCGCACGGGAGCGGACTCTGAGGGAGAGTACACGTCCAGGATGCCGCCGCGCCAGCTGAACTGACCCGGTTCTCGCACCGGATCCTCGCGCACGTAGCCCGCGGTGCGAAGGGTGGAGGCGAGCGCCTCGGGAGCGATCTCGTCCCCTCGCGCGAGTCGGAGATCGAGGCGGAGCAAGTCCGCGGGTGCGGGCGTGCGCAGGAGTAGGGCTTTGGCGTCCACGAGCGCGATCTCGGCTTCCCCTCGCGCGAGCGTCGTGAGCGCGTGGGCTCGCTGCTGCAACAAGGCCGGGTGCGGCGAGAGTCCATCGAAGGGCGAGACATCGAAGGCCGGCAGCAGGACGAGCCTCAGCGAGGTGTCGCCGATCAGGGAGGCGAAGAGGCGGACCTCCTCGCCGAGGGCTTCCAGGTCCTCATCCGCGCTGACGAAGACGAGGGGATGGGCGGTCTCCTCCCGAGGGCGAAGGAGGCTGTGGAGCGCGGCCAGCAGAAAGGCTTTCGCTCCGGAGGCGTGCACCCCGGAGATGGTGAGCACCCGCTCTCCGCGCGCGAGCCCTTCGCGCACGGCGCGCAGGGCGGGATCGGCGTGAAGTCGCCGCAAGAGTTCGTCTCGGATCATGAGGCCGGAGCTCATGAGGACGTGGGCGTCGCAGGGAGAGCCCGAATGCGCTGGATCACGCGCGTCGTGGAATACCCCTCGTGATAGGGGAGCGAGAGGACGCGCCCACCGGCGGCTTCGACCGCGTCGCGTCCGACGATCTCCTCCGGGGGCCAGTCGCCGCCTTTGACGAGGACATCGGGAAGGAGATCGGCAATGAGCGCGCGCGGCGTGAGATCATCGAAGATGGTGACGTAATCCACCGCTTCGAGGGCGGCGAGCATCTCCGCGCGCTCGCGCTCGGGGAAGATGGGGCGATCAGGGCCTTTCAACGCGCGCACGGAGGCATCGCTGTTGATCGCAACGATGAGGACATCGCCGAGAGCCTTCGCCTGCTGGAGGAATCGAACATGACCGGGATGCAGGAGATCGAAACACCCGTTGGTGAAGACGACGCGTCGGCCCTCGCGCCGCAGGCGCTCGCGCTCGCGTCGCAGGGTCTGCGGATCGAGGATCTCACCCATGGTGAAGCACCGCCGGTGTCATCTGGAGGCGTCGCGGGGCTCAAGAACCTCCACGCCATCCAGATAGGGCTGAAGGATGCGCGGGATGAGCACCGAGCCATCCTTCTGCTGGTAGTTTTCCAGCAGGGCGAGCCACGTTCGTCCGACGGCCAAGCCCGAGCCGTTCAGGGTGTGGACGAATTCGGGGCGGGCGCCTCGATGGCGCCGGAAGCGGATGTTCGCCCGTCGCGCCTGGAAGGCCTCGCAGTTGGAGCAGGAAGAGATCTCGCGATAGCGCTGCTGGCTGGGGATCCAGACTTCGATGTCGTAGGTCTTGGCCGAGGCGAAACCGAGATCGCCCGTCGAGAGGGCGACGACGCGATAGGGCAACTCCAGCTTCTGCAAGATGCGCTCGGCATCGCGCGTGAGCTTCTCCAGCTCGTCGTAAGAGGATTCGGGCGTGGTGATCTTGACCAGCTCGACCTTGTCGAATTGGTGTTGGCGAATGAGGCCGCGGACGTCGCGCCCGTAGCTTCCGGCTTCACTGCGGAAGCATGGGGTATACGCGGTCAGGGAGATGGGCAAGGCCTCGCCCTCCAGGATCTCATCCCGATAGAGATTCACCAGCGGGACTTCGGCCGTCGGCACAAGCCACAGCCCATTGTCGAACAGCTCGCGCACACGCGCGGGGAAATCCTCCGCGGAGAGGTCGGCCGCCTCGGGGAGGCGCTCGATGAGCGAGCGGTCCACCGCCCAGAAGAGGTCGCCCGCGAATTTCGGGAGCTGCCCGGTGCCGATGAGCGCTTCGGTTTTGACCATGAACGGAAGCCAGACCTCCCGATAGCCATGCTCGCGCGTGTGGACATCGAGCATGAAGTTGATCAGCGCGCGCTCCAGTCGAGCGCCGAGATCGGTGAGGACCGCAAAGCGCGCTCCGGTGATCTTGGCTGCGCGCTCCAGGTCGAGGATGCCCAGCCGTGTGGCCAGCTCCACATGATCCTTCGGCTCGAAATCGAAATCGCGCGGGTGTCCCCAGCGTCGAACTTCGAGATTGGCCGTCTCATCCGGGCCGACCGGGACCGAATCATGTGGCAGATTCGGCAGGCGGAGCAGCAGCGCCTGCAGCTCCGCATCCAATCGCGCGATCTCCGCATCCAGGCGTTTGATCTCCTCACCGACGTCGCGCATGCGGAGCCGCAGTGCCTCGGCTTGCTCCCGCTGTCCGCTGCGCATCAGGCGGCCGATCTCCTCGCTCGTGCGATTGCGCTCGGCGCGCAAAGCATCGGCGCGGGCGATCTTCTCACGCCGCTCGGCATCCAGGCGCTCGAAGGCGTCCAGCGCGACCGTCAGCCCGCGTCGCGCGAGTTTCTCCCTCACCAGCTCCAGATTCTCCCGAACGAAGCGGATGTCGAGCATTGCGCCTTCTCTCGCGACGTGTTACAAATTATCACAGCTCGCAGACGGCGGCAAACGCGTGAGGCGGTGATCATCGCGTTTCGTCCGTGAGGATCGTGGGGTGACCGCGCGCGTCGGGGAGGGGAGCGATGTGGGAGCGAGGAGTGATGAGGATTCGGAAGGCGGTCTTTCCGGCAGCCGGCTTGGGGACGCGCTTTCTGCCGGCGACCAAGGCGCAGCCCAAGGAGATGCTCCCGCTCGTGGATAAACCGCTCATTCAATATGCGGTCGAGGAAGCCATCCGGAGTGGGATCGAGCAGATGATCATCGTGACCGGGCGGGGCAAAAATGCCATCGAGGATCATTTCGACATCGCGTTCGAGTTGGAGCAGGCGCTCGAGGAGCGGGGGAAGCGCGATCAGGCGGAGGAGATTCGCCGGATCGCGGAGATGACGCGCTTCGCCTACGTGCGGCAGAAGAAGGCCCTTGGGCTGGGCCACGCCATTCTCGTCGCGCGCGATCTGGTGGATGACGAGCCGTTCGCGGTGCTGCTGGGCGATGACGTGATTGATGCGCCGACGCCGTGCGTGAAGCAACTGATGGCGGTCTTCGAGCGGTATCGCGCGCCGGTGATCGCGCTGATGCGGATCGAGGGGCCGGAGATCTCGCGCTTCGGCGTCGTGCGCGGGGAGAGGGTCGAGCCGCGCGTCTATCGGCTGCTGGACATGGTCGAGAAGCCGCG
The DNA here is from genome assembly GCA_041640655.1 of bacterium. Taxonomy (GTDB): domain Bacteria; phylum Acidobacteriota; class Blastocatellia; order HR10; family HR10; genus HR10. The sequence goes on from JBEPZV010000110.1 coordinate 3,683, forward strand.
ACCGGAGGAGGCGCCATCGAATCTGGCGATCGTGGGGCGCTATATTCTGACGCCCGACATCTTCGAGGAGCTGGAGGTCACGCCTCCGGGCGCGGGGGGGGAGATTCAGCTCACCGATGCGCTGCGCGCTCTGCTGCGACGGCGGCCGATTTACGGCTATGAGTTCGAGGGCCGGCGCTACGATGCCGGGGATAAGCTGGGATTTCTGATCGCTACCGTGGAGCTGGCGCTGAAGCGGGAGGACATTGGGGAAGCGTTTCGGGCCTATTTGAAGGGGTTGCAGCTCTGATGTTTCGCCTCCCACAACATCGGATTCCGGCCTGGGCTCAAGCGGTGGAGGAGGCGCGCGCGGCCTATGAGGCGCTGGGGCCGCTGCCTTCGGAACGGCTCGCCGAGCTGGCCGGGTGGCTGCTTCTGGAGCAAGTGGCGCAGGAGATGCGCCTGGACGGCTATCGGGTGGAGCGCGAGCGCCTTCGGCA
>JBEPZV010000111.1:0-3762 GCA_041640655.1 bacterium
GAGGTCGTGAAGGCACTGCTCGCAGACTTCCACGCCCGGCAGGTTCTCGTGACCACAGCTCGGACAGCGCATCGCGCCATCTCCCCATCGAGGATCACTCGATCACCCAAATGTCACCGCTGCGCAGAAGCTTCTCCAAACTCCCAGGCCCGCGCTCGGCGATGGCCGTCTCGATCTGCGCGTTGACCAACTCATCGTAGGTCGGCTTCTCCACGGCGCGGAAGACGCCGACCGGCACCGGATACTCGGGATAGTCCATTCGGGCGAGCAGGAACGCGATGGCTGGATCCGGTCGCTTCTCATCGTGCACGAGCAAGTCCGATTCCGTGATCCCATCACCGAGGGTGACCACCTCCAGCGTCGTGCCGTTCAGACGAATCCCCTTCTCCCGATTCTTCCCGAAGATGAGGGGCTTCCCATGCTCGAGCACCACCATGCGATCCTCTTTCACCGAGCGATCCGCGAAGGGCTCGAACGCGCCGTCGTTGAAGATATTGCAATTTTGAAAGACTTCGACGAAGGCGACCCCCTTATGCCGAGCCGCGCGCTCCAGGACATAAGCCAGGTGATCCGTATGCCGGTCCACCGAACGCGCGACGAACGTCGCCTCGGCCGCCAGCGCCAGACAGATGGGATTCACCGGCATCTCGACCGTGCCCATCGGCGAGGACTTCGTCTTCTTGCCGAACTCCGAAGTGGGAGAATATTGCCCCTTGGTCAACCCATAAATGCGGTTGTTGAAGAGGACGATCTTGATGTCCACGTTCCGGCGCATGGCGTGGAGCAGATGATTCCCCCCAATGCTCAATCCGTCCCCATCGCCGGTGACGACCCACACCGAGAGATCGGGATTGCAGACCTTGATCCCCGTCGCGATGGCCGGCGCGCGCCCGTGAATCCCATGGAAGCCATAAGTGTTCATGTAGTAGGGGAAACGACTGCTGCAGCCGATGCCGGAGACGAAGACGAATTTCTCGCGCGGAATGCCCAGCTCGGGCAAGACCTTTTGCATCTGCGCCAGGATGGCGTAATCGCCGCATCCCGGACACCACCGGACCTCCTGATCCGAGACGAAGTCCTTCTTCGTCAACTTCACGACCGTCCCCTGTCCATCGCCACCATGCGTCATAGCAACTCTCCAATGCGATCAATGATCTCGCTGATCTTAAACGGCCGCCCCTGCACCTTCGAGAACGGGATGGCATCCACCAGGTAGCGGCCGCGCAGCAGCAGTGCCAATTGCCCCAGATTCAGTTCCGGGACGAGGATTTTCTCGAACCGAGGGAGAATCTCCCCCAAGTTTCGCGGGAAGGGGTTCAGATACCGCAGATGAATACTCGAGACCGGCGCGCCCTTGCGCTGCCAATGCTCCACGGCGGAGGTGATGGCGCCATAGGTGCTCCCCCACCCCACGACGAGCACCTTGCCCTCCGGCTCCCCAAAGACCTCCAGCAGCGGGATGTCCTCGGCGATACGGGCGATCTTCTCGGCGCGCAATTTCACCATGAGCTCGTGATTCTTCGGATCGTAGCTCACGTTCCCCGTGATGTGCTGCTTCTCCAGGCCTCCGATGCGATGCTCGAGTCCGGGCGTGCCCGGGATCGCCCACGGGCGCGCCAGCGTCTCCGGATCTCTCAAGTACGGGTAGAATCCATTCGGATCCGTGCGGAACCGAATCTCGATCTTCGGCAGCTCCTCGACCGAAGGGAGCTTCCACGGCTCCGCCCCATTGGCGAGATACCCGTCCGAGAGCAGGATCACCGGCGTCATGTACTTGGTGGCGATGCGGAACGCCTCGATGGCCATGTAGAAACAATCAGCGGGCGTCGCGGGCGCGACGACGGCCACAGGACTCTCGCTGTTGCGTCCGAACAAAGCCTGGAGCAGATCGCCCTGCTCGGTCTTGGTGGGCATGCCCGTGCTGGGCCCAGCGCGCTGAATGTCGCAGATGACGACGGGCAGCTCCGTCATCACGGCCAGATTGATCGCCTCCGACTTCAAGCACATGCCCGGGCCGCTGGTGCCCGTCGCGCCGAGATATCCGGCGAACGCCGCGCCGATGGCCGCGCACATCGCGGCGATCTCGTCCTCGGCCTGAAACGTGCGCACGCCGAAGTTCTTGTGAATGGCCAGCTCATGCAGGATGTCGCTCGCCGGCGTGATCGGATAGCTCGCATAAAAGAGTGGACGTCCGGCCAGTTGCGAAGCCGCGATCAATCCGAGCGCCAACGCCTCGTTGCCCGTGATCTTCCGATAGACGCCCGGCGCGATCTGCGCGCGCCGCACGCGATAATGGACGGTGAACATCTCCGCCGCATCCCCATAGGCGTAGCCCGCGCGCAGCGCCGTCGCATTGGCTTGCGCGATCGCCGGATTCTTCTTGAACCGCTCTTCGATCCAGCGCAGCGTCGGCTCCAGCGGCCGATCGAAGAGCCAATAGACCAGTCCGAGCGCCCAGAAGTTCTTGCACCGCTCCTTGTCCTTGGCCGGCAGATCAATCTCGCGCAACGCGCTCAAGGTGGCCGTCGTCATCGGGACCTTGTAGACCCGATACTTCGCCAGCGAACCATCCTCCAGCGGATTGCTCGTGTAGCCCGCCTTCTTCAGGTTGTACTCGGTGAAGGCATCCACGTTGACGAGGATCATCCCGCCCTCGGGTAAATCCGGCAGGTGCACCTTAAGCGCCGCCGGATTGAACGCGACCAGGACGTCGGGCTGATCCCCAGGTGTTCGAATGTCCTGACTGCTGAAGCAGATCTGATAGGCGCTCACGCCGGGCAACGTCCCCGCTGGCGCGCGAATCTCCGCCGGATAGTCGGGGAATGTTCCCAAGTCGTTCCCCACTAGAGCCGTCGTGTTCGTGAAGAGCGTCCCCGTCAGCTGAATCCCATCGCCGGAGTCTCCGGCGAAACGGACCGTGACCGTCTCCAGCTCGACGATCTGATGTCTGACTTCCGACTCGATCGTCGTGAGTGTGCTCGTCCTCTCTCTCATGCCGTCCTCCATGATCGCCTACGCTCCTTCCGGAGCCTCGAACACTTGCCGCGAGCGTGGAGGGAGATTGAACACCTCCGTCGGGAAATGCTCGGCCAGAAAGTTGATGATGTCTTGAACAGAGATCACGCCCGCGACACGCCCGCCCTCGACGACGAGCGGGATGTGCCGATACCCCCCCTCGTCCATGAGCCGCATGGCCTCCCACACCCGATCCTCGGGATGCAACGTCACCGGCGACGGCGTCATGAACGATTCGATCGGCGCCTGCAGGTCCACCGGCATGCCCAGGATCTTATTCATGACGTCTCGCTCGGTGAAGATGCCGCGCAAATACGCTCCCTCGCAGATGAGCACACAATGCGCGCGCCGCTGCTTCATCAGCTCAAGTACCTCGCCCACGCGCATCTCCATCGCCACGCACACCGCCGGGGAGAGCGGCAGCTCCCGAATCTTCGCCTCTCGCAATGCGTCCTCGACCGACATACACGGCTCAGCCGCGTGGCCGGAAGTAGTAATTATAGGCCCTCGCCCTCGGATTGGCCAGCAGCGGGGATCGCTTGAGATCCGCGCACGCGGAGCCTCCCGAGGGGAAGAGTTCCTCCCCTCAAGCGTCCGCTTCCCCTCGGGATGACCTTTCGGTAGAATGAAATCGCCTATGGAAGAGCGCAAGCGCATGCGACGTCGTTCGGTCGTCGTCAACGTCGGGGGAGTCATGATCGGGGGCGATCATCCCATCGCCGTGCAATCCATGACGAACACGGATAC
>JBEPZV010000112.1:0-3488 GCA_041640655.1 bacterium
ATGCCGTCGAGTATGCCATCCTGGCGGCGCTCTACGCGCGCGCCGTGAGCGGGCGGTTCCGTCTGGAGGGAGGCGCTCGAGAGGTGCTCCTTCGTCAGGGGGGGCGCATCTTGCTCGGAGTCGCCCTTGTGGCGGCTGTGGACGAATATCGGCAGAGCCTCTCGTCTGTACGGACGGGTTCGGTTCGAGACTGGGGGATTGATCTGCTCGGCGCGAGTCTGGCGCTGATGCTCTTATGGCGCGCTCGTGCTCCCTCTCGGGGGGCGTCAGGCGACATGGGAAAGCAAGCGGGCTCCTGGTAGAATGGGGGAGATTGGCGTATAATGGGGGCATGGCGATTGCGGGACTGCGCGGGAAAGGTGTGCGAGGGGAGCCGGGAGAGCCTTCCGCGGTGAACGGATGAGGGGGAAGACATGGCGCTCGAACTCCGCGAGATCAATGAGATCCAGACGGACCGATGGGTCAAGGACTCGACGCGGCGTCAGATCCTCGATCTGCTCAAGCGGCGCGGGCGCGCGACGGTCGAGGAGATGGCCGCGGCCTTGAATATCACGCCAATGGGCGTGCGGCGGCATCTGCTGGCGCTCGAGAACGCGGCCCTGGTGCGGATCGAGATCGAGCGTCGTCCGATGGGGCGCCCGACCTATGTCTATAAGCTCACCGAGGAGGCGGAGGCGCTCTTCCCGAAGGGGTATCATCACCTGGTCTTGGACTTGCTGGAGTGTGTGGCCGCTCGTGAGGGTATGGAGCGCGTGGATGAACTGTTCGAACGGCGGAAGGAGCGATGGATCGCGACCTATGCGCCGCGCCTTGCGGGGAAGACGCTCGAGGAGCGCGTGGCCGAGGTCGCGCGCATCATGAGCGAGAACGGGTACATGGCGCGATGGCAGAAGACGGAGAAAGGGTACGTCCTCACCGAGCATAATTGCGCCATCGCCCATGTCGCGCGCCTCTATCCGCAGCCATGCCGCACGGAGCTGGCGTTCTTTCGGGAATTGCTCGGCGTCGAGGTGACGCGCGTCAATCACATCGCCAGCGGCGGGACCTGCTGCTCCTACGTCATTCATGAATCGGCCCCGATCCCGATCACTCGGAGGACGCCTCGTTCGGCGAGCGATCGTCGGCGCGAATCCCCGAATTCCGGCCGACGCCGGGCGGCTTCTCGGGTGGAGCGGCGTCTTCGGCGAGAAGCGAAGTGATGGCGTCGAGCACGCGTTCGGCGATGACGTCCCAACTGTAGAAGCGCCTCACCAGTTCGTATCCCCGGCGAGCGAGGCGCAGACGTTCCGCCTCATCGCGGAGGAGGTGGAGGACGGCCTCAGCGAACTCCTGCGGGGAATCCGCGATCCAGAGCCCTTCGCCGGGCGTAGCGCAAAGACCTTCGGCCCCTCGGCTCGTGGAGACGACGGCGATCCCATGCGCCCACGCGTCGAGGATCTTCATTCGCGTTCCGCCCCCGTGAAGCAGAGGGACGACCATGAGCGTCCACTGCTGCAGATACGGCGTGATGTCCGTGACCTCGCCGACGACGAGCACGCGCTCATCCGCGCGCGCGCGCCGAAGGAGGGCGGGCGTCGGTCGGCCGATGATCATCATCCGCACGTCGGGTGTGGCTTCGCGAATCCTCGGCCAGATGTGATCCAGGAAGAATCGCAGGCCGCTTTCATTCGGGGGGTATATCAGGGAGCCGAGGAATCCGATGATCGGCGGGTGGGCGGGTTGCCCCCCCACCTCCACCGGCGTCGTCCCATTGGGGATCACGCGAAGACGGGCCGAGGGAGCGAGCGCGTGAGCGCGGCGGGCATCTGTTTCTGAGACGACCCAGACCTGATCAGCGCGTGGAAGGTAGGCCCGTTCTTGCTCGAGCGCCGATCGCCAGAACCGATAGGCCGCCGGCTTGTGCCAGAACTTCCGCGGGTGCTCGTAGTACTGGCGCCAGAGATCGGACTCGATGTTGTGGCAATCGAGGATGATTTTGGCGTGCGGCTGCCACCGGCGCGCGATCGGGATGTAGTGCGCGATCCAAGAGTGCTCCAGGATGATGACATCGTAGGCCTGATGCTGCAGGTCGCGCTCTACGGCTTCGCGCACGGCGTCCTCGGAGAAACGATCAATCAGGGGATTCACTCCCTGCGCGGCGCGCCGGAGGTTGCGGCGAAGGAAGGGGAGGAGCTTCGGCGAATGCGTCGGCAGACGGATGACGTCCAGACGGTGACAGACGGCGTGCACGAGGGAGGTCGGCGCGGCCTCCGGGCGCTCCGAGAACGTGATGAGGTCCACAGGCCCCACGCGCGCCAGCGCGCGAAGCAGATGGAACGTGCGCTTCCTCCCTCCGCTGGTGAGCGGCGCGGGGAATTCCGGGGAGATCACGGCCAGACGAATCGTTCGATTCACGGCGCGCTCCGACTCACTGCGTGCGGAGTAGCTCCTGGACTTCGGCGAGCGTCGGCAGTCCCCCGCGCGCGCCTACGCCGCGGCAGTTCAATCCCGCGACGGCGTTGGCGAAGCGCAGAGTCTCGGTCACGCTCAAGCCGTTCAGGAGTCCGTAGATGAATCCGCCGCGGAAGGCATCGCCCGCACCCGTCGTATCCCGGCAGGGGACGCGAAAGGCCGGCGAATGGATGAAGACGCCGTGACAGTAAGCGATCGCCCCCTGATCGCCGAGCGTGATGGCGACGAAGGGGTTCTGATACCGGCGCTTGAGTGCGCGCAGCGCCTCCTCGGGCTCGGCGATGCCCAGGAATCGCTTCGGGAACTCGGCCGACGTGATCAGATAATCCACCAGCGGCAACAGTTCCTCGACCCCTGGGTAGAAATTGTCCAGATCAATGACGACGGGGATGCCCGCTTCGCGCGCCCATCGAGCGGCTTGAATGGCAGCGGCGACATCGTGTCCGTCCAGGTGCAGGACGCGCCCTGAGGTGATGGCTTCGCGCTCCAATTCTTCTGGGCGCATGATCAGGCGAGGATCGCGCCCCCAGATGATCGTCCGCTCGCCGCTCGGCTCGTCAATGAGGATGAAGGCCAGTTGGCTCGTGGCCCCAGGGACGACCCTCACCTGGGAGTGCTCCACGCCAGCTTCGGCGAGCGAGCGCAATTGCAGCCGCCCGAACTCATCATCGCCGACCTTCCCGATGTAGCGCGTGCGGCAGCCCAATCGCGCCAGCGCGACCATCGCCGTCGCCACTTGACCACCAGGGCGCACGACATATTCGCGAAGTTGCACCTTCGTGTTGAAGGCCGGATAGTGCGGGACCGTGATCAGATGATCCACGGCATTCAAGCCGAAGCCGACGGCGTCAAAGGGCTTACCCGTGGGAGGCCGAGGCTCGAAATCGTCGCGCATGGTGGGGGCGTCACTCCAGCGATGGGATATGAAAGGGACCGATGTGTGGGCCCGGATTGTGGAACGTCACGCGCAGCGCCAGCGCCAAGACGCGACGCGTCTCCTCCGGCGTGATGATGGCATCCACGAACCCGCGCGCGGC
>JBEPZV010000113.1:0-3466 GCA_041640655.1 bacterium
CTTCCCGCGCTCTTTCTCCCGCGCACGGCTGGCCTCGCGCTCAAGGCGTTCGTCGCAACGAATGCGCGAGCGGGCCGCCCGACGCGTATCGCGCTGGGACCTTTGGACCTGCCCGATGAGACGATTGTGACCTTGCCGATCGCGCCCGATCATCTGGCCGACTTCAGCTCGCGCGGGCCGGCTTCGACCTTCGCCATCAAACCCGACGTGGTCGCTCCGGGCCTGAGCAGCTACGCCGCCGTCCAAGATGACGATCCGCGCGGAGAGGCGCGCTTCCCCCTCCCTCCCGATGTGGAGCGAGACGTGCAAGACCCCCTGTATGACCCGAGTGGCTTCGCCTTTCGCAATGGGACGAGCTTCGCCGCCCCGCGCGTGGCGGGCGTGGCTGCACTGCTCAAGCAGCTTCGCCCGAATTGGACGCCGGATGAGATTCGCTCCGCGATTCTCACGACCGCGCGTCGGCCACCGCAACTGGAAGCGCGGCGGGTGATGGATCGCGGCTCCGGAATCGTGGACATGCGCGCGCTGGCCCGGGTGCTGACGACGGTGGATTCCCCCACGCACAGCTTCGGCGCCATTCGCGTACAGCGAACTGTCACGCGGACGAAGACGTTCACCGTGAAGAACCATTCCTCGCAGCTTGTGACCTATCGGCTCGCGCTCACGATGACGCACACGGATCCGGCCATCACAGCCACGCTGAACAAGACGACGTTTCGGGTGCGACCCGGCGGGACGGGGCAATTCACCCTCACGCTGCGAATCGCTCCGACGGTCGCGCCGGGGACGCGGGAATGGGAGGGCTTCATCTCCATTCGCGATGACAGCACGACGATTCCGGAACAGCTCTACATCCCCTTCTGGGTGCGCACGGTGCGATGAACACGAGTGCGCGCAGGCGATCCGCACAGGGGGCAAACGAAGGCGGCGTCATCGAGACCAACAGCGCGGGTCGCTCCCTCCGGCGGCCCGGGAATGAGCATGACGCCGTGCGCCTGACGTTCCCGCGCCTGCTCCGCCGACCGGAGCGCGTGTTCACACCCTCACCCCAGGAGCAGGTGGCGCAGTAGGAAGAGGAGATTCGCCGGCCGCTCGGCCAATCGGCGCATGAACCACGGGAACCACGAAGACCCGTAGGAGATGAGCACCAACATGCGATACCCCTCGCGCGCCAGGCGTTGCTGCTCCTCCCGCTGAATTCCGTAGAGCATCTGGAACTCCGTCTCCGAGCGCGGAATGCCCGCCGCGGCCGCGAACGCCGCGATGCGGCGAATGAGCGCGCGATCATGCGTGGCGATGGCCGCGCGCACGCCGGTGCGTCGCGCCTCGTCCCCCAAAAGCCGCTGCGCCAGGGCGAAGAAATTCGCATCCACATCGCGCTTTCGCGGGAAGGCGCGATCGGGCGGTTCCCGATACGCTCCCTTCACCAACCGGATGGCGGGCCGAAGCGGCAGCAGTGAGAGGAGATCACGCTCAGTCCGGTAGAGATACGCTTGCAGGCACACCCCCACATTCGGATAGACGGCGCGCGCTCGCCGATACGTCTCCAGCGTGATGTCCACATACGGGCTCGACTCCATGTCAATCCACACCGTCTGATGAGGCGCAGCGGCATCCAGTATCCGCCGGAGATTCGCCGAGCAGAGTTCCGGATCCAAGTCCAAGCCCAACTGCGTCAGCTTGACGGAGACCTCCGCCGGCTGCGGCCAGGCGCGAATCCGCGCGAGCACGTCGGCATAGTGCGCCGCGACGGCTTCGGCCTCCTGCGCATCGGTGACGTTCTCCCCGAGATAGGTGAAGACCGTCCCAATGCCCTGCTCCTGCAAGGCGAGTCCGGCCTGAAGCGCCGCGTCCAGGGTCTCCCCGGGAATGAAGCGCTCCACCGTGCGCCGCACGAACCGATAGCGAGGCGCGCGCTCCCGCAACCACCGATTCTGAGATCCGGCCAGAAGAAGCGTGCGCAGAACGCCCATGTGCCCCTCCTCATCTCGACCGTGCGCGTTCCCGCTCACGGGACTATTTGAAAGATCACTTCCTCGCGGACGGTCGCGTGGATCGGCCGCCCGTTCAATTGCGCCGGGAGGAATCGAAAGCGCTGGAAGGCGTCGAGGGCGAACGCATCCATCTCGCGATCGAACGTGCGCACGACGCGCGCGTTGATGACGCGCCCCTGCGGTGTCACGATCCCTTCCAAGAGGATGCTCCCCATCGGACGGCGCGAAGGGAACTTGGGCGTGACGCGCTCAACGAGCACGGGGGGGAGAAAGACATCCTCCGGCTGCACCGCGAGCACCCGCCCGTATTCATCGCACGGTGCGGAGAGCTCCTGCGGACGATTCCGCAGTTGAGCGAGCGGGAGCACGGTGACCGTGATCGTCATGAGCACCGCATGAGGCTCGCCCGCTCCTTCCGAGAGCGTCCCCTCAAGCAGGATCGTCTCGAAATGGCGCACCTCCACCCCGTCCACGCGCACGATCGTTCGCCCTCGATGAGTCAACGCGATCTTCAGGGAAGCTTCCGTGCGAGAGACGGCATCCAAAGCCACCGTGCGGTGGATCACCTGCTGCGCGAGCTGTTCCATGTGCTCCTGATCCCGTCCCGGTGTTCGGTCCCCCATGAACACGCCATCCTGAAAGCGCTCGCCGGGCACGAGCCCGACCGAACGAATATGCACAGGCGTCACCTGCTCGATCCCCAGCGTCTTTCGCAAGTAGGTCACTTCGGCATCGAGACTCTCGAACGTTTGCGCCAAGCGCACGGGTTCGGGGTTCGGATCGGCCTGCCGTCCCTGAGCCCGATAGAGGACCATCGTCACGCTCGCCCCCAGGCGCGCGCGTTCGGCCACACGCGATTGCGCCTTCGCCCCGGGGATCGGCAGCCCGAGCGCGCTCGCGAGGATGAGGCCATGCAGGGCGCCGCGCTCGAAGCGTCCAAGTGCCCTCGACGATCGCCTCACCTCACGCATCACCGTCCTTCTCCAAACCGCTCACATAGGCGCGATAGACGATGCGTCGGCTCACGCCACATTCCTCAGCCACGCGCTTGATGGCCGTCTTCGCATCGAGCCCCGTGGTCGCCATGAGGGCCTTCACGCGTTCGGCGAGCGCCGTCGCACTCGTCGCGAGGGGCGTGGGATCGGACCGAACGGCCTCGGCTCCGGCAACCAGCAGAACAATCTCCCCTCTGACCGAAGCCCCGGTCATGCGCTCGACCAACACGTCCAGCGTCGCGCGTTCGAACGTCTCATGCACCTTCGTCAGCTCGCGCGCGAGCACGGCAGCGCGCGCGCCCAGGATCTCCCGCATATCGGCGAGCGTGGCGGCGAGACGATGCGGCGCTTCGAAGAAGATGAGCGTATACGGCACGGTCTTGAGCCGCTCCAACTCCGCCCGCCGCTCGGTGCGCCGAGCCGGGAGGAATCCGACGAAGAGGAAGCGACTGACGGGCAAGCCCGCAGCCATCGCTG
>JBEPZV010000114.1:0-3379 GCA_041640655.1 bacterium
GCGTGCCGTCGTATCGGAAGCCTCAACCGCTCACTCGGCACGCCGTGCCCCGAGCCGTTATCTCCAAGATTCATTTGCGACCGAAACGCGCGCCCAACAGCACGCCGACCGCGAATCCCGATCCCAGTGCCAGACCGAGCACGCGATACGGATGCCGCCGGATGTAGAGCGCGGCTTCATCCGCCCAATCCTCGACCTTCCACAAGCCCCGTTGCACGCCTCGTTTGACCAGCCGCATGTTCCCGGCCCAGAGGTCTTCGGCCGCGCTGGTGATCGCTCCCAGGCGCTTTCCCATTGTCGTCAAACGCCCTGGGGTTTGCGACGATTGCTCCATCGTCCTCTCCGTCATGGCTTCCCCTCCCTGCGGAAGTCTCACGATAATTTTACTCCACCGACGGCGTCCCCCCAAAAGGGGAACAAGAGCGAGCGACGGATTCGCCTGAGGCTCTCTGCAGCAGATGCGCGCCGCTTCACTCAGAATCCTCCTCGCCCCGAAGCCTCGCGCGCGACGTTGGAGATCGTCTCACCGCTCCCACACGGGTGACTCATTCCACGCGGCGCTCGGTCGGAACGAAGAACCGATACACCCCATAGCCCAAGAGGGCGATGAGTCCCACGATCACCGCGAGCTTCACCAAACTGAGGATCACCCCGATCAGGGCGAAGAGGAAAGCGAGCAGTTTCACGGCGAGCCAGAAGGCGATGAAGACTGCGATGACCCCACCGACGAATCGAATCACGCTCCTCATGTTTCTCCTCCCCCTCGTTGATCCGCGAAGGCGGATGCTTCGGCGGTCACGCCCGCGGCCCCTTGGCCGGGGGCTTCGGCTCATCGTCCGGCCGCGCCTCGACCAGGGATCCGGTCACCGGCCCGGTCTTCCAGAAAAGCGGCGGAGGCGCGCGATGGGGATCAAAACGCCCCTCCCCAAGCGATGCGGCGCGCGCGCGTGTGTACCGATAGAGCAGATACGCCCCCGCGGCGATCAACAGGAACGGCCACAACCGCCTCATCACCAGCGACACGCGCAGCGCCTCCATGAGATCGGAGGCCAGGACGAGTCCCCCCACCAGGATGAGGCCCCCCGCTATCCAGGCCATGCGCTCGCGCAGCATCTGCCGCAGGCGCTCATCCTCCTCCGCCGGGTCCAGCCCCCGAGCGATCGCTTCGGCCGTACGATGTGCGTCCATGATCGAGAAGAGGTAGAAGACCGCTCCGCCGAGCCCGAAGAGCGCCAGGTCCGTCACATCGGCCAACTCGAACAGACCGACGATCAAAAGGAAATGCACGAGGGCCTTGACATTTTGCCGGTTGTAGACGGCCCCCAGTCCCGGCACGAACGCGCATAAAGCGGCCAAGCGCGGTGAGGGGGGACGACGCTGAATCGTCGAAGACGTCCACGGCGCCGAGCGCCGCAGCAACTCGACTCCGCGCACGATGCAATCCTGGCAGTAGGGAAACCCCTTGATGCGATGGTCGCAGGCTGGGCAGAGCGGCCGCGAGCACGCCGAGCATCGAACCAACGCTCGATGATTCGGATGATACGCGCAGAAGATGACTGATGATCTCATGCTCGCTCCTCTCCTCCGACACCGTCCTACGGTGAGGACTTCTTCGCCGGAGCCGGTGACGTCGCTGACCGACGTCCGATACGAAAGACCTGAAGGAAATCGCTCGCGTGTGCCCGCCAACGCTCCAGATGCTCGACCATCCGTTCCCCCTCTGCCCTCATCCCCGACACGCGATCAAAGAGGCGCGCGATCGGAGACCGAGGAGCGACCTCACTGCGACCAGCGGGAAGATTCAGGAGCACGACTCCGGACGTCGCCAGGCACAGGATCATGGCCATCGCCCACCGCGGCAGCAGTGGCGGTCGTAACGCGAGGCGCCATCCCAGGCGCCACGCTGCCCACTGTCGGCGCCATCGCCACCACCGATCTCGGCGAAGGTTCGCCTGAAACGAAGACGTCGCGCGGAGGATGCGCTCGTGCAAGCCTTCGGGAACCGCCATCTGACCGATCTCGCCGAGCAGACGCGTGACGGCCGCCACATCGTCCAGAGTCTGGCGACATCGAGCGCATACCCGAGTGTGCGCCTCGAAGAGATGATATTCGGCGGCGGTGAGCACCCCATCGAAGTAATGGGAGATCAGCTCCCCGAACGCTTCGCAGCTCATGGCCGCGCCCCGCAGAATCAGGGAGAGACGCTCGGAGAGATCCGGGGAGGGCTCGACCTCATCCAGGCTCCGACACAATTCCCACGCCGCTCGCACATCGTCCACGAGCGCTCGACATGCCAAGCACGAGAAGAGATGGGCCATGAACGCGCTCGCCACCTCCTCGGAGAGCGTCCCCTCCAGATATTCGCTGATGAGTGACTCAAACGCTCGGCAGTCCATCATTCAGATCACTCGCATGCGGCGCAACACGCGGGCCAGCTCCAAACGCCCGCGATTGATGCGCGATTTCACCGTCCCCTCCGGGATCCGCAGCAATTCGGCGATCTCCTGATACGAGAGCCCCTCCAGATCGCGCAGGATGACACACGCGCGCAGCTCCGGCGAGAGCTTCGCCAGGGCCGCGTGAATCAACGCGCTCAGCTCACGGCGTTCCACGAGGGTCTGGGGATCTCCCCTCTCGTCGGCACGAAGGTGATATTCGTGCTCCGACAGGTCCTCACCGTTCTCCGTCGGCGTGCGCGCCCGCCGGCGATAGTCATCGATGATCAGATTGCGGGCCACCCGCATGAGCCAGTTCGAGAGATCCCCTTCGCGGGGATCGTATTGCTCCAGGGTCCGGTACAGGCGCAGGAAGACCTCCTGTGTCAAATCCTCGGCCGCCGCGCGATTGCCCGTGAAGCGATAGGCCAAGTTATAGATGCGGCGGGAATATTGCCTCACGATCTCCTCCCACGCCGCCTCCTCTCCGGCCAGGCACCGACGCACGAGTTGCGCATCGTGGCTCACCAAGGCCGCCCTTGCCCCCACGTCGCTCTCCCTCAATTATCTCTCCGCCAACGCTCACTGAGCAAAACGAAAGCCGGGGGAGAAAAGTTCCCTCCGCGGTCCTCCAGATCGCGAGGAGAGACCGATCCCGGTCACACCACGGTGCGATAGATCGTGCGCAGGCTCAAGAGGAGGATCAGCGCGCCGACAAGCCCCATCACGACGCGCGCCGGGAGCCGACGACACGCGTAGGCCGCCAGGGGAGCAGCCAGCGCGCCCCCGATCAATAACCCGATCGCCACCGGCCAGTGAACCCATCGAAGCAGCGCGAAGAACGTCCCCGCTTGCGCCACGGTGACGAAGAACTCCGTGAGACTGACCGATCCGATGACCGATCGTGGCGTGTGACCTCGCGCCAGCAGTGTGGATGTGACGAT
>JBEPZV010000115.1:0-3267 GCA_041640655.1 bacterium
CACCGAAGCACAAGATCGGTCGGGCGATGCCCGCCTCGCGCAAAGCCGCTCCCTCCTCCACCGTCGCGACGCCGAACCAATCGGCCCCCGCCGATTCGAGACAGCGCGCGACGACCACGGCCCCATGTCCATACGCCTCAGCTTTCACAACGGCGCAGATCTGCACCCCCTCGCCCACGCGCTCTCGAATCGCGCGGAAATTGTGAACGAGATGGCCCATGTGAATCTCCGCCCACGTGGGCCGACACGCACCGGGAAGATGTTCGACGACCGTGATCGGCATGCGCCCTCTCCCGATCGGCGCACGATCGCGCGCTCACAAAGGCGGCTTATGCGAGAAGGGGAAGGCGCGCTCATACACGTGCGCGACGCGCAAGAGCGTCGCCTCCTCAAAAGGGCGCGCATGCAGTTGCAACCCGATGGGCAACCCTTCGCGCGAGAGCCCCACCGGAATGCTGATCGCTGGGATGGCCGCCAAGTTCGCCATGATCGTGTACACGTCCGAGAGATACATGGCCAGGGGATCCGCCATCTTCTCCCCCAAACGGAAGGCGACCGTCGGCGAGGTCGGCCCGACAATGAGATCGCATCGGGCGAACGCTTCGCGAAAATCGCGCTCGATCAGCGCGCGCACCCTCAGGGCCTTCAGATAATACGCGTCGTAATATCCGGCCGAGAGCACATAAGTGCCGAGCATGATGCGCCGCTTGACCTCCGCACCGAACCCCTCATGGCGCGTCCGCCGATACATCTCCCGCAACGTCCGCGCGCCCTCGGCCCGATACCCGTAGCGCACGCCATCATAGCGCGCGAGGTTCGAGGAGGCCTCGGCCGTGGCGATGATGTAATAGCAGGCGATGGCGTACTCGGTGTGCGGGAGTCGCACCTCGACGATCTCCGCCCCGAGATCGGCGAAGCGATGAATCGCCCGCCACACGGCATCCTTCACTTCCTCGTCCAATCCGGGACCGAAGTATTCCCGCGGCACGCCGAGGCGCACCCCTTTGATCTCCCCGTTCAACGCCGCTAGGTAATCGGGCACCGGATGATTCGACGACGTCGAATCGCGCGGGTCACGTCCGGCGATGACCTGCAGCACGCGCGCCGCATCGGCGACGGTTTTCGTGATCGGCCCGATCTGATCGAGCGAGGATCCATAAGCGACCAGGCCGTATCGCGAGACCCGCCCGTACGTGGGCTTCAACCCGACGACGCCGCAGAAGGCGGCGGGCAACCGCACCGACCCCCCCGTATCCGAACCGAGCGCGACGACGCAGAGATCGGCAGCGACGGCCGCCCCCGACCCCCCCGAGGATCCGCCCGGCACGCGCTCGGCATCCCACGGATTGCGCACGATGCCGAAAGCTGAATTCTCGTTGGACGACCCCATGGCGAACTCATCGCAATTGGTCTTGCCGATGATGACCGCTCCGGCTTCCAGCAACCGTTCGACCGCCGTCGCATTGTAGGGGGGGACGAAGTTGTGGAGGATCTTCGAGGCGCACGTCGTCCGGAGCCCACGCGTGCAGATATTGTCCTTGACGGCGACGGGGACGCCCATGAGCGGACGCCAGTCCCCGCGCGCCAGTTCGCGATCTAAGTCCTCAGCGCGCCGCAGGGCCTCGTCGCGATTGATGGTGAGGAACGCGCCGAGCTGCCCGTTGAGTGCCTCGATGCGTTCGAGCGTTCGCGCGCACACCTCCCGCACGCTCGTCGCCCGAGCGCGCAAGGCCTCGTGCAACCGATCCACCGTCAGCCCGATGATCTCCATCACCCCTCCTCGATCACCTTCGGCACGCGGAAGTAGCCGCGCGCCGGATCTGGAGCATTCCGGAGCGCCAAGTCTTGCCCAAGCCCCTCGCTGACGACGTCGTCGCGCTGCGCATAATCAGCGCGCTCATCGCGACCGGCGTGCGCCATGGGCGGCACATCGGTTGTATCCAGCTCGTTCAATTTCTCGACGTAGGCGACGATGGCCGCCAGTTGAACGGTGAACTGCTCCTTCTCCTCCTCGGTGAGCTCCAGATGGGCCAACTGGGCGATCTTCTCAACGTCCGACCTTGTGATCGGCATCTGCGTTCCTCCCCGCGTCGGTTCACGAAACTCAATAATAGCGTACTCGCAGAAGCGAGACTAGAGCGACTCCCCCAGAACAAGTGCTCAGCCCCGCAGGCGAGAAGGACCGTCTTGACAATCCGGCGCTTCCTCTGCTAAATTCTCCGACGTTGAATGAATGGGTTAGGCGCGTAGCTCAGGGGGAGAGCACTACCTTGACGCGGTAGGGGTCAGCGGTTCAAATCCGCTCGCGCCTACCATTTTTATTTGATATGCTTGGCCACTGAGCGCGACTTGCCCGAGGGGGTGAGAACGCGCGGCGGGAGGCAATGGCAAGGAGAGGCGCACGAAGAGGAGATGGGCATTTGGGTTCGTCTTCCTGGAGGGGAAACGGTTGAGGTGCCTTCGGGGGTGACCGCGGGCGAGGCCATCGCCCGCGCGAATGGAGAGCTGGCCAAGCGCGCGCTGGTCGCCCGCGTCAACGGACGGCTTGTGGATTTGGCCCATCGCCCCGAGGATGGGAGCGTGGTGGAGCCCGTTTTGATCGGTACTCCGGAAGCTCTGGAGGTCTATCGCCATTCGACGGCCCATCTTCTGGCGGCGGCCGTGCTGGAGCTCTTCCCCGGCACGCTGCTGGGCATTGGCCCGGCGACCGAAGAGGGGTTCTTCTACGACTTCTTCCGCCCGGAGCGCTTCACGCCCGAGGACCTGCCGCGCATCGAAGCGAAGATGCGCGAACTCATCGAGCGAGACATCCCCTATGAACGGATCGAGATCCCCAAGGAGGAGGCCCTGCGCTTCTTCGCGCAAGCGGGCGATCATCTGAAGTGCGAGCTGATCACCGACAAGGGCGGGGACATCGTCAGTTGCTATAAGCTCGGCGACCACATGATTGACTTCTGCACGGGGCCGCACATCCCCTCGACCGGGTACATCAAGGCGTTCAAGTTGCTGAGCCTGGCCGGCGCCTACTGGCGCGGCGACGAGCGCGGGCCGCAGATGCAGCGCATCTACGGAACGTCGTTCTTCAGCGAAGAGGAACTCGAGGCCTTCCTTCGCCGCCGCGAGGAGGCCGAGCGGCGGGATCATCGCAAGCTCGGGCGCGAGCTCGACCTCTTCAGCATTCAGGAGGAATACGGTCCCGGGCTCATCTTCTGGCATCCCAAGGGAGGGATCATCCGCAAGGAGATCGAGGATTTCCTCAAGGAGGAG
>JBEPZV010000116.1:0-3145 GCA_041640655.1 bacterium
GCCTTGTTCGCGCGGAGTCAGCGCTACGAGGCGCGTTCGGCGGGAGTATCGCCCCTGGCCACGCGTCCGGTGACGCGCGATCTCATCGAGTGGGCCGATCTCATCTTCGTGATGGACGAGCGCTACGACCGGCATCGGACGCAACTGCTCGAACGCTTCCCCGATGTCGAGGGATTGGCCGAGAAGATCATCGTTCTGGACATCCCGGACTTCTACGAGCGGGATTCGCCGGAGCTGATCGCCCTGCTGCGGCGCCGACTTCAGCCGTGGGTGCCGGATCTCGATGTCTGAGGGCTTCCATCCTGATGTGAGCATCGTCATCCCGACGTGGAACGGGCGTCATCTGCTCGAGCGCTTTCTCCCCTCGGTCGTGGAAGCGGCGCGCGCTTATCATCGGGAGGGGGGAGCACAGGTCGAGATCCTGATCGTGGATGATGGGAGCACGGATGGGACGTCGGGATGGATTCGGGCGAACGCTCCCTCGTTTGTCGAGGTCATTGCGAAGTCGGGGCCAGAAGGATTCGCGCCGACGGCGAACGTGGGGTTGCATCGCGCGCGGTTCCCGGTGATCTTCCTGCTCAACAATGACGTCGCGGTCGAGCGGGATGTTCTCTTCCATCTCGCACCGCACTTCTCCGATCCCACAGTTTTCGCCGTGACATGCCGGGCGCTCGATCCTGAGACGCGCGCGCTCGTCTGTGGGGGGAAGCTCGGCCGGTTCCGACGCGGGTTCTGGCGCGTGCATGAGGATTACGATGTCGCGGGCGATCGGGTGGGATCGGAACCATTTGGCCCCTGGCCCTCGCTCCTGGCGAGCGGAGGATTTTCGGCCTTCGATGCGGAGAAGATCCGGCAACTGGGCGGGTTCGATCAACGGCTCCGACCGTTTTACTGGGAGGACGTGGACCTGAGTCTGAGGGCGTGGCGGCGAGGATGGCGCATTCACTATGAGCCGCGCGCCGTGGTGTATCATCAGGCGAGTCAGACGATCGCCCCGCGATTTTCACCCTCGTTCATCCGGCGAGCGAGCGAGCGGAATCGGTTGCTCGCGCATTGGAAGAATCTCGACGAGTGGGAGTGGGTGGTGGAGCATCTGGTGATCGTCGGGGGACTCATCCTGACGATCCCGCTGCGCGGGGATTGGGCGTTCGGGGCAGCTCTGGTGGGGGCGCTTCGGGAGCTGCCAGGCATCTGGCGCGATCGGCGTCGGGAGCGCCAGGCCGAACGACGGCGGGGGCGGGATGTGGAACGCCTCTTTCTCGCCCTGGAGCGGGATGCTCGCCTTCGCCGATAGCGGCTAGGCGCTTCCGTCCCTCTTGCGGTACAATACACAGCCGCCGGTTCGATGCTCGCCAATTTCGTGTCAGGGTAGTGGCCTGTCACAGACTGTCTGCACTCGGGGGGATGGGAGATGGAGGGGAAGGAGCAGCTGAGGCAGGAACTGGTCGAGTTGGAGAAGCGGCTGGAGGAGCTGTCGCTTCGGGCCATGACGCAGCAAGAGCAGGAGGAGCTCGTGGCGCTCAAGCAGCGGGTCGAGCGCGTGCGCGAGCAGCTCCTGCGCCCGACGACGGCGATGGAACGGGTGCAGCTCGCGCGACATCCCGATCGCCCGTATACGCTCGATTTCGTCTCCTGGATCTTCGAGGATTTCATCGAAATCCACGGCGACCGGCGATTCGCCGATGACCCGGCCATCGTGTGCGGTCTAGCGCGGTTTCATGGTGAGCCGGTGCTCGTGGTCGGACATCAAAAGGGGCGCGATTTCAAGCAGCGGCAGCTTCGCAATTTCGGGATGCCCAAGCCCGAGGGGTATCGCAAGGCCCTCCGAGCGATGAAGTTGGCTGAGAAATTCCATCGTCCGGTCTTCTCCTTCGTGGACACACCCGGAGCATACCCGGGCGTGGACGCCGAAGAGCGCGGGCAGGCCGAAGCCATCGCGCACAATCTTCGCGAGATGGCGCGGTTGCGCGTCCCCATCATCGTGACGATCACGGGCGAAGGGGGATCGGGCGGGGCCTTGGCCATCGCCGTGGGCGACGTCATCCTCATGCTGGAGAATGCGATCTATTCGGTGATCTCCCCCGAAGGGTGCGCGGCCATCCTCTGGAAGGACGCGAGCAAAGCCGATCGCGCGGCTGAAGCGCTTAAGCTCACAGCCTCGGACTTGCTCGAGCTGGGGGTCATTGATCGGATTGTGCCCGAGCCGCCTGGTGGCGCCCACGTGGATCCGCGCCGGACGGCCGAGCTCCTCGATCAGTTCCTCGTCGAGGCGCTCGCTGAGGTGCGCGATCTCTCCGTCGAGGAGTTGCTGACCCGGCGGTACCAGAAGTTCCGCGCCATGGGGCATTACATGGAGATGAGCGAAGAGCAGATGCGCGCTCTTTGGGGTGGTGACTCACGGTGAGGCTCACACCTCGTGCAACTCGGCGACGACCTGTTGACGCAACTCCTGCAACCGTTCGCTCCAGGTGACGGGATACTCCGCCGCGCCTCGCAAGCGACGATAAGCTTCCGGCAAGCGACGCACGTTCTCCCGCGCCCGTTCCCGAATCTCCTCCAATGTGGGGAGGGGGGTGACCAGGCGGCCTTCGCGCAAGATCTCCTCAAGCAGCGGGAAGGCGTCCTGCGGTGGCGGTTCATCGGCCAGGGCGATCACATCTGCGAGGAAGCGACCTTCGGCGTCCATCTTTCGCCACACCTGCTTGCGACCGGGATACGTCGCTTTCTCCGCGCTCAACTTGATCTTGTAGACCACGCGACCGTCCACCTCCTCCTCGACGAGCTTGTAGACGCCTCCCAAGGTCGGCGCGTCGTAGGCCGTAGAGAGCTGTGTGCCGACGCCGAAGATGTCAATCGGCGCTCCTCGATCGAGCAGATCCGCGATCTTATATTCGTCCAGGTCCCCGCTGGCGATGATCTTCGTCTCGGTCATGCCCGCCTCATCCAGGATCGCGCGCACCTGCTTGCTCAGCGCGACCAGATCGCCGCTATCTAAGCGGACGCCGCGGACGACCGGACCGAGCTCGGTCGCCTTTCGCGCGCCCCTCAGGGTGTCGTAGGTGTCAATCAGAAGGATCGTCGTCTCGGGGAAGACGCGGAGATAGGCGCGAAAGGCCTCCAGTTCATCGGGGAAGGCCATGTTCCA
>JBEPZV010000117.1:0-3034 GCA_041640655.1 bacterium
CGAATCCGCACCTCGTATTCTCCGACGGGCACATCCGGAGGGGGAAGGATGCGCAGCCGCACCTCGGCCTCGCGATTGATCTCCAGCGCCGGAATGACGTCGGGCTCCAGCTCCACGCGCCAGTTGAGCGGATATTCGGCCGAGAGCGTGACATTATCCAAGCGTCGCGTCCCGGCATTGCGGAGCAGGAGGCGAGTCTCGACCGATTGCCCCACCGTGATCTCGGAGAAGAGGCTCGCAGCCGAGAGCTCGATCCGCCCCACGCCGCGCGGGATCACCACCAGGCGAACGCGCCCCACGCGCGCCGCCGCCAGCTCGCGGGCCGTGTACCGGCGATCCTCCCGAAAGGCCGCCATCGGCCCCTCTTCGCCGACGAGGGCCCAAAATTCCAGCGGTTCGTCCATGCGCACCTGTTCATCGGCGCGCTCAGGCAGAAAGAGTCGCAAGCTCAGCCGCTGCTCGGTCACGCCCGCCGGAAACGTGATCTGACTGAGCCGCGCCTGCGTGTTCGGATCGAGGAAGCTGTAGGTGACCTGCCGCGGCAGATTCACCACCTTCAGATGAAAGCTCCGCACATCCACCGTCGAACGCTCGATCCGCAGATCGTACGTCGCCTGTCCGCCCAGATCGGCCTCCTGCGAGAACTGCGTCGAGCTGACCGTCACCACGCTCTCCCCGCCGGCCTGCTGCAATTGCACCACCTGCTCCAGGGTCCGCCCCTTATAGCTCACCGAGACGATCACGCTCGACACATCCCGCAGCAACTGGAACGTGAGCGTCCGCTCCTCGCCATAGTTCAATCGCGGAATGTGCACCTCATAGGGCAGCGAGATCGTCGTCCCGCGCACCGGACGCTCGGTGATCGTCCCCGTGAGCGATCCCATCACCGGCTCACCCGGATCCTTGAGCGAGATGAAGATGTCCTGCACGTCGCGCCGGCGCAGCTCGTCCGGGATCGGATCCGCTCCCTCGAAATTCTGCAGCAGTCGGAACTGCGCATCATCGAACGTCGGCGTGAGATTCGTCACCGTCAAACGGACGAATCGTCGTCCGTCCGCCGCCTGATACTTCACCGCTTGTCGCACGGAGATCCTCGGCTCCAAGGCCAGCAGCGAGAGCACCGCTTCCTGATAAGCCAGTTGCGCCTTCTCCAGCTCCGTGCGCGCTCGGTCCAGATTCGTCTTCGGAATGATGCCCTGGTTATACAGCTCCTCGAGCCGCTTCACCTCCTGCCGCGCCGATTGCAGCTCGATCTGCCGCCGTCGCACGTCCAATAGTCGCCGCACCTCTTCTCCCTCCTGCCCCCAGGTCGCCGATACGATGAGCCCCCACAGGCTCAGCATGACAAGCCCCACGGAGCCGATCGTTCGTCGTCTCGGTATGGTTTCGATCCCCCTCGACACGTTCGCCGTGGATTCTCCGTGGATTCTCACCGACACGGCCTTATTATCTCACCAGCCCCCCGTCCGGTCAACGAGTCTCTCTTGCCTTTTTTTGCTCACCCCTCACCGTCGACAGCGAGCGCGGATTCGGACGTCATCGCGGGTCGTATTTCAAGAAGCGCGTGTAGCTCGCGAGGAAGAGGACGATGGCGTAAAGCCCCAGCAGGACGAAATCTCTCAGGGCGACCGCCCAGCGCTCCAGCGGAGGTCGGTTCTTGTACTCGAAGATGGGAATTTCGCTCAGCTTGGGGCGAGTCAGCTCGAACGGGTCCTCCTTCACGTGAACGACGTAGATGATCTCTTGCCCCAGCTTCTTATCGCTGATGAACCGGCTGAACCTCCGTTGATAGGCGATGAGCTGGTTCAAGAACGCATCCGCATCGCGCGGGCCGGTCTCGGCCAATTCCGTGATGAGATAGTCGTAACCCGCAGAAGGAGAGAGGCGCGACAGGAAGGCGGCGGTCCGATCCACCGCCCTCTGCGCGCTCCGATGCTCTTCGTAGAGCCGATACAACGTCTCGTCGCGCTCTGCCTCAAAGAGCTGCCGCAGGCGTCCGACCTCCTTCTCGTACTCCTTTTGTCTTCGGTACAGTTCTTCGACGGGAGTGTCGCTGGAGGGACGGCGCATCCATCGCTGCATCGGCTCGTTCAGACTCAGGGTCAGTTTGGTCGCCATGTCTTTGACGAGCGCAGCCCTTTTGGCCTCGAACTCCGCGGGAGTGGGCATCGGATGCAGGAGACCCGCGATCGAGAAGCTCGCTCTCGGGACGACGAACACCAGTAGCATCCACATGAACAAGGAGAGGAGCAGGGACACGATGGATTGATGCGTGAGACACGAGGCCAGAAGGCCGACGGCGAAGAAGACCCCCATGTACGCGAGGGAGCCGAGGAAGATGAACAGGATGCGCGCGCGCTGCTCCGCCGTATAGGTCAGGTCCTCGGCGACCGAGAGGAGGATCACGCCGATGATGAAGGCGAGGCTGAAGGCCATCAGCAGGAGAAGAAAGCGACCGACGGCTTTCCCCAGAATCAACCGACTGCGGGGACAGGGATGGCTGAGCAGCAGTCGTAAGGTCCCCGCCTCTTTCTCTCCGGATATGAGGTCGTAGGCGAACAGGAGCGCAGCGAGACTGAGGACGATCTTCACCACGAAGTGAAAATCCCACCCTCCGAATAGCGTGAACGTCGGATTCGCCGTCAAACGGCCTTTCCCCAAGGCCGGCACATCGTGATCCACAATCTTGGCCACTTCCCCCATGATCCCGGAGATCCCGATCGCGAAGACCATCAGCGGGCTCGGACTCTTGGAGACGAAGATCCCCTCCCGACCGACTTGGCTCCAGTCCGTGGATCGCTCGAGTTGCTCTCGGTTGAGCTGCGCCACGTTACGGCTGGCCTTCACCTGAGCCCGATACTCATTCAAGCCCATCAGAAGACCGCTCGCGATCAGGGCCACCATCGTCGGGAAGATGAGGGTGAATTTGAAGGAGAGCACACCGTCCAAAAGCTCCTTTCTCGCGATCAGCGTGAACATCGCTCACCTCCCGATGGCGCGGAGAATGCTCATCACGAAGAACCGCCGCTCAACC
>JBEPZV010000118.1:0-3013 GCA_041640655.1 bacterium
AGTGCGCGAAATGCGGGCTCCCGATCTCCTCCTCCAGCTCCCAGACGAAATGGATGTTGAGCGGGATGCCGTTCTCCATGGCGTATCGGGCGGCCAACAGGGCCGTCAACGCCGGCCCTTTATCGTCGGTCGTCCCTCGGCCGAAGTATCGCCCGTTCTCTCGGACGAAGGTGAAGGGCGGCGTGCGCCATTCCTCGGGATCGGCCGGCTGCACGTCGAGATGATTGTAGATGGTCACGGTCGGGTGCTTCGGATCGGTGATCATCCGACCGAAGACGACGGGATGCCCCGGCGTGGGGACGATCTCCACGGTGGCGCCCATCTCCCGCAGATACTCGGCCGCCAGGTGCGCGCCACGCTCGATGTCGGCCCGACGTTCGGGCTCCACGCTGACGGTGGGCGTCTCGACCAGCGCCGCGAGCTTCTCCTCGAACTCGCCGCGCACCTGACGAATGTACGCGTCTAAGCCTCGAAAGATCGCCGACGTCTTCTCCATACGAACCTCCCACAGGCTCACGTGCCTTGCGCGAGATGCCGGCGGAGGAACTCATCCAGGGGCGTCAGCTCCTCCGGCGAATGGATGACTCTTCCCTCCATGCCCCCATCCACGAAGATCGCCTGCCCGGAGATGAAGCGGGCGCACGTCTCCGAGCAGAGGAAGACGACAATGGGGGCGATGTCCTCCGGGCGCGGGACCTCCCAGGCGATCGCGCGCGTTTGAAACGATCGCTTCAGGATGCTGGGTTCAATCCCCTCCATCATCCCGGTCAGCGTCCATCCAGGGCCGACGATATTCACAGCCGCATAGGGCGCCAGCTTCACGATCTCGTTCTTCAGCGAGAGCATGAAGGCATGCAGGGCGGACTTGGCCGCCGCATACGCGGCATTATACGCTTCGCCGAATTTTGCCGCCGTCGAGGAGATGATGACGATGCGCCCGCTCCGCTGCCGCTCCACGATCGGGAGGAATTCGCGCACGCAGTAGAAGACCGAGCGGGCATTCACGCGGAACTCGAAATCCCAATCCTCGGTGGTCAAGTCCTTGATCCCGATCCCCTCATGGGGCGATGCCCCGGCGTTGGCGATCAAGAGATCGAGCCGACCGCGCCAGCGCACGGCCGCGGCGAAGAGCCCTCGGACCTCATCCTCCCGCGTGAGATCGGCTCCGAGCACTAAGCTCTCGCGGGGCAGCTCCCGCTGCAGCGCTTCCGCCCGCTCTCGCCCCGTGTGGTAATGAATGATGACGTGCGCGCCTTCAGCCGCCAGAAGGCGCACGATCGCTCGCCCGATCCCTCCAGATCCTCCGGTGACAAGCGCCACCTTATCCGCCAATCCGAGATCCATAGTGCTCTCTCCTTCCGAATCAGGACGTCGTGCGGACTCGCCCGTTACGCCCCCCGCTCACACGTAGGTCAGCCAGTCGCCCGGCGCTTCCCTCCGTCCCGTCGCGATGGCGAAGAACTCCTCCTGCAATCGTTTGGTGATCGGGCCGCGCCGGCCGTTGCCGATGCGAATGCGATCAATCGAGCGCACGGGCGTGATCTCAGCCGCCGTCCCCGTGAAGAAGACCTCATCGGCGATGTAGAGCATCTCGCGCGGGATCGTCGCCTCTTGCGCCTCGATGCCCAGCATCTGACAGAGCTTCAGCACCGTATCGCGCGTGATCCCCGGCAGGATGGAGGAGCTGAGCGGCGGCGTCAGCACCTTCCCGTTCAGAACAAGGAAGATGTTCTGTCCGCTCCCCTCGCTCACGTTCCCGTAGATGTCGAGCGCGATCCCCTCGGCGAATCCGTTCGCGAGCGCCTCCATCTTGATGAGCTGCGAGTTCATGTAATTGGCGGCCACCTTCGCCAGAGCCGGGAGCGTATTAGGCGCGATGCGCGCCCAGGTCGAGACGCAGGCGTCCACCCCCTCTTCCAGCGCATCCTCGCCCAGATATCGTCCCCACACCCAACAGGCGATGTACGTCTCGACCGGACACGGGAAGGGATTCACGCCGAAGGCGCCGTAGCCGCGAAAGACGAGGGGACGAATGTAGCACTCCGAGACCTCGTTGCGCCGCACCAGCTCCCGGCACGCTTCCGTCAACTCCTCGAGCGTGTAGGGGACCTCCATCCGGTAGATGCGGCAGGAATGGAGGAGGCGCTCCAGGTGTTCCCGCAGACGGAAAATCGCTGGACCGCGCGGCGTCGCATAACACCGAATCCCCTCGAAGGCGACCGAGGCATAATTGAGCCCGTGCGACATGACATGGATCTTGGCGTCTTCCCAAGCGATGAACTGCCCGTTGTGCCAGATGTATTTGGTCAGTTGCTGCTCCATAGCTCACCCCCGCTTCTCTTCAAGCGATCCCCCCTTCGCACATGAAAGAGCCGCCCCGGAGGATCCGAAGGCGGCCCCTGTGTCCTTCACCGCTCGCAATGCGCGCCTCTTCGAAATCGGGCGAAGCGGGAGGACGCCGCACCGCCTCCCGCCATCACTCCGTGAGATCGCCGAGATTCTCCTCGACCGAGGACTCCTCAGCAATGGTGATCCCAATGTCCTTGAGCAGCTCCTGGCGCTCCTCCTCCGAGGGCAAGGCGATCTCCGCTTCCTCGGCCACGCGGTCCACCGGGATACGGATCTGGCGGTAATACCTCATCCCCGTCCCGGCCGGGATGAGCCGCCCGACGATGACGTTCTCCTTGAGTCCGCGCAGGAAGTCAATGCGTCCGCTGACGGCCGCTTCTGTGAGCACGCGCGTCGTCTCCTGGAAGGAGGCCGCGCTGATGAAGCTCTCGGTCGAGAGACTCGCCTTCGTGATGCCCAGAAGCAGCGGTTCGGCCTGAGCTGGTCGTCCGCCCATCTTCACGACCCGCTCGTTCTCCTCCTGGAAATGGAACCGATCCACCTGCTCGTCGAGCACGAACTCCGTATCGCCCGGATCCTTGATGCGCACCCAGCGGAGCATCTGCCGGACGATGACCTCGATGTGCTTGTCGTTGATGGTGACGCCCTGCTGCCGGTAGACCTC
>JBEPZV010000119.1:0-2987 GCA_041640655.1 bacterium
ACGAGCTGACGCCCGATCAGGCGCGCGCGCTCGAAGAGATCAAACGCGACATGGAGCGCCCGGTCCCCATGGATCGCCTCCTGTGCGGGGACGTCGGCTTCGGCAAGACCGAAGTCGCCATGCGCGCTGCCTTCAAGGCCGTCATGGACGGCAAGCAAGTGGCCGTGCTTGCTCCGACGACCGTCCTGGTCGAACAGCATTACCGCACGTTCACGCGTCGCTTCGCCCCCTTCCCCATCACCATCGCGCAGCTCTCCCGCTTCTGCCCCCGAGCCGAGATCGCGCGCACGCTGCGCGGTCTGGAGGAGGGCACGGTGGACATCGTCATCGGCACCCATCGCCTGCTCAGCCGCGACGTGCGCTTCCACGATCTGGGCCTGGTCATCATTGACGAGGAGCAACGGTTCGGCGTCTGGCATAAAGAACGGCTGAAGCAACTGCGCCGTCGCGTGGACGTCCTGACGCTCACGGCGACGCCTATCCCTCGCACGCTCTACATGGCCCTCACGGGATTGCGCGACCTCTCCGTCATTCAAACGCCGCCGCCGGATCGCCTGGCCGTACAAACCCTCATCGTCCCCTTCTCCCCCGCCCTCATCCGCCGCGCCATCGAACGCGAACTCGAGCGCGGGGGGCAGGTCTTCTTCGTGCACAACGAGATCGAGACGATCCATGAGATCGCGCATCTGATCCGTCAGCTCGTCCCGCACGCGCGCATCGGCATCGCGCACAGCCGCCTCTCCGAGCGCGAGCTGGAACGCACGGTCTTGCGCTTCGTTCGTCAGGAGCTGGACGTCCTCGTCACGACGACGATCATCGAAAACGGCCTCGACATCCCGAACGCGAACACCATCCTCATCAATCACGCCGAGCGCTTCGGCCTGGCCGATCTCTACCAGCTGCGCGGTCGAGTCGGTCGGTCCCATCGCCTCGCCTACGCTTATCTGCTCACGCCGCCGGAATCCACGCTGAGCACGATCGCGCGTCAGCGGCTGGCGGCGCTCAAGGAGTTCTCTGACCTGGGCGCCGGATTTCGCCTGGCCGCGCTCGATCTGGAGCTGCGAGGCGCCGGGAACCTGCTCGGCCCCGAACAGTCCGGTCATATCAACGCTCTGGGCTTCGAGCTCTATTGTCAGCTCCTGGAGCGAACGATCCGCGAGCTGCGAGGGGAGACGATCGAGGAAGAGATCGTCCCGCAGATCACGCTGCGTCTCTCCCTCCGCATCCCCGAAGCCTACGTCCCCGAGATGAGCCAACGCTTGCACATCTACAAGCGCCTGGCTTCCGCGCGGACCGAACAGAAGCTCGCCGAGCTGCGCGAGGAGTTGAAGGATCGCTACGGGCCACCGCCCCCCGAGGTCGAGCGCCTCCTGCTTCTCGGTTCGATCCGCAACGCGGCCATCAGCCTGCGCGTGCGCGCGATCGAGCGCGAACTGTCGCGCATCACCATTCGCTTCGCGGACCCCGATCGCGTGACCCCGAGACAACGCCGCGCCTTCCTCGCCGTTCATCCCTCGGCGGAATTCACCTCGGACGGCGCGCTCCGCTACACCATCGCCGCGCAGGATGAACATGCGCTTCTCCTTCGGCTGCGAGATGACTTGCTCCTCTTACACGCCGAGGCGTACAATTCCTCAGGCACCGGTGATATGCGAAGGGGGCGAACACGTTGAACGGATGTGAGCGCATGCGGCCGTGGGGGATAGCGTGTCTTCTCGGAGCACTCGTTTGGCTCTGGGTTCCCCCTCTCGCCCGAAGCCAAGATGAACCCGTCCTCGTGGATGAGATCGTCGCGCGCATCAACAACGACATCATCACGCTCTCGGCCCTGCGCCGCGCTCAGGCCGAGCTGCGACAGGAGCTGGCCGAGCAAGGTCTCACGGGAGAACAGTTGGAGCGGGCCTATCAAGAAGCGTCCAAGACGCTGCTGCAGCAGCTGATTGACCATCAGCTCCTCGTGCAACGCGCCAACGAACTGGGCATCACCGTCGAGGCGCAGATCAACGAATTCCTCTTGAACTGGGGGCGACAGCAAGGCATCCCGCCCGCCGAAGTGGAGAAGCGCCTGGCGGAAGCGGGCCTGGACCCGGATCAGGTCCGACAAACCCTCCGCCTCCGCTTCCTGCGCGAGGCCGTGCTGGCGCGCGAGGTCTACAGCCGCATCTTCCAGAACATCTTCGACCGGGACATCGAGCAGTACTATCAGCAGCACCTCGAGGAGTTCACCGAACCGGAGACCGTTCACTTGAGCGAGATCTTCATCAGCACACAGGGGCGCTCGCGCGACCAAGCCCTCGCGATCGTCCGCGAGATTCAGGAGAAGTTGCGAGCCGGGGCCGACTTTGGCGAGCTCGCCGCGCAATACTCCGCGCGCCCCTCGGCGCGGAACAAAGGGGACATCGGCACGTTCACCCTCGGCCCGCGACGCACCCTGGGCGATGCGCAGGCGAAGGCCGTCGAAGCTTTGAAACCCGGCGAGGTCTCGCCCCCCATCGAGCTTCCCGACGGCTTCCAGCTCCTCAAGGTGCTCGACCGACAAGGGCCGCGCGTGCGCCCGCTCGACGCGGAGCTGAAGCGCCAGATTCAGCTGCGCCTGGCCCAGCAACGGGCCGAGGTCGCCGTCCGCGAGTACATTGAGACCCTGCGCCGGGATGCTTACATCTGGATCGCTCCCGCCTATCGCGAACACTACGCTGCGGCCGAGACCTCTCCGGCGGCCAATCCGAAGAAACCCCAATGACGAGAGATCGCAGTGTGCGCGTCGTCAGCAACGTGCGAGAGACGCTCGCCTACTGGCGCTTGCGCGTCCGCCTCTCGGAGCGGATCGCGATTCGTCCCGGCCAATTCGTCATGATACGCGTCCGCGATGCCTGGGAGCCGCTGTGGCGTCGCGCCTTGGTCATCTACCGCGCGGAACCTCACGCCGAGGGGATGGACCTGGAATTCCTCTACAAAGTCCTCGGGCGCGGGACCGCGCAACTCAGCCG
>JBEPZV010000120.1:0-2828 GCA_041640655.1 bacterium
TAGAATTGGCGGAGGAGCTCCGGCAGCGGCTTCTCCGGACCGACCTCCACCACGCGCCCCGCCTCCGGCGCGCGAGGGAGCGGGAGCGAGAAGACCTCACCAAACGGCGGATCGGTGAGCGCGAAACGAAAGCGCTCCAGCCATGCTCGGAACTTCTCCCGCTCCCGGGCGAACACCTCCGGCGAATAGCGCAGGAGATCGGCGAGTGTCACGCCGTGCGCGCTCACCTCCTGCCAGATGCGCGCCGCTTCCTCACCATCGCGCGGGCCCAGGGCGAAATATCCGCGCAGCTCTCCCCCCTCGACCAGAAGGGCGAACCCGCGATTGAATCCGAGGCTGCCGCCAGCGGTGAAGGCCACCAGCCCCTTGTAGAGAATCTCCTCCGGATCGAGCGCCAGTTGCAGACTATGCGAGAGGTGCCGCAAGATGTCGAGCAGCTCGTCCTTGATCTGCAATGTGCGCAGGATCGGGCGGCACTGATTCAGGGCCTCCTCCAGGATCGTCGTCAGCGCCTCGAAGATGGGACCGCCCGTGCGCTGCAGGTCCACGAGGTCTCGCCGCAGCTCCTCGCAGTCGAGACACTTCTCCCGATTTCGCCGTCGCACGTTCGCGAGCAGATGTGCTTCCTGCGGTCCCAGATACGGACACACCGTCGGATCGTCGGCGATCAGCCAACAGTAGCTGTCTCCCACACGAGCCATACACCTCTGCAAAGGGTACCACTGCGGCGCCCACCGGGCAAACGTCTGGCTCCTCAGAACTCCAGGCGCAGGCCCAGCTCGAACGTGCGCGGTCGGCGCGTCGCGCGCGGTTGCAGGAAGACGGATCGGCCCTCGCGCTCATCCAGTGGTCCGTAAAATCCCGTCATGAGGAAGTTCGGGGTGTTGAGGAGATTGTACACGTTCACCCAGGGCCGAAGCGTGAGACGCTCGCTCACGCGGAATCGCCGCGAGAGACGCACGTCCACGCGCCGCGTCCCCGGACCGCGTCCCATGTTGCGACCGAGCGACCCATTGGTCCCGATCGTGGGGAAGAGGAAGTGCGCGGCCATGGCTTCCGAACGCGCCGTATCGCCCGGAGACACCCAGCGGATCGGCCCGCGCTCGAGGAAATGCGGCCGATCCGTCAGGGTATCGCTCAGGTTTCGATCCTGCGCGTTCGTCGTGATATTGAACGGACGTCCCGAGGAGAGCGTCACCACTGGTGTCAGCTCCCAACCGCCGAGGATCCGGGGCGCTTCCACAGTGCCACTGACGACGAGGCGATGGCGTTCATCCGTGCGCCCCAAGCCTCGCTCCCGGAAGAAATCGAATTCGTCTTGCGGCGAGCTGGTGTTGACGTCCACAAGGTCAATCAATTTCGAGAGCGTATACGAGGCGCGGACCCACAAGCGAGGAGCCAGCCGCGCGCGGAGGAGCACGTTGAGCCCGTGATACGTCGCCTGACCATCGGACTGCAACTGTTCGACTTCGCCCAGCTCGGGATTCGGGCGCAAGACCCGCACGGCGTTCAAAGCGGCGAGCACCGGATCGGTCGTCGTCGCTCCCCCACCCAATGCGTTCAACCCGTAGATGCGAATGCGATTGGCTCCGCTCCCCACATCGCGCGAGCGCGTCACACTCAGATCGAACCGAACGAAGCGGATGCCGACATCAGCGATCTGCCGCGCGCTGTTGTCGAAGGCCGTTCGCCCATCGGGTGCGAGAACGACGCCGGGAGCACCGTGAGGAGGATCGAGCAAAAAGGCGACGAATCCGCCCGGCGGCGGAACCGGCGCGTTCACGTTGCGGTCGCGCCACAGCCGCAACGTGCGCTGAAAGACGTAGCTCACGTCGAGCGCGAACGCGCGACCGAGCTGCCGCTCGATCCCCAGGCTGCTCTGCAGACTGTAGGGGATGCGAAGATCCGGCGAGAGGCTGCGCGCATTGCGGAGCGGACGGATCAGATCGCGCACGAGCGGATGTCCCGGATCGTTCGGGAAGATGTTGGGGAAGCCGCCGATACGACGCAGTTCTTCGAGGCGCCCGGTCGCGCCGGGGCCGCTACCCAGATCAATCTCGAACAAGCGCGATTGCACGGCGAAGTCCTCGAACGTGCGCAGGAGAATACGATTGTAGAAGACGCCGAAGCCTCCGCGAATCGCCGTCTTCCCGCTTCGGCACGGGTCCCAAGCGAAGGCCACGCGCGGGCCAACATTGTTCTTGTCGCGATCAAGCAGCGTCTCGCGATCATAGCGCACGCCCATGGAGAGCGTCAGATGCGGGCGAACCCGCCATTCCTCTTGAAGGAAGACGCCCAGGATCGTGTTGTGAATCGGCTGCTCGGGATCACCGATCCGCTGCCGATAGCGTGAGGGCGCGCTCGCGACGAAATCGCCGAAGCTGGGGAAGTTGTAGAAGCCGAAGAAGAGCTGAAGCTGTCGGGTCGCCGAGCGCAGGTGCATCACATCGGCGCCCAGCTTGAGCAGATGGCGTCCCCATTGTCCTGTGAGGACGTCGGCCCATTGCAGGCGACGCTCGACGCGCGTCTCGGGGAACCCGGCGGCCCCGGCGATGAAGCCGCTGGCGGCCGACAGCGTCGTGCCACGGCTGCTGCCGACGATCACGCCCGGACGCACCGTGTCCGGCCGCGCGTTCGGCGCGAGCGCCGAATACTGAAAGCGGAGCTGATTGACGAACCGCGATCCGATCACCCATGTGTCCTGCACGGCATACGCCAGAGAGTTGCGCTGACGGTTGAAGAGCCCCTCGCGCAGCGTCGCCCCTTGATCCCGCGCGCGCAACCGATTCGTGCGCGTCACGTCGAACCGAAACATGAGCTGATGCGCC
>JBEPZV010000121.1:0-2780 GCA_041640655.1 bacterium
ATCGCGCGGGCGTGCAGATCCTCGATCGTCGGGATGAACTGTGGCTCAATGCCGGGGCCGAACTGGGCGTGCATCGGTCGGTGGTCTACACGGCCGAAGTGAACTCGAAAGTCTTCGTCGGTGGGGGGACGCCGAACCTCAATCCCGTGAATCCGATGGATCTGGTGCTCGGCGCGCGATTCCTGTTTCGCGAAGGGCGGATTCAAGTGGGCGGGGGCTGGCGCATGTTCTTGACGAACGCGGACCGGCGCGCCTTCTTCTCTGAGGATCCGATCCTGGTCACCGTGAATAAGGATGATGCGAACGGCTTCGTCCTCACGCTGAGTCTGGGACGTCGTCGGGCGCGTCCGATGCCGCCTCCGCCGAATCGGCCTCCGGTCATCACGGCGCTGGAAGCGGATAAGGAGCAGGTGACCGATGGCGAGCCGGTACATTTCACGGCTCGCGCGTATGATCCCGATGGGGATTTCCTCATTTACACGTGGGAGACGACCGCGGGGCGGATCACGGGGACAGGCCCGAGCGTCACGCTCGACACCCGAGGGATCAATCCGAACGTGGGCGCGCCTCCCGTTCGCGTGACGGTGACCGTCACGGTGGATGACGGTCGAGGGGGATCGGATACGGCGAGTAAGACAATTGCCGTGCTGGCGCCTGCGCCTCCGCCGCCACCCCCGCCGCCTCCGAATCGTCCGCCGCGCATCGAGGCGATCGAGATCAGTGTCGTGGGAACGCCTCAAGTCGCGGGGCAATTCACTGATGGCGATCTGCTGGCGATTCGCGCCCGCGCCGCTGATCCGGACGGCGACCCCTTGACCTACGTTTGGTCTTCTTCGCTCGGCACGATCGAAGGGACCGGTCCTGAGGTGCGGCTCAACACGACGGGGTTCACGGCGGGCCCGGGCGCGCCGCCGGCTTCCGTCACGATCTCCCTCCGGGTGGAGGATGGGCGTGGCGGGGTGGATTCGGATTCGCGCACGATCCTCGTGCAGGCGTTGCCGCGTCCGACGCCGATTCGCGCGGGTGAGCTCTTCTTCCCGCAGAACGCCGCGCGCATCACCAACGAGCATAAGGCGGCTCTGGATGATGTGGCCGATCGTCTGCTGCGCGACCCACGAGCGCGTCTGGTGATCCTGGCCTATTCGGATCGCAGTGAGGTGCGGGACGTGGCCCGACGTCGGGCGGAGAACGCGCGAGCGTATCTGGTCACGCGGCGACGCATTGATCCAGCGCGCATCATCATTCGGGTCATCGGCAGCGCGCGACCGCATCCGAGCGGGGAGCGACGGATGAATCGCCGCCTGGAGCTGTGGATCGTCCCGGAGGGGGCCGAGATGCCACGGTGATTCTCTGACGCCCCTCTGATCAGCCCGTGCCGGATCTCGCGGGTGCCCAAGGGGGGCCGATTGGGGCAAAATTTTGGAACTCTCTGCTGGCGGAGGCGTCCCTGCTTACGGCGGGCTTGGCGGAAGTGGTATCATACAGGGTGATTATGCGCGTGTGGTTGAATTTGGCCAGTGAGCCCTTCCACAATCGCCGCGCCTGGATCGCAGGCTTCGGCTTCCTGATCGGCATCTGCCTGGGGATGAGCGTGATGCTCGCGGCCCGGGCGCAGAGCTTCATCCGGCAGGCGGCAGTCCTGAGCGAGCGCGTGCGGCAGCAGGAGGGGGAGATCCGGCGTCTTCGGCAGCAGATTCCTCCACCGGTCGCGCCGGAGCAGCTCTCGCCGCTGGAGCGCGAGGCGTTGCGCACTGCCGCGCAGTTGATCGAGCGGCGCATCTTCCCCTGGTCGCGCCTTTTGCAAGACATCGAGCGCAGCCTCGTCGCGGATGCTCGCGTGACGACGATTCGCGTCGCGCCGGAGGAATCCGCGGCCGTGGATGTGTTGAATCCCGGACGCGCCCCGGTTCGTCTCTCCCTCACGCTGATCGGCCGAAGGTTAGAGGACGTGCTGCAGGTGATGGAGCGGCTGCGCGCCTCCGGACGCTTTCGTGACTTTCGACCGAGGAAGCAGAGCCTCTTGGAGGGCACCGAGGAGGTCGAGTACGAACTGGAGGTGACGTACTTCCCTGAGCCCAGAGGTTCTGGAGCGTAGGCCATGGGGGCTCTGAGCTTCGTGCTCCGAAATGGGAGCGTGTGGCGAGCGAAGCGGTGGGACGCCGTTCGGCTGTTGCTCGCGCTCGGCGCTCTGGCCGCTTTGGCCATGGTCGGCATCTTCTTCTGGAACGCCGAGCGCCATCGGCAGGCCGTGGAGGTGTTGGAGCAACAGTTTCGGGAGCATCAAGAGACGATCGCCCTGCTCCGACAGCGCGTGGCGACTGTGCAGGCCAACGCTCGCGCGGAAGCGCCGACACCGGAAGCCGTTCGCCAGAGCCTTCGGCGATTCGAGCAGGCCTATCTCTTGGATTCGGACGTCGGCCTCGCGCGCGTGCTCACGGAGGTGAATCGCATCGCGCGCGAAAGCGGCCTGCTGCTCTCCTCCGACATCATGTTCAATCCGATGGAGGAGGCCGAGGTCCGGGCGGGAGCGGGTGGCCTCGCGCGATCCGGTGGACGGAGCTTTTATCCGGGATTGCGCCTCTCCTTCACGGTGAGTGGCGAATATGCGAATGTGCGGCGCTTCCTGGCGGCGCTCGAACGCAGTCCGCTCTTACTCGTCGTGGAATCGCTCGCGCTCAAGAGCGTGGAGGAGCGAGGCGGGCCGCGCCCGGCGGCGGCGTCCGGAGGAACCATCTCTTTGGAGATCACTGTCTCCGCCTACTTCCGGCGGTCAGGAGGGG
>JBEPZV010000122.1:0-2771 GCA_041640655.1 bacterium
CCGGATAAGAACACGCTCAAGGTGATGGTGACCATCTTCGGGCGCTCGACGCCGGTCGAGCTGAATTTCCTTCAGGTCGAGAAGGTGACCTTCGCGGAAGAAGAGTGATATGGCGAAAAAGGTCGTCGCGCAGGTGAAGTTGCAGATTCCGGCCGGTCGGGCGACGCCGGCGCCTCCGGTGGGGACGTCGCTGGGGCCGCACGGGATCAATCTCATGGAGTTCTGCAAGCAGTTCAACGCCCGGACGGCGAACATGGGGGATGTGAACATCCCGGTGGTCGTGACGGTCTACTCAGATCGGTCGTTCACCTTTGTGACCAAGACGCCGCCGGCGGCCGATCTCTTGAAGAAGGCGGCGGGGATTGAGAAGGGCTCGCCGCAACCGAATCGGCAGAAGGTCGGCCGCGTGACGATGAAGCAGATCGAGGAGATCGCGCGGACGAAGCTGCCGGATTTGAATACGACGTCGCTGGAGGCGGCGATGCGCATCATCATGGGGACAGCGCGGAACATGGGATTGGAGATCGTGGAGTCGTAGGAGGGAGCGGATGGGGGGGAAGAAATACGCGGCTGCTCTGGCGCAGGTGGATCGCACGCGGGCGTATTCGTTGGAGGAGGCGATTGAGCTGGTCAAGCGGATCGCCTTTGCGCGTTTTGATGAGACGGTGGAGCTGGCCATCCAGCTCAATGTGGACCCGCGGAAGGCCGATCAGATGGTCCGTGGGACGGTCGTGCTGCCGCACGGCTTGGGCAAGAGCAAGCGCGTGGCCGTGATCGCCGCTGGGGAGAAGATGAAAGAGGCCGAGGAGGCGGGAGCGGATGTCGTCGGCGGTGAGGATTTGGTGGCGCGGATCCGGGAGGGATGGCTGGAATTCGATGCGTTGATCGCGACGCCGGATATGATGCGGTTGGTGGGGCCACTGGGCAAGATCCTGGGGCCGCGCGGCCTGATGCCGAATCCCAAGACGGGGACGGTCACCTTCGACGTCCGGACGGCCGTGCGCGAGGTGAAGGCCGGGCGGATCGAGTTCCGCGTGGACAAGACGGGGGTCGTGCATGCGGCGATCGGCAAGCTCTCCTTCGAGACGTCTCAGTTGGTGGAGAACGCGCGCGCGCTGATTGAGGCCGTCGTCGCGGCGCGCCCGGCATCGGCCAAGGGGAAGTACATCAAGGGGATCACGGTCTCTTCGACGATGAGTCCCGGCGTGAAGCTGGATGTGAGCGGATGGCCGTGAGAGGGGGAGGGCGATGAAGACCAGGCAGCAACGACAAGCGGAGATGGAGTGGCTGGCCCAAGCTTTCCGTGAGACGCCGACCATCGTCCTGCTGAACACGCAGGGGCTGACGGTGGCCAAGGATTGGGAATTGCGGCGGAGATTGGAGAAGGCGAATGCGCGCTTTCGTGTGGTGAAGAATACGCTGGCGCGCCTGGCCGCGCGGGGAACGCCCGTGGAGCGGCTGAGCGAACATTTTCGGGGGATGACGGCCATCGCGCTGAGCAAGGATGATCCGGTGGCGCTCATGCGCGCGTTGACCGAATTCGCCCGGGAGAACGCGCAGGTTCAGTTCAAAGCGGCCCTGGTGGAGGGGACGGTGGTCGAGGCGCCACAGATTCCGGCGATCGCCACCTTGCCCTCGCGCGCGGAGCTGATGAGCCAGATTATGTTCCTGGTGCAGGCGCCCACGCGCGCGCTGATGTCGGCGATCACCGGCGTGGCGCGAAATCTCGTGGTCGTGCTCGGCCAGATTCGGGATCAGAAGCAGCAGGAGGCCGGGTCGTGACCGGCTCAGGGCGAAATCCTTCAGGAGGGGAGACGGACGTGAGTGAGAAGTTGCAAGCGATCGTCGAACAGATCGCAGGATTGACGCTGCTGGAGGCGTCGGAGTTGGTGAAGCTCATGGAGGAGAAGTTCGGGGTCTCGGCCGCCGCTGCGGCCGTCGTCGCCGGACCGGCTGTGGCGGGAGCCCCGGCGGCGGCTGCAGCGCCCGCCGTCGAGGAGAAGACGGAATTCGACGTCATCCTGGCGGCTGTTGATCCGGCGAAGAAGATCAACGTCATCAAGGTCGTTCGCGAATTGACCAGCCTCGGATTGAAGGAAGCCAAGGACCTCGTCGAGGGGGCGCCGAAGCCCATCAAAGAAGGTGTCTCAAAGGAGGAGGCGGAGGCTGTCAAGAAGAAGCTCGAAGAGGCCGGTGCCAAGGTCGAGATCAAATGAGGTCGTCGAGGGCTTACCGGAACCTTTCGGAGGGAAGGTTCCCGAGGCTCATCATCCCTTGATCAGAACCTGTCGCCGATTCGCCGAGAAAATGTGGAGGAGTTCGGACGCGCGCCCGCGCGCAGAGGGGGTGGTCTGCGAAGCGTTTCAAAGCGCGCTGGGCGGGCGTCGAGCGTTCGCGCATCGTATGCCGCTGAGGCCGATCGGTTCGATCGGTCGGTGAGGAGAGAGGCGTTATGGCCACATCGAAGATGCAACCGCGCCAGCGCGTGGATTTCTCGCGGATCAAGACCGCGATTGCCATTCCGAACCTCATCGAGTTGCAGCGCCAGTCGTACGATCGGTTCATGCAGATGGACCGATTGCCCGAGGAGCGTGATCCCACGACGGGGTTGCAATCGGTCTTCCTCTCGGTCTTCCCGATCACTGACTACCGGGGGACGGCGCAACTGGACTTCGTGGAGTACTCCATCGGGACCTGGCGCTGCAAGTGCGGTCAACTGGAAGGGCTGCGCCATTTGCGCTCGACCTGTCGCCAGTGCGGCGCGCTCATCC
>JBEPZV010000123.1:0-2758 GCA_041640655.1 bacterium
GGGAGCGGGCGTGATCCTCGGCGTGGTGAGCCGGAGCGAGAAGAAGACCGTGCGAGTCTACTACGGTTTGGATCGCTACAGCGACTGGCCCTTCGTCTTCATTCCGGTCTTGCCGGTGGCCGTCGGAGAGGCGCGCGTTCGCGCGGTCTTGAACCCGGTGATGTTCCCGAGCGATCCTCTGGCGCGCATGCTCCAGGGGGGGATCACGGGGCCGCGCCGCGTGGTGCCGCAGCAAGGGTCTCCGGCTCAGCCCGGAACGATTCGGAGGTGAGCGCGCCATGGCGGAATACGTCTTTCGCGTCGGCACGCCCTCGGGAGAGATCGTCCTGCGCAAGGTCGAGGCCGTGAGCCCGGAGGAAGCGCGGCAGCGGCTCGAGCGTGAGGGGTATCGCGTCTTCACACTCGCGCAGCGGGGGCGTTCGGCGTGGGCGTGGCGGTTCTCTCTCGGTCGGGTGAAGCTGGAGGATTTCCTTCACTTCAACCAGCAACTGGCGGCACTGGTTCGGGCCGGATTGCCTGTGCTGCAGGCCATCAGCATGCTGGCGCGGCGGCAGAGCCATCCCGTCCTGCGAAGCGCGCTGCGCGACGTCGAGGAGCGCATTCGCGAGGGCGCATTGCTGTCGCAGGCCTTCGCCTCGCGGGGCGACATCTTCCCTCGCTTGTACATCGCCGCCGTGCTGGCGGGCGAGCGCTCGGGGAATCTCGATGAGATGCTCCTGCGATACGTCGCCTATACGAAGCAGATGGTGGCGCTCAAGCGACGGGTGCGCGCGGCGACGACCTATCCGATCTTCCTGTTGTGCTCTTTGATCGGACTGGTCGCCGTGATGACCGGTTTCGTGATCCCGCGCTTTCGCATCGTCTATGAAGATTTCGGCGGGGAACTGCCCGTCATCACGCAGATCGTTCTGGCCGTCGGGCAGGGCGTGAGGGAGAACCTCGTGTGGGGCATTCCGGCTCTCCTCGCGCTGATCGTCGGGCTGATGCTCTGGCGGCGGACCGAGGGCGGGCGCGCGGCGCTGGATGCCCTGATCTTGAAGCTCCCGATCGTCGGACCTATCGTGCGCGATCTGGCCGTGGCGCAACTGGCGCGCAGCTTGGCGACGCTCTTGCGAGGGGGCATCACCCTGGTCGAATCCTTCCGCGTGGCCAGCGAGACGCTCACCAATCGCGTGCTCGGGCGCACGTCGGGCATCGTCCTGCGCCGCCTTCAAGAAGGGCAAGCCTTCGCCGACAGTCTGCAGGAGGCGGGGTGGCTCCCGCCTCTGGCCATTGACATCGTGCGCGTCGGCGAGCGGGCCGGGAGCCTCAAGGAGATGCTCGACGAGCTGGCCAATTTCTATGATGCCGAGCTGGAGGTGAAGCTCAATCAGGTGACAACGCTCATCCAACCCATCATGCTCGTGCTGATGGCCGGATTGGTGACCTTCGTCCTGCTCTCCATGTATCTGCCACTCTTCACCTTCATCTCGACCTTGGGAGCGAGATGAGGAGAGGAGGAGGACCATGGCCGAGAACACGAACGCCTATTTTGAGGCCTTGAGTGCGAAGAACGGAGCGGCCGCCGCGACGGTCGTGGATCCGTTTGTCGAAGAGCAGCGCGCGCGCCGCTTGGCCGAGCGATATCGGCTGCCGTTTCTCGATCTCACGCGCGTGCGCATGGATCAGGAATTGCTGCGACTGCTCCCCGTCGAGCTGATGGTGCAATATCGCTTCGTCCCCGTTCGACGAGAGGGGGACGCGTTGCTTGTGGCCGTCGCCGATCCCACGGATCTGGAGCGTCTGGATGAGATTCGCGCGCGATTGAAGGAGAAGGTGCGCTGGGTAGTGGCGACACCCTCGGCGATCGAATCCGTGCTCACGCGCGGCGATGCCTCGCAGCGCGTCCTGGATGAGACGACCGAGCATCTGCGCGTGGCACTCGTGAAGGAGACCGAGCAGGGGGAGGAGGACCTGGACCTGGATCGCCTGATGGGCGATCGGGAGATGAGCCCGATTGTGAAGCTCGTGGATTCGGTCATTCTGACGGCCCTGGAGCGGCGCGCCAGCGATATTCACATTGAGACGCACGCTTCGGAAGTCGTGATCAAATACCGCATTGACGGTGTGCTCTATCCGGCGGGACCGCCCATTGATATTCAGCATCACCAGACGATCATCTCACGCATCAAGGTGATGTCGGAGCTGGACATCGCCGAGCGGCGCATCCCGCAAGATGGCCGCTTCCGCGTGCGCGTGCGCGGGCGCACCATTGATTTCCGCGTCTCGATCATGCCGACCATTCACGGGGAGGATGCCGTCATCCGCATCCTCGACAAGGAGCAGCTCAGCGAGAAATTCCGCGACCTGCGCTTGGATGTGCTCGGATTCGACGCCGAGACGTTGCGAAAATTCCGACATTTCATCCGCGAGCCGTATGGGATGATCCTCGTCACTGGCCCCACCGGCTCGGGCAAGACGACGACGCTCTATGCGGCCATCAACGAGATCCGAACGGGGGAGGAGAAGATCATCACCATCGAGGACCCGGTCGAGTATCAGCTGAAAGGCGTGACGCAGATCCAGGTCAACGAGAAGAAAGGGCTCACCTTCGCCCGGGGCTTGCGCTCGATCCTGCGGCATGATCCGGATAAGATCATGGTCGGCGAGATTCGCGATCCGGAGACGGCGCAGATCGCCATCCAGTCGGCGCTCACGGGGCATCTGGTCTTCACCACCGTGCACGCGAACAATGTCATAGACGTCATCGGGCGGTTCC
>JBEPZV010000124.1:0-2736 GCA_041640655.1 bacterium
CCCCCCCCCCCCCCGGGGCATGATCTGGTCCGTGTTGTCCGGAATGCGCGCCGGATCCACCTGCCCGAGCGGGAAGCGGAAGTTCCGCACCAGATTATAGAGGGTGGTGTTGTTCACCTCTGGCTCGGGATTGAATTGTCCTTCATAGCGGAGGCCGTAGTAGAGCGTGACGTTCCGCCCCACGCGCCAGCTGTCCTGCCCGAAGAGGGCGATCTCATTGCTCCGCATCTCCAGGAACAGGTTTCCGATCTGCCTCACGTACGTGACGCTTCGGTCGTCGAAACGGTGATCGTTCGGATCCCCCGGCGTGAGCGAGAGGATGCGCAAATGGGCATCCACGTTCGTCCCGGAGAGATTGAACGTCCCCGTCTGATTGAAGCCGAAGATCTGCTTCACAAAGACGTGATTCCACTCGACGCCGAACTTCACGCTGTGCCGACCGGGGTTCCACGTCAGCGCGTTGGCGATCTGGACGCGCCAATCCGTCAACGTCGTCGGGAGGAAGTTGCGCGTGCCGAAGGAGCCGATGAAGGTATTCACGTTCGGCGCCAGGGCGTTGGCCTCGCGCGGTCGCTTCTCCCAGGAATACTGCGCGCGCAGTTCGTTGAGCAGGCGCGGCGTCAGGACGGAGCTCAACTGCCCGACGATCGTGCTCGTGCGATCCTTCTCCGTCCCGTTATTGCTGAGCGCGCGATTCGTGAAGGGGCTCAGTTGTTCGCCCGTCGCGTTCGCGTTCTCCGCATTGTTGTCGCTGAAATTGTAGCGGATGGCGAGCCGGTGATTCGCGCCGAATTGCGCATCGGTTCGGACCAGGAGGGTGATCGCATCGTTCGTCTGGGTGAAGGGGACTTCCAGAGACTTGTAGAAGTCATAGGCCTCTTGGTTCTCTGGCGTTCGAGCGACGCCGAGGAGTCGGGGGAAGAAGACCTGACGCGGCGTCGAGAATTGCTGATCTTCGATCGCGCCGAAGAAGAAGAGGCGGTCGCGTTTGATCGGCCCCCCGATCGAGCCGCCGAACTGATGCTGCGTCGCCAACGAGAGCTGGCCGAGGGCGTCTTCCACCGTCAGCTCCTTGTGGCGAAACAGATAGAAGGCGCTCCCGTGGAATTCGTTGGTGCCGGATTTCGTGATCGCGTTCACGATCCCCCCGCTTGAGCGGCCGAATTCGGCGGCATAGTTCGAGGTCACGACCTGGAATTCGGCGATAGATTCTTGCGGGATCGTGAAGGCGTTGTTGGAGCGCTCGCCGCCGCGAATACCGCCGAAGAACGGTTCGTTGTAGTCGGCGCCGTCAATGGCGATGTTGCTGTTGATGCCGCGCTGACCGGCGAAGGAGAGCTGATTCCGTTGCGGCTCCACCTGAACGGTCGGCGTGAGCTGGATGAAATCGTGGAAGCGGCGCCCGTTGATCGGCAGGTTGCGGATCGCGAGGGCATTGACGAGGGCGCCGGATTCCGATCGCGTCGTCTCCACGCCGGGACTCGCCGTCACCTCGATGACTTCGGCCAGCGCGCCCACTTTGAGGGTGAAGTTCACATCCACCGCTCGACCCACATTGACCTCGATGCCCGTGCGCGTCTGCGTTTGAAAGCCTTGGGCTTCCACCGTCACGCTGTAGCGCCCGGCCGGAAGCAGCACGGCCCGATACTGTCCGGCTTCGTTCGTGAAGACCTCGCGGCGAAAACCGGTCATGGTCTCCACGATGGTGACCTTCGCGTTCGGCACAGCGGCCCCCTGTGGATCCAGGACGAGGCCGACGATCTGCCCGGTGCTGGCCTGCGTCTGCGCCCATGCGGGAACCGCCATGGGGAGGAGAAGAACGAACATCCAGGTGACACGCCATGTGAAGCACAAGGCACAGTTCATACCGATGCTCCCTCCTGAGATCAGGTTGTTACGACCGAGACCTTTCTCGTCAGGTTATGAGAGCAACGATCCACCACCGATCCCCCTCTTTGTCACGCCCATCCAACACGAGCAAGATTTTAGGCGAATCCGCGCGGAGTCACAAGTGAAATCTTCGTAAAGTCTCCGGCGAACGCAAGGAGGCGCGCGACGGCGAAGGGGCGGACGACGTTGCTTGACAGCGAAGGCGGGCGCCGCATACATTGCTTCGATGGAGGTGGGGTTTCAGGAGGTCAGTGTGGATCGCGCGGAGACGGCAGTTGCAGCAAGCGCGTGGAGGCCTCGCGGATTCGGCCACGCGTTTCGCGCCTTGAGGAATCGCAATTATCGCCTCTTCTGGGTGGGCTCCTTCCTCTCTAACATCGGGACGTGGATGCAATCGGTCGCGCAAGGGTGGCTCGTGTTGCAACTGTCGAACTCCCCCTTCTGGCTCGGATTCGTCGGGTTCACGGGATCGCTCCCCGTCCTTGTCCTCTCGCTCGTCGGAGGCGTCGTGGCCGATCTCTTCGATCGGCGAAAGCTCTTGCTCATGACCCAAACGGCCTTGATGCTGCTGGCCGTAGGGTTGGGGGTCCTGACGGAGCTGCATCGTGTGACGGTCGGGCAGATCGCGATCATCGCGCTCCTGAGCGGGATGATGACGGCGCTGACGTTGCCGACCTATCAGGCGATCGTTCGCGATCTGGTCGGCCCTGAGGAGCTGTTGAACGCGATCGCGTTGAATTCGATCCAATTCAACCTCTCGCGCGTCATCGGACCGACGCTCGCGGGGTTCGCTGTCGGCGCGATCGGCGTGGCCGGATGTTTCTATCTCAATGCCGTGAGCTTCCT
>JBEPZV010000125.1:0-2684 GCA_041640655.1 bacterium
GTGGACCCGATCCTCCGCCAGATGCAGCGCTGGTTC
This sequence comes from bacterium, assembly GCA_041640655.1. GTDB lineage: Bacteria > Acidobacteriota > Blastocatellia > HR10 > HR10 > HR10. The sequence continues at coordinate 37 of JBEPZV010000125.1, forward strand.
GAGGAGAACGTCGCGAGCGTGCGTCAGGCGGCCGGGGCGAAGATCGGGCGGGCGCGATTCGCCGTCTTCGGCAAATCGGTCTATCCCGATGCGACCTTCACGCTGCGCCTCGCCTACGGGACGGTCCGCGGCTATCCGATGAATGGGACACAGGTGCCGCCGAAGACGACCTTCTACGGGCTCTTCGATCGCGCGCACGGCTTCGATCGGAAGCCGCCGTATCATCTTCCCGCTCGCGTGTGGGAGCGACGGCACCGGCTCGACCTCTCGACGCCGCTCAATTTCGTGAGCACGTGCGACATCACCGGCGGGAATTCCGGTTCTCCGGTGATCAATCGCCAGGGGGAGCTGGTGGGCGTCATCTTCGATGGGAACATCGAGAGTCTGGTCGGGAACTTCGTCTACATCGAGGAGACCAATCGCGCCGTGGCCGTCCACAGTGCGGCGATCCTCGAAGCGCTGCGCAAGCTCTATGATGCCGCACCGCTGGCCGATGAGCTGGAGGGCAAAACATCGGCCGCGCGCGGAGCTTCGGCGAGAGGACGTCGAGCTCGATAGAAGGCCGTCTGCCTGCGCGCGGTTCCAAAAATGTGATTGCCTCGGCGGGGAAATTCTGCTACCATGCTAGCCGACACATACGACGTCCGACCTCTGGCTCGGGCAGGGATGAGAAGCTATGAGATGTCCAAGATGCGGCTTTGTTCAATCGGCAGCTCATGCGACGTGTCGGTATTGCGGGATGAAGTTCCCACAGGCAGCGGTTCCTTCGGCACAGGCTCAGGAGCGAGCGACCGATCGAGCGGAAGCGCGGAGCACGGGGTCGGTGGTGATCCCTTTCCCCGGAGCGCGAGCGCGCGATGCGGCTCCCGGCCAGCCTGTACCAGATCCCTCGGATGGGCCCTCTTCTGAGGGACCTCCGGGGCCTCCGGCATGGAAGGAACAGCTTCGGGAGCGCGTGCGCGCCATTCGCGAGCGGCGTGGGGAAGGGCCTCCCGAGCCGGCGCGAAGGGCGATGGACGCAGAATCGCTCCCCCCTTCAGGGGCGCACCCGGCATCCGCTTCGGCGAAAGAACGCCGCGCGCTCGCTGAGACGACCGTGACCCGCGCGCGACAGTCGAACCTGGAGCCCGCGCGCTCTTCGGAGAACGCTGGCGACCTTCCGAATCCATCACCCCGCGAGAGCGCAGGGCCTCAGGAGCGCGCGCTCCCCATGGAGCCTCCGGTCGCAGACGAAGGAGCGCAGCTTCGCGAGGAGATCGAGGACCTCGATCTCGACGTGGGAGGAGAAGCCGAGAGGTTCGGAAACGAGCGATCAGCGTTCGCGCGCCCGCGGAGTGAAGCGGCCCTCTGGCTCCCCCGTGAAGAGGCCGTTGAGCAAATCGCACCGGCTTCGCTCGTGCGACGGCTCGGCGCCGCGCTCATAGATCTTGGGGTGATCGCCTTCAGCACGATCCCCTTCGTCGCCGCCGTCGAGATCGTATATGGCGATCTCTCTCAGCGCCTGGTGCGGATCACGCTGGTGGGGACTGCGGCGGTGGTCGGCATCCTCTACGAGGTGATCATGTTGAGTGTGGCCGGGCGAACGGTCGGGATGGCGATCGCGGGGTTGCTGGCGTTGAACGCGCAGACGATGGATGTGCCTTCGGCAGGTCAGGCCGTGCGACACATCCTGGGGACTGTTCTGGGAGCGCTCCCTCTCTTCTTCGGATTCTTCTGGGCCCTCTTCAATCGCGAGCGTCGGACCTTCGCGGACCTTCTCGCGGGGATCGTCGTGAAGCGGGTCGCCGAGTCCGTTTACGAGAGCCAGGAGATTCATGCCCCCTGGCTCTATCGCCCCGCGCGGCGACGATGAGCCGCGGGACAGCGGTCTGAGAGCCAGCCGTGAGGTCGCTAGGGTGCCTCCGGGCGCGACGGGGAGGATTCATCGAGTCCTGCTTCGGCCTTCCGCTTCCTGCGCGCGAACGCTTCGCACACTCACCTCCGGTGTGATAAAACCGAAGGAACATGGACGGGCTCACATTGTCTCGCATCGTCGCGGAGTTGAGGGAAGAGGTCCTCGGCGCGCGCGTGGAGCGAGTTCGCTTGGCGGATCCTTCGACTCTGTTGATGAAGCTCTATCGTCCCCATCGGCGTCCGGGGAACGTGTGGCTCCTGCTCTCGGTGGCGCCACGCTGGCCTCGCGTGCATCTTGTCGAACAGGTGTCGGAGGAGAGCGCGGAGCCTACGCCCTTTCTGCTCCTTGTACGAGCGCGGCTGCGCGGTGCCCGCTTGCGCGCCATCGAGCAGGTGCGATGCGATCGCCTTGTGCGCTTCTCTTTCGAGCGAAGGGCCTCGGTACCCGTGGAGCTGGGCGAGGATGCCGATGAGGGGGAGACGGTGGGGGGGGCGGAGGACGCTGCTGATGAGGAGACGATCCTCGTCGCCGAGCTGTTCGGGCGCGCGGCGAATCTCTTCCTGCTGGACGCTTCGGGACGTGTGCGCGAGCGCCTTCAGGCGCATGGGCAGGCGCCCGGCGAGGTCTACACCCCTCCGGCCTCGGAGAAGCGCGATCCGTGGACGCTCGACCGCGAGGAGTTTCGCGCGATCGTGAGCGGCGAGCGCCCGCTTGCCGAGAGCCTCAAGAGAACCATCGAGGGGTTCGGATCGCT
>JBEPZV010000126.1:0-2567 GCA_041640655.1 bacterium
GCGCGCCTATGGAAGAGGTCGAGCGTCGCGTCCTGCTGGAGTCCCTCATGCCCCCACTTCGCGAGCGCCCCGAATACATCTACCCGCTCGCGCTGCATTTCCTGGAGCTCTACCGGCGCAAGTATGGCCGCGGGCAGTTGGAACTGAGCAAGCACGCACTCGAGTGCTTGCGCAACTATGACTGGCCCGGGGGGATTCGCGAGCTGGAGGCCGTCATCGAACATGCCGTGGCGCGAGCGACCGGCCCACTGATCACCCTCGAATGTCTGCCCGAGATCTTCCGGGACTTCGTGCCCCGCCAAGAATCCTGGGAGCGAGCGACCCCCCCGATTGTGGAGATCCCGCTGGGCACCCCGCTGGATGAGGTGGAGCGGCGCATCATCCTCTACACCCTGGACTTCATGGGGGGACATCGAGACCGAACGGCCGCCATCTTGAAGATCGGGCGCAAGACGCTCTATCGCAAACTGCTGCAATATGGCTGTTACCAGCCGACCGGGAAGCGAGGCCGACCCCGCAAACACCCCCAGACGTGATCACCCCGGACGCCGATGCGGGCAGCGAGCGCACCCCCGGCCCGCATTGACCGGGGGACACATCATGCCCACCCCCATCGGCGCCTCATGCCCTCGCCGTGTACGTATACCAGGCGACCTTGCCGGCCACCCACACTCCCCAGAGGACGAAGACCAGAACGGCCGACTTCGTGCGCGAGAGCTTATGCGAGATGGCCGAGAAGCCGATCGAGGCCAGAATCAGGAACCAAATCGTGAAGATGTCCACCGACGTCGCGAGCGCGAAAAGCGCCGGATGGGTCTTCTGCGCCGACAGGCCGAGTATCGCTCCCAGGTTGGTCACGACCACCCCCTCGAGGTTGGTCGGATCAATGAGTTCCGGATTGCGGAGCCAGAGCACGATCAGCGTCAGCAGGGCCCCCAGGCTCGACGTCACCCCATAGGACCAACTCACGACCGAGAACGTCTTCCGAAACGTCGTCTCGGCCTGAAGTAGCAGCAGCCCCAGGAAGAACACCCCGGCCAGGAAAAGCGCGACGATCGGGATGGCCCCGATGGGGAGAAGAGGAAGGAATCGAAAGATGCGCTTCTGCACTTGGACCTGTCGGTCCAACGCCTCCTGAGGGGGCTTGGCCGCTCCCTGCTTCTCCAAAGCCTCCTCGATCTTCTGCCGAACCAACTCCTCGTAGCGTCGCTCCAAATTCGGGACGCGGAATTGAAGGGAGAAGAGGGAGGCCGACGAGAGCACGATCGTCACGATCAGGATGAACGCCCACGTCGGATGCCGGGCGATGTCCGCGAAGGTCTCCGTCGGCGAGAAGAGGAGCCCCACAATTCGGCCCACAGGACCGAGAGGAGCGCGCTCCTCGCTATGGCCCATGCCCTCCGGTGGTCGCTCATGTTCCGACATATTTCGCCTCCTGAGTTCTGACATGTGAACCCGCGTTCGGGCGATAGAGTCTAGCGCAAGCGCGCTTCTGAGGGAAGCGACGATCGTCATCCGCCGCAGCCGGCGCGCCGGAGTGGGGCCGGCACGGTGATGAGCGCGACGCATTCGCCCCCCTCCCTTTGCGCGTCGGGAACGCGGAGGGGTATCCTGTATCCTCCGCACATGTGTGGTCGTTCACCCGCTATCCGCTGGAGATCGCGTTCGTCGGCGCGCCGCTGACCGTGCTGCGCTTCGGCGTGACGTTCTTCGTCCCGCCGCTGGCGGGCCTGCTGGCGCAACGCTTGAGCCGATTCTTCCTGTGAACCCTCCGTCCGATGCTCCCCGCATCCGCTGCGAATTGCTCCGTGTGACGCTGACGGGATATACTCTGGCCGAAAGGAGGGCGACCGTATGATCGTGCGAGGCCCATATCCGGAGATCGCTATCCCGGAAGTCCCACTGACGCCGTTTGTGCTGGAGCGCGCGGAGCGATGGGGGGAGAAGGCCGCGCTCATTGACGGGCCGACGGGTCGGTCGGTGAGCTATCGCGCGCTGGCCGAATCGGTGCGCCGGGTCGCTGCGGGTTTGTGGAAACGAGGATTCCGAAAGGGCGATGTCCTGGCCCTCTACAGCCCGAATCTGCCCGAGTATGCCGTCGCCTTCCACGCGGTCTCGCTCATTGGCGGGATCACCGCGACGGTGAATCCCCTCGCTACGGTCGAAGAGTTGACAAGGCAATTGCGCGACGCCGAGGCGAAGTATTTGCTCACGGTCCCGCCGCTTCTGGAGAGAGCGCTCGAAGCGGCGCGCGCCGCAGGCGTTCGCGAAGTCTTCGCGATCGGAGCGGCGACGGGCGCGACGCCGTGGACGGAGCTCTTCGATGACGCGGATCGCGTGCCGGAGATCGCCATCTCCCCCCGCGAGGATGTCGTCGCGCTGCCCTCCTCCAGCGGGACGACCGGTTTGCCCAAAGGCGTCATGCTCACGCACTACAACTTGGTCGCCAATATCTGCCAGGTGGATGCGGCCTTCCCTCAGGTGCGCGCAGAGGACGTCGTCATCGGCATCCTCCCCTTCTTCCACAGCTATGGGCTTCTGGTCGTCATGAACGTGATGCTCTACAA
>JBEPZV010000127.1:0-2549 GCA_041640655.1 bacterium
GCTCCCGCCTTGATCGCCTGCCCTCGATAATCGGTCGTCGGTTGCGGGAAGACGATCACGCCCACGAGTGTGGACTCCTCAAGCCCCGCATAGACGACATCCGGTTCTGCCGCCCTCCCTGCGCGCAGAGGGATGGCGGCGCGGAACCACACGTCGCACACGATGCGTCCATCGGCCTGAAGCACACGGTATCCCCGCGGCTCCAGAGCGCGTCGCACGGACTCCGGCACCGATGGCTCCGTCAAGGGGCCGATCATCTCCACCCGACCTCCTTGGGCGAAGACGAGGTCCGCGAAGAGAAGCGCGAGGATGACGTAGGCCTTATGAGACCATCGCATCGTTTCGCCTCCTGAACAAAAAAGGCGCACAATGATTCCACGCGAAATCATGGGAGCCACCATCGAATGCAGTGATGGCTCCCATCCGATGGGCTTCTTCACCAGCAGATGACGCGCGCTCACCGCGCGAAGTGACCGACGAACGCACTGCGCTTGCCGCTGATCGTCCACGTGACGCCCAACCCATCCCCGCGGAACTCATTGAGCGTGGCGACGGCCGGCATCGCGTGGTGGACCGGAGCGAGCGGAGGATAGAAGACCTCCTCATTGCCGCAGATATGATCGTGTTCGCTCAAAGGGCGCGTCTCGATCCGCGCCAGCTCGCCCGCGCGCACGATCGCCCGTGTCGCATGTTCGCCGGCGTCCCGAATGTCGAAGCGGATTGGCGCGGCCACGACGCGCACGACGTTCTCGAGCAATTTGCCCGCCATCGCCTGAGCGAACCGCAGGAGCGCCTGTCGTTGCGCATCCGTCGCGCGCTCATCCACGATCACAATGGCCTTCGCCGGATAGGGATTCCCCTGAGGGTCTCCGAGTGTGGCGCGCGCTTTCACAATGCCGACGACGCTCAATCCATCCAAACGGACGCCGTCCCAGTCGCCTCGCCGAATGCGCCAGGCGAGGATGGCCTGATCGCCCATCAAGCCGGCCTCCGCGTTGGCGAAGCAGGGACCAGTGTAGACATCGGCGCTGCGCGTCTCGACGTAATCGCCGAGAATCTGCTGCGCGCGCGCGCTACCACAGAGCCCAACGAGCACCAGGATCGCGATTCCGGTACCTCGCTTCATAGACCTCACCTCCCCAGAGCATCTCACAGCGCCCGACCGACGACCGCGTCTGCGGTCGAGCCGCTGTACTCGTCCTGTCGAGGATATCTTACCGCACCTGCCCCGTCCCGTAACAGGTGCGGCCGGGAGAGGCGCAGGATTCGGGCTCCACCAGCTCACCATCCGGCCCCAGGCACGTCTGGGTGAACGCGCACCAGAAGAAGCCGTCATCGGGAGGTGAGGGCGGAGCCGCGGATGTCTCCACATAAAATTGCGTCTTCCATCGCAAGTGCGGGCAAAGCGCCCAGGAGATCTCCGCGAATCGCTCGGCGTCAATCATCATCGCGCTCCTTCCTGCACAGCGCGCTCGATCGCCCGGCGCACGGCGACGCGAGCGAGCTGAATCTTGTATCCGTTCCTCCCCAAGCTGCGCGCCTTTTGTAAGGCGGCGTCGGCAGCAGCTTGCGCGACTTCGGCGGTCACGGTCTTTCCCACGAGCGCGCGTTCGGCTTCCGGCGATGGCCAGGGGATCGGTGCGACCTGCCCGAGCACGACGCGCGCCGAACGCACGCGCCCACCTTCGAGCACCAATGCCACCGACGCCGTCGCCAATGGCCAATCGAGGGCTTCGCGATGGCGCACCTCGTAGGTCGCGCTCACCATGCCCGCCGGAGGCGGGGGCACGAGAACTTCGGTCACGATCTCATTCGGCTGCAGATCATATTCGCGTTCGGCCTCAGTCTGTGGGATGCGGAAGAACCGCTCGACCGGAACCTCGCGCGTCCCGCGCGGGCCGAAGATGCGAAGCCGCGCGCCGTAGGCGATGAGCGCCGGTGCCAGGCTCGACGGATTCACGAAATAAGCCGGCCCCGCGTTGCCCAAAATCGCGTGGTACCGATTGTCCCCCTCCAGCACGAGCGAGCGCCCCGTCTCATCACGGGCCAGCAGACCGAATCCCGCGCGGAAGTACCAGCAGCGGGGGCGCTGGCACAGATCCCCGCCGACGGTCCCCATGTTCCGAATCTGCGGGCTGGTGATACCACGCACTGCGTGCACCAGAGCCGGATAGTGGCGCGCGACATCGGGATGGGCGAGCAACTCCTCGAGCGTCGCCGTCGCACCGAGGCGCAAACCCGCTCGCGGGGAGAAGCTGATCCCCCGCAGCTCCGCGATCTCCTTGATGTTGACCACGCGCCGAGGCCGCACGACGTCGTCCTTCATGAGGGCGAGCAGATCGGTGCCACCCGCGAGGATCTCGGTCTCCCCCCACTTGGAGGCGAGCAGGGCGACGGCCTGCTCCTTCGTCGTCGGACTCACGTACTCAAACGCGCGCATGGCTCCCTCCCTTCTTCGCCAGGGCTTCCAGAACCCGATCCGGCGTGAGCGGCAAAAACGGAACGCGCACGCCGATGGCATTGGCAACCGCGTTGGAGATGGCCGCTCC
>JBEPZV010000128.1:0-2547 GCA_041640655.1 bacterium
GGCGCCGTCTACGTCTTCTTCGGCGGCCCTTCTCTGGATGCCCAAGCCGATGTGGAACTTCCGCTCCCGAGCTTGAATCCCCAGGCTCGTTTCGGATGGGCACTGGCCGTGGGCGATGTGAACGGCGACGGATGGGATGATGTGCTCGTCGGCGCGGAGAATGCCCGGATCGGGACGCAGGATGAGGCCGGGCGGGTCTTCCTCTACGAAGGGGGACCGTCGTTTCCCGGACCCCCGCGCGTGCTTCAATCCCCAGCGCCGCAACGTGGAGCGGCCTTCGGGAGCGCCATCGCCGTCGGTGATGTCAATGAGGACGGCTTCGACGATGTGGTCGTCGGGGCTCCCAATGAAGATGCCGGTCGGGCTCAGGAAGCCGGGCGCGTGCATCTCTTCTTCGGCGGATCGCCCTTTGACACGACGGTAGATGCGACGCTACAACAGCCTGCTCCCCTGCGCAACAGTGGGTTCGGTCAGGCACTCGCCGTTGGAGACGTCAATGCGGATGGCATCGAGGATGTCGCTGTCGGGACGCCGCATCCGAATCTCACGCGGTCTCTATTCACGGCCACGAGCAATCCGGGGGAGGTGCACCTCTTTTTCGGAGGCCGCCCGTTTGACACCGCTGCGGATCTTCTGCTGCGCGCACCCACGCCCGCTCAAAATGACAACTTCGGCGGTGCATTGGCTGTGGGGAATGCGGTGGGAGATGCGGGGGCGGACATCCTGGTCGGATCTGTGGCCATCCAGGGCAACGGCGTCGTGGGCAGCGCTTATCTCTTCGCGGGGGGAGCGGCATTGGATCCGGCTGCTGATGCCTTGTTTCAAGCCTCTCCACCGGATCCGAACGCGCAGTTCTCCGTAGCGTTGGCCATCGGAGAGGTGAATGCCGATGGGCGCGGCGATGTGGTGATCGGTTCCGTCAAGCCGGGGACGCTCACTCTGCCCGCCGGCCAAGGGAAGGTGTACGTCTTCTTGGCCGAGTGAAGCGGGAGGGTAGTGCTTCATCACGCCATGACGAGCAGTTGAGCGGCGCCGGTGAGGAAGCGCGATCCGCCGAGGTCACGGTGATCCCTCGCGTCGGGCTTCGGCGAAGACGCGTTCGGCGCGATAGGAGCTGCGGACCAAGGGGCCGCTGAAGACTTCGCGGAAGCCCTCCTCATACCCCCACTGCCGATAGCGATCGAACTCTTCCGGCGTCACGTAGCGCGCGACGGGGAGATGGTGTCGCGTGGGGCGCAGGTATTGCCCGAGGGTGAGGATGTCCACCCCGACGGCGCGCAGGTCGCGCATGGCCTGACGAATCTCCTCGTCAGTCTCGCCCAGGCCGAGCATCAGGCTGCTTTTCGTGAGCACCTGGGGGCGGAAGCGCTTGGCGTGTTCCAGGACGCGGAGTGTCTGGTCGTACCCAGCGCGCGGATCGCGCACGCGCGGTGTGAGGCGCCGGACCGTCTCCAGGTTGTTCGCGAAGACATCCACGCCCGCTTCGAGCACCATCTCGACCGCGCGGCGATCGCCGCGGAAGTCGGGCGTGAGCGTCTCGATCTTCACCTCGGGCACGCGGGCTTTGATGCGGCGCACGGTCTCGGCGAAGTGGGCCGCGCCGCCATCGGGGAGATCGTCGCGATCCACGCTCGTGAGCACGACATACTTCAGGCCATAGCGCCGGGCTAAGACCGCAATGGCTTCGGCGACATGCTGTGGCTCGTCGGGATCGAGCCAGCCGCGCGGGTTCCCTGTCGCCACGGCGCAGAATCGGCAGGCGCGCGTGCATACGCGGCCAAGCAGCATGATCGTCATCGTCCCGTGCCCCCAACAATCGCCGACATTCGGACAGAGCGCTTCTTGGCACACCGTATGTAGGCGGAGTTGCGTCACCAATTGCTTCAGCTCACCGTACACGGGGCCGCTCGGCAACGTGGCGCGAATCCATGAGGGCTTTGGCGTCGAGACCGGCTCCGGGTGATGCCGCGTGATCCCGCGCGGCGCGATCTTCACCGCTCGCACGCCGTGCGCGTCCTTGAGGTCCACGCTGATGATGTCGTCCGGCATGTTCCGTCCCGTGGCGCGCGTCGTCTGCGCTCGGATAGTGTACCGCACGGAGCCGGTCGTGGGAAGCGCGCGTCCGCTCTTCAACTCGGTGAAGAGCGGGGAATGAGCCCCATCTGCCGGCGCATCATCCGATCGAACAGTCCGTCCGGGAGCCAGCGCTTCAGCGCGAGGAACAGGCGCGCATGTCCGGGAACGGCATAACGGGGGCGTGGGGGCTCGTCCGCAAGCGCTCGCTCGATGGTCGCCGCGACGTCTTCCGGACGTCCGGCCCATCGGCGCCAGCGCTCGTATCGGCGATCGAGATCGGCGAGAAACGGCGCATATGGTTCAGAGCGCTCCAGCACCGAACGCGAGACCTCGTTGGCGACATTCAGGAATTCCGTGTGGATGAATCCCGGTTGGACCACAATGACGTGGATGCCGAAGGGCGCCAGTTCGCCTCGCAGCCCGTCGGAGATGGCTTCCACGGCGTGCTTGGTCGCATCGTACACGGCGGAG